>CACEAZ010000001.1 GCA_902557655.1 uncultured Bacteroidota bacterium
TACGGATTCGTCAATTTTTTTTAAAGAAATTATATTATTTTTAACTTTATCTGAAATTTCCCTGACTACATTAACTATTTCACTTCTGCTTCCATAACTCAGAGCTAGGGTCAAGGTAAGTGCTGAATTATTTTTAGTTTCTTCTTTTACCTTCAGTAGATAATTACTGATTTTTTTTGGAAGTCTATCAAGATTACCAATAGTTTCAAACTTTATATTGTTTTTATTCAAGTTTTTTAACTCATCTTTTAGGGAAAGCAATAATAACTGCATCAGAAAGTCAATCTCTAACTTAGGTCTATTCCAGTTTTCGGTCGAAAAAGCATAGAGTGTAAGATTTTTTATTTTTAGTTCAACACATGACTCAACGATTCTCTTTACCGCTTTTCTTCCTTCTCGGTGGCCATATTCACGTCTCTGACCCTTTTTTTTAGCCCATCTTCCGTTACCGTCCATTATTACAGCTACATGTCTGGGCAAATTTTCTTTATCGATCTCTAACAAACTCATTTTATGTTACAATAACATGGTTTTCTCCCAAAGGTATATGAAAGATTCATTATAGAAAACATATACCAGTCATTATTATTAATATTTCCAAAATTATAGTCTATTTCGTCTGTAGATATTATATTTCCGTCAATATCATCAGTAAAAGTATATCTTGCACCTGCTTCAAAGGAAATTATAAAATTTTCAAAAAATCTATATTTTATACCCACAACTAAAGGAATTCCAAGTGTAGTATTTTTCTTTGAAATTCTAATAATATTAGCATCTTGAAGTATTTGTTTGTCATATTTTGAATGAATGACTCCAGTGTAAAAATAAGGTGTAAATAAGTTTGAATATTCGTGAAGATTAAACTCTAACATATTAAATTCAAGACCTAATGATATTTCTGTTAACGGAGTTTTAAAGTTATAACCTCTTTCAATTCTTCTGGGGTCTTTTGAATTTAAATCATTTGCGCCAAGATTTGTATTTATTATCGTCATTTTATAAGAATGTCTAGGGCTCCTATTCCACTTAAGACTAATTCCATTTATCCAGTCATCCCCGATTTGATTGTAAATGGGGTTTATAAAAGTTGTTCCCCCTACATCCCCTATAAAATTAGATTTACCAGTAATATAACCAACCTCATATATCTGAGCCATTGTTATATTAGATACCAATAGGGCTGTTATAATTGTTATTTTTTTAAATAAATCCACTTTACGGTTTTAAATAAAACATAAAAGCAAGAATTTTATTGCTTTGTTCTTTTGTCTTTTCCCCATAAGAGTTTTTCTCTAAGAACTTTCAAATAGCTGTCTTCATTAAATTCTACCATTTTTAAAAATCGTGAAGCCTTTTGTACAATAATATTTAGCTCGATCGGAACAGAATATATGTTTGAATCAACTGAAATTAAATATTCATTTTCTCGTCCATTTACAGAAATGTCAACTTTTTTATCATCAGAAATTACTAAGGGTCTTGCATTTAAATTGTGAGGTGCAATAGGGGTTAAAACAAAGTTTTTACTTTCAGGAATAATTATTGGCCCACCACAACTTAGTGAATAACCAGTTGATCCTGTTGGGGTTGAAACAATTAGCCCATCAGCCCAATAAGTATTTAGGTATTGGTTATTAAGTTTTGCTTCAATTGTAATTAATGAAGTTGTATTTTTTCTTGAAACTGTGATCTCGTTTAAAGCATATTTTTTTTCACCATTAAAAAGGACCTCAATAATGGATCTTTTTGAAATATTAAAGTCGTTATTTTTCAGCTTATTAATAACCATCTCAATATTTTTTAGTGACGAGTTTGCTAAGAATCCCAGTCTTCCGGTATTTAGACCAATTATGGGTATAGATAATTCACCAATTTTTTCTACTGAATTTAAAATTGTACCATCGCCACCAACAGAAATAGCAAAATCGTAGGAATCATTTAATTCAACAAAATTTTTAATATTATCCTCTTCAATATTTGAACTTTGTAAAGCTGATTTAGAAATTTTTGAATTGATATCAATTTCAAATTCTATTTTGTTTTTTATTAATGATTTGATTACTGAAAATATATTATCATTATTTTCAATTACATCAGGATTTGTAAACAGGGCAATTTTCAAAATTTAAATCTTATAGAACTCTTGTTAAATATGTTCAAAATTAAGTAAAATTAAATTAGTTTTGCAGAATATATCAGACTTAAAAAATCCATATGACTAAGCTAAGTGTTAATATCAATAAAATAGCTACTTTAAGAAATTCAAGAGGGGGAAATTACCCTGACATTTTAAAATTTGCTAAAAAAATACAAGATTTTGGAGCAGACGGTATTACAATTCATCCAAGGCCTGACGAAAGACACATTAAATACGCTGATGCAGTTGCATTAAAAGAAGTTATTTACACTGAGTTTAATATTGAGGGAAACCCCATTGAAAAATTCATACAATTGGTTAATGAAATAAAGCCTACTCAGGTTACTTTGGTCCCTGATGCAATTGATGCTATAACTTCAAATTCTGGCTGGGACACAATCAATAATAAAAATATGTTGAAAGAAATCGTAAATGAATTTAAGTCTAAAAACATTAGAACTTCAATTTTTTTAGATCCTGACACAAAATATATTGACTCAGTCTGTGAAATTAATCCCGATAGAATTGAATTATATACAGAGCAATTTGCAAAAGAATTTTCAGAAAATAATTTAAGTATTATAAATTCATATGCTATTTGTGCCTCTGAGATTTCAAAATCTGGTATTGGAATAAATGCGGGTCACGATTTATCTTTGAAAAATATTAAATTTTTTAAAGAAAATATTTCAGATTTGGCAGAAGTCTCTATTGGACATTCTCTTATTACTGAAAGTTTATTTTTAGGACTAGAAAATACGATTAAAAGATATCTTAAACATCTTTCTTAGTTTATGCTTCTTCACTCTAAAATACTAGGATCTTCAGCAAATGAAATTTTAATACTACATGGATTTTTAGGAAGCGGAGATAATTGGATTTCCATAGCTAAAAAAATCGTAGAAAATAACTACAAAGTTCATTTAATTGATCAAAGAAATCATGGTAGAAGTTTTCATTCTAGCGAATTTAACTACGAGTTGATGCGCGAAGATTTATTGCAATATATTAGTCATCACAATATATATCAGCCAATTATTATGGGACATTCAATGGGCGGAAAAACAGTAATGAATTTTGCTTTGAAACACCCTAATCTTTTATCAAAATTATTTGTTATTGATACCAGCCCGAGATTTTATGAAAGACATCATGATTATATTTTAGATGCATTGCTCAGAATAGATTTAAAAAAAATCAATAAAAGAATCAATATTGATTTAGAGTTGTCAAAAACAATAAAAGACGTTTCATTAAGAAATTTTTTAATGAAAAACTTATTTTGGAAAGAGCCTAATGTCTTGGAATTTAGATTTAATTTAAAATCTCTTCACTTGAATATTGATGAGATAGGCAAGGAAATAACCTACAGCGATCAATTTAAAAAACCAACATATTTTTTTAAGGGTGAAAATTCTGATTACATTAAGGATGTCGATTATAAATCAATATTAAATCTTTTTCCGAATTCAAAACTAATTTCAATATCAAATTCAGGTCATTGGCTTCATGCTGATAACAGTGAAGAATTTTTAAATAATTTTATATCACTTCTCTAACCAATAACCAAGTAATATCTTTGAGTCCTGTAAAAAAAACAGTACTTTCGCAGACTAATTTTATTTAAAAAAATGAAAATATCTATATCAAAAAAAAATAAGCTTAGCGGTAAAATTAGTGTAGTTGTTGAAAAAACTGATTATGAATCTAAGGTAAATGATGTATTAAAAAGGTATACAAAAACAGCAAAAATTCCTGGATTTAGAAAAGGACACATTCCAATGGGTCTGGTAAAGAAACAATACGGAAATGCAGTAAAAGTTGATGAAATCAAAAAGCTCTTAGACTCTAAGCTGAAAAAATATATTCAAGAAGAAAAGTTAGATATTTTAGGTGGACCAATTCCATCACATGAAACCATTGATTGGGATTTAGAAACAATTAATTTTGATTTTGAGATTGGTTATACTCCCGAATTTAAATTAAACTTTAAGCCTAAAAAACCGATAGTTAGATACGAAATAAAAGCCGATAAAAAATCGGTAAATAATCAGATAAAAAACATTCAGGAACAATACGGTAAATTAATTTCAAAATCAAAAATTGAAAAAGGTTTCGAAATTACCGCCAATTTTATCTCTGAAGTTGACGAGATTAATAACTCAAGTATGTTTAAAACAGACTCGTTAAAGCCTGCTTTTCTAAAAAAGATAGTTGGGTTAAAAGTTAATGACGAAGTTTCTGAGAAATCATATAAAATTTTCAAGGAGGATTATGAACTGTCCAGAAACTTGAAAATTGAGCTTGACAAAGCCAAAGAAATTAAATCTGATATTACAATAATTTTCAAGGAAATAAACGAGAGAGAACCTGCAGATTTAGACCAAGAATTATTTGATAAAGTTTACGGTAAAGATTCTGTAAAGAATGTAACAGAACTAAAAAGCAAGCTTTCTAATGATTTTATAAAACAATTTGAAAACCAAACGGATCAAAAATTAATGAATGATTCCATAGAATATTTAATCGAATCAACAAAAATCAACTTGCCTTCTGAATTTTTAGTTAAATGGATGCAATTAAGCTCCGAAAAAAAGATTACCCAAGGAGAAGCCCAGGCTGAATATGACAAATCAGAAAAGGGCATGAAATACCAGCTTATTGAAAGTAAAATTATAATTGATAATAAATTACAGGTTAATTTCGAAGATTTAAAGGCTTTTACCACTGAATTGATTAAAAATCAGATGTTGCAATATGGTCAGGCAGTACCAGACGAAAAAGAACTTGAAGGTATTGTTGCAAGGGTTATGAGCAATAAGGATGAAATCAAAAGATTAACCGAGCAATTGACAAGTAATAGAATTCTTGAGTTTTTTAAACAAAACTTTAATTACAAACTCAAAAAAGTCTCATATGATGAGTATATAAAGGAAGTATACCCATCATAATTAATTCTTATATTTATAATAAATAAATTTAATATCACAATATGGACTTTGGAAAAGAGTTTAAAAAATTCGCCATTAAAGATCAAGGAATTAGCAGTACTTATTTTAATGATATTGTAAGTAGTATGTATCCTTCGGGGCTTACCCCTAATATTATTGAAGAAAGACAAATGAATATTGCAATTTTTGATGTTTTTTCAAGATTGATGATGGATAGAATAATTTTTATGGGTACTGCAATAAACGATCAGGTTGCAAACATAATTCAAGCTCAACTATTATTTCTTGAAAGTACAGATTCTTCAAAGGATATTCAGATTTACATAAATTCACCAGGAGGTAGTGTATATGCTGGTTTAGGAATATATGACACCATGCAGCTTATTAAACCTGATGTGGCTACCATATGTACAGGAATGGCAGCCTCTATGGGAGCTGTTTTGTTATGTGCTGGTGAAAAAGGTAAAAGAAGCGGACTTACTCATTCTAGAGTTATGATTCATCAACCATTGGGTGGAGCCCAGGGTCAAGCTAGTGATATTGAAATTACAACTCGTGAAATTTTAACTCTCAAAGAAGAACTGTATAAAATTATCAGTAAGCACACGGGGCAAGATTACGAAAAGGTTTATGAAGATAGTGATAGAGATTATTGGATGAAAGCTGACAAAGCTCTTGAATACGGAATGATTGACGAGATTCTTACAAAAAACTAATTTGAAATGTCTAAGTCAGATTTAAATTGTTCTTTTTGTGGTAAGAAAAAAGACCAGACAAGCCTCTTAATTGCTGGTATTGATGCCCACATTTGTGATGTATGTATTGAACAAGCAAACGGAATAATAATCCAAGAAAATAAATCTCAACAAAAATCAGAGGAAAAGTCTGATTTACAAACTTTAAAACCACAACAAATTAAACTTTTTCTAGATGATTACATAGTTGGTCAAGATTTTACAAAAAAAGTTATTTCTGTTTCTGTTTATAACCACTACAAAAGAATTAATCAGCAAACATCAAATGATGTTGAAATTGAAAAAAGTAACATCATAATGGTTGGTAAAACAGGTACCGGAAAAACATTAATTGCCAAAACTATAGCTAAAATGCTCGATGTACCTTTGGCAATAGTTGATGCCACAGTACTCACTGAGGCAGGTTATGTTGGGGAAGATGTTGAAGGAATACTAACAAAATTATTACAATCGGCTAATTATGACATTGAAAAAGCCGAAAGGGGGATTGTTTTTATTGATGAAATTGATAAAATTGCTAGAAAAAGTGATAACCCATCCATAACTAGAGATGTTTCTGGTGAAGGAGTCCAGCAAGCACTACTTAAGTTATTAGAAGGAACAATCGTTAATGTTCCTCCAAAAGGTGGAAGAAAACATCCAGATCAAAAATTTATCGAAATAAACACAGAAAAAATATTATTCATAGCTGGTGGTGCTTTTGATGGAATTGAAAGACATATTTCAAGAAGATTAAATTTAAATGTTATTGGTTATAAAAGTATTGGAAAAGATCAGATTTCAGATGACAACATACTAAAATATATAAACCCTAAAGATCTTAAAGAATTTGGATTAATACCTGAAATTATTGGAAGACTTCCTGTTGTAACCTATATGAATCCTTTAAATAAAAGTGCACTCTTACGTATTTTAACAGAACCGAAAAATGCTCTTATTAAACAGTATGTAAAATTATTTGAAATGGATAACATTTCATTAGAGATTAATAAAAGTGCTTTAAATTATATAGTTGATAAAGCGATTGATTATAATTTAGGTGCCAGAGGATTAAGATCATTATGTGAAGAAATCTTAAATGATGCAATGTTTAATTTACCTGGTAGTGAAATAAAGAAACTTGTCGTTACAAAAAAATATGCACAAGATCAGCTCTCAAGAATTAGCTTGGAAAAGTTAAAGGCAGCGTCCTAATTGTTTAATTCAATAAGTTTTTCAATAAACTTTCTGTTATTTGATAGTCTTGGGATTTTATTTTGCCCACCAAGCTTATTATTTATTTCTAACCATTTCATAAATACTCCTTTCGAGCCTTTTATAACTTTCGGTTTTTCAAGGGTAAAGTCATTATATCTTTTGGCTTCATAGTCTGAATTTTCTTTTTTGAGTTCCTTGTCAATAATTTCCTCTATTTTAATATTTTTATTTGGTTCTTCATTAAACTCTATAAACCATTCGTGTGCTCCTTTTTTATTACTTTCCATGAAAATTGGCGCAACGGTATAGTCTACTATCTTCAAATTATATTTTGAAGACAATCTATTTATTACATTATCTGTATTTTCTATAATTACCTCTTCTCCAAAAACATTTATGAAATGTTTAGTCCTACCAGTGATTATAATTTTATATGGAGATAAAGAGGTAAACTTGACTGTATCACCAATTTTATATCTCCACAAACCAGCATTGGTTGTAATTAATATTGAATAATTTTTATTTTTCTCAACTTCACAAAGAGGAATGATTTTCTCTTCTTTGGTTTCAAAACATTTCATGTCTATAAACTCATAAAAAATCCCGTAATCTAGCATTAATAATAATTCATTAGAATTGTTCTCGTGCTGAATAGCAAAAAAACCTTCAGAGGCATTATAAATTTCATAATAATGCATCGAATTATTATTTAAAATATTATTGTATTGATTTAGGTATGGTTTAAAACTTACACCTCCGTGAAAATACACCTCTAAATTTGGCCATATTTCTGAAATATATTTTTTATCACTTCTTTCAATAATCTTATTTAGTAGTACCAGCATCCAAGATGGAACTCCAGCAAGACTGGTAACATTCTCATTGATTGTTTCATTTATAATGGCTTCAATTTTATAATTCCAATCATCCATTAATGATGTTTTATTACTGGGAGTACTACTAAATTCAGCCCAAAAAGGCATATTATCAATTAGTATTGCTGAAAGATCACCATAAAAAGTTCCATTTTTTTCATAAGGGGTTTTGCTTCCTCCAAGCCTTAAGCTTTTTCCTGTAAAAAGCTGAGAATCAGAATTATTATTTAAGTACATACAAAGTAAATCTTTCCCTGCCGCATAATGGCAATCCTCCAAGGACTCATCACTAACTGGAATAAATTTGCTTTTTGAATTTGTTGTCCCACTTGATTTGGCAAACCATTTAATTTTAGTTGGCCAAAATATATTGTTCTCACCCTTTCTTGCTAATTCAATTTTATTTGAAAAGTTTTCATAGCTAAATACGGGAACTTTTTTTGAAAAGTCCTCATAACTTTTTATTGATGAGAATCCAAAATCTCTTCCAATAATTGTATTTTTTGCTTTGTCAACTAAATTTAATAAAACATCATTTTGAACCTCAGCTGGATATTTTTCAAATAATTCAATTTGATGCATTCTCTTTTTTAAGAACCAGGAAGCAATTGAATTTATTATGGGTATTGGCACGTTTTTTTTGTATTTTAAGACCCTTTAATTTAATAAATTTTATGCATTTTAAAGGCGTTGTAAAAAAAATGACTACAGAATTTAATTCGACAATAAATTATTTTGTCGAATTTGAGAATAGCTATATTCATTTAAATCAATTTTTAGATCATGAAATATCAATTAATTGTTTTGGATATAATTGCCTTTCCTGTTCCTCAGCTCAACCTATATTCAGACAAGGTTTTTGTAAAAGCTGTTTTTTTGAAAGCCCTCTTGCTGGAGAATGGATTATTAAACCAGAGTTAAGTAAAGCACATTTAAATATACCTGATAGAGATTTAGATTACGAAAAAAAAATTCAATTACAACCTCACGTAGTTTATCTTTCAAACACCGGATCAGTTAAAGTTGGAATAACCAGAAAATCACAAGTGCCATATAGGTGGATTGATCAGGGAGCCCATGAGGCAATTGAAATTATTGAAACCCCAAATAGATTTTTAGCTGGTACAGCTGAGGTTGCTTTAAAGAAGTATATGAGTGATAAAACAAATTGGAGAAAAATGCTAAAAAACGAAATTGATAATGTAAATCTTTTAAATTTTAAGGAACAGGCAAAAACATATATTCCGAGTAATCTTGAACATTATTTTAACGATAATAGTAAAGTTGTTAAAATTAATTTTCCCGTTTTAAAATACCCTGATAAACCCAAGTCGGTTAAAATAACCAAAGATGTTGAGTTTTCAGGAAGGTTAAAAGGAATCAAAGGGCAATACCTAATTTTTGAAAATAACAATGTTTTAAATTTTAGAGCTCATGAAGGTCATTTATTTAATATTTCTATTAAATCTTAGTCAATATCTAACTCTTCGTTAATTTTAAGATTAAATTTTTTCCTAAATATATATACACCTAAGTATAAAAATGGAGTATCTACAAGTGCTATAAATACTTTGAAAATAAAGCCAGAAATAAGTAATCCTAAAAACTGATCCCATTCTAAAATATCGGTTAAACAAAGAAGAAAGATAATTGTAAAAGTATCAACAAATTGAGAGAAAAAAGTGGAAAAATTATTTCTTAGCCATAACATTTTACCCTTCGTTAAATTTTTCCAAAAATGATAAATATGTATATCTATGTACTGTGCAAATAAGTAACTAAGCATACTTGAAAGTACCGCAATAATAGTACTTCCAAATACTTTTTTAAATAATATGTCATCCACTGGTGAATTATCCATAGCAGGAACTGCATCAGCAACGTAAATAATTAAAGTTGAAAAAACCGCAGCAAATATTCCAACCGTTACAACCTGATTGGCTTTCTTTTTTCCGTAAATTTCACTAATTAAGTCAGTGATTAAAAAGGTTATAGGGTAAGGCAAAATACCAACAGACAAGTAAAAAAGTTTCTCGCCGAATATTTCAAAATTTATTGGATGCCAGTAAAAAAATTTTTGAAATATTAAATTTGAAACAACTAAAGATGTGATAAATAGCGAAGCTAGGATCAGATAAAGTTTTTGGGCTAATAATTTTTTTTCTGAATTCACAATTTTGTCTTTAACCAAATATAGTAAATCAATTTCTTTTAACTAATTTGTTATTTCTTATGGATTTGTATAAAAAATATCATGTTTCAATTGGCTCCAATATTGGAGATAGGCTTGAAAATATTCAATCATCATTGGATTTGATCCATTCTAGGATTGCTTCTTTAACAGAAATTTCATGCATATATGAGTCTGAGTCAATTGGATTTGATGGAGATGATTTCTATAATATTTGTGCATCTTTTTTTTCTAATATAAGCCCACATTCAGTAATGCAGCAATTATTAGAAATTGAAAAAACATTAGGCCGTAATAGATCTGATGAAACTAAATATATTTCAAGAATCATTGATATAGACATTCTCTTAATTGAAGATTTAGTTATTGATTCTGAAGAATTAAAAGTACCTCATCCAGAAATGTGTAATAGAAGATTTGTAATGGAACCTTTGATTGAGATTGATCCAAATTTGATTCATCCAGTTAGTAAGGTTTCGTTAAAGGAAATTTATGAAGCATTTGATCAAAGTCAAAAGATTCAAAAAAAAGATTTGGTTTTAAATAATCCAGTAAATCTGCTGTCTATTAGAAATTACAATTACATTGCGATTGAGGGAAATATAGGCTCAGGAAAAACTAGTTTGTCCAAACAAATATCAGCTGACTTTAACACTAAGTTGATGTTAGAAAGATATATTGATAATCCTTTTTTAGCTAAATTTTATGAGAATCCTCTAGATTTTGCATTTAAATTGGAAATGTCGTTTTTAGCTGACAGGTATCAACAAACAAACGAAGATTTATCTCAATTAAATTTTTTTAATAAAAATATAATTAGTGATTATGACATTCATAAATCTTTAATTTTCTCTAAAATAAATCTAAATTTGGATGAGTTTAATTTATACAGAAAACTATTCTATTCTCTATATAAAAGTATTGTAAAGCCTGATTTAATTATTTTTCTAAATCAAACTATAGAAAATTTAAAAGGTAATATTAAAAAAAGAGGAAGAGATTATGAATCATCTATTTCTGATGAATATTTAATAAGTATTAATAAAAGTTATTCAGAATTTTTCAAATCAAGACCTGATTTAAATGTTAAATTTATTGATGTTTCAGAGATAGATTTTGTAAAAAATAGATTAGATTATTTATCAATTATTAATCAAATTGACTAAATGATATTTTTGAAAAAACATCCCATATAACAATTCCAGCTGAAACGGAAACATTTAATGAATGCTTGGTTCCAAATTGAGGAATTTCAATGATATCATCACTAATATCGATTATCTTTTGATCAATTCCCTTAATCTCATTTCCAAAAATGAAAGCATATTTTTCATTCTTTTTAGGACTAAATTTTTCTAGTTTTAACGACTTATCAGCCTGTTCAATAGAAATAATTTGAAAACCTTCTTTTTTCAAATTTAAAACCACCTCTTCAATATTATCAAAATATTTCCAATCTACAGATTCCGTGCTGCCTAATGCTGTTTTTCTGATTTCATTATTCGGTGGAGTGGCTGTTATTCCACATAATATAATCTCATTGATTAAAAATGCATCACATGTTCTAAATATACTACCAACATTATGTGCGCTTCTGATATTATCGAGTATGATTATAATCGGAGATTTTGATGCGTTTTTAAACTCACTTACAGATATTCTGTTTAGTTCACTATTTTTCAATTTTTTCATATAATCAACTTAAACAATTGTTTTTTAAACAACTAAATAATAATTACTTTAGTAACGATGTAGTGGTAAAAATAGCATTTAACTTTTCGTTTTGAAAAAAGACACAAAAAAAATTACTCCTTTGATGCAGCAGTATAATGCAATAAAAGCAAAATACCCTGATGCTATGTTACTATTTAGAGTTGGAGACTTTTATGAAACTTTTGGAGAAGATGCAATTCAAGCTTCAAGAATATTAGATATTATTTTAACCAAAAGAGGCGCAGGAAGTCAAAGTGAAACAGAACTTGCTGGTTTCCCACATCACTCACTAAATTTATATCTTCCAAAGCTGGTGAAGGCAGGTCTTCGTGTTGCTATTTGTGATCAATTGGAAGATCCAAAAAAAACAAAAAAAATTGTTAAGCGTGGAGTTACTGAGTTGATAACACCTGGTTTAGCCTCTGTCGATGGGGTATTGAATCCAAAATCAAATAATTTTTTAGCATCGGTTTTTATTAGTAATAATATTGGTATTTCCCTTCTTGATATTTCAACAGGAGAATTTTTAATTTCTCAAGGAGATTCAGAATACATAGCAAAATTATTAGCTAATTTTAATCCCAGTGAAATTTTAATATCTAAGCAGCATAAGAAAAAATTTAAGGAAATTTTCGGAGAATTATATAATCTGTTTTTCTTAGAACAGTGGATATACAATTCTGATTTCGCAAATGAATTAATTCTCAAACAATTTGAAACTAAATCCTTAAAAGGTTTTGGAATTGACGATTTAAATGATGGTATTATTTCAACGGCAGGAATTTTACATTATTTAAGTGAAACTCAACATCATAAATTAAATCACATTACGGGTATTAAAAGAATACCAAAAGAAGGTCATGTATGGCTAGACAGATTTACAGTTAGAAATTTAGAAATTTTTTATCCCAATTCTATTGAAGGGAAATCACTTATCGATGTTATAGATAGAACCATTTCACCAATGGGAGGTAGACTGTTAAAAAGATGGTTGGCATTACCATCAACAGAAAAAAAGTTGATTTTACAAAGACACAATATTGTTCAACATTTTATTGATAGTGATAAAGACAGAGAACTTTTAATTGAGGTTTTAAACTCCATAAGTGACCTCGAACGACTTGTTTCAAAAATATCAACAAAGAAGATAAGTCCTAGAGAACTATTTAATCTAAACGAGTCACTAAAAACCATAAAACCAATAAGTAAAGAATTAATAAAAACAGATTGCTTAGAATTAAATGAGATTATAAAATCAATTCAAAATTGCGATAAATTAATTAATGAAATAAGTAATACGCTTTCTGATTCACCTCCAGTTAATATTAATAAGGGCAATTCAATTTCATCAGAATTTTCAACGGAGTTAATGGAGTTAAGAAGCTTATCAAAAAATAACAAAGATTTTCTTGATCAAATGCTCAAAGAGCAATCTGAAGCAACTAATATTCCCTCTTTGAAAATTTCTTCAAATAATGTATTTGGATACTATATTGAGGTTAGAAATACTCATAGAGAAAAAGTACCTGAAGATTGGATTAGAAAACAAACCTTGGTAAATGCTGAAAGATATATCACCGAAGAATTAAAAGAATATGAGTCTAAAATATTAGGAGCTGAACAAAAAATAATGGAATTAGAATTGATGCTTTATGATCAGTTACTTGATTTTTGCCAATCATTTATTAGTGTTATACAGAACAACTCTAAATTAATAGCAGAATTAGATTGCTTATTGTCATTTTCTGTTCTTGCAATTTCAAAAAATTATGTAAAACCAATAATTGACGATTCCTTAGATATTGAGATAATTAATGGAAAACACCCCGTCATTGAATCTCAATTACCAATTGACAAGCCTTTTATTCCTAATAGCATTCATCTTAATTCAAAAAATCAACAAATTATTATGATCACTGGGCCGAACATGTCTGGTAAATCAGCTATTCTACGTCAAACAGCAATAATCTGTCTGCTTGCTCAAATCGGTTGTTTTGTGCCTGCTGAAAAATTAAGAATGGGAATTATTGATAAAATTTTTACTCGTGTTGGAGCTTCGGATAATATTAGCATGGGTGAGTCAACTTTTATGGTAGAAATGAATGAAACAGCTCTTATTCTAAATAACATCTCAGATCGCAGTTTAATTTTACTTGATGAAATTGGAAGAGGCACTAGTACTTACGACGGTATATCAATTGCATGGGCTATTACGGAATATTTACATGATCATAAATCAAAACCAAAAACCTTATTTGCTACTCACTATCATGAATTGAATCAAATGGAAGAATCTTTTGATCGAATCAAAAATTTTAACGTTTCAATAAAAGAAGAAAATAATCAAATATTATTTTTACGAAATTTAGTTCCAGGAAGTAGTGAGCATAGTTTCGGAATTCATGTAGCAAAAATGGCAGGTATGCCAAAAAATGTTTTGGATAAAGCTAATGAAATGCTAAAGCAATTAGAGTTGTCTAGATCATCTAAAGAATTAGTGATTAATAAAATTTCCCCTCAATTAGATTTTTTTAATATTAGTGATCCTTTATTGGATGATTTAAAAAAAGAGATAGAGGAACTAAATTTAGATGAATTAACTCCCATTGAGGCCCTGCTTAAATTAAATGAACTTAAAAGAAAGATTAATAAATAACGTTTTTTACTTTTACTATAGATTTAAAAACAAGCCTAAAAAGAAAAAATAATGAACAAATTTCTATTTACATCTATAATATTTTTAATCACATTATTTACCTCTTCTCAAAATTTAAAATCACCCAATAATAATTTAGATTTAAATTTTAGTATTGATGAAAACGGAAGGGCAACTTACAACTTAATTTATCACAATAATCCTGTGATTTTAAATAGTGGATTAGGATTTATATTGAAGGATAATGTTGAATGGATGAAAGTTGACACCTTGGATATGGTTAATGATTTTAAAGTTGTAAATATATCGTTTGATTCCATGGATGAAATATGGAGTCCAGTTTGGGGGGAAGAAAGTAAAATTAGAAATAATTATAATGAAATGTTTGTTGAGTTAGAACAAGAAGGT
This sequence comes from uncultured Bacteroidota bacterium, assembly GCA_902557655.1. Lineage (GTDB taxonomy): Bacteria > Bacteroidota > Bacteroidia > Flavobacteriales > Flavobacteriaceae > MED-G13. Next base: position 14,887 of record CACEAZ010000001.1, read on the forward strand.
TCTCAAAGAAAAGTAAATATTAGATTTCGACTTTTTGATGATTCTTTAGGCTTTAGATACGAATTTCCTTTACAGCAAAATCTAGGATCATTTATCGTAATTGACGAAAAAACTGAGTTTGCAATGGCTGGAGATCATACAGCAATTTGGATACCTGGAGATTATGATACCCAAGAGTATAATTATATTACCTCCAAATTATCTGAAATAAAACAAAAATCCATTGACTTTAAAGAGGAGAATGTTTCTATGTATAGGTTCTCAGACTGGGGAGTACAGACATCATTAATTATGAAATCAAACGAAGGGTTATATATTAATATACACGAGGCTGCATTGATAGAATATTCTGCGATGCATTTAGAGTTTAATCCTTCAAATATGACTTTTGAAAGTCATTTAACTCCTGATGCCTATGGGAATATGGCCTACATGAATGCTCCACACAATACACCTTGGAGAACGATAATCACAAGCGATGATGCACGAGATATTTTAGCAAGTAGAATCACTTACAATTTAAATGAGCCTTCAAAGATCGACGATACATCATGGATAAAACCTACCAAATATATGGGGGTATGGTGGGAGATGATCACAGGTCAAAGTACATGGTGGTACACAAATGATCTCAAATCTGTAAGGATTAATGAAACAAATTATGATGAATTGGAGCCAAATGATTCACATGCTGCTAATAATCAAAAAGTGATGAGATATATAGACTTTGCTTCAAAACACGGATTTGATGCTTTATTGGTAGAGGGTTGGAATATAGGCTGGGAAGACTGGTTCAACAAGAAAAAAGATTATGTGTTTGATTTTTTGACTCCATATCCTGATTTCGATATTGAAAAATTAAATAATTATGCAAAAGAAAAAGGAATCAGTTTGATGATGCATCATGAAACTTCAGGGGCTATAAGAAATTATGAAAGACACATGGACGAAGCATATTCTCTTATGAACAAATACGGATATAAATCTGTAAAAAGTGGTTATGTAGGTAGAATAATTCCTGCTGGTGAAAGACATTATGGACAATATATGGTAGACCACTACATCTATGCTATCGACAAGGCAGCTGATTATAAAATAATGGTTAATGCTCATGAGGCTGTAAGGCCTACAGGAGTTGGTCGAACATATCCTAATCATATAGGAAATGAATCAGCAAGAGGAGCTGAATTTCGTGGATCAAAACTAAATCATACAACTATTTTACCTTTTACAAGATTAATTGGTGGTCCAATGGATTATACGCCTGGAATTTTTGAAATGGATCCAAGAAAAAACAGGCCTGATTTTACACCAAATTTAAACGAAACTCTTGCACCAGGTTCTGTTACAACTACTTTAGCAAACCAATTGGGATTATATGTAGTTATGTATAGCCCACTACAAATGGCTGCTGATTTACCAAAGAATTATATGCGTTTTCCTGATGCATTTCAGTTTATTAAGGATGTGGCATTAGATTGGGATAAATCTGTTTATTTGGAGGCTGAGCCAGGAGAATATGTAACAATTGCTAGAAAAGAAAAGGGTACTGATAATTGGTTTGTTGGTAATTCAAATGGTTATGATAAAAGAGAGGCTTTGGTTGATTTTAAATTTTTAGATAAAAACAGAAAATACACGGCTACAATTTATAGAGATTCCAAGGACGCAGATTATGCAAAAAATCCTCAATCTTATAAAATTGAAAAGATTGAAGTATCCTCAAAAAGTAAAATTAAAATATCTACTGTTGCTGCCGGAGGATTTGCAATTTCAATTTTACCAAATTAAGTTTCATATTTGAAAATTTATCTTAAATTTGCATCCGCACTTATGGTGCTAGGTTCTTTAAAATAATGCGAAAGTAGCTCAGGGGTAGAGCATCACCTTGCCAAGGTGAGGGTCGCGGGTTCAAATCCCGTCTTTCGCTCCACAATATTAGTTTAATGCTGAAGTGGTGGAATTGGTAGACACGTTGGACTTAAAATCCAATGGATAGTAATATCCGTGCGGGTTCAAGTCCCGCCTTCAGTACATAATATCCTCAAGAATAATAATTTATTTTTGGGGATATTTTTTTTTATATTTAGTAATATGAAAAAAATTATTCTATCATTCGTAATGATCCCTGCTTTGTGCTTTGCTCAAGGGGAAGATGCTGACATCCTATTAAATGGTACAGTAAGTGCTTTAAATAATCAAATCAAAGATGTTAACTATCCAACCGAAGCCCAAGATGCGGTAAACTTAGTTTTTTTGATGAATAAGTTATCTGACTTACAAGACCAGATTGATGTACTTATGTACTTATCTCTATCAGATGCTGGAACTGTTATGGATCAAGATGGTAATATTTATAGATATCTACTCTATGGAGATCAAATATGGACAGTGCAAAATGCAGCAGTAATCACTTACCGAGATGGCACACCGATTCCTCAAGTAACTGATGATGCAGAGTGGGCTAATCTTGTGACCGGTGCATGGTGTTATTACAATAATGACCCTACAAAAGGAATTCTCTATAATTGGTATGCTGTAGCAGGAATACACGATACTGATCCAAATACTCCAAACAAAGAACTAGCTCCATTGGGATGGCATATTCCATCAGACCAAGAATGGTTAGAACTAGAATCATTTCTTATAACAAATGGATATAATTATGACGGTAGTAGTTCAGGAAACAACCTTCCCAAAGCTATAGCTTCAAAATATGGGTGGAATACCTCTGATACATTTGGCGTACCAGGGAATGATCAATATTTAAATAATTCAAGTGGTTTTAACGCCAAACCTACTGGGACAAGATATGGTTTTCAGTCAGGATCTTTTTCAGAGGCAGGTTCACTCGCAGTTTTCTGGACTAGCACCCCATCTTTTGATGATTATGCGTACTTTTATACACTTGGAAATGAAAGCGATAGCACACATCTCTATGGTGGTAATTTTATAAGCCAAGGTATGTCTGTTCGTTTTGTAAAGGATTAGTCTTAAAACTAAATTTAATTAACTAACTAACTAAATATGATGAGTGGGAGATTATATGTAATCTTTTTTCTTTTTTTTACATTCAGTTTAAATTCGTCAGCACAAAGTTTTTATTCAGGCACTGTTATTGATGAAAATGATGCACCTATTTTTGGCGCATCTATAACATTAAAAAACAATTCCAATTTTGCCCTGTCAGATATTGACGGCAAATTCGTGATAGAGGCAAAAAATAACGACATATTATTAATTAGTTATTCAGGATACAAAAATTTAGAATTTCAATTGTCAAATAATTATGAACTGAATAATATTATTTTAAAGGAAGATATCAGGTTACTTGACGAAGTAGTTGTTATCGGTTATGGAAATCAAAGAAAAGAAATATTAACCAGTTCTGTTAGTTTAGTTAAAGGAGACGATTTAACCAATGAGCCTGTTTTGAATGCAACTCAAGCATTACAAGGAAAGGCAGCAGGTGTTCAGATAATATCGTCTGATGCTCCTGGAGTTGCTTCACAGGTAATTATTCGTGGTCTCGGAACAATACAAGCTGGACGTGAGCCACTTTATGTTGTTGATGGGATTTTGACCAACAATATTAATAATATAAATACAGCAGATATAGAAACTGTCACTGTTTTGAAAGATGCTGCTTCTTTAGCCATTTACGGAAATAGAGGAGCTAACGGGGTTATAATTGTTAACACAAAAAAGGGTGGAGAAGAAGAAATTAAAGTATCATATGATAATTTCATCGGAATCAGAGATATCAGTTATAGGCCTGTTATGGCTAACTCAAACTCATTTGTCACATATAGTAATGAGGCAATTCTATTCAATCTTCTTAACGATTCAAATCCTAACAATGACAATGATTTAAGTGCTTTTTTTCCATCAGAACAGTTATATAATACTAATTGGATAAAAGAAATTAGTCAGTTAGCATTTCAAAGCAACCATAATATATCAGCTGCAGGTGGTAATGAAAATTTAAAAACTTTTTTTAGTGTTGGATTAAATCAGGAGGAAGGGATTTTAAAAGGTAGTGAATTAGAGAGGGCTACGCTAAGAAGTAATTTGGATTATAAAATTTCTGAAAAAATTAAATATTCACATAATATTAGCTTTCAACTCGCAAATTCACAACCCAAAAGTTTTGGTGTTTTTACAACAGCTTATAAGCAAGCTCCAATTGTTCCCGTGAGAGATGAAAATGGTAGATACGGTTCCTCTGTTGCTTTTAATAATGTAGGTAATCCAGTTGCACAGCTTAATCTACAAAATGAAAAACAACGTTTTTTAAAACTTCAAGGCTCGTTTAAAATAGATTATGAAATTATAGATAATCTAAATTTTACATCTCGTTTTTCTGTTGAAACAAACCACAATCGTTTTTATAATTTTGATAACAGACTTGCAACCTATCTTTCATTAGAACCTGGAAATACAATTGATAATTTTCAACCAACAGACCCAGAGGCTGAACAAATTCCAGAAACTGTTTTATATGTGGCTCATAGTAATGATTATCGTTGGTTTTTCGATAATTATTTTACTTACAAGAAAACATTTAATGATTCTCATAATATTGATGTCACTTTGGGTTTAGTGGCTGAAGAAAACAAATATGAAACCCTTTACGGGTCAAGAATAAACGTTCCTGCTGATGAAAATTTAAATTTTAATTTGAATTTAGGAAATAATAACGATGGTACAGAAGGTTCTGGAGGAGGTTTCTCAGAAACTAGAAAACTGTACTCATATATATCTCGTTTAAATTATGATTTTGACAAAAAATATCTTTTTAATTTTTCATTTAGAAAAGATGCTTCAAATTTCTTTCAAGAAAAATATCGATATGGTAATTTCTATGCATTAAGTGCTGGTTGGTACCTTAGTAAAGAAAGTTTTATGGAAGAAAGTGGTTTTGATATACTCAAATCAAGAATTAGTTATGGAAAATTAGGTAATGCGCAGATCCCCAGTTTAAATATTGTTCGTTACAATCAAGGGTTTTCCTATCCATTTGGAGCTAATCAGGATGTCCAACAGGGTGGAACGGTAACCGCTACAGTACAAGAAGATTTGTCTTGGGAATCAACATACGAATTTAACTTTGGAATTGAATTCGCACTTTTAGATTTTAAACTTAACGGTGAAATAGATTTTTATGAAAGGATTAACAGCAATGCTATTTTGCCCTTACAACTACCCAACACATTTGGATTTGACCCATTTCTATCACATGTTGGTGAAATTAAAAATATGGGAGTTGAGCTAAGCTTAGATTGGAAGGATAGAATAAATGATGACCTATCTTATTCGATTAATACAAATTTATCTTATAATAAAAATGAACTAAGTAAAATATCAAATCAATTTTTTACCAATCAAACAGGCGGAAATATTAATAATGGTCAGTACACCAAAAGAGTTTCAATTGGACAACCTTTAGGAAGCTTCTATTTATATGAAATAGCAGGAATTGATGATCGTGGTGAATTTGTTTATAAAGATCTAAATGATGACGGTGAGATAAATGAAAATGATAGAAGATTTTTTGGCACATATATTCCTTCTTTAGTATCCTCTTTTAACATAAAAGTTATTTATAAAAACTTTGATATTAATATTGCAACTTATGGTAGTTTTGGCAATAAAGTTTATAACGGTAAAAAAGCACAAAGATTTGGTAATGAGAATATTGAGCAATTTGTTTTTAATAATCGTTGGACAAGTGGTAGACCAAGTACAAATACTCCGATAGCATCTAATAATGTACCTCTTTCTTCAAACTATTTTTTAGAGTCTGGAGATTATTTTAGAATTAATAATTTTACAATAGGATACACATTTGAAAGAGAAAATTCAAAATTATTTAAGAATACTAGACTGTATTTTACGGCAAAAAATCCATTAATAATCAAGAAATTTTCAGGATACACACCTGAACTTCCTGGTGATCCAATGGGTTTAGCCGGAGTAGAGCTGGATGCATATCCTACGCTTAGCTCATTTTACCTAGGAATAAATATGTCGTTTTAATTAATTACTTATGAAGAAAAATAATAGTAAATTAAAAATATTAATTGGGACATTTATAGTAGTAAACTTATTTACCATATCCTGTTCTGAAGAGTTTTTAGAAATAGAAGCTAATCAAATTACTGCTAACTCTATAACTGAGGAACAAGCTGTTGAACTGGTAAACGGTATTTATAATATTTTTTTAAGTTGGCAGGTAAGTTCATTTTCATGGAATGGTATTACAAGTATTGCTAGTGATGATGCTGATAAAGGAAGTGATCAAGGAGATACCGGTTCAGATAAACATCTTTTGGATGCCTTAAACCATGATGCAACATCTATTTCTGTTGCTGAATTATGGGAAGGTCATTTCAATGGCATACAAAGAGCTAATCAAGCCATTAACAGAATACAACCATTCGATGATTTGGATAATGAATTAAAAACAAGACTTTTAGGAGAAGCAAAATTTTTACGAGCCTTATTATATTTTAGGTTGTTACAAACATTTGGTGAACTCCCACTTATTACAGAAACACCAGACATCAATTCCCCGCTTGAAGAATTATTAAGTAGAGCAACAATTGATGAAACTTTTTTATTTATTGAAGGTGATTTGATTCAAGCGATAGAATCGCTACCAAATAAGAATCAATACCCAAATATTGAATTAGGAAGAGCCACAAAGGGAGCAGCAAAAACACTTTTGGCTAAGGTATGTATGTATCAAGAAAAATGGGATAATGTCCTGGCTTTGACAAATGAAGTGATTGAATCAGGTGAATATAGTCTGACATCAAATTACGAAGATATTTGGAAAGAAATTGGTGAAAACAACGAAGAATCAATTTTTGAAATTCAAGCAAAAGGTGCAATTCCGTCAGTGGGGGTAGATAAATATAGCTTGACCCAAGGAGCAAGGGGTGAAGGCGGTTGGGGCTGGGGTTTTAATGTACCTAGTACTGACCTTCTAAATTCTTATGAGGAAAATGATCTTAGAAGAGATGCTACTATAATTTTTAGAGGTGAGACTTTATACGATGGGAGATATGTTCCTGAATCAGTTGTCAATGAAATGTATAATCAGAAAGCCTACTCTAGTGCTTTTACAGAGTTTGAGCAAACTGGTAAAAATATCAGGATACTGAGATATGCTGAAGTTTTATTAATGAATGCTGAAGCGGCAATTCATTTAGGAGGTGACGTTTCAGGTCCTATTAACCAATTAAGATCTAGAGCAGGATTAAATACTCTAAACAGCCCAACACAATTAGATGTTTGGAATGAGAGAAGATGGGAGTTAGCTTTTGAACATGACAGATACTTTGATTTGGTAAGACAAGGGAGGGCAGCTTCAGTTTTACAATCACTCGGCAAGCCATTTATTACCGGAAAGCACGAGTTATTTCCTATCCCACAACAGCAGATAGACCTAAGTAACGGTATTTTAACCCAAAACCCAGGATGGTAAATAAAGAATTATGAAATTAAATATTTTCTATAAAATTGGATTACTTACACTGTTTTTTGGGATTTTTTCCTGTACAAATCCAAATGATATTGATCCGCCGCCGCCAGATGTGGGCTTTATTCCTGTTGATAATGTAGATGTAATTCCTTTTGAAGATTTGCTAACATTAACTCAACATCAAACTTTCAAATATTTTTGGGATTTTGCTGAACCTATTAGTGGTTTGGCCAGAGAGGATAGTGAAAGAACTAATATAATTACAACCGGGGGTTCAGGATTTGGTATTGCCTCATTTATAGTTGGTATTGAGAGAGGATGGGTGAGCCGTGATGATGTAATAAACCGTATGGAAACTGTTTTAACTTTTTTAGAAGGAGCTGACAAATATCATGGTGCTTTTTCCCATTGGTATAATAGCTCTGGGAATACAATTGAATTTGGCGATTTAGATGACGGTGGTGATATAGTAGAAACGGCACTGTTAATTCAGGGTTTGTTGATTGCAAGACAATATTTTTCAAATAATAATGAAGAGGAAATAGAGCTGAGAAATAGAATTACAAATATTTGGGAAGATGTTGAGTGGACATGGTATACGCAAGGACAAAATAAAATTACTTGGCATTGGTCTCCAAATCATGATTTTGCAATAAATTTAGATGTAAGAGGTTGGAATGAAGCTCTTATTGTGTATGTATTGGCTTCATCCTCACCAACATACCCAATTAATTCTGATGTCTATAACGATGGTTGGACAAGAGAGGGTGCTTTTGTTAATTCTGGAACTTTTTACGATATATTTTTACCATTAGGTGAAAATTTTGGAGGACCCCTATTTTATTCTCATTACTCGTTTGTAGGAATAGATCCAAGAAATTTAGAAGATCAATACACAAATTATTTTGATCAAAATAGAGCACACTCATTGATTAATTATGATCATTGTGTATCAAATCCAAATAACTATGGTGGTTACAGTGATGATAGTTGGGGTATTACTGCAAGTACTAACTATAATGGATACTCGGCACATAGTCCAAATAATGATTTGGGTGTTATTTCACCAACAGCTGCTTTATCATCTTTTCCTTATACACCTTTAGAATCCAAAAAAGCACTTGAAAATTTTTATTATAATTTAAATGACGAATTATGGGGTGATTATGGGTTTTTTGATGCCTTTTCAATTCATTATAATTGGTATTCTGATAGATATCTAGCTATAGATCAAGGACCGATAATATTGATGATAGAAAATTATCGAACGCAATTATTATGGAATCTTTTCATGCAAGACCAAGAAATTATTGATGGATTAAATAACTTGGGTTTTATTTTTTAATCATCAAATATGAAAAAATATATAATTGAACTATGTTATATTTATAACTTCTAAAATCAAGAATTAAATGAGAAAATTTATATTATTTATCACTTTGCTCTTAGGTTATTTTACCTTTGGTCAATGCTCTGACCCGGTTATTACAAATTTTGAATGTGGAGATGCTAGTCAAACTATTTTAGGCAATGGAATTATTACTGTCGCAAATACTTTTCAAACTGGAATTAACAAATCAGCCAATATTGGAGAATACTCCGATGATGGGACTAATGGATGGGATAATTTATTAATAGACTTTGAAAGTGAAATAGATCTTTCCTCAAATCCTTACTTAAGTTTTAAGCTATATTCTTCCGCATCTATACAAGTTTTAGCTAAACTTGAGGGAGGCTCAGAATTAGAGTTATGGTCTGACTATAGTTTAGAAAATACATGGGAAGAATTTAATTTTGATTTCAGTGATGCTGTATCAAACGGTAATACAAAACTAGTTTTGTTCTTTAATGCTGCTCAAGAATCAGGAACATCATCTGACATATATTATATTGATGATATTAGATTTACTAACTCGAGTAATAATCTCCCGATGATTTCAGATTTTGAAAGCTTAAATCCATCAGTTCCTCTCTCAGGGAATATTCAAACTGTATCAAATCCATTCTATGATGGGATTAATACATCGACAAACGTTGGAGAATATATTGATGATGGAACCAATGGATGGGATAATTTATTAATAGACTTTGAAAGTGAAATAGATCTTTCTTCAAATCCTTATCTAACTTTTAAACTATACTCTACATCCTCTATTCAAGTTTTAGCAAAATTAGAAGGAGATACAGACACTGAGGTTTGGTCAGATTATAGCCAAGAAAACACTTGGGAGGAATTTAACTTTGATTTTAGCACTTCTGTCGGTAACGGTAATACTAAACTTATCTTATTCTTTAATGCTTCGCAAGAATCAGGAACATCGACAGATATTTATCATATTGATGATATTCGTTTTACATCCTCTTTATCTTTAACTGAAGAAGGGATTTCTGAATTAATTCTGTATCCAAATCCAGTTTTTAATATTTTAAATATTAGATCCAATGATATTATCAATTCGTATAAGTTGTATGATGTTCATGGTAGACTTATTTTAAATGAAAATAATATAAATAGCAAAAATTTTGAGATTGATATTTCAAATCTTGATTCTGATATTTATATTCTAAATACATATTCTGAATCAAAACAGGAGTCTTTTAAGATATTAAAAAAATAATTTTAAAAAATAAATCAAAAATCAATTATGGACAGCCTAAATTTTTCTCTCAAAAGTTCCCTATTATTTTTGATTTTGATAGTTTTTTCGTCTTGTGAAGATGATTTTCAAGACTTCCCTGTTATAAGCTACAATCCTTGTGATTTAGAGGGTGTAATTATTAACCCTGATATTATAACTGACTTCGAATGTCAGTCAAATTTCATATTAGACAATGTAGAAACTGTTCGAAATCCTTCTGAAACTCCTTTGAATACCAGTAATTTTGTTGGTTTATACACAGACACACAAGAACCAACAGATTTTATTGAAATTGACTATGGATCTCCCATTGATTTATCAACTAATACAGTTTTTAAAATTAAAGTCAAGACCGAAATTTCAGGTGAATTAAGGGTTATGATGGACGGAGGCTTATCCGAACCGGTTGTTCAGTCACAAAATGTTAATGGCGATAATGCATGGGGAATTTATATTTTTGATTTTAGTTGGAGGCAATATGAAAATCATACCAAATTAAAAGTTTTTTTTAATTATGGGGTTGAGGTAATTGGTAGTACACCAAACTTATATTACATAGACGATTTGTTTTTTGATACTTTTGTTGATCCATGTGAAAATTTTACTGAAAATAATAATATTTTAAGTGATTTTGAATGTCAGCAGAATTATGAATTATCAAGTGTTAATAATGAAATTCAACTGGTAAACAACCCATATCCTAATGAAATTAATAATAGTATTTTTGTTGGCCAATATATTGATGATGGTTCAGACGGGTCAGATGCATTAACAATTAATTTTAACAACCCTATAAATCTTACAGAAAACCCTCAATTACATATAAAAATTCATTCATCCTTAAGCTCACCACTATTGGCAAGACTCGAAGGTGGAGAATCACCCATAGAAATAAACAACAACATAAATTTGACAAACGAATGGGTTAATTATGTATTTGATTTTAGTTTATCAGCGAATGATCAAACACAACTAAAAATTTTCTTCAATCACAATATAACAAACGGAACCTTAACCGATATGTATTATATTGATGATTTGATGTTTCTACCTGCACCATGTGATGAGCCTGTAATTGAAAACTGTTCAAATGTTGTACAAGATTATAATATAATTAGTGATTGGAATTGTCAACAGAATTATGGGATTGAAACTACTGTTCCAAGTGTATTAAATCCGTTAATTAGCTGTGATAACAGAAGTGAGAATGTCGGTCAATATACTGATGATGGAACAGAGGCATATGATGCTTTTATATTAAATTATGGTTCAATTATTAATTTAAATACACACAACAGATTAAAATTTAAGCTTTACTCTAATTCATCAATTCAAGTTTTAGCAAAACTTGAAGGAGGATCCGCAATTGAAAAATGGTCAGACTTTAGTACGGTTAATACATGGCAAGAATTTTCTTATGATTTTAGCGACTCAATTGATAACGAAAACACTACACTTGTTTTGTTTTTCAATGCCGGTCAAAATAATGGGAACCCAGAGGATATTTATTATATTGATGAACTCCGATGGGAAGAAAATTAGAAATTGAATAATTATCAAATCATGAAAAAAATTTCAATAGCTACAATTGTTTTGTCAATATTTAGTCACTGCCTTTATTTAGGCGCAAATAATTATAATCCAGAAACAGATATCTATAGAAAAGTGGATTCTTTAATGAGTCTGATGACATTAGATGAAAAAATTGGACAAACAATTATGTATAGTGGTGATTGGAACAATACAGGACCATATGTAAATTCAGATAATATGAGATTCCTTAAAGAAGGTAATCTAGGCTCAATGTTAAATGTATATACATCGAAAGGGACCAGAGAATTACAAAAAATTGCTGTTGAGGAGACTCGTTTAGGTATTCCTTTGCTTTTTGGTTATGACGTCATACATGGTTTTAAAACAATTTTTCCAATAAACTTAGGAATTGCGTCAGGTTGGGATCTTGAAGATGTGGAGGAGGTAGCCAGAATATCAGCTGATGAAGCTTCGGCCGCAGGAGTACATTGGACATTTGCTCCGATGATTGATATCGCTAGAGATCCTCGTTGGGGGCGTGTATCTGAAGGATCTGGTGAAGATGTTTATTTAACTAGCGAAATTGCTAAAGCGTATGTAAAAGGGTTTCAAGGTAATAGTCTCACTAATGAAAATACAATTTTAGCATGTGCAAAACATTTTGTTGGATATGGAGCTGCTCAAGCAGGTAGAGATTATCATACTGTTAGTATGGGTGATAATGAGCTTAGAAATGTATATATGCCTCCGTTTAAAGCAGCAATTGATTCGGGTGTTGAAACATTTATGACTGCTTTTAATGAGCTTAATGGTGTACCTGCAACAGCAAACAAATATATATTTAAGGACATTCTTAGAGATGAATGGGGATTTAACGGATTTGTAGTTACAGATTACACAGCGATTAACGAGTTGGTAAATCATGGATATGCTGAAAATGAAAAACATGCTACTGAATTAGCTATTAACTCAGGTATTGATATGGATATGATGAGTGGTGCATATAGGCGTTTTTTAAAAGAATTGATAATTGAAGGTAAAGTTGAGGAAACATTGATAAATGAAGCGTGTAGAAAAATTCTTATTGCCAAATTTAAATTAGGTTTATTTGATGACCCTTATAAGTATTGTAACGAACAAAGAGAAGAAGAAACCATCTATCGCCCTAAATTTTTAGAATTTGCAAGAAAAATAGCATCTAAATCGTCCGTTTTACTTAAAAATATTGATAAAACTCTTCCTATAAACAATAAACTAACTGTTGCATTGATAGGTCCACTCGCAAAGGATAAAAAAAACATCATAGGTAGCTGGGCAGCTGCAGGGGATAGAAACGGAAAAGCAATTAGCATATATCAAGGAATAAAAGAATATTTAGATGATTCGAACATTATGTTTGCTAGGGGCTGTGATATTGAAAGTAATGATTATAGTGGATTCGATAAAGCCATTAACATAGCCAAAAAAGCAGATAAAATAATAATGGTTTTGGGTGAAGATTATAATATGAGTGGGGAAGCTGCAAGTAGAACCAATATTAAACTTCCTGGAATTCAAACACAGTTGATTAAAACTATAAGGGATGAATTACCCAACAAACAAATTATTTTAGTATTAATGAATGGTCGCCCTCTGGATCTGACAATCGAAGATTCTCTAGCTGATGCTATATTAGAGGTTTGGTATCCAGGAACTAGTGGAGGGCTTGGCGTTGCAGATATTTTATTTGGAAAATATAATCCATCTGCAAAACTACCTATTACTTTTCCAAGAAATCTTGGTCAAGTACCAATTTATTATAATCAAAAAAATACTGGGAGACCAATTTCAAAAGAAAACCCAACCGAAGATTATAAATCAAATTATATAGATTCGCCAAACACTCCATTATATCCATTTGGTCACGGTCTTAGCTATACAACTTTTAAATACTCTGAAATTAAATTATCCAATGATAAGCTTAAAGAATCCGAAATATTAAAAGCAAGCTCAACAATTACCAATACAGGGGATTATGACGGACATGAGGTAGTTCAATTATATATTCGTGATAAAGTTGGAAGTATTACAAGGCCTATCAAAGAATTAAAAGGTTTTAAAAAAATATTTCTTAAAAAAGGAGAGAGTAAAACAGTTGTTTTTGAGATTTCAAGTGAGGACTTAAAATTTTACAATAACAAAAAATTAATTCTTGAATCTGGTGAATTTGAAATAGCCATAAGTCCCAGTTCAGATTTTGAGTTCAATAAATTATTCAACCTGATTTTAAATTAAAAACAGCATTTACAAATTGAAGGAATTTTTTAAAAACCCAATTTTATCTAAATCTTGATTTTTTCTTTTTTCTCTTTCTTGATGAATTTCTAGAATCGGATCTTTTACCACGATTTCTTCTATCCCCTCTATCTCTTCTTCTTTTAGGAGGATTTTGATCAAGATTGGATGACTCTGTTAAAACCAAATCATTACCCTTAAAATCGATTTTTTTAATATTTTTTATAAAATCGTCCTTATAGTCTTTATCAATCTCAAAAAATGTTTGATACCTACCTAATTCAATTTTACCAATTTCAATACTGTTAGATTTTAATGCCCTATTTACAATAGAAATAATGTCTAATGGAGTTGCTCTGTGTTTTCTTCCAATATTAATAGAAAATGCTGTTAATGATTTTCCATTTCTATCACCTCTTTTAGAGCTTCTTTTGTCTTTTGACCTTTTGGAAGGCAGTTTATTGGATTCTTTATAATATTTTAAAAATCTATTAAATTCAGCAGATACAAATCTTTTTATTAATTCTTCTCGGCTTAGCCACTCAAGTTTTTTGTATATGTTATCTAAAAACGGTTTGATTTGCTCCTCATCAACATCAACATTTTCAATTTTATCTATCAGCTTAAATAACTGATTTGAACATATTTCGCTTCCTGTTGGGACCTCTTTTGGAATGAATTTTATAGCTCCCTTTTTTTCAATAGATTTTATTTTTCTTCTTTCGCTTTCATTTGAAATAGCGATTGAAATTCCGCTTTTTCCAGCTCTAGCGGTTCTACCACTTCTATGAACATAAACCTCAGGGTCGTCAGGAAGTGAATAATTAATTACGTGTGTAATATCATCAACATCTAGACCTCTCGCTGCAACATCAGTAGCGATTAATATTTGTAAAGACCTATCTCTAAACCTCTGCATCACTTCATCTCTTTGATTTTGAGAAAGATCTCCATGAATTGCATCAGCATTATAGCCTTCAGCCATGAACTTATTAGCTATTTCTTTGGTATGTCTTTTTGTTCTGCAGAAAACTATTCCATAAATATTTGGATTAAAATCAGCAATTCTTTTTAATGCCTCATATTTATTTCTTGAGCTTACATTATAAATATGATGTTCAATGTTTTTTGCGGTTGAATTTATTTTGGAAACGGTAATTTCTTTAGCATCTCTCATATATTTTTTTGAGATACTTTTAACTTCTTTAGATATTGTTGCTGAAAACAACATTGTTTGCCTATTTGATGAGGTTTTATCTAAAATAAAATCTAAATCATCCTTGAATCCCATGCTAAGCATTTCATCTGCCTCATCAAGAATTACCTTGTTAACTAGTTCAAGTTTTAGATTTTTTCTTTTTAATAAATCTTTGGTTCTTCCAGGTGTTCCAACTACAATCTGAACTCCTTTTTTCAAAGATTTAATTTGTCTTTCAATGTTTGTGCCCCCGTAAACAGATAAAAGCTTAATACCTTTAACGTATTTTGAATAGGATTCTAAATCTTTACAAATCTGAACGCACAATTCACGAGTTGGACAAAGAATTATTACTTGAACATTTTTATTTTCTACATCAACTTGTTGAATGGCAGGCAAGCCAAAAGCAGCTGTTTTACCTGTACCTGTTTGAGCAAGTGCGATTAGGTCCTCATTTTCCGTAAGTAAAAAAGGGATTGATTCTTTTTGAACTTCTGTTGGTTTTTTAAAACCCAGTTCCTCGATTGCCTTGCACAATTCTTTATTAACTCCTAATTCTTTAAACTTTGTCATTAAATTATTTAATCGTGCAAATGTCGACTATTTAATCGGGTATTCAATCAAAAAAAATAAATTAAAAAATTTTTTGTGAATACCTTTTCAATAAATAAATAGATCATTATATTTATACTAATGAAAAAATTATTTTCAAATAAATGGTGGTGGTCACATGATATTAACGTTTCATGAGGTAATCGCTGTATAACAATATTTCAAAAGCTTATCATCATGATAAGCTTTTTTTTTTATAATTAGTTTAGTTAGTTTGTTTATGTTAAAAGGGGGGTAGTACATCCCCCTTTTTTTATTTTTTATTCGTTTTTTATATGATTTAAAATTAGATTGATAGCTCCTTTTTGCTTTTTGAAATAGTCAGAATTACTATTTGACATTCTATTTAATTCATCTTTATCACTTAATGCTTTTTCAAATGAATTATAAAACTCTTTATAGTTGTTAGATACACTGATCATTCCTCCATTTTTAATCATCATCCTAGCTTCGTCAAATGTTTTGTAATTTTTACCAATTATAATGGGTTTTCCAAATGAAGCTGGCTCCAAGGTATTATGCAGTCCTGCTTTTCCCATACCTCCACCAACATATGCTAATGTGCAGTAAGAATATAATGAAGATAGCATCCCAATATTATCAATTATTAAACATGAAAAATCACCCTTAGATTGATTTGATTTTATTTCTGAAAAAAGAATAGATCTTTTTTTAATTTTTTGTTTTATTCTATTACAGTTTTCACCTATTTCGTGCGGAGCAATTATATATTTTAAATCTCTTTCAGATTCATTTATATATTTTAAAATTAATATCTCGTCTTCTTCCCATGTACTTCCAAAAACAATACATCTTTTACCGTCTATGAATTCAGAAATAATTCCTGCATGTTCTTCAGGTAGATCAGGAATTACATTATCATATCTTAAATCACCACAAATGAATACATTTTTATTTCCATAGTGTTCTATTAAATTCTTCGAATTTTCATTGACAACAAAAACTTTATCTAATTTTTTTATCGCAGAACTGAAATATGATGTTCTTTTTTTAAAAAAGTTATTTTGAAAGTTTCCTCCTACAGAATATACTTTAGACCCATAAATTTTAGCGTAATTAATATAACCAGGCCATATTTCATTTTTAATGAATAATGTAATTTTTGGAGATATTAACCCGTAAAACTTTTTCAAATTTTTATTTGAAGCAAGAGGTAAATATATTACGCAATCAAATAAACTTTTATTTGCATTTTCATAACCAGATGGTGAGATAAAAGAGAGGAGAAATTTATAATCAGTAAAATTCTTTTTCAAATTAGCAGTTAGCTCTTCTGACATTAGGTATTCACCATAAGATGAACAATGTATATGGATTATTTTATCATTCTTAGAAAATGATGTTTTTATCTTATCAAAGCTTTTTTTTCTACCTTCTACTCCTTTCGCTATTTTTTTTAAAAAAAGAGAGTAGAAGCTTAATAAAACTTCAAGAAATGTGTGAATTAATGAATTAATAATATTCGTTTTAAACAAAAGTAACTAAAAATAAATATTATATTAGTTAGTCCTAAATCTACATCATTATGAAGAATTTATTGTTTTTAATCTTAATATTTTGCTCAACCTCAAATGCACAAGATTATTACATCCATGCAGGAAAGCTATTTGACTCAGAAAAAGGAGAAATGACTACTAATATGACGGTGATAGTTTCTGATAAAAAAATTAAAGAAGTAAGAAAAGGGTTTAAAACTCCAAAAAAAGATGATGATATAGTAATTGACCTAAAGGATTCTACTGTAATGCCTGGATTTATTGATTTACATGTTCATATTGAAAGTGAATACAATCGAGAAAAATACATGAACGCATTTACTGCTGAAGAATCTCAAATTGCATTTAGTTCATTAAAATTTGCAAAACGTACGCTGATGGCAGGTTTTACTACGGTTAGGGATCTTGGTGGGTCTGGAGTAAATATTTCGTTAAGAAATGCGATCAATAAAGGAGAAGTAATTGGACCTCGAATCTTTACAGCTGGAAAAGCTATCGGGACAACCGGCGGACATGCAGATCCAACAAATGGATGGAAAAAAAGTCTTGCAGGCGATCCAGGACCTCGTCAGGGAGTCATCAACGGAGTTGATGAAGCAAGAAAAGCTGTTCGTCAGAGATATAAAGACGGAGCAGATGTTATTAAAATTACTGCTACAGGTGGAGTAATGAGTATTGCTAAAAACGGAGAAAACCCACAATTTACACTCGAGGAAATAAAAGCCATCTGTGAAACGGCTAAAGATTATGATATGATTGTTGCTGCGCATGCTCATGGTGATGAGGGAATTCAAAGAGCGGTTAGAGGAGGTGTAAAGACTATTGAGCATGGAACCTTATTAAGTGAAGAATCAATGCGTCTAATGATAGAATATGGAACCTATTTGGTTCCAACAATGACAGCTGGTAAAGAAGTTGCAGCAAAGGCAAAAATTCCTGGATATTATAATGAACTAGTAGTGCCAAAAGCTTTGGCTATAGGTCCCAAGATTCAAAATACGACAGCTAAGGCTTACAGGGCTGGAGTTAATATAGCATTTGGGTCAGATGCTGGAGTTTTTTCTCACGGAAAAAATGCTAAAGAGTTCAGGTATATGTATGAAGCAGGTATTCCAGTTATCGAATGCCTTCAAGCAGCAACGATTGTAAATTCAAAA
Organism: uncultured Bacteroidota bacterium; assembly: GCA_902557655.1. Taxonomy (GTDB): domain Bacteria; phylum Bacteroidota; class Bacteroidia; order Flavobacteriales; family Flavobacteriaceae; genus MED-G13. The sequence goes on from CACEAZ010000001.1 coordinate 33,306, forward strand.
ATACTTTCCGTTGACGATGAAATAGGACAAATTAAAGAAGGTTTCACTGCTGATATTATTGCAACTAGGTTAGACCCAACAAAAGATGTCAAAACTCTCGAAAATGTAATTTTTGTAATGAAGGATGGAGTGGTTTATAAAAATTAGGACTTTCTCTTAAAGCTTGATATTAGTATTAAAATCATTCCAGTTGTAACCGAGAGGTCAGCAATATTAAAAATCCCAGTTTTAAATATTCCACCTAAATTTAAGTACAAAAAATCTGTTACAGACCCGAATACAATTCTATCAAAAATATTTGCAATACCCCCACCAATGATCAATGAAAAACCTATAATTGATAACTTATCCAACGATTTATCAATGTACGTGTACAAGGTTATTGATATTAAAACAATAACAGGTAATATAATTAATAATAAAATCCTAGGAATTTCTGAAAGTTCACTACCCATTCCTAGAAATGCACCGGTATTTTCAACTTTTATTAAAGTAAATACATCACCTATAATGCTTTTCTCAGAATAACTTTCAAAATTATTTCTAACCCATATTTTCGAAATTTGATCAAATGCAATACTTAAGAAAACAAGTATCGTTATTAACAAATACCTTGATTTTTTATTCAACATCTTTCAAATTTAACGAACTACATTCAATATCTCTATTTATTTTTCTAACCAATCCTTGTAAAACTTTACCAGGTCCCACCTCAATAAATTCAGACGCACCATCTTTTATCATTTTGTCAACCGAATGAGTCCATTTAACCGGGCTGGTAAGTTGTAAGATTAAATTATTTTTTATTTCCTCTTCTGAGGAAAACGGTAGTCCATTAACATTTTGATAAATTGGACAAACTGGAGCAGAAAATACAGTTTTATGAATTGCGTCTTCCAACTCTTTTTTTGCTTCTTCCATAAGAGGTGAATGAAATGCACCTCCAACAGGTAATACTAATGCACGTCTGGCTCCATTTTCTTTTAATTTTTCGCAGGCTGATTCAATTGATTTTATTTCACCTGAAATAACCAATTGACCAGGACAATTATAATTTGCCGCGACAACTATTCCTTCAACTTTTTGACATACCTTTTCTACTATTTCATTTTCAAGTCCTAAAACAGCTGCCATAGTTCCTGGATTATTTTCACAGGCTTTTTGCATTGCATTTGCTCTAATTGAAACTAGTTTTAAACCGTCTTCAAAGGATATGGATTTATTAACCACAAGAGCTGAGAACTCGCCTAATGAATGGCCAGCAACCATTTTGGGTATCACGCTTTCTCCTTTACTAATTGCAAGGATAACAGAATGAAGAAAAATTGCTGGTTGTGTAACCGATGTTTGTCTTAAATCTTCCGCAGAACCATCAAACATGATATCACTTATTTTAAATCCTAGAATTTCATCTGCTTCGTTAAAATATTTTGCAGCAATTTTTGAAGATTCAAATAAATCTTTACCCATACCTGGATATTGTGCCCCTTGACCTGGAAAAATATATGCCTTCATTAATTATTTTTTATATAAGTTTTATATGTGTATGAAAAATCATGTCGTTCGTCTTTTTCGTGTTTTTCCGAATTTATTAATTTCCATTTATCCGTATCAATTTTTGAAAAAAAAGTATCCGCCTCAAAATTTTCATGAACCCTGGTTAATTCAATTCTGTCACTTAAATTCATTGCAAGTTTATAAATTTGTCCCCCACCGATAATAAACGGGTTTTTGTCATCTCCTGTTTTTTTTAACGCATCTTCAATACTTTTAACAACAACAACATTATCAGGAAAAGAAGCGGATGGTTTTTTTGAAATGACAATATGTTTTCTGTTTGGCAATAGCCCTGGGAATGAATCAAATGTTTTTCTGCCCATAATGATACAATGACCTGAAGTTAGTTTTTTAAATCTTTTTAAATCATTAGGCAAACTCCATATAAGATCATTGTTCTTTCCAATTGCATCATTTTCAGCAGCAGCAACAATAATGGTGATGGTTTTTTCTTTCATTAAAATAAATTAAACGGCAACTTTTCCTTTGATATGAGGGTGAGGATCGTAATTTTCTAAAGTGAAGTCTTCGAATTTAAAATCAAAAATATTATTAACCTCACTGTTTATTTTAATAGTTGGTAAATTCCTTGGTTCTCTGGCTAGTTGTAATTTCATCTGTTCAAAATGATTACTATAAATATGAGCATCTCCAAAGGTGTGAATGAAATCACCAGCTTCTAAATTACATACTTGAGCAATCATTAAAGTCAACAAAGAATATGATGCAATATTAAAAGGGACACCAAGAAAAATATCAGCACTTCTTTGATATAATTGACATGAAAGCTTTCCGTTAATAACATGAAATTGAAAAAATGCATGACAAGGCGGTAATGCTGCTTTTCCGTTGGCAACATTTGTTTCAAAAGACTTAGAGGTATCAGGTAAAACAGACGGATTCCAAGCAGAAATTAAATGCCTTCTACTACTTGGATTATTTTTCAAATCATTAATCAAGTTTGATATTTGGTCTATTCCATCGTTATTCCAATTTCTCCATTGAAATCCATAAACTGGACCTAGGTCGCCATTTGAATCAGCCCATGCATTCCAAATATTTACTCCGTTATCTTTTAAATATTTTATGTTTGTATCCCCTTCTAGGAACCATAAAAGCTCATAAATTATAGATTTTAAATGGAGTTTTTTGGTTGTTACCATTGGAAACCCTTCACTTAGATCAAATCTCATTTGATATCCAAAAACACTTTTGGTACCTGTTCCTGTACGATCAGCTTTAAGTTCTCCTTTTTCAAGCACATGTTTAACTAAGTCTAAATATTGTTTCATAAGATCAGTTGGTAAAAATAAATAATAGTCCTAATTTAAGTTAATAAGCAAATTAAAAGTTATTAACTTTTTAGCCGATAATCATTCCTGCAATTGTAGCAGATAGAAGAGAAGCTAGTGTACCACCAATCAATGCTTTGAACCCAAGCTTAGATAAGTTTGTTCGTTGTTTTGGTTCAAGAGCACCGATACCACCAATTTGAATTCCTATGGAAGCAAAATTTGCAAAACCACATAACATATAGGTAGCTATAATTATCGATTTTTGGTAATTCAAGTGAATCAGGTTAGATGCATCTTTTAAACTGGATAACTGAATGTATCCTATAAACTCACTGGCCGCAAGTTTAATTCCCAATAGTTGCCCCATTAATGTAATATCTTCTTTAGCTACTCCGATTAACCACATGATTGGGGAAAATAAATATCCTAAAATTAGTTCAAGAGATAATTCATTATAAACAGTATTATCTTTTATGAAATCATTTATATTTAAAACACTTCCTGCGCCACTAAGCAGATAGTTTATTAAAGCTATAAATGCTATAAATACTAAAAGCATTGCTGCAATATTAGCAGCTAATTTTAATCCTTCAGAAGTACCAATTGATATTGCATCTAAAAAATTAGTACCGATTTTTTTTTGTGAAATTTTCACATCAGAATTGATTTTTTCGGTTTCTGGGTAAAGAATTTTCGATATTACAATTGCACCAGGTGCAGCCATAACTGACGCTGTTAACAGATGTTTGGCATAGAAAACTTTTAATTCTGGATCATCTCCACCAAGAAAACCTATATAAGCAGCAAGAACCCCGCCTGCTACGGTTGCCATTCCTCCAACCATTACCAAAAGTATTTCAGATTTTGACATTTTTTCTAAGTAGGCCTTAATCATTAAAGGCGATTCTGTTTGACCAAGAAATATATTTCCAGCAACACTCAGACTTTCAGGGCCAGATACGCCTAAGATTTTAGAAAGTAATAGAGCCATTACCCTTACTATTTTTTGAATTATGCCTAGGTAAAATAATATTGAGGTTAATGCTGCAAAAAATATAACTGTTGGAAGAATCGAGAAAATAAAAACATTTCCAAAATTATCTGGGCTTACCAAATCGCCAAATAAAAATTTTGTTCCCTCCATTGTGAAATCCAGAATCTTAACAAATATTTTACCAGCATTTTCAAAAACAGTTTTTATCCAGGATACTTTTAAAACCCCAATTGCCAAGACAAGTTGAAGGATGAGTCCAAATCCTGCAGTTTTCCAATTAATTGCTTTTTTATTATTGCTAAGTAGATACGTAGTAAAAATTAAAAAAATTATTCCTAAAACCCCTCTCAAAAAACTTTCTGTACCAAAACCTTGGCTGGGAATAATTTCTTGATTTTGTGAAAAAGTAAGGTTACTAATTAGAGTAAAAACTATAAAAAATAGTAGTGTTTTTTTGTTATCTGTTAGAAATTTCATCTCTTATTTTTGCTGCGGATTCATAATTTTCATTTTGAATTGCAATTTTTAACAATTCTTCTAATTCCTTAGTTGATTTATCTTGAAGATCTGGACTTTCAATATATGTATCATCTTCAGAAAACAATTCCTTAAGTAAAGATTTCTCATCAAAATCTTTTTCGACTTGTATTACAACTCCCGCTTTTTCTAGTATCGTTTCATAAGTGTAAATAGGGGCTTCAAATCGAATAGCTAGTGCTATGGCATCACTGGATCTGGAGTCAATTATCTCTTCAATTCCATCCCTTTCACAAATAACACTTGAATAAAAAATACCATCAACTAATTTGTGAATGATTACTTTTTTAATTTTAATATCAAATCTTTCACAAAAGTTTTTAAATAAATCATGAGTTAAGGGCCTTGGTGGTTTAATTTCTTTTTCGATTGCTATTGCTATAGATTGTGCTTCATTAGTGCCAATGACAATCGGAAGTTTTCTCTCCCCTTCAATTTCACTAAGAATTAATGCGTAGGCACCGTTTTGTGTTTGACTATAAGAAATTCCGTTTATTAGTAACTCAATAAGGTTCATAATGTAAATCTAATCTTAAGTTTTTATTTATAAAAAAATTGGGCCTAATTATTTGTTGACTTAAAATCTTTTAGTTTCTGTATTAATTTTGGCACCACATCAAAAGCATCTCCTACAATTCCATAGTCAGCCGCTTTGAAAAAAGGAGCATCAGGATCGGTATTAATTACTACTTTGGTTTTTGAAGAATTAACCCCAGCCAAATGTTGTATGGCCCCAGAAATTCCAATGGCAATATAAAGATTTGAAGAAACAGGCTTACCGGTTTGACCAACATGTTCGCTGTGCGGCCTCCATCCTAAATCTGAAACTGGTTTAGAACATGCAGTTGCAGCACCTAATACTTCTGCTAAATCTTCGATTAAATTCCAATTTTCTGGACCTTTTAACCCCCTGCCACCAGAAACAACAATATCAGCATCTGCAATGGTAACTTTATTGGACATTTTTTCAATAGAGGTTACCTTGTTTGCAGCTGAATCAATATCAAATTTTTTATCCTCGATATCTGATCTGACATTGTTTTCCTTTAATCCAAATGAATTTTTAGAAAGCCCTATAATTGAGTTTTCCGTTAATATATTTACGTTTTCAAATGCTTTATTTGTAAATGTATTTCTCTTTAAGCAAAGGCCATTTGAAAAAGATGGCTTTGAAATTACATTTGTTGCATAACCAGCATTCAATTTAATTGCTAAAACCCCACCTAGATATTTAGAATTTGAGCTTGAGCTCAGAATTAAAATATTTGAATTTTCCGAAGCGAAGGTTTCAGAAATACAATCAGAGTATATTGTTACATCAAAATCTTTTAGTTCCTCGTTTGAACAATTTATTATTTTGTTTACACCATAATTGGATAGGCTCTCGGGGTTTACGGCATTGAAACAAATAGCCGTCACGGATGAGCCTTTTTCTGATGCTATTTCATATGCATATGATGCTAATTCGTATGAATCTTTTTTAAATTCCCCTTTGTATGTTTCTGCAAATATTAATATTCCCATTTAAATTGCTTTTGCTTCGTTATTTAATAATTCTATAAGTTTTTCAACTTCATCAGGTGATACCAATGTCACCTCTCCTTTTGGTTCCGGTTTTTCAAAATTATCTGTTTCTAGAGTATCGGAATAATCGCCTGGATCCAAAACTAATAGCTCTTTTTTTCTAGCCATCATGATCCCTCTCATATTAGGAATTTTTAAATCATTTTCTTCAACCAGCCCCTTCTGACCTCCAATTATTAAAGGCAATGAAGTAGAAATATTCTCCATACCCCCGTCAATTTCTCTAGAGGCTAACACCGAATTTTCAGAAATATTTAAATCAATGCATTTATCAATAAAATTAATTTTTGTTAATGCTGAAATCATTCCCGGAACCATACCGCCATTATAGTCAATAGATTCTCTTCCTGCGATTATTAAATCATAATTATTATCTGAAATATAATCTGAAATAGATTTTGCAACAACTGAACTATCTGTTGGCTCGATATTTATTCTTATGGCCTTGTCTGCACCTATCGCTAGGGCTTTTCTTAATGTGGGTTCGGTCTCTTGTAATCCAACATTTATCACATCGACACTCGCATTATTTTTTTCTTTGAACCAAATAGCTCTTGTTAATCCAAATTCATCATTAGGGTTAATGATAAATTGAACACCATTTTTATCAAACTTTGAATTATTTTCGGTAAAATTAATTTTTGATGTAGTATCAGGAACATGACTTATACAAACCAATATTTTCATAAAAATTTTGCGTTAAAGTTCTTTAAACAAAGTTACGAATTTGACAAATAAAAAAACTTTACAATGAAAATATTTTTAAGTTATTAATGATTAATTTTATGTGCTTTATTATTTTTGTGAAAAATTTATTTTATGAGGACTATTCAATTTAGAGAAGCTGTTTGTGAAGCGATGAGCGAAGAGATGAGAAATGACGAAAGTATATTTCTAATGGGAGAAGAAGTTGCTGAATACAACGGTGCATATAAAGCATCCAAAGGAATGCTTGATGAATTCGGTCCTAAAAGAGTAATTGATACCCCAATTTCAGAACTTGGTTTTGCAGGAGTTGCTATTGGTTCAACTATGACCGGAAATAGGCCAATTGTTGAATATATGACTTTTAATTTCTCCCTCGTTGGTATTGATCAGATAATCAATAACGCTGCAAAGATTAGACAGATGTCTGGTGGACAATTTCACTGTCCTATTGTATTTAGAGGGCCCACTGCTTCAGCAGGTCAATTGGCTGCAACACATTCTCAAGCTTTTGAAAATTGGTTTGCGAATACCCCTGGTCTTAAGGTAATTGTTCCGTCAAATCCTTATGATGCGAAGGGCTTATTAAAATCAGCAATACGAGATGATGATCCTGTAATTTTTATGGAAAGCGAACAAATGTATGGGGACAAAGGGGAAGTTCCAGAAGGTGAATACACTATACCTATTGGTGTCGCTGATATTAAAAGAGAAGGAAGTGACGTAACCATAGTTTCTTTTGGAAAAATAATCAAGGAAGCATATAAAGCAGCAGATGAATTGGCAAAGGAAAATATTTCATGCGAAATTATTGACTTAAGGACGGTTAGACCTTTAGATACCGAGACAATTTTAAAATCTGTTAAAAAGACAAACAGACTTGTTATATTAGAAGAAGCTTGGCCTTTTGGAAATGTTGCTACAGAAATCACATTTCAGGTTCAATCCAAAGCATTTGATTATTTAGATGCACCAATTGAAAAAATTAATACAGCTGATACGCCAGCACCATATTCACCAGTTTTACTAAAAGAATGGTTGCCTAACAGTGAAGATGTTATCAACTCTGTAAAAAAGGTACTTTACAAATAATCAAAGAGTTTTTCGTAATTAACTCTATTTCACTATTTTTGCCAACTAAATTAAAAAATTAACTATGGATTCAATGATGATATACATGCCAATAATAATGTCAGTTTTAGGCCTTGCTTATGTTTTTGTAAGAAGGTCTTGGGTAATGAAACAAGATGCCGGAGATGGAAAAATGAAAGAAATTTCTGATCATATTTATGAAGGAGCTTTAGCTTTTTTAAATGCTGAATATCGTTTATTATCGGTTTTTGTACTTATTGTAAGTGCAGTTTTAGCAGGAATCTCATTTATAGTCCCTACAACTCACATTCTAATTGTTGTATCATTTATTTTTGGAGCATTTTTCTCTGCCTATGCTGGAAATATAGGAATGAAAATAGCTACAAAAACAAATGTAAGAACTACTCAAGCTGCTAAAACATCACTACCAAATGCATTAAAAATTTCCTTTGCAGGTGGAACAGTTATGGGCTTAGGTGTTGCAGGTTTAGCAGTTTTAGGTTTAACAGCCTTTTTTATAATATTTTTCAACCACTTTATGGGTGGTGTGTGGTCCGCTACAGATTACGGATCTGCCAGTGATACCATGACAATTGTTTTAGAAACATTAGCTGGATTTTCATTAGGTGCTGAATCTATTGCATTGTTTGCCAGAGTAGGTGGTGGAATTTATACAAAAGCTGCTGATGTAGGAGCTGACTTGGTAGGAAAAGTTGAAGCTGGAATTCCTGAAGATGATCCTAGAAATCCTGCTACAATTGCAGATAATGTGGGAGATAATGTAGGGGATGTTGCAGGTATGGGAGCTGATTTGTTTGGTTCATACGTAGCAACTGTATTGGCTGCAATGGTTCTTGGAAATTATGTAATAGTAGATATGGGCGGTTCAATCGAAGATGCTTTTGGAGGAATCGGACCAATTTTATTGCCTATGGCTATTGCAGGTGTTGGTATCATCATTTCATTAATCGGTACATTGTTTGTAAAAATTAATTCCAATGATGCAAAAGAAGCTGAGGTTATGGGAGCCTTAAACAAAGGAAACGGTATCTCAATAATCTTAGTTGCAATATCTTGTTTTTTTCTTGTAGATTATATGCTTCCAGGTACTTTGAATATGGAATTTTTTGGTGAAGGATTAAAAGAAATTCCTTCTATGAATGTATTCTATGCTACCTTAACAGGTTTAATTGTTGGATGGTTTATTTCAGCAATCACCGAATATTATACGGGATTGGGTAAAAAACCTGTTCTTGAAATTGTTCAGAAATCTAGTACTGGGGCAGCGACCAATATTATTGCTGGTTTGGCAACGGGTATGATTTCTACTTTTGGTTCTGTTATCCTATTTGCTGCTGCAATTTGGGCTGCATATGCATTTGCTGGATTTTATGGTGTTGCATTATCTGCATCTGCTATGATGGCAACAACTGGAATGCAGCTAGCTATTGATGCATTTGGGCCAATTTCTGATAATGCTGGAGGTGTTGCTGAAATGAGTGGTCAAGACCCAATTGTTAGAGAAAGAACAGACATATTGGATTCAGTTGGTAATACTACTGCTGCTACTGGAAAAGGTTTTGCAATTGCTTCAGCTGCATTGACTTCACTTGCATTATTTGCAGCTTATGTAACATTTACTGGAATTGAGGGAATTAATATTTTCAAAGCTCCAGTTTTAGCAATGTTATTTGTAGGAGGGATGGTACCTGTGGTATTTTCAGCTCTAGCTATGAATGCTGTTGGAAAGGCTGCCATGGAAATGGTATATGAAGTAAGAAGACAGTTTAAAGAAATCCCTGGAATTATGAAAGGGAAAGCAAAGCCCGAATATGATAAATGTGTTGATATTTCAACAAAGGCATCTCTAAGAGAAATGATGCTTCCAGGAATTTTAACGATTGGAACACCGATCATAATTACTGTGCTTCCAATGCTTTTTGGATTAGACAATCAATTAATTGCAGAGATGTTAGGAGGATACATGGCTGGTGTTACTGTTAGTGGTGTTTTATGGGCAATTTTCCAAAATAATGCTGGTGGTGCTTGGGATAATGCAAAAAAATCTTTTGAAGCAGGTGTTGAAATTAATGGAGAAATGACATTTAAAGGATCTGATGCTCACAAAGCATCTGTTACCGGAGATACTGTTGGTGATCCTTTTAAGGACACCTCTGGTCCGTCAATGAATATTCTTATCAAATTAACTTGCCTTATTGGTTTAGTTATCGCCCCAATATTAGGTGGGCATGGAACACATCATACTGATGAGGCTGCAACAAACTATATTTATGATGCAACGTACTTAGACTCTTTTGAAATAGGCAATGATGCAAAAGTATTACTTGTTCAAGGAATGGTTAGAGATTTAATTGCCAAAGACTACGCTAAGGTTGCTGAATATTTATCAGATGATGTTGTTTTTAATCTTTCTGACGGTTCTTCAGTTGAAGGTAAAGAAGAAGCAATGAAATTTATTTCAGACACTTATTCAGGAGTTGATATTAAAGATTATAATGTAGCAGTAAATTTTGCTGTTACCGGAGATAATGGAGATGAGTGGGTACTTTTATGGGACAATGGAAAAGTTGTTGCCGATGGAAATGTCACTAGTTTAAACTGGATGGAATCATTCAGATTTGACGGTGATAAGATTGCTTTTATTAACCAATTTTCTAAATCAAGAAATTAAAAATAAAAAAGGCCTCAATTGAGGCCTTTTTTTATTTTATCTTTTTATCAATTAAAGATATTATTTTTTTAAAATCATCTTTGTTTTCAACAAAGTCTAGATCATCAATATCGATAATAAGAAGTTCCCCCTTTTTGTACTTGTGAATCCATGCTTCATACCTTTCATTTAGTCTGCTCAAGTAGTCAATACTAATCGAATTTTCGTATTCTCTTCCTCTTTTATGAATTTGAGAAACGAGATTAGGAATTGAGCTTCTTAGATAAATTAACAAATCTGGTGCAGAAACATTTTCCTCCATTAAATCAAAAAGAGATTTATAATTTTCAAAATCCCGATTAGTCATTAATCCCATAGCGTGAAGATTGGGTGCAAAAATATTAGCATCTTCATATATCGTTCTGTCTTGGATTACATTTTTATTTTTTGCGTGAATTTCCTTTACCTGTCTAAAACGACTATTCAAAAAATAGACTTGAAGATTAAAACTCCATCTCTCCATCTGATTATAAAAATCGTCTAGGTAAGGGTTTTTTACAACGTCCTCAAGTTCTTTATTGAATTTGTAATGCTTGGCAAGATATTTCGTTAATGTCGTTTTACCTGCGCCTATATTCCCAGCTATAGCTATATGCATGTTAATTTGTTAAAATTAAATATTTATTTAAAAAATCCTCATTATAAATATACAAGGTTTCATTGATTACGAAAAAATCTTTTATAAATAATTTTTCTGAATTTATTTTTTGAAATGTAAAATCTCTAATATTAAATAAAAAAATATTATTTGATCCGGTAAGCAATAAATTTTTTTTTAAAAAATTAACCTTATTAAATCCTAAATTTTTTGATTCGCTAATAATAGTCCCATTGTAATTTATCATATAGAAATTATTTTTCGTCAAAACCCATAAGAAATTATAATTACTTTTCATATCAATAATATTTTCCTTGAGAAGCACTTCAACTCCCTTTACAAAACTATTTTCTATATAATCAAATTTTTTAATTTTCATTGATAGTTGATCAAAGACCCACATTGTGTTTTCATTAGAGGAGGAAACATGAGAGATTTCATTTAGATCATTTAAATTATTGAAATTTACCCTAACTATTTCGTTTAAAAAGTTGTCTAATACAACCATGGTGTTATAGTCCTTGTACCATACCTTTAATTTTAAAGGGTTAAATAAATCAACAATGGAGATATCACCCAAGGAGAAGTCAGAAAAAAATAATTTTTTGTTTTTCGAAAGCTCGGATCCTGACAAATAATATATATTATTCATCATGTCTACATGTATTTTTTTTTCTGTATAAATAATTTTTTCTGAACTTATCTTATCTAGTAATAGGCTGTTTTGAGAAAAAATTAAGTTTGTAAAAACAAAAAGGAATAAAAATTGCACCCTCATAAGATCAATGTACAAAAATATTATGATTAATTTAACTAGAAATTAACAGCTGTAAAACAGCCTTTTAAATAATTTTAAAAAAAGTTTTCCATGAAAAATATTATTACACTACTGCTAATCTGTTTATTAAGTATTTCTTTTATTGCACAAGATTTTCAAGGTCAAGCTTTTTATAAAACACAGACTGCTATGGATTTAGGATCATGGGGGGATCGTATGTCTGCTGAACAAAAGAAAGCGATGAAAGAAAGGATGAAGCCTTATTTAGAACCTGTTTACATATTAACCTTTGATAAGACCAAATCCATTTATAAACAAGAAGAAAGATTAGATGCACCAGGTAGTGGTGGCGGAAGAGGATGGGGAAGAATGATGGCAGCAACTGGTGGACCTGTTTACAAGGATGTGGCTTCAAAAAAATCTCTTCAAAGTACCGAGTTTATGGGAAAAAAGTTCTTGATATCTAATGATCAAGATAATATCAAATGGGTCATGCAAAATGAACAAAAAATGATCGGAAACTACTTATGTTTTAAGGCAACAGCTCAGGTTAAAAAACCAAAAACAATGACTAGTGTATGGAGGAATGCAGAAAAGAACACAAAAGAAGCTAAAGATGATAGTGCTAAAAAGGAAAATTCAGATAACCAAATGAACAAGAAAGTAGAAAAGCTAGACGAAGTTGTTGTTACTGCAGAAGTTGAAACCATTACGGCTTGGTATACCCCTCAAATACCGGTAAGTCATGGTCCAGCTGAGTATGGTGGTCTTCCAGGGCTAATTTTAGAATTAACAAATGATAGAACCGTGATGCTATGCACTAAAGTCGTTATGAATCCTGAAAAAAGAATTGAAATATCTGAACCCACTAAGGGTGAATTTGTTACTAAGGGTGAATTTGAAAATATTGTTGAGGTAAAAGTCAAAGAAATGAGAGATATGTGGAGAGGACAACGTGGTAAATCATCCAGAAGAAACTAATATATGAAACTTAATGGCTTAAAATTATTTGATGGTTTTCTTTTTAGCGATCTAAAATATTTAATGGCTTACTCAATCCCGTTAACCGCAATTTTTGGATTTTACATGGGTGGATATTGGTTATTAACTACACCTATTTATATTTTTTTAATAATACCAATAATTGAACATTTATTAACTTTTCTAAAAATCGATGACTTGGAAAAAGGTAGGATAAATAAATCTACTCACTGGATTTTTGATCTTATGCTTTACATCAATATACCCCTTGTTTATGGTATTTTAATTTATGCCTTAATTTTTCTGAAAAACAAGGACATATTTTCTATTGAATATATTATCGGAATTTTAGCCGTTGGATTAGTGGTTGTTTCAAACGGTATTAATGTTGCTCATGAATTATGTCATAGAAGTAAAAAGTATGAAAAATTCTTAGGAAAATTTTTACTTATCCCTTCTTTATACATGCATTTTTATTTAGAACATAATTTTGGTCATCACTTAAAGGTTGCCACTAATGAAGATCCCGTAACGGCCAAATTTAATCAACCACTTTATTCCTTTTGGATTAGCGCTATAAAAGGTGAAATTTTATCAGCAATAGAAATTCAAAGTAAGAGATTAGATAAAAACAATCTTTCTTTTTTCTCTATTTATAATGATATGTTCTGGTACGCAATTATACAATTTTTATATATTCTAATTGTGTTTACTTTTTTTACACTTCAAGGTTTAATTTTTGTTTTATCAGTTGCACTGTTTTCAATTTTGATGTTTGAATGCGTTAATTATATCGAGCACTATGGATTATTAAGAAAAAAATTATCAAACGGAAGATATGAAAGAGTTACTGATATGCATTCTTGGAACTCAAACCATATTTTAGGAAGAATTGTTCTTTATGAACTGACAAGACACAGTGACCATCATAGAATTTCTGTCACAAAATATCAAAATTTAAAATCCATAGACAAATCCCCTCAATTACCATTTGGATATCCAACAAGTATCTTATTATCCTTTATTCCCGTTTTATGGTTTAAAATAATGAATCCAAGAGTTCCAAAACAAATGTTTCAGATAGAAACTAACAATAATTAAGATGAAAAAAAACTTATTTCTACTGTTTATTTTTACAAATTCTGTAATTTTTTCACAGATAAAAATGACGGGAAAAGTCACTGACAGTATTGGCACACCCTTAGAATTAGCCAACGTTATATTAATTAATTCTGAATCTAACTCATTAGAAACATTTGCTATGTCAGATGATAACGGAAATTATAAATTATCCCTTAAGAAAAATACATCTTATAATTTACAAATAAGTTATATAGGTATGTTTACTTTTTCACAAATGTTGATGACGAAAGATGATGACATATTTAAAAACTTTTCTCTTCAGTCTAATAATCAATTAGATGCCGTTGAATTGACTTATGAAATGCCAGTTGTAATTAGTGGTGATACATTAGTTTATGATGCAGATTCTTTTAAAACTGGCACCGAAAGAAAATTAGAGGATGTTTTAAAAAATTTACCAGGCGTTGAAATTAATGATGATGGAGAAATAGAGGTAGAAGGAAAAGCGGTTACTAAGGTCATGGTAGAGGGAAAGGATTTCTTTGATGGAGACTCTAAAATTGCATCAAAAAATATACCCTCAAATGCTGTTGATAAGGTTCAAATACTTAAAAATTATGCCGAGGTTGGACAATTAAGCTCGGTTCAAAATAACCAAGACAATATTGCAATTAATATAAAATTAAAAAAGGGTAAAGATAAATTTTGGTTCGGTAATATTTTAGCAGGTTCAGGCGAATCACCCAACTACACTCAAAACCAAGATTTAGACTTATATATTTTTCAGCCAAAACTATTTTTCTACAGCCCAACATACAGCATCAATGTAATTGGCGATTTAAATAATATTGGTGAACAAGCATTTACAAGAAGGGATTATTGGAATTTTTCTGGTGGATTTAAAAGGCCTAGCGGAAAAAGCGGAACAAATATTTCTTTGGGTAACAACAATCTTGGTTTTTTACAACTACAAAATAATAGAGCCAAAGACATAAACACCGAATTTATCGCGATTAACTCAAGTTTTTCTCCGTCAAAGAAATTAGACTATTCAGCTTTTTTAATTTTAACAAATAGTGAAACAGAAATTCAGCAAAATAACAGTACACAATATGTTGGATTGATTGACGATATTCCCGATGAAAATACTCAAACTAATACTTCGCAAACAAGTGAATTAGGAATTGGTAAATTCTCGTTAAAATTTAATCCTAATGTTAATAATCAAGTTGATTACGAAGTTTTAGGAAGGGTTACAAACGAATCTCAGGATCAAAACTATCTTTCATCCGTTATTGGTTCAATCGAGCAGTTAGACGAAGCTGAAACTTTTAGCATAAATCAAAACTTAAATTATTATTATACATTAAATGAGAAAAATATTTTTGCTCTAGAGGCTCAACATCAATTAAAAGATGAGGATCCGTTTTATAATGCTTTATTGGAAAATAATGATAATTACCAGACCACGGCGATTGGTCTTGGGTTAGACAATTCTTTTCCCTTTTATAATATTGCACAGGATAAAAGAGTAAAGTCAAATCAATTAGACGCAAAAGTTGATTATTGGAATATTTTAAATAAGAAAAGTGATTTAAACCTAACCCTTGGTACAATTTATAGCAAGCAAGATTTTGATTCGGAAATATTTCAATATCTATCCGAGTATGATGAAAACATTTACAATCCTACATCCCTAGTTAATGATGGTTTTGACTCTAATGATGTTAGCTATTTATTTAATGATCTGTATTTGGGACTGCATTACAGATTAAAAACAGGGAAATTTACCATCAGTCCTGGATTTACGGCACATTCATATAATTCTGAAAATAATCAGAGTGGATCTGTTGATTCTAATTTTTCTTATAAAAAATCTTTTTTTAAAATTCTTCCAGATTTTAATATGATTATTCAATTAAAGGATAGTGAGTCACTTATATTAAATTATGCAATGAGAACTCAATTTACCGATATAACCAAGATTGCAAGAGGTTTAGTTCTGAATAATTATAATTCACTTTTTATCGGAACCCAAGATTTGCAAAATGCTGTTTCTCATAACATTAGTTTAAATTATTACAGTTTTAATTTATTTAACTATACAAATGTTTACGCAGGAATTAATTATAATAAGTCAATTGATCAAATAAGAAACTTAACAAGTTTTGAAAGTGTCATAGCCACCAGTAATCCTTTCAATTCTTCTTTTGCTGATGAAAATTTATCGGTATATGGTAGATATCAAAGATCATATGGCAAAATTAGAGGTACCTTAGGAACAAGCTTAAGCTTATCAAAATTTAATCAATTCATTAGGGATACTTCAGCACCAAGTCTCAATGAAACATTTTCACAAAGTTATAATAGCTCAATAAGAACCCTTTTTAAAAATGCTCCTAATATCGAGGCAGGAATTAAGTACTCTGTCAGTGAAACTAATATAGGCTCCCTAGAAACAAAATATTTTACAGAGAGTCCATTTGTTGAGCTTGATGCTTTGATTTTAAAATCTTTTACCTTTAGAACAAACTACTCAACAACTAAATTTAAAGATCAAAACACGGTTTTGAATAATTATAAATTTTTTGATGCATCATTATCATACAGAACAGATAAAGAGAGCAAGTGGGAGTTTGAAATCAAAGCAACAAACCTTTTGGATACAAAGTCACAAAGTCAATCAAGTGTGTCAAATATTTCTGTAAGCACCTCTGAATATTTTATTCAGCCCAGATTTATTACTTTAAGACTGATATATACTCTGTAAATTTATTTAAGAATTCTTTTTTTAGTTGAAGAAAAAGTTTTTCTTTATAAAGTAGATTAGCTCCAGATATAATTTTATTGGATATAATTTACTTTTTTTATTACAAAAAATGAAAAAATTAAATAAATATAGTCGTGTGATTACAAAGGATAATTCACAACCTGCAGCTCAGGCTATGCTTTACGCTATTGGTTTTTCAGACGAAGATTTTGAAAAGCCTCTAATAGGAATTGCGAGTACTGGTTATGAAGGAAACCCGTGTAATATGCATCTAAACAAGTTGGCTCTTGACGTAAAGTCTGGGGTAGAGTCAATTGATTATGTTGGTTTGATATTCAATACAATAGGTGTAAGTGATGGAATCTCAATGGGAACTCCTGGAATGAGATACTCTTTACCGTCAAGAGATATAATTGCTGACTCTGTCGAAACCGTGGTTCAAGCAATGAGTTATGATGGATTAATAACGGTTGTCGGATGTGACAAAAATATGCCTGGTGCATTAATGGGTATGATTCGTTTAAATAGACCTTCAATTTTATTGTATGGAGGAACCATCGACTCAGGATGTCATAAAAATAAGAAACTTGATATTGTTTCAGCATTTGAAGCCTGGGGTAGCAATGTTTCTGGAAAAATGGATAATAATGAATACAGGAGTATTATAAAAAAATCTTGTCCAGGATCAGGAGCATGCGGTGGGATGTACACTGCTAATACTATGGCATCTGCAATAGAGGCCTTAGGCATGTCAATGCCCTATTCTTCTTCGATTCCTGCAAATGATGATCAAAGGAAAAATATTTCCAAAGAAGCTGGAAAAGCTATTAAGTTAATAATTGAGCAGGATATTAAACCATTGGATATTATCAACAAAAAATCAATCGAAAATGCAGTAACTACTGTTGTTGCATTGGGAGGGTCAACAAATGCTGTATTACATTTTTTGGCAATTGCAAGAGCTGCAAAAATTGATTTTACTTTGGATGATTTCCAAAGAATTAGCGATAAAACTCCCTTCATTGCTGACTTGAAGCCAAGTGGTAAATATCTTATGGAGGATTTACATGAAATTGGTGGAATCCCAATTGTGCTAAAATATTTATTAGACTCTGGCTTTTTACACGGGGAGTGTTTAACGGTTACCGGAAAATCTTTAAAAGAAAATCTTAACGATGTAGATGTCCTTAAATTTGACCAGGATGTTATAAGATCAATTGAAAAACCAATTAAACCTACCGGTCATATTAGGATTTTGTATGGAAACCTTGCCGAAGAAGGTAGTGTAGCAAAAATAACTGGAAAAGAAGGCTTGCAATTTACTGGCCCTGCCAAAGTCTATGATTCAGAGGAAGACGCTAATAACGGAATTAAGAACGGTCAAGTAGAAAGAGGTGATGTTGTTGTAATAAGATATGTTGGTCCAAAAGGTGGGCCGGGTATGCCAGAAATGTTAAAGCCAACAGCTGGTATAATGGGAGCAGGTTTAGGTAAACATGTTGCTCTAATAACAGATGGAAGATTTTCAGGTGGAACCCATGGTTTTGTGGTTGGTCACATTACGCCCGAAGCACAAGTTGGAGGAACAATTGCATTAATAAAGAATGGTGATGAGATTTCTATTGATGCCAGTGAAAACAAGATTAATTTACACATAAGTAAGCAAGAAATAATTGACAGAAAAAAAAGTTGGATACAACCAAAAATAAAGGCGAGTAGTGGTTCTCTTTTTAAATATGCAAACGTTGTCTCATCTGCTTCAAAAGGTTGTGTAACAGATGAATTTAATTAATATATTATGTCTAAAATTTCAGGTAGTGAAGCTGTAATAAAATGTCTTTTAGAAGAAGGTGTCGATATAATTTATGGGTATCCAGGAGGAGCAATAATGCCTGTATATGATGAGTTATATAAATACCAAGATAAAATTCAACACGTTCTAACAAGACATGAACAAGGAGCAACTCATTCTGCTCAGGGATTTGCGAGAATTTCAGGAAGGGTAGGTGTGGCTATTGCTACTTCAGGCCCTGGAGCTACAAATCTTGTAACTGGGATAGCAGATGCTCAAATTGATTCAACTCCCATGGTTTGTATAACTGGGCAGGTTGGCTCACATTTATTAGGAAGTGATGCATTTCAAGAAACAGATATCATAGGTATCTCTACCCCAATAACAAAATGGAATTATCAAATAACTAAAGCTTCAGAAATTCCTGAAATTTTTGCCAAGGCATTTTATATAGCTAAAAGTGGAAGACCTGGACCCGTATTAATCGACATTACCAAAGACGCACAATTTGAAGAATTTAATTTTTCGTACAAGAGGATTAACGGAATGAGAAGCTATAAACCGACACCCACCATTAATATGGACAAAATTCAACAAGCAGCTGATTTAATTAATAGGGCTAAAAAGCCATTGATAGTTTGGGGTCAAGGGGTAATATTAGGTAATGCTGAAAAAGAATTTACAGATTTAATAGAAAAATCTGGAATACCAGCTGCGTGGACAATATTGGGTGCATCAGCTATTCCTACTGATCATAGTCTTAACGTCGGTATGTTAGGAATGCATGGTAATTATGCCCCAAATGTTTTAACTAACCAGTGTGATGTTCTAATTGCAATAGGTATGAGGTTTGATGACAGAGTCACTGGTGATGTTAATAGGTATGCTAAACAGGCTAAAATAATTCATTTTGAAATTGATCCTGCTGAAGTAAATAAGAATATTGAGGTTGATATTCCTGTTCTTGGTGACGCAAAGGAAACTCTTTCTAAAATAATTCCATTAATTGATAAAAAATCACATAAAAATTGGTTGAATGAATTTAAAAAGCTTTATCAAATTGAATATGATAAAGTGATTCATGGTGAATTAAATCCTTCAAAAAAGGGGTTAACTATGGGTGAGGTTATTAAAGAAATTAATTTCCAAACAAAGGGGAATGCAGCTATCGTTTCTGATGTCGGTCAACATCAGATGGTTGCATGCAGATATGCAAATTTCAATAAATCAAAAAGTAACATAACCTCAGGTGGATTAGGAACAATGGGGTTTGCTTTGCCTGCTGCAATTGGAGCTAAAATGGCATCTCCAGAAAGGGAAGTGGTCGCAGTGATTGGTGATGGAGGTTATCAAATGACTATTCAAGAGCTTGGGACTGTTTTTCAGACTAAAGCCGCTGTTAAAATAGTTGTTTTAAATAATGATTTTTTAGGAATGGTAAGACAATGGCAACAATTATTTTTTGATAAAAGATATGCTTCAACAGAAATGGTAAATCCAGATTTTGTTAAAATTGCTGAGGGATATTATTTAAAGGCAAAAAGAGTGACGGATCGCAAAGACCTCGCAAATGCTGTTGAAGAAATGATTAAATCCAATGAACCTTATTTTTTGGAGGTTGTAGTTGAAAAAGAAGGTAATGTATTTCCTATGATACCTACTGGCTCTTCTGTTTCAGAAATTAGATTAAGTTAATGATATGAGTAAAAAAACAAATAAATATACAGTTTCTGTTTACACGGAAGACAGTGTCGGTTTATTAAACCGAATTTCTGCAATTTTTCAACGTCGTCATATTAATATAGAAAGTTTTAATTCCTCAATGACAGAAATTGAAAGTGTTCAAAGATGGACAATTCTTATTTTAACGACCGAAGTTCAAATTAAAAAAATTGTTGGTCAGATAAATAAGCAAATTGAAGTTATTAAAGCATACTATCACACTGACGAAGAAACCATCTATCAAGAATCTTGTCTTTTTAAAATCAAATCATCTTTACTTTTTGATGACAGGCAAATTCAAAATATTATTAAAGAAAGTAATGCAGTAATTGTCACAGTTAACCCGGAATTTTTTGTAATAGAGAAATCCGGAAGAACTCATGAATTAGATGGGCTTTATGAAAAACTAAGTAATTACGGAATTTTACAATATGTAAGATCTGCAAGAATTGCTGTAACAAAAGCTCCATTAATGATCTCAGAAATATTAACAGATTTTAAAAAAAATAAAAATGAATAATTATTTTAATTCATTGACTGAATCAGAAAAAACTGATCAATTATCAAAATGTAGATTTATGAATTTAGACGAGTTTAAAAATAAAAACTCGCTTCTAAAAAACAAAAAAATTGTAATTGTTGGTTGTGGAGCACAAGGATTAAACCAAGGTTTAAACATGAAAGATTCTGGTTTAGATATTTCGTACGCATTACGTGAATCATCAATTGCTTCTAAAAGACCATCTTTTATTAACGCAACTTCTAATGGATTTAACGTAGGAACATTTGAAAAGTTAATCCCTAATGCAGATGTTGTTATCAATTTAACCCCAGATAAAAATCATACTCAAGTGGTAAAATCAGTAATGCCGCTGATGAAAAAAAATAGTGTTTTATCTTATTCACATGGATTTAATATTGTTGAAGAAGGGGTTAAGATAAGAGAAGATATTACAGTTATAATGGTTGCTCCAAAATGTCCTGGAACTGAAGTAAGAGAAGAATTTAAAAGAGGATTTGGGGTGCCAACACTAATTGCAGTTCATTATGCAAATGACCCTAAGGGTTTAGGATTAGAACTAGCAAAAGCTTATGCCTATTCGTTAGGTTCACACAGAGCAGGTGTATTAGAGTCATCTTTTGTTGCTGAAGTAAAAAGCGACTTAATGGGTGAACAAACAATATTATGTGGTGTTTTACAAACAGCTTCAATTTTATTGTTTGACAAGATGGTTTCTTTGGGTATTGATAAAAATTATGCATCGAAGTTACTTCAAAACGGATGGGAAGTAATTACGGAATCTTTAAAGCATGGAGGTATAACCAAAATGATGGATCAATTATCTGATCACTCTAAAGTTAAAGCTTGTGAGCTCTCGGATAATTTAAAATCAATTATGAA
Source organism: uncultured Bacteroidota bacterium (assembly GCA_902557655.1). Classification (GTDB taxonomy): domain Bacteria; phylum Bacteroidota; class Bacteroidia; order Flavobacteriales; family Flavobacteriaceae; genus MED-G13. Next base: position 54,927 of record CACEAZ010000001.1, read on the forward strand.
GCCTTTATTTGAAAAACACATGGATGATATAATTTCAGGAGAATTTTCACTTGGAATGATGAAAGATTGGGGTAATGATGATGTAAAATTATTAAACTGGAGAGAAGAAACTGGAAATACAAATTTTGAAAAGACCATTTCATCTGCTGAAGATATTTCTACATCAGAATATTTTGAAAAAGGAATTGTAATGATTGCTTTTGTAAAGTCTGGGGTTGAGCTGGCATTTGAAACTATGGTTTCAGCGGGTATAATTGATGAATCTGCTTATTATGAATCCTTACATGAATTACCATTAATTGCGAATTTAGTTTCTAGAAAAAAACTTTATGAAATGAACAGTATTATTTCAGATACTGCAGAGTATGGATGTTATTTATTTTCTAATGAAGCAAAACCATTATTAGAAAATTTTATTGACATGTTGGACTCTACTCATATTGGAGTGGGGATTAATAATCCAGTACAAATTGAGCAAGACTTACTTAAAAAAATTAACTTTGAAATAAATAATCATCCGGTAGAAAAGATCGGCTTAGAATTAAGAAAGTCTATGACCGCGATGAAAAATTTATTTTAGTGAATAAATTTATTGAATTAAGGAAAATACAAACTGCTCACAAAAATCTTTCTAGTGTAGCTATTAATACATCTTTTCACGAAGTCAAAACTTATTCTAAGATATATAATTCTAAAATTTTTTTTAAGAGAGAGGATCTTCAAAAAATTAGATCATTTAAAATTCGGGGAGCTTATAATAAAATAATTAGTTTAAGTGCTCAGGAGGTTGAGAACGGAATTGTATGTGCAAGTGCGGGTAACCATGCTCAAGGTTTTGCTGTAAGTTGTGAAATGTTGGGTTATCGCGGGAAGGTTTTTATGCCTGTTACTACTCCAAATCAAAAAATTAAACAGGTAAAAAAATTTGGTAAAGACAATATCGAGGTAGTTCTTTTTGGCAATAATTTTACACAGGCCTATAAAAAAGCGTTAGAGGATTGTAAAACTAACGGCAAGACTTTTATTCATCCTTTTGATGACATTAAAGTTATTGAGGGTCAAGCAACAGTTTTTCTTGAAATTTTAAATCAGTTTAAAAATAAAATTGATTATATATTTATTCCCATAGGAGGAGGAGGATTAATTTCTGGCGCAATTAACGTTTTTAAACAACTTAGCCCTTCAACTAAAATAGTTGGGATTGAGCCTATGGGGGCTCCCTCAATGCTTAAATCACTTGAGCAAAATAAATTAGTAACTCTTGAAAAAATCAATGGTTTTGTGGACGGAGCTGCAGTAAAAAAAGTTGGTAATTTTAGTTTTGATTACTGTAAAGATTTTATAGATGATATTATATTAATTGATGAAGGAGAAATATGTAAATCTATATTAGATTTGAATAAAATTGAGGGGATAATAGCCGAACCAGCAGGAGCAATGTCAGCCGCTGCTTTAAGACAATACAAAGACAAGATAATTAATAAGAATGTTGTTTGTATAATTTGTGGCGGTAATAATGATGAGAAGAGAATGCCTGAAATAAACAAAAGAGCAAAAACATGGATGATTAATAATCCAAGTTGCTAAATTCTTTTATTTGATTCGTGTAATAAAAATACTTTTTCAAAACTAATAAGGAAATTATATCTTCTCTTTCTTTATTTTTAAATTGATAAACATATTTATTTGCGTTCTTAATTATTTCTAAACATTTATTTAAGTTATTCAAATAATAATTTAATTTTTCTTCTAAATCTGAATAATCTTTTTTTATTTCTATATAATGAAAATCCGGTATTAATGTTTTTTCCATGAACCAGGATTCTATCTCTGGCTTTGGCATTACTGCAATAGAATTTGAAGACATTACCCATTTTAAATTTGTGGCTACATCAACTCCTTCAACACACATTACAAATTTATATTTTAAGTGATTTTCAATAGAGATTTTATTCTTCAACCATTCGTCATGAACTCCATTTTTATTTATTTTGCCCAAATCGCATAAATTATTATTGAAGTATTTTTTAAAAAATTCTATCCTTTTTTTATGCTTTTTAGTTATTGCCGATCTCCCAATAAGCATATTTTTTTTTTCTTTGAAATTGTTCTTATCACGAGTGTAAGTGAAATGTCTAACCTTATTTAACTTTAATAAAATAGAATTTTCGTTTTTATTAGAAATGGGTCTACTTTTAACAATTGAGGGCAATTCGGGAATATGAACTATGTCCCCAAAGAGCATATTTATTTTGAAATTTTTTTTAAAAAATCTACTGTATTCATATGTGTCAAAAAAGTAGGTTCTGTGGTAGTTTTTAATCTTGAAAGATCTTAGGCTCTTAATTTCTTTTGGTAAATCTATTTTTTTTTTGAGCTTATTGTAATAATTCACTCTTAATTTTACATGATCGTAATCATAATTTGTTATGTTTTTTAATTTAATATTTAACCTTATTCTGAAAAATAAATCAGGAATAATTAGTTTCAGATAATTTAATATGTAATATTTCTGCTTGTTGTTTCTATGCATTGTAATAGAAAACTTTTAAATTAAAATTTGGTTCTATAAACATAATGATTTATTTTTTTGGAATAGAAATTGATTAAGTAATATTTTTATAACTATGGAGTTTAAATTTTCACCTATACCAAATCATTTTGAAATCAAAGAAACAGTTACACAAGACAATTATCTTGTTAATGGAAAACTTGTTTCTTGGAAAGGGGATTTTTCACCCGTCTATTCTACAATTTCTTCTGATGAAAAATATAAACCTACGCTTCTAGGTAAGATCCCTAGTTTAGGTAAAGATCAAGCTATAGAGGCATTAGACTCCGCCTGTCAAGCTTTTGATAATGGAAAGGGACTTTGGCCTACCATGAAAGTCGTTGATAGAATAAAGGCAATGGAAAGTTTCGTTGAAGAAATGAAGGGTAAAAGAGAAGAAGTTGTAAATCTGTTAATGTGGGAAATTGGTAAAAACCACAACGATTCAAAAAAAGAGTTTGATAGAACAGTTGATTATATATATGACACCATAGAGGCATATAAGCAAATCGATAGAGACTCTGCTAAGTTTCAAAAAAACAGTGGAATAAATGCTCATATAAGAAGAGGACCATTAGGAGTGGTTCTTTGTCTTGGACCATATAATTACCCATTAAATGAAACCTTTTGTTTATTAATCCCAGCTCTTATGATGGGAAATACGGTTATTTTTAAACCTGCTAAGCATGGGGTTTTATTAATATCTCCGTTAATGGAGGCATTTCAAAAACATTTCCCACCTGGAGTGGTAAATGTATTATTTGGAAGGGGTAGAGTTTTAGCTACACCAATTATGGAGTCAGGAAAAATTAATGTTTTGGCGTTAATTGGTCATAGTTCATCTGCAAATGCTCTTCAAGAATCTCATCCTAAGAAAAATAGACTAAGATTGGTATTGGGTTTAGAAGCAAAAAACCCTGCTATTATCATGCCTGATGCTGATTTAGATTTAACTATTAAAGAATGTATAAACGGATCCCTATCCTTCAACGGTCAAAGATGTACTGCACTTAAAATAATTTATGTACATGAAGACGTTAAGGATGTTTTTATTGAAAGATTTTCAAATGAAGTTGATAAATTAAAGTATGGGAATCCATGGGATGAAAATGTAAATCTTACCCCATTGCCTGAACCAAGTAAACCAAAGTATATCCAAGAATTAATTTCTGATGCTCAGTCTAAAGGAGCCAAAATCATCAATAAAAATGGAGGTAAGAGCTGTGAAAATTATGTTTTCCCAGCTATTCTTTTTCCTGTTTCTAAGGATATGGATGTGTATAAGGATGAGCAATTTGGTCCGGTAGTACCAATTATTTCCTTCAAAGATATTGATACACCTCTTGAGGATATGGCTGAATCAAATTATGGTCAGCAAGTAAGTGTTTTTGGAAAAAACACAAAAACACTAGGACCATTAATAGATACTTTGGTTAACCTTGTATGTAGAGTAAACATAAACAGTTCTTGTCAAAGAGGCCCTGATATTTATCCTTTTACAGGAAGAAAAGATTCTGCTTTTAGCACTTTAAGTGTACATGATGCATTAAGATCGTTTTCGATTAGAACTTTTGTTGCTTCAAAAGATAATAAAGAAAATAATAAAATTATTAAGGACTTATTAGGATCAGATAATTCTAATTTTGTTTCTACTGATTATATTCTTTAATCAAACTTTCTTTTTTTAATTAAAAATATTATTTACATTAGTCCAAGATATATTTATATGAATTTTTACAACTATTTTTTAGACTTTTATTTTTTCTTTTATTTTCAAAGGAATTAGAGGCTGTTTAATAGAATTAAATTAACTAAATGTGGTCTCGAATATTTCGGGACTTTTTTTTTATGAAAAAGAAAATTGGCATTCAAGGAATTAGGGGCTCATTTCACCACATCGCTGTTGAAAATTACTTTGATATAGAAATAAAACTTTGTGAATATCTCTCCTTCGAAGATATGATTTTCTCTCTGTCTAAAAATGAGATACAATATGCTTTAATGGCTATTGAAAATTCAACAGCCGGATCAATAATTCCTAACTATGCACTGATTGATGAATATAATATAAATATTGTCGGAGAACATTATTTAGAGATATCACATAATTTAATGGCTTTGAAAGGTCAGTCTCTTGATGATATACAAGAGATTCATTCTCATCCCATGGCACTTCTACAATGCAGAGATTTTTTGAAAGAAAACCCGAGTATTAAACTAGTAGAAGAAAAGGATACTGCCAATGTTGCAAAGAAAATATCTAAAACAAAAACTATGGGAATTGGAGCCATTGCAAGTAAATTGGCGGCTAAAATTTATGATCTTAATTTAATCAAAGAAGATATTCAATCAATTAAAAAAAATCAAACCCGTTTTGTTGTCCTAAAAAAAGACAATAGTTTAGACAAATTGCAAATAAATAAAGCATCATTAAAATTTGAATTAGACCATAAAAGAGGAAGTTTAGCAGCCATCTTGAATGTACTTAGTGACTGTAAATTAAACCTGACAAAAATTCAATCTATGCCAAAAATAGAAACTCCCTGGAGATATTCTTTTTTTGTAGACGTTACTTTTCAAAATCTTGATAATTACTTAAAAGCAAAGTCAATTATTCAAATTATGGCTAAGGAATTTAAGGTTTTGGGTGAGTATAAAAATTCAAAAGATGATTAAGCACTCTGAAAGATTAGATAGAATAACGGAATATTACTTTTCAAAAAAATCAAGAGAGGTAAGATCCTTAATAGATCAAGGACAAGATATTATTAATCTTGGAATTGGCAGCCCTGATTTGAAGCCTCCAAAATCTTCATTAGAAAACTTAACAAAAGCATTAAATGATAAAAACGCAAATAAATATCAAAGTTATAATGGGATCGAATTATTTCGAAGAGAAATTTCTAATTTCTACCAATCTTATTTCAATGTTAAATTAAATCCTAAAAATGAAATCCTTCCATTAATTGGTAGTAAAGAAGGTATTTTTCATATTTCAATGTCTTTTTTAGAAAAAAATGATAAGGTTTTGGTTCCTAATCCTGGATACCCAACTTATTCTTCAATTTCAAATTTATTAGGAAATGATATCATATACTATGATCTGTCTGAAAAAAACAATTGGCTTCCAAATGTAAATGAGTTAAGTAAAATTGATTTAACTGATGTTAAAATAATGTGGATTAATTATCCTCATATGCCTACGGGAGCAAACGCATCAATTTCATTTTTTGAAGAGCTTATTGATTTCGCAAAGGCAAATAATATATTATTAATTAATGATAATCCATATAGTTTCATTTTAAATGATAATCCAATAAGTTTATTAAGTGTAAAAGGAGCAAAGGAAACATGTATAGAATTAAATTCTCTGAGCAAAAGTTTTAATATGGCCGGGTGGAGATTAGGCTTTGCAATTTCGAATAATAAATATATTTCAAATATTTTAAAGGTAAAAAGTAATATAGATTCTGGAATGTTCTATCCATTACAAATTGGAGCCATTTCTGCACTAAATCAGTCTTCAAATTGGTTTTCGTCCCAAAATAAAATATATTCTGAAAGAAGAATATTAATATGGAAATTAGCTGATAAGCTAAATTGTACATATTCAAAAAATTCATCTGGATTATTTGTTTGGGCAAAGATTAAAAAAGATATGTCCTCTGTCGATTTTATTGATGACTTGTTATATAATCATCAGATTTTTATAGCACCTGGAAGTATTTTTGGATCAAATGGTGAAGGTTATGTTCGTTTTTCACTATGTAATTCAAAGGAAAATATAATTAAAGCCATTAGAAGATTATGAGTCGAAAAATATACATAATTGGAGTTGGTTTAATCGGGGGTAGTTTTGCTTTAGAAATAAAAAAAATTTTCCCAGATTCTAATATAATAGGAATAGATAATTCGAAAGAAAATTTAGATCAAGCTATCAATTTGGGAATAATTGATGCAATAGGATCTATTGATGATATCACAAGCCCTTTTATGATATTACTTGCAATTCCTGTAAAGTCAATAATAAACATACTTCCAAATGTTCTTGGTAAATCTACTCAAGATACCATAGTTATTGATTTTGGCTCTACAAAAAATTCAATCTGTAAATCCGTAATGAATCATAAAAATAGATCAAATTTTGTTGCAGCTCATCCTATTGCTGGTACCGAATTTTCAGGACCAAATGCAGCTCATTATGGACTTTTCGACAATAAGAATATAATTATTTGTGAACATGAAAAATCAAATGACAACATCATTAATACTGCTTTAGAAATTTTTTCAAAAATGAAGATGATTGTTAGTTATATGGATTCTATTTCTCATGATAAGCACATTGCCTATGTTTCTCATCTTTCACATTTAAGTTCATTTATGTTAGGAAAAACTGTTATGGATGAAGAAGAAAGTGAAAAAAATATTTTTGACATGGCAGGAAGTGGTTTTGAGTCAACTGTTCGATTAGCAAAAAGTTCTCCTAAAATGTGGACTGATATTTTTGATGATAACAAAGCAAATGTTTTAAAATCTCTTTCAGACTACATTAATAATTTAGAGCTTATTAAAGATTTAATAGAATCAAATAAATTTGAAGAGTTAGAGACACAATTAAAGAAAACTAATTACATTAAAAAGATATTAAAAGGAATTAATTAATTATGAAAAATAGCAGAAGTTTAAGAAAATGGTTAGATGATATGAATCTATCACACCCACTTTTAATAGCAGGACCATGTAGTGCAGAAACAGAAGTTCAAGTATTAGATATCGCAAATCAATTAAAAGACTCAGATGTTACAATATACAGAGCCGGTATATGGAAACCCAGAACCAGACCAGGTAATTTTGAAGGAGTTGGAGCATTGGCATTAGAGTGGTTGAAAAAAGTGAAAAAAGAAACAGGTATATTAACTACTACCGAAGTTGCAAATGCTAATCATGTTGATCTTGCTTTGAAAAATGAAATAGATATTTTATGGATCGGGGCCAGAACAACTGTAAGCCCTTTTATCGTTCAAGAAATTGCGGAGGCACTTAGAGGGACAAATAAAATAGTTTTGATAAAAAATCCTGTTAACCCAGATTTGTCCTTATGGATGGGTGCAATTGAAAGATTTTATTCTTCAAATATTAAAAATATCGGAGCAATTCACAGAGGATTTTCTACATATGAAAAAACAAAATACAGAAACAATCCAGAATGGCAAATAGCAATTGATTTACAAAGAAAATTACCCGATTTACCTTTAATACTAGACCCTTCTCACATAGCTGGGAGAAGAGATTTAATTTTTGATTTGTGTCAAACAGCTTTAGATTTAAACTACGATGGATTAATGATAGAATCTCATAATGACCCAGATAATGCTTGGAGCGATGCAAAGCAGCAAATTACTCCAAAAGAATTAAAACTACTGACAAAAAATCTGATAATTAGAGGTGCTACTACTGATAATGAGGACTATAATGATAAACTTAAAAATTTAAGAACTCAGATAAATTTATATGATAATCAATTAATTAATATCTTAGGTAATAGAATGGATGTTGCTGAAAAAATTGGGTTGTTAAAAAAGAAAAATAACGTTGCCGTTTTACAATCTAAGAGATGGAATGAAATTTTGGGAAAGATGATACTTGAAGGTGATGAAAAAAATTTAAGTGAGGAATTTATTTTGAAGGTTTTCAAAGCAATTCATCAAGAATCGATTAATCATCAGGAGATGATCTTAAAAACAGATAATAATTGATAGGAACAGTTTACAAATCAACTGGCTCATGGTACTCTGTCAAAACGGATGAGGGAAGGTTTTATCAATGCAAAATAAAAGGAAAACTAAGACTTGAGAATTTTAAAAGTACAAATCCAGTAGCCGTTGGGGACAGAGTTAATTTTTCTTTGGAACATAATGAAGCAGAAAATTTAGGTATAATCCAAAATATTCTAGAAAGAAAGAATTATATAGTAAGAAAGTCCGTTAATTTATCTAAGCAATCACATATTTTAGCCTCCAATATTGATTTATTGGTCATGGTTATCACAATTAAAGATCCGATAACTACAACCAGTTTCATAGATAGATTTTTGGTTAACTCAGAAGCTTATTCAATTGAAACATTATTGGTATTTAACAAATATGATATTTATGACAAAGAGGAGCGAAACAAGATTGACAATCTAGTTGAAATTTATTCAAATATTGGATATAAATGCCTTTTAACCTCAACTATTAATAATTTTAATATTTCAAAATTAAAAGAAGAAGTAACCAAAAAAACAATTATGTTTGGAGGTCATTCTGGTGTTGGTAAAACATCATTAATAAATGCTATAGATGCTTCATTAGAATTGAAAGTAGGAGATATATCATCTCAGCATTTACAAGGTAAACATACAACTACGTATGCTGAGTTATTTGATTTGGATAGCAATACAAAGCTTATCGACACACCTGGAATTAAAGGTTTTGGTCTTGTTAATTTTAAAAAAGAAGAGATTTCAGATTTTTTCCCTGAGTTTTTAAAAGAAAAAAACAAATGTAAGTTTAGTAATTGTCTTCATTTAAACGAACCAAATTGTCGGATTAAAGAAATGGTTAAAAAAAATATAATTTCAGGTTCTAGATATGAAAACTATATTCAGATTTTGAATGATGAAAATTTAAAACACAGGTAATTGAAATTAGTAGTCCAAAGGGTAAAAAAATCAAATTTAAAAATCAAGAATCAATTATATTCTTCGATTAATACTGGGATGGTAATTTTGATTGGAATCTCAAAAAATGATAATTATGAAATGGCTAAAGAATTGGCCAACAAAATCATAAAACTTAGAATTTTTAATGATGATAACGGAAAAATGAATAAAAACATAATGCAAATAAAAGGTGAGGTTTTAGTTGTTAGCCAATTTACTTTGTATGCTGATACAAATAAGGGTAATAGACCAAGTTTCATCAATGCAGCAAAACCAGAATTAGCTATCTCACTTTATAACCACTTTATAGATGAATTACAAAAATTAATTTCATCAAAAGTTAGAACAGGAAAATTTGGTACCGAAATGAAGATTGAACTCATCAATGATGGCCCCGTTACTATAATATTAGAAAAAAATTGATAAACTATGGAAATTAAAAAATTGCAATTAAAGGTAGACGATTGGATTAAAAGTCACGGAGTCAGATACTTTAATGAATTAACAAATATGGCCCAATTAACTGAAGAGGTTGGAGAAGTTGCTAGAATTATTTCAAGAAAATACGGAGAGCAAAGCTTTAAAAATTCAGACAAAAAAGTTGATTTAGCCGGTGAATTATCAGATGTTTTATTTGTTTTGTTATGTTTAGCAAATCAAACAGGTGTTGACCTTCAAAATTCATTTGACGATAGACTTAAAATGAAAGCCGAAAGAGATCATGACAGGCATCATACAAATGAAAAGTTAAGCTAAATGAATTCTTTATTAGTTAATTCTAATTTAAAATACAGTAAACTTTCTATTAATGGCTCTAAAAGTGAATCCAACAGATTATTAATATTAAAGAGTCTTTATAAAAATTTATCTATAATTAACATTTCAGATTGCGATGACACTAACTTTTTAGAAAATGCGCTCCAGGGAAGCTCAAGTATTGTAGATATTGGTCACGCTGGAACTGCTATGAGATTTTTAACATCTTTTTTTTCGATTCAAGCAGACTCTCCAAAAACTTTAACAGGTTCTTCAAGAATGAAGCAAAGACCAATTAAAATTTTGGTTGATGCCTTGAGAAATTTAGGAGCAGAGATCGCTTATTTAGAAAAAGATGGGTTTCCACCTTTATTAATTAAACCATCAGTTTTAATAGGGGGTGAGATAAATATAGATTCATCTATTAGTAGCCAGTACATATCATCATTACTACTAATTGCCCCAAAAATAAAAGGAGGCTTGAAAATCAACTTAGATGGAAAGGAAACCTCTTTGCCATATATTAAAATGACAATAAATTTATTAGAGCAGATTGGGGTTACGGTAATTTGTAATAAAAATAGTATCGAAGTAAAAGAATTAAATGAAACTATACCAAAAGAAATTTTTGTTGAGTCAGATTGGTCTTCAGCATCTTATTTTTATTCTATAGTAGCAATGGCTCCAATTGGATTTAAAATTTGTTTAAATAGTTTTAAAAAAGATAGTATTCAAGGAGATAGTCTGGTTAAAGATTTTTTTCAAATTTTTGGAGTACAAACAACTTTTTTAAACGACTCAATTATAATTGAGAAAGTTACAGAGGCAAAAAAAACCATTTCCTTAGATTTATCATCAAACCCGGATTTGGCCCAAACAATTTGTGTTACTTGTCTTGGCTTAAAAGTTTCCTGTAATTTAAACGGATTGCATACTTTAAAAATTAAAGAAACTGATAGATTAAATGCCCTAAAAAATGAATTAAGCAAGTTTGGATTAAATGTAAAAATTACTTCAGATTCCATTAAATTTAATTCTGATGTAGATTTAATTCCGAATGTAGAAATTGAAACATATGATGATCACAGAATGGCCATGGCATTTGCATGTTTATCTGTAAAAACAAATATTAAAATTTTAAATTCGCAAGTAGTTTCTAAATCCTACCCCTCTTTTTGGTCAGATTTATCTAAAATAGGAATTGTTTCAAAATAAAATAATACTATTTACTTGACAACCCCTATCTCGAGATTGTATATTTGCAACTTTTAATACCTCCATTATGAAAATGAAACTTTCAGATTTTAGTTATGAGTTGCCAGAAAAACTGGTTGCTGACTATCCAAATAAAAATAGAGATGAATCAAAACTTATGGTTATAGACCGTAAGGATTATTCTATTCAACATAGACAATTCAAGGATATGATAGAATATTTTGACGAGGATGATGTCGTTGTACTAAATAACACGAAAGTTTTTCCTGCAAGATTATATGGAAACAAAGAAAAAACTGGTGCGAGAATTGAAGTTTTTTTGTTAAGAGAGCTAAATGCTGAACAAAGACTTTGGGATGTTTTAGTTGACCCAGCTAGAAAGATTAGAATTGGAAATAAACTTTATTTTGGCAATGACGACAAACTTGTTGCGGAGGTAATTGATAATACCACTTCGAGAGGAAGAACATTAAGATTTTTATGTGATGTTGGTTATGAGGATTTTAGAAAATTATTAATTGATTTAGGGGAAACACCTCTGCCAAAATATATTAATAGAGAAGTTGAGCCTGAAGATAAAGATAGGTATCAAACTATTTATGCCAAACACGAAGGTGCTGTTGCTGCTCCAACTGCTGGATTACATTTTTCAAAACATTTAATGAAAAGATTAGAAATTAAAGGAATTAAGTTCTCTGAAATTACTCTTCATGTTGGTCTAGGCTCATTTAACCCTGTTGAGGTTGAAGATCTTTCAAAACATAAAATGGATAGCGAAAGAGTAATTATAGAGCAATCCTCTGCAAATATGATTAATGAAGGATTGGCTAATAAAAGAAGAATATGCGCCGTAGGTACCACCGTAATGAGAGCTATTGAAAGCTCAGTTTCATCAATGGGAACACTAAATGAATTTAATGGATGGACAAATAAATTTATATTTCCACCTTATGAATTTAATATTGCAAATTCCATGATCACTAATTTTCATATGCCTAAGTCAACTTTACTAATGATGAGCTCTGCATTTTTAGGAAATGATTTTATTAAAAAGGCATATGAAGAGGCTATGAAAGAAAAATACAACTTTCTCAGCTACGGGGATTCAATGCTAATTATATAAGTAATTTTGATTTCCAAAAAGGATATTCGATCTCTTACCGAGCAGGAATTTAAGGAAATATTAATCTCAAATTCATTTAAGCCATACAGGGCCAAACAGGTTTTTCACTGGCTATGGACTAAATCTATTTATAGTTTTTCTGAGATGAATAATTTGCCAGATGAACTGATAAATTTTCTAAACAACAATTTTGTAATAAACAATATCAAGGTTCATAAAATGCAAAAAAGTTCTGATGGAACGATTAAAAATGCAATTGAGTTATTTGATGGATTTGTTGTTGAATGTGTATTAATTCCCACTAAAGATAGAATAACTGCTTGTGTTTCTTCTCAAGTTGGTTGTAGTTTAAATTGTAAGTTTTGTGCTACTGCAAGACTAAAGAGAATGAGAAACTTAAATCCAGATGAGATATATGATCAAGTAGTTTTAATTAGTAGACAAGCAAAGGAATTTTTTAATAGACCACTCACTAATATTGTTTTCATGGGTATGGGGGAGCCTCTGATGAATTATAACAATGTGTTAAAATCAATTGATAAGATTACCTCTAAATCGGGTCTAGGAATGTCACCCAGAAGAATAGTTGTTTCAACATCTGGAGTACCAAAAATGATTAAAAAAATGGCTGATGATAATGTAAAATTTAAACTAGCTGTTTCGTTACATTCTGCGATAAATGAAACCAGAACTTCAATCATGCCGTTTAATGAAAAAATGAATTTAGATGAGCTCGCAGATTCTTTACAATATTGGTATAATAAAACAAAAAAAATAATCACATATGAATATGTAGTTTGGGAAGGAGTAAATGACAAAATAGAAGATATTAATGCCCTTGTAAAGTTTTGTAAAAAAACTCCGAGTAAGGTTAATTTAATTCAATATAATAGCATCGATGACCCAAGTTTTGTTCAAGCACCAAAAGATGTTTTAGATCATTATATGCAATTATTAGAGTCTAACAAAATAAAGGCAACTATACGTAGATCAAGAGGGCAAGATATTGATGCTGCATGTGGTCAACTTGCTAATAAAAATGCCAGATAAAATACTTTATCTGGCATTCTTTTTATTAAATAAGATCTAATAAATTCATAATAAAAATTTAAAATTAAAATTAGAAATACTAATGTCCATTATATATTGAATGAAAAAATGGGGAATTATCATTATTAATTTATTAAATTACATAGCTATTTAATTGAAGTATTTGATTTCAAAAAACACCATACAAAAAGTATTTGAAACTGCCCTTGTAGAGGAGGTTATCGGTGATTTTGTTCAGTTAAAAAAATCAGGATCAAACTTTAAAGGTTTAAGCCCTTTTAGCGAAGAAAGAACACCAAGTTTTATGGTTTCACCTGCCAAGCAAATTTGGAAAGATTTTTCAAGTGGAAAGGGAGGTACTGTAATAACTTTTTTAATGGAGCATGAACAATATACTTATCCAGAGGCGATTAAATATATTGCTAATAAATACAATATAGAAGTTGAAGAAACGCAAAAAACAGCTGAGCAAATTACTGAAGACAATGAAAAAGAAAGTCTTTTTCTAATTTCTGATTATGCTAAAAACCATTTTAAGAAAAAATTAAATTCAGAAGAAGGAAAGACAATTGCCTTATCGTATCTAAAAGAAAGAGGTTTTAATGATAAAACTATTGAAAAATTTGAAATTGGATATTCATTAAAAAAAATAGATGACTTTTCATCTTCTGCAAGCAAATCTGGATATAAAACAAATTATTTAGAGAAAACAGGACTTACAATTGTTAAAGAATCTAATAATATAGACAGGTTCAGAGGAAGAATTATTTTCCCTATTAGGAGCATGTCTGGAAGAGTTTTGGGTTTTGGAGGAAGAATATTAGGAACTTCAAAAAATATTGCTAAGTACATAAATTCCCCTGAATCTTTAATTTATCAAAAAAGTAAAGTCCTGTATGGAATATTCGAAAGTAAGCAATCAATTGTTAAAGAAGATAAATGTTACTTAGTTGAGGGATATACGGATGTAATTAAAATGCATCAGAGTGGCATCACAAATGTTGTGGCATCATCTGGAACTGCACTTACAGAAAGTCAAATTAGATTGATTAATAGACTAACAAAAAATATAACTGTTCTTTTTGACGGAGATGAAGCAGGCTCAAGAGCAACTTTAAGAGGTATCGATTTAATACTTGAGCAAGGAATGAACGTTAAGATATGTAATTTACCAAAAAACGAAGACCCTGATTCTTTTGTAAGCGATAAAAACTTAGATGAAGTAAAATTATACTTTGAACAAAATTCTAAAGATTTTATAGTTTATAAAGCATCATTATTATTAAACGAATCAAATAATGATCCTGTAAAAAAAGCAGGTGTCATTCGAGATATGGTTGAGAGTATTGCAAAAATCTCTGATCAAATAAAGCGAGAAATTTATGTGAAGGAATGTTCCTCAATAATGGATATAAGTGAGCAAGTGTTATACAGTACATTGGCTCAGATTAGAAAGCAAGATTTTAATTCTCAAAAGAAGAAACCAAAAAAAATATTTGAACCCATTTCTATTGTTAAAGGGGATAAAAATAAAAGAGAAGTTAATGCACTGTATGAGTTAGAAAAAAAAATTATTGAAATTTTACTGTTATACGGAAATGAATCAATTGATTTTGAAGAAGAGGTTTTTTCACAAAATGAACAAGGTATTTCAGAAACAAATATATCAAAGAGATCATTAAAAGTTTTTGAAAAAGTTTATATGGACTTACATGTTGATGAAATGGAATTTTCAAATGATGATTTTAAAAATATATATTTCAATATTATTGAGTGCTTTAACGAAAATAAAGAGATAAGTATAGACAAGTTTATGAATAAATTATCTGAAAATCAACAGCTTGAAGTCACCAATATAATAATGGATAATGAAAAATATTTTCTTCATAATTGGGAAAAAAACAATATATACCCCAAGTCAAAAAAAAATTCACTCTCTCAACTTACGATTGAAACTATTTTGAATTTGAGATGTTTTTTAATAGATAAAAAGGTAAATGGATTTAAAGACGAAAGTTTAAAAAAGAATATTACTGACTCTGTTTTAGAAGAAGTTGTAAATTATTCAAATCTTAAAAAGCTACTTTCAGAAAAATTAAATAGGGTATTATAATTTTAATTTACTAGGAATTTTACAGACCGGAATTTCTACCATCTTGTGTTTGTTGCTTTTATGATGACCCATATAAACTTCATAAAAACTTTTAATTTTAACATCAAATTTTTTAGGGTCTTCACCATTTTCTAATCTTTTCATTATATTTTCAAGATCTTCATAAGAAACTCCAATTTGATCTTCATCACTTCTGTCATCATCCCATAAACCGTCTGTGGGGGGTGCATTTAATATGCTATTACTAATTTCTAAATACTTTGATAATTCGTATACTTCACTTTTCATTAGGTCAGCAATGGGGCTTATATCAACCCCTCCGTCACCATACTTAGTATAAAATCCTATTCCAAAATCTTCAACTTTATTTCCAGTACCAACAACAATTGAATTACTAATTCCTGCATAATAGTATAGTGTTAGCATTCTCATTCTAGATCTAGAATTAGCCAGACCTAATTTGCTTTTATCAAAACTTGTATCAACCGTTGATTCAAATTTCTCAAAAAAAGGTGTCAGATCAATATTTACAGAATTTACATTTTCAAATTTATTTTTTAGCCATGAGATATGCTTAGCTGCTCTGTCGAATTGTTCCTTTTTCTGTCTTATGGGCATATTCAAGCACAATGTATTTAAACCCGTTAAAGCACATAACGTAGATGTTAGTGCAGAATCAATTCCACCTGAAACACCTATAACCAATCCCTTAATTTTATTTTTACTTTGGTAATCTTTGATCCAATCAACGATATGATCTATAGTTTCTGATTCTTTCATTTTTTATTAAAAGGTAAAAAGTATATTATATTTGTAATGCTAAAATAAACTAATGTCAATCTTTTTGCCAAACTACATTAACAAAAGTATAATTTTTTTAATTATACTTTTTATCGTGTCATGTGCTGAAACAAAAGATCCATCAAAAAATTTATTAAAAATTGAAAGATTTGAAAAAGTTTTTTATGAATCTGATACAAGCTCAATTGATCAGGTTAAAGAAATATACCCTTTCTTTTTTCCAAGTAATTTTTCAGATGAAATTTGGTTTAGAAGATTAAATGATCCAATTCAGAGAGAAATTTATAATGAAATTTTATATCAATATGATGACATTTCATCTTTACAAATCCAAATAACAAAATTCTTTAAAAACAATGATAAGTATTTTGACTCTATCCGAAAACCAAGACTAATAACAGTTAATACAGATGTTGATTATAGAAACCGAATTATTCTTGCTGACTCGATTTTACTAATTGGGTTAGATAATTATCTTGGGTTTGATCATAGATTCTATGAAGGCATTCCCAACTACATTAAAGAAGATTTAAATCAGCAAAATATTATTTCTGATATTGCAAGTCAGTATGCTAAAAAACTTATCCCTAGTTCAGATGACTATACATTTCTTGATAAGATAATTTATCACGGAAAGGTTTTGTATTATAAGGACATTATTTTAGATGAAGTGCCTGACAACTATAAAATTGGATACAGTCAAAAGAAGATAAATTGGGCAATCGAAAATGAATATTTTATTTGGACATATTTTATTGAAAACGAAATTCTATTTGATCCAGACAATAAACTAAATAGTAGATTTATAAACAATGCTCCATTTTCTAAATTCTATTTAGAAAATGATAAAGATTCATCGGAAATGATTGGTAAATTTATTGGTTGGCAGATTGTAAAATCTTTCATGAAAAATAATAAGATTTCTTTTAAAGAAATGACAGCATTAAAACCAATTGATATTTATAATAAATCAAAATATAAGCCCAAGAAATAATGAAAAAACAAAAATCAAAAATTGAAATTTCTGTAGAGTTAGATGAGAATAAAATTCCAGAAAAAATTCTATGGTCAGCTAGTGATGGAGGAATTAAAGACCATGAAACAAAAGCAGCGTTTTTATCAGTATGGGATTCAAAAAGAAAAGAAAGTTTACGTATTGATTTGTGGACTAAAGACATGCCATTGGACGAAATGAAAATTTTCTTTCATCAGATACTTTCGGGTATGGCAACAACATTTAATCGAGCTACTCAAGACGAAAAAATGTCTCAGACAATGTTAGATTTTTGTGACTATTTTGCTGAAAAACTAGAGTTAAAAAAATAAGATTACCATTCGTTAATTTTATTTGCATCTAATCTTAAAAAGACAAATAAAAGAATTGTAAATGCTATCAAACTGGATCCGCCATAACTTAAAAAAGGTAATGGTATTCCTATAGTAGGGGTGAGTCCCAATACCATTCCAATATTTATTAAAAAATGTATAAATAATATTGACGCAGTTGAATAACCATAAACTCTACTGAATTTATTTTTTTGAATTTCTGAAAGATATAATATTCTTAAAATCAGCATTGTATACAGAAAAATTATAAAAATACTTCCAAAAAAACCCCATTCTTCTCCGACTGTACTGAATATATAATCACTGTGTTGTGCAGGAACAAAATTTCCCATTGTTCGAGTGCCCTTTAAATATCCTTTTCCGGTCAAACCACCTGAGCTTATTGCTTTTTTTGATTCGTTTAAGTTATATAAAATGGTTTTCTCCATTTTTTTAATTTTAAGTGGATCTTTTTCAAGATTCAGCCATACTTTAATATAATTTCTTTGATGATTTTTTAAAATATTATTGTAAGTGTAGGTTGTAGCAAAACAAGTTGTTAGACTAAGAAATGAAACAACAATGATCTTAATAATTTTATTTTTGGTTTTTGCTTTGAAAAAATAATATGCAGTGGTAAAAAGCACAACAATGATGGAAGAGGTTAATAACGAAAATTTAAGTGTAATTATCGATAAAATAATTATTGCAAAAATAGACTTAATATAATTTTGGGAAATACCCTCTCTATATAAAACAAGAAAAAGCGAAAAAAACACAATTGAACTTCCCGTGTCATTCTGTAAAATAATTATTAGAATTGGTATCAAAATAATTAAAAACAATTTTGCTTGGTCTGATATTTTTCTTAAATCAGTTTGATAATCACTAATATATTTTGAAACAGCTAAGGCAACGGTAATCTTTACAAATTCACTAGGCTGAAGATTAAAACTTCCTATAGGAAACCATGATAAAGCTCCATTTACTCTTTTTCCAAATAAAAACAGGCATATCAATAATATTAACGATAAGAGGTAAAAGATACTTGAAAATCTCTCATAAAATTTTACATCTATAGAAATTACAATGAAACCAACAAATAGTGAAATGAAAGCATAGATGAATTGTTTTCCATATAATTTTGTGAAATCAAAAAGAAAAATTTCTTCTCCTGAGACACTTGAGGATAAAATATTTCCAACACCAAAACCAACAAGCAAAAGATAAATTGAAATTATTATCCAATCTAATTTTAATCTATTTTTTCTCTGCCCAATCATAGCTTATTTATAGAAAATGGCTTACCCGAAAATGGTTTTAAATACTCATTTTCTAAGCTCTTATTAATAACCAGTTCCTCAGTTTTTTTAAGAGTTACATATCCTTTTAAATATTTTTCGATCATCAAACTTGTTATTCTACCCGCCCATGTTGACCCGTAATAGCCATTTTCCACCAATACAGCAATGGCAATTTTTGGATTTTCTTTTGGAGCATAAGCAACAAAAATTGAATGGTCAGTCAGTTGAGTTTTTTTACCTTCAAGTCTTGTAAAATTTTCAGCTGTTCCCGATTTACCAAATATTTCTATTCCAGGAATATTTAAAAACTTACCGGTTCCACTTTTATAAACCTCTTTTAGTCCAATTTCAATTATATCAAAATGTTGTTTATCGATTTCAATAATATTTTTTTTCCTAAATCTCTCTTCGATTGAGTCACCTTGAATATTTTTAATTATATGAGGAGTATAATAATATCCCTTATTAGCAACTGCGGCCATCATATTAGCAAGTTGAATTGGAGTAACCAGAATTTCTCCTTGACCAATCGAGTTAGATAAGTTTGTAGTGGGGCCCCATCTAAAATCCGGATACCATTTGTCATAAAATTCAGAGTCAGGAATAATTCCTTTTTTACCTACAGGTAAGTCGTTATTCAAAAAATTTCCAAGACCAAAACTCTGAACACTTGAGCTCCACTTATCAAAATTCTTTGAAATTTCATTGTCCATATTAATTGTCTTTCTGTAGGCTTCAGCAAAGTATGAATTACAAGATTCTGAAATGCCATTATAAATATTTCTGTATCCACCACCACAATGACACTTCATTGATTTTTTATTTTTACCATAGACATATGATCCGTTACAGTATATTGTACTTTTTTCAGAAACGGCATTTTCCTGCAAAGCGATTAACCCAACGATTATTTTAAAAGGAGATCCCGCCGGAAAAGTTGATAATAATCCTTTATCAATGAGTGGTCTATAAATACTGTCTTTATATAGTTCATAATAATTTTTGGACCTTTCTCTACCAACTAGTAAATTTGGATTATAGGAGGGGGCAGAAACAAGAGAAAGTAGTTCACCAGTTGCTGGCTCTATTGCGACTATAGCTCCTCTTTTATTTACCATTAATGATTCCCCGTATTCCTGTAAATCAGAATCTATTGTTATAGTTAAATCATTTCCTGCGATCGAATTTATATCATTATTGCCATTGTTAAAATTACCTATGTCCCTGTTAAACCTATCTTTTTGAATAAATTTAATTCCTTTCTCTCCCCTTAAATATTTTTCATAAGAAAGTTCAACTCCTTGTTTGCCTATAATGTCTCCAGTAGTGTAATACGGGTCTTTTTCAATATTAGATCTGTTTACCTCCGCTACATAGCCTAGAACATTTGCTCCAATTTTTGTATTATATTCTCTGAGGTTTCTTTTTTGAATATAAAACCCCTCATATTTCCTTATTTTTTCGGCTAAAAAACCGTAATCATTCTTTGAAAGATGTGCTAAAAATACAGATGGTATTCTTCTTGAGTAGTTGCTAGTCCTATCTAACTTATTAACGAAATACTCTTTAGAAATTTTAAGCAAACCACAGAATTCAGTTGTATCCAGCTCTTTGACTTCCCCTGGGATTACCATAACATCATAAGAGGGTTGGTTTGAAACTAGTAGCTTATTATTTCTATCATAAATATATCCTCTTTTAGGATATGTGTAAACCTTCCTTATCGCATTATCTTCATAAATTGAATACGGTTCTGTTGCATAAACCTGCAGATAGAAAAGCCTAGCAATAAAAGTTAAGGAAGTAAAAAGAACCAATATGAAGAATAAGCTTTTTCTCATTTGGATTTTTTCATTAAAAATTGATATAACACATAAATAGATATGAAGGTAAAAATGCTATTACTTATTATGTTATTAAAAATTAAATTAGCTTGTGATAGATTAAAAACTTCTAGACTAAATAAGATTATATGATGAATAATTATCATTGAAAAAAGATAAAATATATTTTGTTTAAGTTCTAAGGAATTGAATTTCACAACTTGATGTTCGTATGCCATACCAAAAAAAAGTTTAAGCAGGTAGGGTCTAAAATATGCGATGCAAAGCGTAGAGGCTGCATGAATTCCGTGGGTATCAGAAAACAAATCAATTAGTAAACCATAAATAAAGGCAAGAATTATAAATACAGATCTGTTATTTTTAATGGGATAATATATTATAAAATATATATAAATAAAAGGATTTAGATATCCTAAAAAATTTATATTGTTCAGAAGGAGTGACTGTATTAAAATAAGAGAAGCACCTAATATTAAATTGTAAATTATATTATTCATTTAGTAAATTTATTTCGGTAGTATTGTTATTATTTATTAAATATAAATTTTCAATATTTGTCATATCTGTTGACAAATTCACCTCTAATTCCAAATAATTTTCTGAGTTATCAAGTTTAAAGGATTGGATATATCCAATTAGTATTCCTTTTGGAAAAATTAATGAATTGCCCCCTGTAACAATTGTATCACCAATTTTAATTTTGGCTTGTTTTGGAACATCCTTTAATTGGACTTTATTAATATTTTTTCCATTCCACGATAAAACCCCAAAATAATTTGAATTTTTAAATTTTGCATTGAGTAAAAAATTTGTGTTTAAGATTGAAATAAGTCTTGAGTAATTTGTAGTAGTTTTATCAATAATTCCTACCACCCCATTTGATGATATTACACCGTTGTCAATACCAATTCCATGTTTAGAGCCTTTATTAATGGTAATAAAATTATTCGTTTTAGAATAGCTATTTTTTATAACCGATGCTGTCATTACTTCAAAACCTATTGAATTTATCGAATCAAAACTTTTAGTAGGGGTCTCTGAATTAAATAAGATCTTTTTAAGGTTTTTGTTTTCTTCTAATAATAATTGATTTTGAAGCTCAAGATTTAAATATTTTGAAACCGTAAACTTTGTGTCGTAAAGAGATGAAAATATAAAATTACTAGAGTTTATAAATTTACTTTTGTTGTACTCGTTGTAGCTAAAATTAAGTGAAATTGAAATTGACAGCAACGTTAGAAATAAAATAAAATTCTTATTTCTGATTAAGAAATAAATAATTCGTTGCATACTTTTCTATCTATTTTATCAAGACGCTTTTGTATTTTGGAATATTTTTTAAAACAATACCTGTTCCTCTTACAACAGCTCGAAGTGGGTCTTCTGCAATGTATACTGGAAGATCGGTCTTCTTTGAAAGTCGTTTATCTAAACCTCTAAGCATAGATCCACCCCCGGCTAAATACATCCCCGTATTATAAATATCAGCAGCAAGTTCTGGAGGTGTCTTGGATAATGTCTCCATTACTGAATCTTCGACCCTTAATATTGATTTCTCTAAAGCTTTTACTATTTCTCTGTAGGATATTTCAATTTGTTTTGGTTTACCGGTTAATAAATCACGGCCTTGAACACTCATTTCTTCAGGGGGGTCGTCAAGATCTTCTGTTGCTGCACCAATCTGAATTTTTATTTTTTCAGCAGTTCTGTCTCCCACATAAAGATTATGCTGGGTTCTCATGTAGTAAATGATATCGTTTGTAAAAACATCACCTGCTACTTTTAAAGATTGGTCACAAACAATCCCTCCCAATGCAATAACTGCAATTTCTGTAGTTCCTCCACCAATATCTATAATCATATTTCCTTTTGGCTGCATAATATCTACTCCAATTCCAATTGCTGCTGCCATTGGTTCGTGAATTAGATAGACCTCTTTTCCATTAACCCTTTCAGCAGATTCTTTCACAGCCCTCATTTCAACCTCTGTAATTCCAGAGGGAATACAAATTACCATTATAAGTGAGGGGGAAAATATTTTATTTTTTAAAGTAGGAATACTTTTAATGAATAAGTTAATCATCTGCTCTGATGCGTCAAAATCAGCAATTACACCATCTTTTAGAGGTCTTATTGTTTTGATACTTTCATGGGTCTTTCCTTGCATTAAATTTGCTTCATTCCCTACAGCTATAATTTTTCCTGAGATTCTATCCTTAGCGACGATTGAAGGACTATCTACAACAACTTTATCGTTGTGTATTATTAAAGTATTCGCTGTACCCAAATCGATTGCAATCTCTTCCGTTAAAAAATCAAAAAACCCCATAGGTTAAAGAAAAAAAAATAAAGTTTATAATACTCAGGCCTGTAATGTAAATCTAAGAATAAAAATTAAATAATAAAACAATAAATTCATATCAATGTTTAAAATGTCTAACCCCTGTAAAAACCATAGCAATTTTGTTATTATTACAGTAATCCACACTTAAATTATCTTTTATTGATCCTCCGGGTTGAATAATTGAATTTATACCTTTATTATGAGCAATTTCTACGCAGTCTGGGAAAGGAAAAAATGCATCACTTGCCATACTAGAACCCTTTAAATCAAAACCAAATTTTTCAGCTTTTTCAATGGCTTGATTTAACGCATCAACCCTGCTAGTTTGACCTGTTCCACTTGCTAGTAGTTGTTTATTTTTTACTAAAACAATAGTGTTTGATTTTGTATTTTTTGAAATTTTGGAAGCGAATAACAAATCTTCAATTTGATCGGGATTGGGTTTAATTTTTGTTGGATACTTTAGCATTTCAATACTATCGCTTATATTATCTGGTGATTGTTTTAATGATCCATTCAAACATGTTCTAAAAAGTTGCTCTTTTTTAGGATAGTCGTTTAAAAGTAATATTATTCTATTCTTTTTTTCTTTTAATTTTTCTAAAGCATCTGAATCAAATTCTGGGGAAATAACCACTTCACAGAACAAAGAATTAATGGTGTTTGCAGTTTCAAAATCAATTTTCTTATTAGAAATTAAGATACCCCCAAATGCAGAAATTGGATCAGCTGCTAAGGCAGAATCATAAGCTTCTTTTATACTAGATTTCATCGCAATTCCACATGCATTATTGTGTTTTAATATGGCAAATGTGGGCTGGTCATCTTTGAATTCAGACATTAATTCCATGGCTGCATCTATGTCCAAAAAGTTATTATAGCTAAGTTCTTTACCATGTAATTTTGAAAAAACTTTATTGATATTTCCTGAAAAAAATCCCTTTTGGTGTGGGTTTTCACCATATCTTAACTCAGATTCTTTTACTCCTTCAAAATATCCTTGAATGGCAGAATCATACGAAGAAGATGTTCTGAATGATTTTGCGGCAAATAATTTTCTATCCTCTTCATTTAAAACACCATCTTGCGTCTTATATTTTTTTAAGAAAAGTTTGTAGTCATTCATGGATGAAATACAGGTAACATTTTTAAAATTTTTTGCGGCTGCCCTTATCAAGGCAATTCCTCCAATGTCAATTTTTTCTATTATTTCAGATTCGCTTTTACTATTTTTTACTGTTTTTTCAAATGGATAAAGATCAACAATGACAAGATCAATCGAAGGGATATCAAATTTCTCTTTTTCTTCAATGTCATTTTTATTATCCCTTCGGTAAAGTATTCCACCAAATATTTTTGGATGTAAGGTTTTTACTCTTCCCCCAAAAATTGAGGGATAGTCAGTTACATTTTCAACTTCTGTAACATTATAACCAAGTTCTGAAATGTATTTATATGTTCCACCTGTTGAGTATATTTTTACATCATTCTTAGAAAGTTCTTCAACGATGGGTTCGATACCTTGCTTTGAAAAAACAGATATTAATGCAGAATTTATTCTTAAGTCATTCATAATTTCAAAATTAAATAAATTGATAACCGAATTATCTTAATTAAACATTAAAGAATTCAATTTTGTTAACACCTTTTTTTGATAAGTTAATATTTTGATATTATTGAAATATCTATTTCGATATTTACTATTTTTATATTATTAATTTAGTAATTAATGAAACAGATATTTTTTTTGTTTTTTCTTCTCTGGTCAGTGACCTTTTTTACTCAAAATCTGTCAGGGATGGTTGTGGAAATACTTGACGATAATGAAGTTCCAGTTGTTGGTGCAAATATCTATTTAGTTGACAACTCAAAGGGAGTTGTCTCCGACCAAAATGGAAATTTTCTTATCAATGACATTAAAGATGCGAAAGAATTTGTTGTTAGCTATATAGGCTATTTAAACGACACGCTTCAAACCAAAAATAAATATTCAAAAGTTATATTAAAACCTGATACAAGTTTAGAAGCGATAACAATTAATTTTAAAGAAAAGTCTTCATCTGTGTCCTTGCTAAGTTCTGCAAATGTCTTAAAAATAAGCTCTGAAGAATTATTAAAAGCTGCTTGCTGTAATCTTGCTGAAAGTTTTGAAACTACCCCTTCAATAGACGTGAATTTTTCTGATGCAATTTCTGGAAAAAAGCAAATTAACATGTTAGGTTTAGCTAGTCCAAATATTTTGATATCCGTTGAAAATATACCTTCTATAAGAGGCGCTTTGAATGCATATGGACTAACATTTATTCCAGGCACATGGATTGAAAGTATACAGGTTGCAAAGGGTTCGGGAAGTGTTGTAAATGGTTATGAGAGTGTTTCAGGACAGATTAATGCTGAACTACTTAAGCCTATGTCTGATAAGAAGTTTTTCGCTAATGCGTATTACAACTCTATGGAAAGATTTGAATTAAACACTCATTATTCCACAAAATTTACGGAAAAAATTGATTATGGTTTGTATTTGCACGCTGATAAAAAAGACAACAGAGACGACCATAACAATGATAATTTTGGTGATACTCCTACGGGTCAACAAATTAATATTTTAAATAGATTTCAGTATACCAATGCAAACAAGGGTCTAGTTGGTTTTTTTGATATTAATTATGTTGGTGATGAAAGGGTCTATGGAGAAATTGATTATTTTGATCCCGCTATTATTCCTGGGCCTCCTATTAATGATTCTTGGGGTGGTTCTGCAGATTCCAATATTTTTAGAAGTACTTTAAAATTTGGATATGTTAATCCAGATATAACTTACAGGTCTTTAGGGTTACAATTGTCATATAGCAATGTTGATCAGGGGGCTGATTTTGGAAATAGTTTTCATGATACAAGACATGCTAGTTTTTACTCCAATTTGGTATATAATTCTATAATTGGCGATACCAGAAGTAAAATTAAAACCGGAATTTCATTTGCGCATGATAATTATGACGAATCCGTTAACAATTTAAATACATCATTTTTTGACTTAGATAGAACAGAAAAGTCAATTGGGGCATATTTTGAATACAATTATGATAATCTCGATAATTTAAATCTATCTGCTGGGATAAGGTATGACAATCATAACATTATAGGTAATTTCATCTCACCTAGATTACATATTAGATATCAGGCGCTGCCAAAAACAACGATAAAAATGTCTGCAGGTAAAGCAAACAGAATCGCCAATCTCTTTTCTGAAAATCAAAAACTATTTTACAGTTCAAGATTAATTTCTTTTTCCAGTGCAGATTCTTCAAGTGGGTTTATGTCATATAATTATTTTGACATGAAGCCTGAAGTTGCTTGGAATTATGGAGCTTCAATAATTCAGAGTTTCAAACTATTTGGCAAAGATTCTCAATTAATAATAGATTACTACATTACAGATTTTGAAAGCAGAGTTGTTGTTGATTGGGAAAGCCCTTCAAATATTTTATTTTATAATTTAGTTGGTAGAAGTTATGCGAAGAGCTTTCAAGCACAATTTTCTTATTCTTTAGCAAATAGTATTGATTTACTATTTGCTTATAAAAACACTGATGCCAAAACAGATTATATTTCTGGCAGGCTACAAAACCCATTAACCCCTTACGACAGATTTTTTCTAAACCTTTCATTCGATGGTCCTTCAAACGAAAAATCAAGGAAATGGAAATTTGATTTAACCTATAATCATTTAGGTAAACAAAGAATTCCTTCAACTATTCAAAACCCGGAAATATTTAGATTAAATCCCTTTTCGTCAAAGCTGGATTTAATTAACTCTCAAATTACAAGGGTTTTTTCAGATTCATTTGAAGTTTATTTAGGTGTTGAAAATCTGACAAATTACAAACAAACTGATGGTATTATTTCTAATTCTGATCCGTTTGGTCAATATTTTGATGCAACCATGGTTTATGGTCCAGTTTCTGGAAGAATGTCGTATCTTGGACTTAGGTATAAGATTAATTAAATTAGTAATTCATGAAAAATAATAACTATATATTTATTTCAATCTTTCTATTGGTTACATTAAATAGTTTTAGTCAAACCAAATCTGCCAAAATTGTTGTAGATGGGGTTTGTATGATGTGTGAAGAAAGAATTGAAAAAAAAGCAATTGACGTAAAGGGAGTTAAGTTAGCTGATTGGAATTTGGATAATAGAGTATTGAAAGTTGTTTATAATGAGAAGAATATTACAATAAATGAGATTCATGAATTTTTAGGATCAATTGGCCATGATACTGAAAAAAAAATTGCCTCCGATGAAGCTTACAGCTTATTAGACCCTTGTTGTCAATATCGGGATTTGCAAGTTATAAAAGACCATGGCTTAGACAGAAAACCAATACATACATCAAATAAAAAAGAGCAATAAAATTAATTATCGCTCTTTTAATCAAGATTTATTTAAGGAATTACATCATTCCTGGCATACCGCCTCCACCCATTGGTGGCATCGGTGCAGGAGTATCTTCTTTGATGTCAATTACCGCACATTCTGTAGTCAGAATCATACCTGCAACTGACGCTGCATTTTCTAATGCAATTCGTGTAACTTTCTTTGGATCAATAATTCCTGCTTTTAGCATATCAACGTACTCTTCATTTTTTGCGTCATAACCCATATTGTCTTTACTGTCTATTACTTTTGCTATTACTATACTTCCCTCACCACCTGCATTTTCTACAATGGTACGAATGGGTGCTTCGATAGCTTTATCTACAATTTGGATTCCAGTAGTTTCATCTGCATTTTCAGATTTGAGTTTCGCTAATTTATCTTTTGTTCTCACAAGAGCAACACCACCACCGGCAACAATACCTTCTTCTACGGCAGCTCTAGTTGCATGTAATGCATCATCAACTCTATCTTTCTTTTCTTTCATTTCAACTTCACTAGCAGCACCTACATATAAGACGGCAACTCCACCTGCTAGTTTAGCAAGTCTTTCCTGAAGTTTTTCTTTATCATAATCACTTGTTGTAGTTTCAATCTGTGCTTTAATCTGACTGACTCTAGCTTTGATATCAGAAGCTTTTCCTGCACCGTTAACAATAGTTGTATTGTCCTTATCGATAGTAATTGTTTCTGCAGTACCAAGCATACTTAAATCAGCATTTTCTAATGAAAACCCTCTTTCCTCAGAAACAACTGTACCGCCCGTTAGGATCGCAATATCCTCAAGCATTGCTTTACGTCTATCTCCAAAACCAGGAGCTTTTACCGCAGCAATTTTTAATCCACCTCTAAGCTTATTAACCACTAAAGTTGCAAGTGCTTGCCCTTCAACATCTTCTGCAATTATAAGTAATGCTTTTCCTGATTGAGAAACAGGCTCAAGAATCGGTAATATTTCTTGAAGATTTGAAATCTTTTTATCAAAAAGTAAAATATATGGATTCTCTAACTCTGTAATCATTTTATCTGCGTTTGTTACAAAATAAGGAGAAAGATAACCTCTGTCAAATTGCATTCCTTCAACAACATCAACATAGGTGTCGGTACCTTTTGCCTCCTCAACAGTAATAACCCCTTCTTTGCCAACTTTCTCAAATGCTTTTGCAATAAGATTACCCACTGTGGAATCATTATTTGCTGAAATACTTGCTACCTGTTGAATTTTTTCTGAGGAATTACCTACCTGTTTAGATTGTTTATTAAGCTCTTCAGTAATACAAGAAACAGCTTTATCTATTCCTCTTTTTAAATCCATAGGATTTGCTCCTGAAGCGACATTTTTCAACCCTTCTTTTACAATTGCTTGAGCTAAAACTGTTGCGGTAGTTGTACCGTCTCCAGCTAGATCATTTGTTTTAGAGGCAACTTCTTTAACCATCTGAGCCCCCATATTTTCTAACTCATTTTCAAGTTCAATTTCTTTGGCTACAGTAACACCATCTTTTGTTACCTGTGGTCCACCAAATGATTTGCTTATTATTACATTACGTCCTTTTGGGCCCAATGTAACTTTTACAGAGTTGGCCAGAGCATCAACACCTCTTTTTAATCCATCTCTAGCTTCAATATCAAATTTTATATCTTTTGCCATTTTGTAGTTTTTTTATATTAAACGATTGCCAGAATATCTTTTTCTGACATAATCAAATAGTCTTTTCCTTCATGCTTAAGTTCTGTTCCAGAATACTTTCCGTAAAGAACGTGATCTCCAACTTTTACTGTCATTGAGTGATCTTTGGTACCATCACCAACAGCCACTACAATAGCTTTTTGTGGTTTTTCCTTTGCATTATCAGGAATTATTATTCCAGATGCCGTTTTTGTCTCAGCTTGCATAGGTTCAACAAGAACTCTATCAGCAAGTGGTTTAATATTTACTTTCATAATAATTGTTTATTTAAATTTTTCATAAATCATGCCAGTCAAAAAATGCTGACAAAATTACATGTATGCTAACTATTCAGAGTCTTCAGAAGAAAAATCTTCTGATTGGATCACAGGAAGTGGTTCCGCTACAATTTGTTCAGAATCAAGAGCTTTAGATTCTGAATTAGAAACTGATTGGGTAAAAGTTATATTTGAAAGCAATATTAGTCCGACTAGAAACGCACCAAGATACCAAGTACTTTTGTCTAAAAAGTCTGTTGTTTGCTTTACACCACCCAATTGCTGAGTTCCACCACCACCAAAAGAAGATGATAAACCTCCACCTTTAGGATTTTGTACCATGATTACAACTACTAGTAAGAATGCTACAATTACGATAAGTGCTAAGAAGATTGAATATGAACCCATTTATATTATTTTAATTTTTTAATTTTTTTAATTTTTTTAATTTGGTCTGCAAAGTAACTATTTTTTTCTGGAAATTTCAAACTTAATATTTTGTAAGATTGAATTGCTTTTTCATAATTTTTTTGACTTAGATAAAGCTTTGCCAATGTTTCTGTCATAAAACCTGTATCAGAAATAACTTCAGGATTTATATTAGGAGGAATATCCTCGGATTGAGAGGTTATTTTTAATTTAGGTTTTTTAGAAATAAAATTATCAATTTTTGAACTTTGATTTTCCCTGTCAATAGGTTTTAAGTTCGCTAGTTCAAGCCAGTCAACAAATGAGTTAAACTCTATTTTTTGACTTTTGATAGGATTAGGGCTTTCATTTAAAACTCTCTTAATCTCATTCTTGTTGAAATATACTTTCTCATTCTGATCATTTATATCATTTATAAAATCAAATAAAACTTCTCTATTTTTGGTATATGCCGCTGTTGATCTTAAATGTTTTTTGAATTTAATATCCTTGGTTTTTTTTAAAAATTTTAAAAGGATAGCCTTACTAGCTTGAAAATAGGGGTACTCCTTGTTTATTTCCTCTACAAATTTCAATTCCTTATCTGATAAATTGTTTGGCTGCTGAACTATTTTGATAAAATTCTTTTTATTCATAATTACCATTTAGCTAGTGAAGCATTAAAAACATCTTGTGTAATTCGTTCAAAGATTTCCTCCATAGCAGTATCTTTTTGACTACCGATTAATTGTACACTTGCAGGATAATCATAATAAAATGAGAATCTCTTTTCAAAATCTGCATCAGGGTCTTTGATATCATAAAATCTGACATTTACACCCACCGTTAATCTGTTTTGCGCTGCTCTATTATCTGAAGTAGCAGTAGTTGGAGATATTCTATATTCAACAATTTCTCCTTCATAAACCAAATCCCCATTTGATTTAACCAATTCCAGACTGGTCTGATTTATCAAAAGATCAATAAGTTTGTTGGTAAAGTCTCGTTCAATGCCTGGTTCAATCAAGGGTGCATTATTTTGAAAATAATTAACCTGAAACGATGTTGTTTCTGGTGAAATAGAGGCCCCCGTAAGACTATATTTTACACTACAACTTTGAATGATCATTAAATAGGTTATACTAAAAATAAAAAATCTCATTTAGTTACAGATTAAATTGTTTAATTTTTCGATAAAGAGTCCTTTCACTAATACCTAATTCTTTGGCGGCAACTTTACGTTTTCCCTTATGTTTCTCCAGTGACTTTTTGATTAATTCCAATTCTTTATCCTGAATAGAAAGCGATTCAATTGCCTTTACCTCCTGAATATAATCAAAATCGTTATCAAATTCTGCATTTGACCTATCAGTTTTTTTGTTTTCAACTTCTACAATTTCAATATTTTCTTTTTGCTCAATGCTCTCTTTATTGTAGACCTTGTCTATTAATTTTTCATTATTTTTCTTAAACTCACTCAAATTATTCGTTTGCATTAATTCAAGGGTTAGTTTTTTCAAGTCGTTTAGATCTCCTTTCATGTCAAAAAGTACCTTATATAAAATTTCTCTTTCTGTGTTAAAATCAGATTCTCTTTTTTCACCACCTATTATTGCCGGTAAATTATCATTCAATTTTGGTAAATAATCTTTTAAAACATCTTTATTTATAGTTCTATCTTCTTCTAGAACAGACAATTGTTCTGCGATATTCTTAAGTTGTCTTATATTTCCTTTCCACTGGTGACTTAAAAGTATGGTTATAGCTTCCTCACTAAGTCGTATTGTTGGCATATTATACTTTTGGGCAAAATCAGAGCAGAATTTTCTAAATAATAGGTGAATATCATCGATTCTTTCCCTTAATGGAGGTAAGTTTATTTCAACTGTACTAAGTCTATAATATAGGTCTTCCCTAAATTTATTTTTTTCAATCGCTTTTTGCATATTAACATTTGTTGCAGCGACTATCCTTACATTAGTTTTTTGAACTTTACTTGACCCAACCTTAATAAATTCTCCGTTTTCAAGAACTCTTAATAATCTTACCTGTGTGGTTAATGGTAATTCCCCAACTTCATCCAAAAATATAGTCCCTCCGTCAGCAACCTCAAAATATCCCGCTCTAGTTTGAGTGGCACCAGTAAATGCTCCCTTTTCATGACCAAAAAGTTCACTATCAATCGTTCCCTCAGGAATTGCCCCACAGTTTACTGCGATAAATTTTGAATGTTTTCTGTGAGATAGTTGATGAGCAATTTTTGGAATTACTTCTTTTCCAACACCACTCTCTCCGGTTACTAAAACAGAAATGTCTGTTGGAGCAACTTGCATTGCTTTTTCTAAAGCTCTGTTAAGTCCAATAGAATTTCCGATTATTTCAAATCTTTGTTTTAATGCTTGTAATGAAATCATAATTAATTATTTTTTGATAATCCAGTAGCTTCTCCAACAAGTGTTGCGCTTGTACAGTCACTAATTTTTACATTTACAAATTCGCCTATTTTATAGTTTTCCTTTGGAAATACGACTGTTGTGTTTTGTGGATTTCTTCCAGCCCAATGTTGATCTGACTTTTTTGATTTCTTTTCAATTAAAACCTCCACAGTCTTTCCAACAAATTCTTTTGTTCTATACAGGCTGTGTTTAAGTTGCAGGTCAACAATTTCACTTAGCCTTCTGCTTTTGATTTTTTCTTCTATGTTATCACTTAATTTTTTTGCAGCGGGAGTTCCAGGTCTTTCAGAATATTTAAACATATAACCAAAGGAATATTTTACCTCCTCCATTAATGAAAGTGTATCCTTGTGATCATTTTCAGATTCATCGGGAAATCCAGCAATCATATCATGACTTACACTGCAATCAGGAATAATTTTATAAATATTCTTTATTAATTGTAAATATTCACTTCTTGTATGTTGTCTATTCATTGCTTTTAATACATTGTCACTACCACTTTGAACAGGCAGATGAATATAATTACAAATATTTTCATATTTAGCCATAATTCTAATAACATCCAATGACATGTCTTGTGGATTGGATGTAGAAAACCTAATTCTTACCTTGGGTTGTGATAATGCACACATCTCTAATAATTTTGAGAAATTTATAGATGATGCTCTTTGCATTTCACTGGCTTTAGAAAAATCTTTTTTGAGTCCGCCACCAAACCATAGATAACTATCTACATTTTGACCTAGTAATGTTATTTCTTTGAATCCTTTAACATGTAGGTCATTTAATTCATTAATAATTGATTGAGGATCTCTACTTCTTTCTCTTCCTCTTGTGAAGGGAACAACACAGAATGTACACATATTATCACAACCTCTTGTAATTGAAATAAACGCGGTTACCCCGTTTGAATTAATTCTGGTAGGAGATATATCTCCGTATGTTTCATCTTTTGACAAGATTACATTGACAGCAGATTTACCATCTTCAACATCATTTAACAGATTGGGAAGGTCTTTGTATGCATCTGGGCCTACAACCATATCAACAATCTTTTCCTCTTCTAAGAATTTGTATTTTAATCTTTCTGCCATACATCCCAACACCCCTACTTTTACTTTTGAATTTTTTCGTTTAACTCTGTTAAACTTTTCTAACCTTTTTCTAACTGTTAGTTCTGCCTTTTCCCTAATTGAACATGTATTCACTAATATTAAGTCAGCTAAATACATATCATTAGTTGTCTTATATCCATTTTTGGAAAGAATGGACGCGACAATTTCACTATCGCTAAAATTCATGGCACAACCGTAGCTCTCCAAATACACAGATTTTTCATTAGAAACCATTGTCTTATCTTCGATAACTAGTGTGTCTCCGTTGTATTTATATGGATTTTTTTCACTCATTGTTTAATTTTCAATTTAGCATGCAAATATACTAAAAATACGACAATTTGTCATGCTAATAATTTCAACAATTTTTTTGTGGCTTAATTTTTGAATCTTAACGTTATGAAAAAATAATCTACATTTGTACTCTTATATTTCAAAAATGGCAGATAATTTAGTTATAGTTGAGTCACCAGCGAAAGCAAAAACAATTGAGAAATACCTGGGAAAGGGTTATAAGGTTGCCTCTAGTTTTGGGCACATTTCTGATTTACCTTCAAAAAATATTGGAATTGATGTTGAGGATAATTTTAAACCAAAATATGAAATCTCAACTGACAAAAAATCTATTGTCAAAAATTTGCGTGATTTAGTTAAAAAATCAAAAACTGTTTGGTTAGCAAGTGATGAAGATAGGGAAGGGGAAGCAATAGCATGGCATTTGTTTAGAACCCTAAAGTTAGAGGAGAATTCAACCAAAAGGATTGTTTTTAATGAAATAACGAAATCAGCAATAACTAATGCTATAAATAACCCACGAACAATAAATTATAACCTGGTTGATGCTCAACAAGCTAGAAGAATACTTGACAGAATTGTGGGATACGAATTATCACCTGTTTTGTGGAGAAAAGTAAAAGGTGGGCTTTCTGCTGGAAGGGTTCAATCTGTTGCAGTAAGATTATTGGTTGAAAAGGAAAGGGAAATTAGAAATCATGTTCCTTCTTCAACCTTTAGACTGGAGGCAATATTTGAAAACACTTTAAAGAAAGAATTTACGGCCAAACTCTCAAAAGAATTTAATTCAAAGGAAGATGCAGAAAACTTCCTGAAAAGTATGGTTAATTCCTCTTTTAATGTTTCAGAAATAACAAAAAAGCCTTTAGTAAAATCTGCTCCTGCTCCTTTTACTACTTCAACATTGCAACAAGAGGCTTCTAGAAAATTATCTTTTCCTGTTGGAAAAACAATGAGTACAGCTCAAAGACTGTATGAATCGGGGTATATTACTTATATGAGAACAGATAGTGTAAATCTATCGTCATTAGCGATTGAACAGGCAAAAGAAAAAGTTATAAGTCTTTTTGGAAACTCTTATTCAAATCCTAAGAATTACAATACAAAATCAAAGGGAGCTCAACAGGCTCATGAAGCAGTAAGGCCAACTAATTTCTCAATGTCCCCAGATAGCATCACAGATTATGATCAAAAAAGACTATATACTCTTATTTTTAACA
This sequence comes from uncultured Bacteroidota bacterium, assembly GCA_902557655.1. Taxonomy (GTDB): domain Bacteria; phylum Bacteroidota; class Bacteroidia; order Flavobacteriales; family Flavobacteriaceae; genus MED-G13. The sequence goes on from CACEAZ010000001.1 coordinate 89,937, forward strand.
GAACACTTGCTTCTCAGATGACGCCAGCTAAACTTGAAAAGACAAGTATAAAAATTTCAAATTCCTCAAATGATGAAATTTTTGCTGCAAATGGTCAAGTAATAAAATTTGATGGATATTTAAAGTTATATCAAGTTTCAAAAGAGGATTCTTCTAAGGATGAAGATGGTATCTTGCCTAACGTCAGTGATAATGAAGTATTGAATTTGAATAGTTTATATTCAACGCAAAAGTTTAGTAGACCTCCTTACAGGTACTCAGAAGCATCTCTTGTTAAAAAACTAGAAGAATTAGGAATTGGTAGGCCCTCAACATATGCCCCTACGATTTCAACAATTCAAAACAGAAAATATGTTGAAAAAGGTTCAACAGAAGCCAAACCCAGAAAAATTATAAAATTGTCTCTTGTTGATGGTCAAATTAAAGAAGAAAATCTGATCGAAAAATTTGGATCAGATAAAGGAAAACTTATTCCTACTGATATCGGTATGATTGTTACAGATTTTTTAATCAACCACTTCAAAAATATTATGGACTATAATTTCACAGCAAGGGTCGAGCAAGATTTTGACAGAATTGCTGAAGGAAAGAAAGAATGGACCGAAATGATGAAGAATTTTTATAATGATTTTCATCCAGTAGTTGAAGATGTACAAAAAAATGCAACTCGTGAAAGCGGTAAGAGAGTTTTAGGCACTCATCCTGAGAGTGGCAAGGAGATTAGCGTAAGACTTGGGAAATTTGGACCAATGGTTCAGATTGGAACAGTTGAAGATGAAGAAAAACCAAAGTTTGCAAGCTTACCTTCGGACTTACAAATCGAATCTGTAGACTTAGATCAAGCACTACTACTTTTTGAACTTCCAAGAGAAATCGGAGAAATTCAAGGTGAATTAGTTGTCGCCAACAACGGAAGATATGGGCCCTATATAAAATTTGGAAAAAAATTCATCTCTATCCCAACTGGAAAATCTCCAACTTCAATATCACTTGATGAAGCAAAGGTTCTTATTGAAGAAAAACAAAAAGCTGATGCACCGATTCATACTTACGATAATATGGATGTGCAAAAAGGTAAAGGAAGATTTGGCCCCTTTATCAAATGGAATAATATGTTTATTAATGTTGGAAAGGCATATGACTGGGACAATTTAACCAAAGAAGATATAGAAGAACTTATCGAGGATAAGAAAAGAAAAGAAAGAGAAAAAATTATTCATAACTGGGAAGAGGAAGGTATAAAAATTGAAAAAGGAAGATGGGGTAAGTTTTATCTTGTAAAGTCTAAAAAAAGAATCTTATTGGACAAAAATCTAGATGTCCAGTCTTTAGATTTAGATCAAGCAAAAGAAATATATCAAGCTAATACTTCGAAAAAAATTAAGAAATAAATCAAATGGGATCAGAATTTCTAACATCACCCTTTGACAATTTACTTAAACCTGTTGATGATCATCTTATTGTTCATAATGAGCTTATGTCATCACTAATACTTGGAAATAAAATTCAAATACATACTTCCGAACGCGGAATACCAGATTTGGATACAATTAAAATTGTAATCATCGGAGTACCAGAAAACAGAAATTCAATAGATTATTTAGGGGATGAATTAAATTTAAATGAAATTAGAAAGTCCTTATATAATCTTTATCCTGGTAACTGGTCAACTGAAATTGCTGATCTAGGGAATCTAATTTTAGGCGAAAATGTTGAGCAGACGTATGGAAGGATTATTTCCATGTTTTCAATTCTTTTTGAAAAAAACATAATACCAATTATTATAGGTGGAAGTCATGATTTACTTTACGCTAACTATAGATCGTATGATTCTTTTAAAAGTACAGTTAATATAGTAAATATAGATTCAAACTTTGATATTGGTGATTCTGCCAAGCCAATTAATAATTTAAGCTATCTTGGAAAGATTATTCTTGACGAGCCACACAACCTATTTAATTATTCCAATCTTGGATATCAAACATACCATAACTCTCAAGAAGAAATTGATCTTATGGAAAATCTATATTTTGAATCCTACAGGTTAGGTGAAGTAAGTTCAAATTTAAGATTATCTGAACCTGTAATGAGAGATGCTGATATTGTGAGTATTGACTTAAAGTCTGTAAGAGCTTCTGAGTTAAGTTCGAGACAGAAATTTTCACCTAATGGTTTTGATGGAAAGGAAATATGTGCTTTAAGCCGATATGCTGGAATTAGTAATAAGGTGTCATCTTTTGGAATATATGAATATAAGTCTTCAAACGAGGACGAAATTACGGAGATGCTAATATCTCAAATTATCTGGTACTTTATCGAAGGGGTTAATTGTAGGATTCAGGATTCTGATTTCCAAAATGATGAAGATTATAACAAATTTACGGTTATTGTCGATGAGTATGAGTTAATTTTTTATCAAAATAAGATTACTTCTAGATGGTGGATTGAGATAATTGGTGACGGATCAAATAATAAACTTAAACAAAACACGTTATTAGCCTGTACGCTTGATGATTATGAAGTTGCAAAAAATGGCTCCATACCTGAAAGATGGTTCAAGGCAATTAAAAAAAATGTTTTGTAACTTTGTATCAATTATTACTTTTGGAAAAATTATTTATTTGCGTATTTAAATTTATATGGGTAAGTTTAACCACTTTTTTCAAAATAGGCTATATGAAAAAAACAAAGAAAATATTACAGTTATTAACCTTAGCTATATTCGTATATAGCTGTGGTTCCGGGGGCTTAAATCAATCAAAAGGAGAGCTAATCGGAGTAAAAGGAAAAAAATATTATCCTGAGAAACCTTATGGAATGACATTGATTCCTGGCGGTTCTTATATAATGGGTAAGTCAGATGATGATATCGCTTCAATTGAAGATGCACCAACTAAAACAGTTACAGTTAGATCATTTTATATGGACGAAACTGAGATTACCAACTCTGAATACAGACAATTTGTTAATTGGACCAGAGATTCTGTGTTAAGAACTGCTTTAGCGATCAAAGCTGAGGAGATTTTGTTGTCAGATGGAGAATCTGAATCAAATGACGGAATTAGACAATATGCATTTATTGAAGCTGATACTTCTCAATTATCAGTTTACGAACAGTGGAAGTTAGAGAATACAGTTTATGATTCAGATGAGGAGTTTTATGCTAACCAAACATTAAACTGGGATGTTGACTTAATTTTAGAAAGAAATGAATATCCTGATGAAGATTATCTAGAGGTTGTTGAAAGTTTCTTTTTAGAGGATGATAAAGTTTTTAACGAAAGACGTACATGGGATACTGAAAAATTTATATACAGACACAAATATTCTGATGTTACAGGTAGTAAAGGCTATATGATTAAAATGCAAGAACGAAAGGATGATTTGATAGCAGCTCTTCTTGAAGAAGGATATTATGATGAAACTAATTCTGGAGGATTTCCCACTTATATTAAATATGTTGATGGTCGTGAATTTGAGGAAATAGAGGATAAAATTATTATTACTGATAAATTTATGCAAGATGAATTTCCTGATTTGGACAGAAGTAAATTTATTCGAGAAGTACCGGTTCCTATATATCCTGACACTACTGTATGGATCAGAGATTTTAAATACTCTTATAATGAACCTATGCACAACGACTACTTTTGGCATGATGCTTATAGTGAATACCCTGTTGTTGGTGTCACTTGGTTTCAGGCCAGTGCATTTTGTGAATGGAGAACATTGACTAAAAACGCATATCAAAAATCTAAAAAGAATAAAAGTTTAGTTCCTAAGTTTAGACTTCCTACTGAAGCTGAATGGGAATATGCTGCGCGTGGAGGTCTTCAAGGAGGTACATTTCCTTGGGGTGGACCTTACACTAAAAATGACCAGGGTTGCTTTTTAGCAAACTTTAAGCCAATGAGAGGTGATTATGCTGTTGATCAAGCATTATATACCGTAGAGGCTAATGCTTACGACCCCAACGGTTATAGTCTATATAATATGGCAGGTAATGTAGCGGAATGGGTTAACTCATCATATGAGGCAGAGGCATATGATTTTTCTATTACTATGAATCCAAATGTAAATAAGGAAGAAAATAATAAAAAAGTTGTTAGAGGTGGGTCTTGGAAAGACGTAAAGTATTATTTACAAGTTAGTTCAAGAGATTATGAATATGCAAATCAACCAAGAAGTTACATTGGTTTTAGAACTGTTCATGAATATTTAGGAGCTGATTTTTCGGCGAACGCAATGACTAATAATTCAGTGCGTAGAGAAAATAATAAAAGAAGTACAATAAGATAATTTTAAAATATAATAATTATGGCATTTAAATTAAGTAAGAAAGTAAATAACGCAATATACGGATATGGAGCAGCAGTTGTTATTATTGGTGCACTGATGAAAATTACATATTTCAGTCCAAGTTGGGCTCCGGGAATAGCAAATACTATGTTAACTATTGGATTGGTAATTGAAGCACTAATATTTGCATATTCAGCCATAGATCCATCTCTTCAAAAAGAAGATTATGAATGGGAAAAAGTATACCCTGAATTAGCAGGTGGAAACGCAGGATCTGCAAAAGGCGTTAAGAGTCCACAAGTTCTCATGAGTGAAAAAATTGAGGATATGTTTAAAAATGCCAAGTTAGATGAGACTGTTGTTAAAGATTTAGCACAAAGTATTAAAGATTTTGATGCATCAGCGAAGGCTGGAGCAAAAAGTGCAGCAGATTTAGCAAAAATCAATCAAGAGTTTGCAAATAATGCTAATGAATTAACAAAACAGATGGCAGCACTTTCTTCTAATCTTGAAACATTGAATGGTGTTTATGGAGGTGTTCTTAATGCAATGAACAGAAAATAATTTAAAAAAAACAAAGAAAGATGGCTGGTAAAGAATCTCCAAGGCAGAAGATGATAAATATGATGTATCTCATATTTATTGCTATGCTTGCCTTAAATTTATCAAAACAAATTCTTCAATCATTTGGTACCATGAATGAGGAGCTTACTGATACAAATATTGAGTTAGTAGAAAGAAATAATCAGTTCATGCAGGGTCTTGAAGAAAAAGCTCTAGAACAAGCTGCTAAGTACCAAGATTTAAAATTAAAAGCTGATTCTATTAGAAATATCTCTACGGGACTATATGATTATTTAGAAGGTATAAAAGAGGGCGCGTTTTTAACCGCGGAATCAAAAGGAATTCAAAGAAATAATTATTCAAAACTAGATAATACAGCATACTACACAACACTGTTTTTTGACGGTGAAGAACTCAAGCCAGATGGTCAAGAGTTTCTTGATCAAATGAATAGTTTTAGAGATTCTTTTGTGGAAATTGCAAGTTCTGACCCTAAGCTTGTTTCAATTGCCGAGGAAGTTAGTACTAAGTTTAATACGGGTGATATCCAAACTGAAGACGGTAAACCAAGAAAATATCTTGATTACCACTACAAAGAGATGCCACTGATTGTTGGTATTACTAAATTATCTCTTTTACAGTCTACTCTTCAGAATATTGAAGCTCAACTATTATCAACAATGTTAGAAGGAAAATTGAAAATTGAAGCCTCACTTACAAATTTTGATGCAATAGTTATTCCGGACAAATCATCTTTCTTCGCAGGAGAAAACTTTACGGGTAGAATCATACTTGGTAAAAATGATCCAACCCTAAAAGCAGATAAAGTAATAATTAATGGAAATGAATTAGACGATGAATCAATGCAGGAAGGTAAAACATTACTGAGTTTTCCAGCTGGTGGAGTAGGTACCAAAAACATTGAGGGTGAATTTCAGTTTACCGAAGAAGGTGAGTTGATTTCTATTCCTGTAAATACATCCTACGAGGTTGTACCAAAACCTAATAAAGCTACAATTTCAGCAGATAAAATGAATGTTGTATATAATGGAGTTTCAAACCCGTTTACTATATCATTCCCAGGAATTGATGCAAATAAGGTTTCGGTTAGCACACCCGGTTTGAAAAAAGGAAAAACTATTATCGAGAAAGGTCGTAAAAAGAAATTAACTGGAGCCTCTGACTATGAGTTAGATCTTTCAAAATTACCTCCACAACTTAGAGGAAAAAAACAGGTAATCATAAACGTAACTGGAACATTGCCTTCAGGTCAAAAAGTAACCTCTAAAGTTCCTTTTAGGATTAAACAATTACCGGTTCCCTATGGAACCTTGGATAATGATAATCCAAATTCACTTAAAAAATCTGAGTTGATAAACTCTACTGTAACCGCTACATTTGGTCCAGATTTTGATTTTAACCTGCCTCTACGAGTTAGAGGGTATAAGATCACTGTAGCAGGTATAGGATCACGAGTTGTCTCAGGAAGTGATTTAGATGGCCCAGCAAAACAATTGGTTCAAAGAGCTAGAAATAATTCAATTGTAACTATTACAGATATTCAGACTTCAGCAAGTGGTTCTACAACTGAAATTAAAAATGCAACTGGTATTTCATTTACACTCGTTAATTAAAATATTATGAAATTTAATTTTATACCTATAATTTTTGTTTTATTATTTTCTTTTGAGCTAGATGCTCAGGTTAATCTTTTGAATGCACAGGATCCTGCTGATATTGGCAAAAGAGATCAAAAGCAGATCAAACAGGATGAGGATAAAAAACTAGAATACGGTTATGTAGATGAAAGAGATATTATGTTTTCAAAAGTTATTTGGGAGATAATTGATCTAGACCAAAGAGTAAATTTCCCTTACTTGTACCCAACAGATACTACAGTAGTAGGAAAGGAGAGAAGGCCATTAATACATTATCTTTTGAAAGGTATTCAATCTGGAGATATAACATTAATTTATTCTGACGGAAAGTTTAACGACAAAATTTCACTCGATGATCTAGAAGAAAATGATACCTTTGAGTTCACCTATATTAACAAAAAAGGAACCGATTATCTTCAACAATATGGAGGAAGACAAGCAGTTATTGATGATAATAATTTATCATTGGGTGAGTTTGATATTATTTATCAAAATTATTTTGATGATTATGGCGAGCCGTTTAATAATAACGAAGATTGGTATATTTGGATGGATGATTCAGTAAACAGAGGGCTAATTGATAAAGACGTGGCATTACAGCCTTATGAGAATGCACAAGAAGAAGCAATAATAAATTGGTTTTCTGAAGAATTTGGAGATAAATATATAAGTACTGATAGATTTGAGTATGGTATGGTTGATCATTATAAAATCAAAGGGGTTTGGTATTTTGATAAGAGAATTGCTGAGTTAAAATATAGACCTTTAGCAATTGCTCCAGTTGCAAGGCAAGTTGTAAATATGAAGGAGGATAGAAATATTTCAGATCCTTCCCTAAAATCTCCTGCTGTTCCAATGTTTTGGATATATTACCCTGATGCCAGAGACGTTCTAAAAGACTCATATGTCTTTAGTGACAGTAATAGTGCTATAAGAAAGTCATTTGACGAATTAATAAATGCTAGAAGATTTCATACTATGATCTACTTAGAGGAAAACATGTATGAAGATCGTGAAATAGGTCAGTATATTTCTGAAAATGCATTTATGAGATTACTAGAATCAGAAAGAATTAAAGAAAAAATTAGAAATTTTGAACACGATATGTGGAGTTGGTAATAATTTCAATTTAAAATTTATTAAAAAAGCGTCTGTTTTAAATAGACGCTTTTTTTATTTCTATTTAATTTGTTGTTGTTAATCTTAAAAACCGTCGTATATTTGTAGACCACATCGCGGGGTAGAGCAGTAGGTAGCTCGTCGGGCTCATAACCCGAAGGTCGCTGGTTCGAGTCCAGTCCCCGCTACTAAAACAATAAAACGGTTATACTATTATATAGTTAACCGTTTTATTGTTTTCATAAATATGTTATTTCTAAACATCACCCTTTAAACATCTTGTGAAGAAAGGGAAATCATCAGTAACAACATAATAATAGATACCTTCAGGAAATTCAGGTGTAACCCCAAAGCGTCCGTTGCATTCATCTAAATCTCCTAGCCCCTCAACATATTCATAATCCTGAGTAAAAGCACCCATCGGAATAGGTGTGTTAGGATTATTTCCACCTCCTGGACCAGCTAATGAAGTTAAAATGTTCGGTCGATTTGTATCTGCTTGATTTTTTAATCTATAACTTGGTTGTAATGCTAAAACTTCACTGGTAGAATCACTAGCGTTTGAATAACCGTATCTTGCATAAATAGGAAAACCATCAGAAGCCCATCCAACGATTGTAATACTTTGATTGTCACCTAAAAAATCCATAAGTAGTTCTGGCATACCATGATAATGATATGCTCCATTAGGTTGAACATGAGCATGATTCATATCGTCTCCAAAATTGAAAGTATCATGCCCTAATGCTTCAATGTTCCAATTACCTTGACATTGAGCTAAACAACACTCCCCTTCGTCATTACACCTTCCTGCAGTTGCTGGATCAAATTTGACACTATTTAGGGCATAAGCAATTGCTGAACCAGGACCACCTGCATCTATTCCATTTTCGTAAACTATTATTGGGCAAAGTGTAAAACTTTTGTTTACATTTTGTTCACTTATAGTATTTGGGTTATGATTGTTTGGAAAAGTTCCTACCTCATGATTTGGGATTCCATTTCCATTTAAGATTCTATCAACTCCGTCAGAAGACCATGAATATCTACTGTAATTATTTACTGATTCATCGTCATTATATATTTCTTCGTTTATATCAACCAGTATACCAGTAGTTGAGTAATCTCCAGCACAATCTATACTATTTTCTCCCTGTGAATTTTCATTATTATTACTTCCATTGTTTATATTTTCATCTTTTGAACATGAAAACGAAATAATTAGCATTAGGAGAATAGTCTTTTTCATAACGTGGTTGTTTATTTTTTGACCTTATTTAAGTTAAATGTATTTATTTATAATTTAAAAACAGCTAATTTGCATTTATGATTTCGGTTAATAACTTATCTCTTTATTTTGGTGGCCAAGATATTTTTAAAAATATTTCTTTTAGGGTAAATAAGGGAGATAAGATCGGGCTTGTTGGAAAAAATGGCGCAGGAAAATCTACTCTTTTAAACTTATTATCAGAAAATCTTAAACCTAATGATGGTAGTATTTCAATGCCAAATGGTTTAATTCTTGGTTATTTGACCCAGGATTTAGATTTTACAGATGGTAAGACTATTGTTGAAGAAGCTCAAACAGCGTTTAGCGAATTAAATAAAATTCAAGATCGTTTAGATAAAATAAATAAAGAGATTAATCAAAGATCTGACTATGAAGCTAAATCGTATCTTGATTTAATTTCAGAATTTCATGATCTAGATGAGCGTTATAGGATTCTTGGTGGAAATGACATACAATCTGAAATAAGTCAAGTACTAAGCGGACTAGGCTTTACAACAAATGATTACGATAGGCAAACAACTGAATTTAGCGGCGGATGGAGGATGAGAATAGAACTAGCTAAGATTCTATTACAAAAACCAGATATTTTACTTCTAGATGAGCCTACTAATCATTTAGATATTGAATCGATTATTTGGCTTGAGCAATGGTTGAAAAAATTTACAGGAGCTATAGTACTTGTATCACACGACAGGTTATTTTTAGATTCTATTTCTAACAGAACAATAGAATTATCATTTACTAAAATAAATGATTACAAGGCTAAATATTCAAAATATTTAGAGCTTAGAAAAGATAGAATCGAAAAGCAAATCCAAGCAAAGAAAAATCAAGACAAATTTATCTCAGAAACAAAAATATTAATCAATAAATTCAGAGCAAAAAAAAATAAAGCTGCCTTTGCTCAAACCTTAATTGCTAAACTAGAAAAGCTTGAAATTATTCATGTTGAAAAAGAAGATGTAGGAAGTATGAAATTTAGTTTTCCACCAGCTCCGCACTCTGGCAAGGTGTCTTTAACAATTAATGAAGCCTCTAAAAGTTATTATAATCTTGATGTATTAGAGTCTATTGATCTAGAAATTGTAAAGGGTGAAAAAATAGCCTTCGTTGGAAAAAATGGAGAAGGTAAATCTACACTAGCAAAAATGATAGCAGGAGAAATTGATTTCAGTGGAGAGGTTGTTCTAGGGCACTCTGTTAAAATGGGGTATTATGCTCAGAATCAGGCTGATTTTCTAGATGAAGAATCAACAATTTTAGAAACTATAGAAGATGCTATTTCTGAAAATATTACTACAAATCCTAGGACAATTTTAGGTTCTTTTCTGTTTACTAATGACGATGTTTCTAAAAAAATTAAAGTTCTTTCAGGTGGAGAAAGGGCAAGAGTATCATTATGTAAGCTTTTATTAAAACCATATAATCTACTTGTAATGGATGAACCCACCAATCACTTAGACATTACATCAAAAGGTCTCTTAAAACAGGCTCTATTGGACTATGATGGAAGTTTAATTGTTGTTTCTCATGATAGAGAATTTTTACAGGGTCTAACCCAAAAGGTTTATGAATTTAGGGATAAAAATATCAAAGAATATCATGGTGATATTAATACATTTCTTTCTGAAAAAGATTTAAATAATTTTAAACAGTTGGAAATGTCTCAAAATGGTCAATTGGATAGTTTAGACATTAAAACTAACCCAAAAGGATCCTATCGCGATCAAAAAGATAGAAAGAGAAAAAACAAAAAACTTAAGACAAGAATCAGAAATATAGAAAAGGAAATAAATGAAATAAGCGAAGAACTTAAAAATAAAGATTTGGAGCTATCTGACCCTGTTAAATTTAAGCAGTTAGCTGAGGATAAAGAATTTTTTGAAATTTACGGTCAACAACAAAACAAACTCAAACAGCTTGAAGAAAAATGGACAAATCTGGTTGAGGAATTAGAAAATATATCTTGAACAAAAGATGTTTATTTAAAAAAAGCCCCACTAAATTAGTGAGGCTTTTATTATTTTACTCGTTTACAAATTCATCGTAAGATTTTAAGTTTAAATTACTCAAATCCACTTTCTTTAATAGTTTGTTGTAAACTTTTTTTGCAGAAGCCATTTCATTTTCAATTAATTCTAAATTATCCAGCTCATTTGATGAGGGTACATCATAACTGGAAGCTACTTTAGAATACAAGTCTGCCATTTTTTCTCTCAACTGTTTTTTTGCAGCTCCAACGTAGTTATCACCTGTTGTAATCACTAAATTTTTCTTTAAATCATCAAATTTAGATTTTACTTTTTTGCCGATTAAATCGCTTTTTAGGACTTCATCAATCGTGTAAACAGTATAAGCCAAGTCTTCAGTCATATTAAATAATTTCATTACTATTTCAAATTGAAATTCTCTGTCATCTGAACTTAGACCCGCATTATTCTTATATGATACATTGATTATTTTTTCAAAAGTATCTCTACCCTTTTTTATGACAACTTTATATTTTCCTGCAGGAACAGTAGGGGGGGTAAATCCTCCAAAACTTAAAGTTTTTGCTTTGGCTATTTTTGGAACTCTCATATTATAATCCCAAGACACGGTATTTATTCCTTTGGACTTTCCAGGTGTCAGAGTTGTAATTTTATTACCCTCCATATCTTGAATTTCCATAGTCATTTTACCAAAAGTATGTCTTTTGGGTAATAAATATTGAATTTCACAACTTAGCGATGAGTTTGCCCCAAAAAATTGAGTTTCACGTCCAAAACTGTCAGAGAATCCTCCGTATTCTTGGATTATAAATTCATCATTACTGAAAAAATAGAGTTTTTCGTCTAAGTTTTTTTCATTTATTTCTCTTAGTGGAGAAATATCATCAATTATTATAACCCCTCTTCCGTGCGTTCCCAAAACTAAGTCATTTGTTTTTTCTTGTAGCTCCATATAATGAACAGCAACGGGTGGTACATTTTTATTGAATCTTGACCAATTTTCTCCTCCGTTAATGGTTATATATACACCTAATTCAGTTCCTAGAAACAACAAATCTTCATTTACATAGTCAACTTGTATGTTTCTGACAAATCCAGTTACATCGTTATTGGAAATTATATTTTCCCAAGTTTTTCCCAAATCACTAGTCTTATAAGCGTATGCCTTCATGTCACCCGATGTATGACCATCAAAGACTGCATATGCTACATTCTGATCTATTGTACTAGCTTCAATATGGTATACCCAGGTATTATTAGGAACTCCTTGAATATTTTCAATCACATTTTTCCAGTTTTTACCACCGTCATTAGTAACCTGAATATTCCCGTCGTCTGTACCTACCCAAATGATATTTTCATTTAATGGGGATTCTGTAACTGTAAAAATTGTAGTATGATTTTCTGCACCTGAATTATCCATTGATAAACCTCCTGAGTCTTCTTGGTTTTGTTTTGATTTATCATTTGTCGTTAAATCAGGTGAAATAATATCCCAAGAATTACCCATGTCATCAGACTTGTGAAGATATTGACTTCCAATATAAATTCTGTCTGGATTATTTTTACTTATTTCGATAGGTGCATTCCAGTTAAATCTGTATTCTTCATAGCCTTTTACAGGTAAGGGTTGAATTGTTTTGACCAGATTATTGTCAACATCATATCTCCAAACATTTTCTGCCCCTTGCATTTCTGAATAAATAATATTTTTAGTCGGGTGTCTTAGAACTCTAAATCCATCACCTTGACCAACAGGATTCCAGTTTTTTGCAGAAATACCACCTGCAGCAAAAGAAGGTCCATACCAAGATCCATTATCTTGAAGTCCACCGTATATATTATAGGGCTCTTCATTATCAACACTAATGTGATAAAACTGAGATAATGGTAGGTTTTCTACTATCTCCATAGTAACTCCTTTATTCCAAGATCTGTAAACTCCACCATCAGTTCCAACATACATTAAATCCGAATTATTTATGTCAAAAACCATATCGTGGATATCAGGATGCATATTTCCTAAGGATTCAAAAGTTTCCCCTCCATCTTTGGAAATAGATCCGTATAATCCAGCTTTTACAACCGTATTTTCGTCTCTAGGATCAACTACGATTCTTGAGAAATAAAATGGCCTAACGGTTATTCCAAAATCATTATTTTTTTGCTCCCAATTTTTTCCTCCATCAGTACTTCTATAAAGTCCTTTGTCCTCGTCTTTTTCAGCTTCAATCACGGTGTATAGAGTATTAGGATTAGATTCTGAAACACCGATTGCTAATCTTCCTAATTTCCCTTTAGGAAATCCATTGTGAATTTTATCCCAGTTTTTTCCTCCGTCCGTAGATTTATACAATGCACTATTATCTCCTCCTGAATTAAATGACCAAGCGGTTCTTCTAAATTCCCACATTGATGCATACAGGGTATTTGGGTCTGTTGGATCCATGGCTAAATCAGCACATCCAGTTGATTCATTCAGATACAAAATATTTTCCCAAGTTTCTCCTCCATCTACAGATTTGTATACTCCTCTTTCATTACTATCTGACCATAGAGCTCCTAAAACTGCAACATATATTTCATTTGAGTTTTCTGGATTGACAATTATGTTGGCTATTCTTTCAGAATTCTCCAATCCAATTCTGTTCCAGTTATTACCTCCGTCTGTTGATTTGTAAAGCCCGTCACCAATAGAAACACTGTTTCTTGGCCATGGCTCACCGGTTCCAACATATATAGTATTATCTGGGTCATTTGGGTCTATTTCTAATGCTCCAATTGATTGACAATGGTCATCAAATATTGGATAAAAAGTTGTCCCAGCGTCGTTTGACTTCCAAACACCACCCCCAGCAGATCCTGCATAAATGATCATTGGGTCTGTGGGATGATTTTCTAAGTCGCTTATTCTTCCACTCATTACTGCAGGTCCAATCTCTCTAGCTTTTAGGTCACCAAAATAATTTTCAAGTTTTATTTCCTTTTTTTCTTGCGAAAACAAACTCAGTGATAAACACAATAGCATTATACCACTAAGTATAGTAGTTGATTTATATAACATTTTAAATTTTTAAATTTTTACTTATTTTCTTCCTCAGTTGTTTCAGGAAACTCAAATTCACTTTCATCAACCGTTGGGTTTAGTTCAATCGAAGTTATTGTAATGGGTTGACCAGGTTGATCCTTTACTCCTTGAGTCATCGAAAACGGCATATAAAGTCCTTCAACTTCTTGATAATCACTCATTTTAGATTCCATGATCATTCCTTTTCCAGGTCCGTCCATAACTTCTTCGTGAACCATAATAGGAACAAAATTTTCTGAATCAAAATAGTAAATGGAAACATTAGGAACTTCATTTCCATCAATGACCATAGGTTTCTTTGTAAGTTTTATTTTAAACACATCTGATCCCTCAACACTTTCTGTGCCCATAAGCTCAGCTGTAAATCCTTTTTCTTTATAATTTAGAAACGGGTCAGGAAATTCAGCAAGTTCGTTTCTAACATTGTCAACGTCTTCTTGGTCATTTTTTTCAGCTTTCATAGACATGAAATTTGTTGACCATAAAGTTTCACCATCAAAAACACCTTGTTTAATATCCATACCTTGAACTGAAATTTTTGTATACATTTTATCTTTAAGCTGTACCATTTCAATAGGTATTTCCATACCCATCTGATTTATACTAGCATTCATTTTCATACCTTGAACATTCTCCCAGTTTTCTGCACCACCAGTGTTCTCAAAATAATTTTCGATAATCTCATCTACTGATTGGGCGTTCACTGAAACAGTCAAAAGTGATATTACTACAAAAAGAAATAAGTTGTTTAAATTTTTCATTTTATTGAATTTAAGTTAAGCGTCAATATTAAATATTTATACTCGTTTTTTAAAAGAATAAAAGTTAATTTTATCATAAGATTTTTTTATGAATCAGATTAAAATATTTTCTCCTGCATCGGTCTCTAATTTATGTTGTGGTTTTGATGTACTTGGCTTTTCAATCGACGGAATTGGAGACGAGCTTATAATAACAAAATCCACTAATAAAGGAATAAATATAAAGGAAATTAAAGGATACAATGTTCCTTTACAAAACAACAAAAACACTGCTTCTGTTGCGGCTCAAGCTTTGTTGGATCATCTTGAGATCAACGAAGGTTTTGATATAGAAATTAATAAAAAAATTAAGCCTGGAAGTGGAATTGGAAGTAGTGCTGCTTCAGCAGTAGGAGCTGTTTATGGAATTAATAAACTTCTAGGAAATCCACTAAAACATGAAGAACTTCTAAAATTTGCAATGAAGGGTGAATTTATTTCTAGTAAAACAGCACCTGCTGATAACGTTGCTTCTGCTTTGCATGGTGGAACAATTTTAGTTAATAATAGAGAAAATTACAATGTAATTAAGCTTCCAGTTCCAAAAAATTTATATGCAATCATACATCATCCATTGATTGAGATAAAAACCTCTGACTCACGGGTAATATTGCCTGAATCAGTTGATTTAAAAATTGTTTCTGATCAATTAAGCGCTGTGGGTGGATTTATTCACTCATTACATACTCAAGACTTTGAGCTTATGAAAATCTCTTTGAAAGATTATCTAGTTGAACAATTTAGATCAGATTATGTCCCTGCATTTAATGAAATCAGGAGTGTAGCTGATCTTAATAATACAATTTGTTGTTCTATTTCTGGTTCAGGCCCTTCAATTTTCACTTTAGTCAACTCGCTTAATGAAGCTCAAAGACTAAAATTATTGTTTGATGAAATATATAAGGTTAAAAAACTAGAGTTTAATTCCTATATAACTGGTTTAAATTCAAAAGGGGTTCATGAGATCTGATTATCAACAGTTTAGATTTTTTCAATTTTAATAAATTCTTTTTTTTAGCTAGTTTTTTTTTCATTTTCTCATTTTTAAATACTCTTTTTTGTTGAATACATAAAATTTAAAGAATTATAAATTTTACTAATAAAAATCCACTTATTATTATTTATATTTGCGAATTATTTAACAAAATAAGAAAACAACTAAAAACTTTTTAATTATGTATATTAATTTCTTACAGCTTTCACTAGAAAATGAACTTTCAATAATGTGGATCACCGTAGCTGGATTTCTTGTATTCTTTATGCATGCAGGGTTTACTTTACTAGAGTCCGGTATGACTCAATCAAAAAATGCCGTAAATATTGCAATGAAAAACATGATGGCTATCTCGGTTGGATCGGTCATTTACTGGTTTATTGGTTATTCTCTAATGTATGGAGATACTTCAAACGGTATTTTAAGATGGTCAGGATTTTTTACAGAAACTCAACCACACGATTTATTTTTTCAAACAATGTTTGCTGCTACCTGTGCTACAATTGTTTCCGGTGCTGTTGCAGGTAGAACAAAATATAATGTCTTTGGAATATTTGCCATAATCATGACAGGTTTGATATATCCTATAGCAGGAGGCTGGGAGTGGAATACTGACGGATGGTTAAATAGTGCTAGCTTTATGCCCGTTGAATTTATTGATCTTGCAGGTTCATCTGTTGTTCATGCTGTTGGTGGTTGGGCTGCATTAGTTGGTGCTTATATGGTGGGACCAAGGATAGGTAAATACGTTAAAGGGAATGTAGAGGCTATCCCAGGTCATAATAAGACCTTGGCTACTTTAGGAGTTATGGCTTTATGGTTTGGATGGTTTGGCTTTAACGGAGGATCTCAATTAGCTTGGGGAGGAGATAATACTGTAGCAGCAACTACGATTGTCTTGCTTACAAACTTATCTGCCTCAGCAGGAGCAATCGGAGCTTTACTAACTACTTGGATTTGGTATGGAAAACCAGATATTGTCCAAACCTTAAACGGTGCACTTGCTGGACTTGTTAGTATTACTGCAGGCGCTGCAAATATGGAAGCCTCTGGGGCCTTCTTTGCTGGTTTAATTGGAGGGATTTTGGTTGTCTTTTCCATTGAATTTATCGAGAAAAAATTACGAATTGATGATGCGATTGGAGCATCTTCAGTTCATGGTGTTGTTGGTGTCTGGGGTACAATTGTTATTGGTCTCTGGGGTGTTAACGGCGATACAGGAATAGGTCTTTTTAACGGCGGAGGATTTGATCAATTAATTAGTCAAATAATCGGTTCCTTGGCATATTCGATTTGGGCTATTGTTTTTGCTTTTATTTTCTTTTTTATTTTAAAAAAATCTATGGGTTTACGAGTCACAAAAGAAGAAGAAATTGCAGGATTAGATATTGCTGAGCATGGCATAAGAGCTTATCCTGGTAAGAGAAATAGATAGTGGAATATCTATAATTCGTGAGAAATAACTTCATGCAATGAAGTTGGTTTTTAGTTTGTTTTTTTAAAGGGTCCTGTGGTGGGGCCCTTTTCTTTTGGATCTTGTATAATTAATATACTACCTTTGAAAGATGCATAAATCAGGATTTATAAATATTATTGGCAATCCAAATGTTGGAAAGTCTACTCTTATGAATTGTTTTATGGGGGAAAAGTTTTCTATTATAACTTCCAAAGCTCAAACTACAAGACATAGAATTTTAGGTATAGTAAATGAAGAAGATTTTCAATTGGTTTTTTCAGATACACCAGGAATCTTAAAGCCATCCTATGAGCTTCAAGACTCTATGATGGATTTTGTTAAAAATGCATTAGAAGACGCTGATATAATAATTTACATGCTAGAAATAGGAGAAACATCCATAAAAAATAATCAAGTCCATAAAAAAATATTGAATGCTAATGTTCCTACTTTTATTTTATTAAATAAGATCGATCTTTCTGATCAGAAAAATTTAGAAGACCAAGTAATTTTATGGAAAGAATTATATCCAAAGGCTCATATATATCCAATCTCAGCCCTTAATAATTTTAATATAGATATAGTTTTAAAACACTTAATTGAGTTAATTCCACAATCACCTCCTTATTTTCCGAAAGATCAATTGACTGACAAGCCTGAACGATTTTTTGTAAATGAAATTCTAAGAGAAAAAATCTTGTTGTATTACAATAAAGAAATCCCTTATTCGGTTGAGGTAGTAACCGAAGACTTTAAAGAAGAAGACAATATTATTAAAATTAAATCGGTGATTTTTGTAGAAAGAGATTCACAAAAGGGAATTATTATTGGACATAAAGGTAGTGCTCTAAAAAAAATTGGCACCAAAGCAAGACAAGGCTTAGAAGTGTTTTTTGGAAAAAAAATCTATATTGAATTACAAGTAAAAGTTAGCAAAAACTGGAGGTCAAATGCAAAGCTTTTAAAAAAATTCGGATATAAAAATTAATTTCTTAACAAAAACATAACCAAATAAATAAATACCTTGTTTTGAACCAATCCAATTAATAGTTATATTGGTAGACTAACTAAATTTAACTAATTATGAAAAGATTAATATTATTACTTGTTGTTGTATTTACTTTTGGTAATACGATGGCTCAGATGACTTGGATGACTGCATATAAGGTTGATCCTGTAAAAATGAAAGATGCAAAATCAGCAATTTCAAATAAGACAAAAAAATATAACTCAAAAGCTGACGGTGAGTTAATCTATACCTATGAAATTGTTGCTGGAGACAGAGCTAATTATCTTGTTAGGTCTGGTTTTGCTCAATCAATGGCTCAATTTGATTCTTACGGCAGCCAGGGTCTTGATTATTGGATGGAAAATGTAGCGCCATTAATGAATAATGTTGGTGGTACCGAATATTTTTCTCACGCAACCGATGCAAGCTTTGATGATGCTGAACCAGGTGTAAATAAAATATGGAAAGTTCTTCATTATAACGTAAAGAGAAATTCAGGACCAGATTTTTGGAAATTTAGAACAAGAGTTGCAAAAGCAGCTGAAAAAGTAGGTGGTTTAAGCCTACATGTTTGGGCTGGTTCATTAGGTGGTCCTAGTGGTCATGTACTTGTTGGATATGGAAATGCTGATATGTCGGGAATAGATAATGAATCTGAAACCTGGCCAAAGGTTATAGAAGCTTATAAAGAAATTTTTGGTGAAGACTCTTTTGATAATGACCAAGAAGCTTTTAATAATAGCTTAGAGATGTGGGGTAACTTTTCAGAGGTTTGGAGATGGTTACCTGATTTGAGTTCTCCTGCAGTTTCAATAAACTAATTATAAATTTAAAACTTTAAAAAATGAAAAAATTAATTTTATTACTATTGGTTGCTCCTTTATTTGTTTTTACCCAAAACAATCCTAATGCTGAGTATTGGCAAATAAATAGATGGGAAGCAAAAGAGGGAATGGCAAAAGAATTTGAATCAGCTGTTGCAAAAAAGACTAAAAAATTTAACAATTCTCAAGAAACAGCAATTTTAACATTCCGTATTGTGACTGGTCCTGATTCGGGAAAATACATGCGCGTTGTAGGACCAAAAAGTGGAGAATTTTTTAACGAAACAGTATCTAATTCAGAAGAATATGCATACTGGATGAAAAATGTAATGCCCTATGTTAAAGATCAAGCAGGTAACAAAAGAACTGCTAGAATTAAAGATTTATCATATAACTGGGAAAATTCTGAAGCTCCAATGAAATATGTTGAGTTTACGACAATTAGGTTAAATCCTGGTGAAGGAAGAGATTGGTTTTCCATGATGAGAAATGATGCCAAATTAAAAAAAGCTAATGGATTTACTGGTGTTAGAGGAGTATTTTGGCTTGTTTCAGGAGGACAATCTGAAATGCATGTTGTCGAACCATATAATTCTCATGGAGTTAGGAAAGGCGTTTTTAGTGATCCTGATTTTGATTATACTGATTCCTACAACGAAATGTTTGGATGGAGAGCACGCACATACGATCAGATGAATGCAGGTATGTCTATAAGAGATTATGGAGGTATAATTACCGAGACTTTAGAATTCATTCCAGAAATGTCAACTTCTATTGAATAGATTATAGTTAACCCTCAAATTTTATAAAAGAGCAGTATATTTACTGCTCTTTTTTTTACAACTAATTTAGTCTTACATTTGTTGACCCTTTATTATGAGTAATATTATAGCTATCGTAGGAAGACCTAATGTTGGAAAATCAACATTGTTTAATCGACTCATTCAGCGAAGAGAAGCCATTGTTGATTCTGTAAGCGGAGTAACCAGAGACCGTCATTACGGAAAAGGAGACTGGAACGGCAGGGATTTTTCTGTCATTGATACAGGTGGATATGTAGTCGGAAGTGATGATTTTTTTGAGTCAGAGATAGATAATCAGGTTGAATTAGCTATCGATGAGGCTGACATAATTTTATTTATGGTTGACGTTGATTCTGGAGTTACTTCCATGGATTCAGAAATTTCAGAACTATTGAGAAAAATTGAAAAGCCAGTTTTTTTGGTAGTTAATAAAGTTGATAATTCCTCTAGGATGAATGATATTAACGAGTTTTATTCCATGGGAATTAAAAAACTTTATCCAATTGCAAGTTCTAATGGTTTTGGAACAGGAGAATTACTCGATGATGTTGTAAAACTATTCAAAGAAGAAAAGGAAATAATTGATGATGTTCCCAAATTTGCAGTTGTAGGTAGACCAAATGCTGGAAAATCCTCCTTTATTAATGCATTAATTGGTGAGAATAGGAACATTGTTACCGAAATTCCTGGAACTACAAGAGATTCTATCAATACCCGATATAATAGATTCGGATTTGAATTTGATCTCATTGATACCGCGGGAATTAGAAAAAAATCTAAGGTTAAAGAAAATTTAGAATTTTACTCTGTTATGAGGAGTGTAAGAGCGATTGAAAATTGTGATGTTTGTATATTGCTTTTTGATGTAAGTAGAGGTTTTGACGCTCAGGTAAAAAGTATTTTTTGGCTTTGTGAAAGAAATAAAAAAGGAATTGTATTAATAGCTAATAAATGGGACTTAATTGAAAAAAATACAAATTCAACAAAACAATATGAAACAATAATAAAGAAAGAAATAGAACCTTTCACAAATGTTAAAATAATTTTTGTTTCAACTTTAAATAAGCAAAGAATTCATAAAGCTATAGAAACTGCTGTTGATGTTTTTAAAGGAAGATCACTCAAAATTAAAACTAGGAAGCTTAATGATATTTTATTGCCTATAATATCAGCTTATCCTCCACCATCAATCAAAGGAAAATATGTGAAAATTAAGTTTATAACACAACTTCCAACTCACTATCCACAGTTTGCATTTTTCTGTAATTTGCCTCAATATGTTAAGGAGCCCTATAAGAGGTTTTTAGAAAATAAAATCAGAGAAAATTTTGATTTTGAGGGAGTTCCGATTACAATTTTTATGAGAAAAAAATAGTTTATAACTGATCTCTAATTTCAATTAGTTTTGTTTTAATAAAATTTAGCTTGGTAATAATTTCTAACCTTCCTAATGATTTTTTATTATTCTTAATATAGTCTTTAGCCCCCTGAATTGTGTATCCTTTCTCTTTTAGTAAAAAGTATATTTTATTAAAATTTTCAATGTCTTTTGATGTAAACTTTCTATTACCTCTAGAATTTTTTTTTGGATTTAGAATCTTAAATTCTTGTTCCCAAAAACGAATTAATGAAGTTTTTACTTGAAATTTTGATGCAACTTCACCAATCGAATAGTATCTTTTTTCCGGGAGGTTAATTTTCATTAGTCTAATGATTGATTAACTACAGAGGCTTGTTGTAACAATTGATCATATTCTTTTGCTGTTAAGTTTCCGTAATAAAAATTTATAGGATTTATTTTTACTTTGTCCTTAAAAATCTCATAATGTAAATGAGGGGCACTAGATCTTCCTGTGTTACCAACATATCCAATCAAATCTCCTCTTTTAACACGCTGATATCTTTTTACATTAAACTTATACAAATGAGCATAAAGGCTGGTGTATCCGTAACCATGATCTATCCTTATGTGATTACCATATCCTGATGACCTATTATCTGCACGAGTTACAACTCCATCCCCCGATGCATAAACTGGTGTCCCTTGCGGCGCTGTAAAATCAATTCCATAATGAAACTTTTTTACCTTTGTAAAAGGGTCAATTCTTTTACCAAAGCCTGAAGCAATTCTCGTTAAGTCATCATTGTTGACAGGTTGAATAGCGGGAATTGACTTTAAAAGTTTTTCTTTGTCTTCTGCAAGTTTTGCTATTTCATCTAGCGATTTAGATTGAATTGTTAATCTCTTCTGTATAACATCAATCTTTTTATTACTTTCTTTAATTACGTCTGAATATTCAAACCCATCAAATTTATTATATCTGTTTACCCCACCTATACCCGCTTTTCTTTTATCTTCACTTATTGGATTTGCTTCAAAATAAATTCTGTATATAGAATTATCTCTTTCTTCGATATTTTCTAAAACACTTTCAATATTTTCCATTTTTTTATCTAATTGGGAATATTGAAATTTCATATTATCCAACTCTCTATTTAATGATCTTTCTTGAGGAGATTGAAAATACTGACTTCCGATAAATATGAACAGAAATCCAAAAAGCGATGAGCCGATTAAAAATATAAGTATATTTTTAAGTACAGTTTTTTTACTCGTTTTAATTTTTTTGAACGAGAGAGACTCAGAATCGTAATAATATTTTGCTTTAGACATTATTAAAATTATATCTTTGTATAGTGTTGTTTATCTGATAAACACAAATGCAAATATAATAATACTTTTTTTGTTGAATAATAACAGATAATAAGCGTTAAATGAACTCAAATGAAGTTAGAAAGAGGTTCTTAGATTTTTTTGAGAAAAAAAAATCATAAAATTGGCAAATCATCTCCGATGGTTTCGAAGAATGATCCTTCTTTAATGTTTATTAATTCTGGAATGGCCCCTTTCAAGGATTATTTTTTAAACCAAGAAAATCCTAAGGACAAAAGGGTTGCCAATTCCCAAAAATGCCTGCGAGTTTCTGGAAAACACAATGATTTAGAAGAAGTTGGACATGATACTTATCATCACACCTTCTTTGAAATGTTGGGAAATTGGAGTTTTGGAGATTATTTCAAAGAAGATGCGATCAATTGGTCATGGGAACTTTTAACAAAAGAGTTTGGAATTAATCCAGATGACTTATATGTTACTGTTTTTACAGGTTCAAAGGAGGATGATGTATCTGAGGATACTGAAGCAATCAACATATGGAATAAAATAATTGATAAAGACAGAATTATTCTTTGTGGTAAAAAAGATAATTTTTGGGAAATGGGAGATCAAGGTCCTTGTGGCCCCTGTAGTGAAATTCATGTTGATTTAAGAAGTGAAGTTGAAAAAAGTAAAGTTCCTGCTCAAAGTCTAATAAATAAAGATAATCCTTTGGTTATTGAGTTATGGAATCTTGTATTTATTGAGTTTAACAGAAAAGCAAGTGGTAAATTGGAAGATCTACCAAAAAAACATATTGATACTGGAATGGGGCTTGAAAGACTCTGTATGGTTCTTCAAAATGTAAAATCAAATTATGATACTGATATATTTAAAACTGTTATTGATGAAATTCAGCAAACAACAGGTATTAACTACGGAAAGAATGAAGATGTAGATATTGCTATGAGGGTAATTTCTGATCATCTAAGAGCTGTTTCATTCTCAATTGCTGACGGTCAATTACCTAGTAATTCTGGTGCAGGATACGTAATCAGAAGAATTTTGAGAAGAGCGATTAGATACAGTTTTACTTTTCTTGATATTAAAGAACCATTCCTTTATAAATTATTTAGTTCCATTTTAATAAAAATGGGTGATTTTTACCCTGAACTTAATAATCAAAAAACTTTAATTCAAAATGTTATAAAAGAAGAAGAAAATTCTTTTTTAAGGACTTTAGATCAAGGTTTAGTTTTATTAGATGAAATAATCGCTTCCTCAAAAAGTAAGTTAGTCTCTGGAAAAAAAGCTTTTGAGTTATATGACACATATGGCTTCCCTGTTGACTTAACCAGTCTTATTTTACAAGAAAAGGGTTTTGAGTTAGATACTAAATCATTTGATAAAGAACTTGACAAACAAAAAGATAGATCCAGAAAAGCTAGTGAAGTTTCCTTTGATGATTGGATAGTTTTGATTGATGATCCAGTTCAGGAATTCATCGGATATGATTCATTGGAATCAAATATAAAAATCGTTAAATACAGAAAAATTAATTCTAAAAAAGATGGGATTATCTTTCAACTAGTTTTTAATCTTACTCCTTTTTATTCAGAATCTGGCGGTCAAGTTGGTGATATTGGTTTTATAGAATCTAATGATGGAGATGTTGTTCATATCATGGATACGGTCAAAGAAGGAAACTTAACCGTGCACATCACTAAAAACCTACCCAAGAAAGTTGACCAAATTTTTAGAGCAGTTGTTGATAATAAAAATAGATTTAAAATTCAATGTAATCATACTGCAACTCATTTATTACATCAAGCATTACAACAGGTTTTAGGAGATCATGTTGAGCAAAAAGGAAGTAGGGTTAGTTCAGAAAGTTTAAGATTTGATTTTTCTCACTTTTCTAAACTTGATGGGAATGATATTATAAAAGTTGAAAATTTTGTGAATTCAAGAATCGAAAACTCTATTGAATTAGAAGAAAATCGAAACATTCCTCTAAAAGAAGCCTTAGACAAAGGAGCTACAGGTTTATTCGGAGAAAAATACGGAGATGTTGTCAGAACAATAAAATTTGGAAATTCTTACGAATTATGCGGGGGTACACATGCTAGTAATACCTCTGAATTATGGCAATTTAAAATAATTAACGAAGGAGCTATCGCATCAGGCATTAGAAGAGTTGAAGCAATCACTTATGATTCTGTAAAGAATTATTATAATTCAAAAGTTCAAGAATATAATCAGATTAAAACGTTACTTAAAAATCCAAAAAATTTGCTTGAATCTGTGAATTCTTTAACTAAAGAAAATTTATCGTTAAAAAAAGAAATAGAGATTTTAAATAACGAAAAAGTTAAAACAATAAAGAACAGTATAATTGCGGATTTGAAAAGCCTGTCTGATGTAAAAACTTATTCTTCTTTAATCGAATTAAAACCAGCCAAAATTAAAGACTTGTGCTTTTCTATTGGTGCTAAAATTGACAATGTGTTTTTAATATTGGTTTCTCAAGAAAATGATAAAGTATATTGTTCGTGCTATATTTCAAAAAACTTAGTATCTGAGAGGGCTTTAAATGCTTCAGAAATAGTTACCAAGCTCGGTGTGGTTATTAATGGTAGAGGAGGAGGGCAGCCTTTCTACGCTAGTTGTGCTGGAGATAACACTAATGCTTTAGATAAATTAATTCATACAGCCTCAGAGATCCAAAAGCAATTAATTTCTTAAAATGAATTTTACTCAACAAAATATTTCTGATGTTAGAAATGACATTAGTAAATATGTTATTCGAACTCCAGTACTAAGATTTGATTTTATCGACAGTTTGTGTGGTTGTAATGTTTTTTTTAAATGTGAAAACTTTCAGCATACGGGATCATTCAAATACAGAGCAGCTATAAATGCAATTAAAAATATTCCTCCACAATTTAAGAACAGAGGCGTAATAACTCACTCCTCAGGAAACTTTGCTTATGCACTTTCTAAAGCATCAAAAGAATTAAATATTCCTTGCCATATTGTAATGCCAAGTAATACACCTAAGTTTAAAAAGTCTGCCGTTCAATATTATACAAAGGATATAATTGAGTGTGAACCTAATTTAAAATCAAGAGAGTTAACAACAAGTAAAATATTAAACGAAAAAAAATTATACTTCATTCATCCGTCAAACAACATGGATGTTATAGCAGGCAATTCAACATGTGCTTTAGAGTTAATTGAAGAGTATCAAAATCTTGATTATGTTTTCTCCCCAATAGGAGGGGGTGGCTTGATCGCAGGAACCTCTATTGCTATAAAAAATTTCAATAATAATTGTAAAATTATTGGAGCAGAGCCATCCAATGTTGATGATGCTTATCGATCTTTAATATCAGGAAAAATAGAAACCAATAGAACAACAGATACTGTCGCTGATGGACTGAGAACAAATCTTGGAACAATAAACTTTCCTATAATACAACAACATGTAAAAGAAATATTATTAGTTTCTGAAAAAGAAATTATTGAATCCTTAAATATTATATTAAATAACCTAAAACTAGTTGTTGAGCCCTCAAGCTCTGTTGTACTTGCAGCCTTAATAAAGAATAAATCAAAATTTAAAAATAAAAATATTGGACTTATAATGTGTGGTGGTAATATTGATTTTGATAATCTAAAATTTTAGGTATTTATTATACACTGCATTCCATCTAAAATTTCTAATATAGATACCTTCCTCTTTCGAAACGATAAAGGGTTTTTGTTTTATTAATGAAATTAAAAATCCTAATGAGGCGAATATAATCTTTGAGGGATCATTAGTGTTAATGGAAGACTTTAGTATAGATAGGAAACTTAACACAACTCCAAATCTCATTGTATAAAGAGCTTCACCTTGAGAAAATTTTGATTTTAACGAATATTTTTGCCCTGTTGACTTTAAATGCTTAACTATTAATTCTTTATCAGTGAAAATTTTCCAACCTTTTTTCTGCGCAAGTAATACATCTACTGTGTCCCACCCAATTGCAGATTTTAAACCATTAATGTCTTCAAAACATTTACGTCTATAAGCTTTA
This sequence comes from uncultured Bacteroidota bacterium, assembly GCA_902557655.1. Classification (GTDB taxonomy): domain Bacteria; phylum Bacteroidota; class Bacteroidia; order Flavobacteriales; family Flavobacteriaceae; genus MED-G13. The sequence continues at coordinate 116,571 of CACEAZ010000001.1, forward strand.
ATAGGGCCTCTAACATGTGATTTCGTAGCAATTTTTTCATACACCCACTTACCTTTTTTTGAAACATAGAGGTTACCGCCTGCAATACCAACATTTGAATTTTCTAAAAATATATTTTTAATTTTTTCTATATAATTTTTTGGCAACTCAATATCACCATCAAACTTGCAAATAACATCATAGTTGATTTTTAAATTTTTTAATCCAAAATTGAATGCCTCAATTACCTTTCTTCCAGGAATGTGTTCCTCTTTTGATTCGTTGTCAATAATATGAATCCAGTCACAGTCAGAAGAAAAATCATTAATTAACTTTTTTGTATTATCAGTTGAGCTGTCATTTACATAAATGACTCTGTCAGGAAGAACAGTTTGATTTATGATTGATTTTATTGATTTTTCAATAAAACCTTCTTCGTTAAAAACCGGAATAATAATACAAATCTTCATTCCTTTATTTTTTCAGCGTAAACAATTAAATATCTATTAGTAAATAATCTCAATAAAGGTCTAAAACCAATTTTTTTTACAGGATTAGTAAATTTTTTTTCATCAATTATTTTCCAGCCTGTTTTTTTAAGTAACAACTTAAATTGCCAATCTTCAAATTCATGGAAATGATTATCTCTTTCATCATTAATATTTCTGTAAGCTGATGAAAACCATAGATTTAGGGGAACACTACAAACTAACTTTTCAGATTTTATTTCTTTTAATACCTGAAAAGGATTTAGTAAATGCTCAAATATTTGAAAAGCAGTAACAACACTGGCTTTACTTTGTAGTATGCTTGTCCTATCAATATCTAAATCCTCACCGCCGGTATTATCAATTTTAAATCCATTATCTCTCAGTATCTTTGACAAAGGATTTTCAACACCTAGATCTAATATAAATTCGTTCTTACCAATGTGTTTTTTTATAAAATCAACAGTGATTTGATATCTTTTAAACGGAAAATTATTTTGATACATTTATTAGTATTGGTACACCATTGCATTAATATGCATTCCCGCACCTACACTAGCAAAGATAATTTTATCTCCCTTTTTAATATGATGATCAGAAAGTTTTCCCTTTACAATTAAATCAAACATTGTGGGCACAGTTGCAACTGAACTATTTCCAAATCGATCTACAGTTAAGGGCATAATTTTTTCAGGTGCATCTTTATTATAGAGTTTAAATAATCTTTTTACTATTGCATCATCCATTTTAGCATTTGCTTGATGAATTAATATTTTTTTAATTTCAGAGATATCCGTACCTGCTATATCAAGACATTCTTTCATGGCAGCAGGTACATTAGTTAGGGCAAATTCATAAACTTTACGCCCCCTCATTTTTATATATTTTGTTTTTTGTTCTGCGTTAGGATTATAAGATTTACCGTAAAAAAGATAAAAAACTTCATCATCAGTGTAAGTGGCAGTGTTATGAGAAATAACGCCACCTTTTTCGTCTGATTTCTCTATAATTGTAGCACCAGCACCGTCAGCAAAAATCATAGAATCTCTATCACTTACATCTACCACTCTTGATAAAGTATCAGCGCCGATAACCAAACATTTTTTTGCCATTCCAGCTTTAATAAAAGCGTATCCCTGTATCATACCTTCTAGCCATCCTGGACAACCAAATAAAATATCATATGCAACACATTTTGGATTTTTAATTTTTAATAAATTTTTGACTCTAACTGCTAAACTTGGAAAAACATCAACCTGAGTGGTATGATTACTTGCATTACCAAAATTATGAGCTAAGATTATATAATCAATTGTTTCGGGGTCAACTTTCGAATCTTCAATTGCTTTTTTAGCAGCCAGAAAAGCAATATCAGAGTTATTTAATTCATCTTTTGCATATCTTCTTTCCTTTATTCCTGTTATTTTCTGAAATTTCTCAATAATTTCTTCATTTGGGGTTTCAATTTTGTTACCCTCATTATCGTAAAATTCTTTATCTAAAAACTTTGAGTTGTCTTGTATAATTTCGGGAATATAGGATCCGGTTCCGGTTATTTTTATATTCATTTATGAATAGTGTTTTGGTTTAGTAAACTTATTAAATTAATATAATTTAAAGAAAATTAATCAGCATATAATTCTACTGGGCCACAACTACAAATTAAATTTCTATCTCCGTAAGCATCATCTACCCTTCTAACACTAGGCCAAAATTTATCTTCTTTGGTAAATTCTAATGGAAATGCTGCGGCTTCTCTTGAATATGGAAATTTCCATTCATTACCGGCGATCATTTGTAATGTGTGAGGAGCATTCTTCAACAAATTATTTTTATCATTAATATTACAATTATCTATTTCTTCCCTTATAGAAATCATTGCATCACAAAATCTATCAAGCTCATCAAGATCCTCGCTTTCTGTTGGTTCAATCATCATTGTTCCAGCTACAGGAAACGAAACTGTTGGTGCATGAAATCCATAATCCATCAATCTTTTTGCGATGTCACTAACTTCAATTCCATTGTCCTTAAATTCACGGCAATCAATAATCATTTCATGTGCAGATCTACCATTGTCCCCAGTGTATAATATCGGATATTTATTAATTAATCTTTCTTTGATATAATTTGCGTTTAAAATTGCAATTTCAGTAGATTTTTTAAGACCAAATGACCCAAGCATTGAAATGTAACCATAAGAAATTAAACATGCCATTGCAGATCCGTAAGGGGCTGCTGAAATTGAATCAATTGCTTTTTCACCACCAACCTTAATTAAAGGGTTTCCAGGTAAAAATGGGGTCAAATGTTTGGCTACACATATTGGTCCAACTCCGGGTCCACCACCTCCGTGAGGAATAGCAAAAGTTTTATGTAGATTTAAATGACATACATCTGCTCCAATAGCCATTGGGCTGGTTAATCCTACTTGAGCATTCATATTAGCTCCATCCATATAAACCAATCCGCCATTTTCATGGATGGTGTTTGTTATTTTTTTTATGTCAGATTCAAAAACCCCGTGAGTGGAGGGGTATGTAATCATTAATGCAGCTAAATTATCTTTATGTTCAATAGTTTTATTTGTTAAATCTTCAATATCAATATTACCATTATCGGTTGATTTAATCACTATTACTTTCATCCCTGCCATTACAGCACTTGCAGGGTTTGTACCATGTGCAGACGAAGGAATTAAGCATATATTCCTGTGTTTATCATTATTATTTGCATGATATGCTCTAATTACCATCAAACCGGCAAACTCTCCCTGAGCTCCAGAGTTTGGCTGTAATGAAACAGAATCAAAACCTGTTATTTCAGCTAGCTGCTTCTCAAGTTTTTTTAAGATATATGTATAACCCTCTGCTTGATTAATTGGAGCATAGGGATGAATATTACCCCATCTGTTCCAACTAAGCGGCAGCATTTGAGATGCAGCATTTAATTTCATTGTACAAGAACCTAAAGAAATCATTGATCTATTTAAGGCAAGATCTTTATTTTCAAGAGATTTTATGTATCTCATTAGTTTTGTTTCGGAATGATATTTTTGAAATACTTCATCTTCCATAAAAGAAGATTCTCTAGAGTATTTTTTAGGGATATTATTTAATTTCGAAAGAGTAATGTTTTCTGATGAATCTGATTTATTATATGTTTTAAACACTTGAAATATATCATTTAAGTCATCAAGATTAGTCGTTTCGTTTATCGAAATAGAAACTGTGTCCTTGTCAGGGTAATAAAAATTAATTTCATTTTGTTCAGCTATTGAAATAATATCTTCTTTTTTTGCTTTGACTCTTATGGTGTCAAAAAAACTATCATTTAAATTTTCAAATCCAATCTTAGACAATGCTTCAGAAAGAGATACGGCATGACTATGAACCTTATTTCCTATCTCCTTGATACCATCTGGGCCATGAAAAACACCATACATTCCAGCCATTACTGCCAATAAAACTTGAGCCGTACAAATATTAGATGTAGCACGATCTCTTTTAATGTGTTGTTCTCTTGTTTGTAAGGCCATCCTTAAGGCTCTTTGACCATCTGTATCAACTGTAACCCCTATAATTCTACCAGGAATATTTCTTTTGTATTCTTTTTTAGTGGCAAAATAGCCAGCATGTGGTCCACCATATCCTAGTGGAATTCCAAATCTCTGAGTACTTCCAACTACCACATCAGCTCCCATTGAACCAGGGTCTTTAAGTAATGTTAAACTTAATATATCTGCTGCAACGGCTACTTTAATGCCAAAACTTTTACACTTTTCGATAAATGGTTCGATATCACTAATGACTCCACTACAAGATGGATACTGAACAATAGCCCCAAAAAAGGAATTATCCAAATTCACATTTTGAATTGCATCTATTACAAGCTCAATTCCAAGTGGTTTTGATCTAGATTTTAAAAGAGATAATGTTTGTGGAAAAATATCTTCACTTACATAAAATTTAATCGCATTACTTTTCTTTTGATCTCTATTTCTAACCGAAAAAAGTAAGGACATAGCTTCAGCGGCAGCAGTTCCCTCATCTAATAAAGATGCATTTGCGAGTTCCATGCCAGTTAAATCAGAAACCATTGTTTGAAAATTAAGAAGTGCTTCTAACCTGCCTTGAGCTATTTCTGCCTGATAAGGAGTATATGCCGTATACCAACCGGGATTTTCTAGAATATTTCTTTGTATTACTGCAGGTAAATACGACCTATTATAGCCTAATCCCATATAGGTTCTGAAAACCTTATTTTTAGATGAAATCTTCTTTAAATGCATCAAATAATCTGACTCGCTCATAGCATCATCAAGTTTCATATCTTGGGTTAATCTAATATTTTCAGGGATGGTCTCTTTAATTAAAGTTTCAAGAGAGTCAACTCCGATTTTTTGAAGCATTAAATCAACTTCTTGTTTTCTCGGACCTAAATGTCTATTTAAAAATAATTCGGTTTTCATAAAAATTTGATGAGGTTAAAAGTAAATAATTAAACAGATTTTTATATTATTAAAAATTATAAATAATGAACAAGATTTATGGGTTTATTAACAACAAAAATCAAGTCTATTTTAGATTATTATATTGATTTCAATTTTCACGTTTCATTATGTGCAATTTCCTATATTTTACTGATCTACAATCAAACTAAATTAAGCTTTGTAATAATAGACCATATTGTACTTGATATTCTGTTCGTTTTAACTGCAACTCACTTTGCATATAACTTTATAAAATATTATGAACTCATTGTATCAAAAAACAAACCAATTCATGATTTTAGTATAACTTTTTTTTTACCTGCGTTAATATCCTTTTTCATTTTAATTTATATTTTTTTTGTTTTCACATTTACTAAGCAAGTTTTAGTAGTTTGTATTACTTTTTTCACCGTTGCATATACAATCCCATTTTACAAAAAATATAACCTGAGATCCTACCCAATAATTAAAATCTTAACAATTTCAATTTCTTGGACATTATCAATAGTAGTACTACCTTTTTACGAAATACTTGATTCTTTTCAGTTAATATATTATTCTGTTATTATTTTTCTAATGGTTACTGCTCAAATGGTTCCATTTGAAATTAGGGATGCGAGATTAGACGCTAATTATGTAAAGAATAGTGTAAACATTTACGGATTAAAAACGATTAAAATAGTGGGATATATTTTATTGTTATCAATTTTAGTTTTTCAAATCATAAACATTCAAATTAATAATAGCTTTGAGCTTCATTTTTCTTCTCTAATAATATTAATTATTATGACAGTATTAATCAGGAAATCAACTGATAATCAATCTAAATATTTTAGCTCTTTAGTGGTGGAATCAATTCCTGTTTATTGGTTAATTATGGATTTAGTACTATAATTCTTTTTCTGAGTCAATCACTTTTTTTTCTAATTGATTTTTATAATCAACCAGCTTTTGAGAAATAACTTCATCACTTATACCTATAATTTGGGCAGCTAAAATACCCGCATTTTTAGCTCCATTTAAGGCTACGGTTGCTACAGGGACACCATTTGGCATTTGCAGAATTGATAATACAGAATCCCATCCGTCAATTGAATTTCTTGATTTAACAGGAACACCAATAACAGGAAGAGTGGTTATTGATGCAACCATTCCAGGAAGATGAGCAGCGCCACCAGCTCCAGCAATAATAACTTTAATACCATTATTTTTTGCACTACTTGCATATTTAAACATTTTATCCGGAGTTCTGTGAGCTGAAACAATATTTACTTCAGATTCAATTCCAAATTCCTTTAAAATTTCAATTGCATCCTGCATGACGGGAAGGTCACTTTTACTACCCATAATTATTCCTACTTTTTTCATGACGTAACTTTAATTTTATTTTTTATTGATTTGCCAATTTCGATAGCCTTATTGATATCTTTATTAACTATTGTAATATGCCCCATTTTCCTATTTAATCTTGATTTTTTCTTTCCATAGATATGAATATATACCCCAGGAATATCAAAAATATCATTTATATTTTTATAATTTACATTTCCTTCTTCCATATTTTCCCCCACTAAATTTACCATTATTCCAGGGATCAGAATACCGGTTTCACCTAAAGGAAGATTTAGAATACTTCTTATGTGTTGGTCAAATTGTGAAGTTACACAACATTCAATTGTGTGGTGACCTGAATTATGAGGTCTAGGCGCCACTTCGTTGATTAGTATTTCATCTTTGTTTGTTACAAATAATTCTACAGCAAGTAGACCAACCATTTCAAATTTCTTAGCAATTTCTGAAGCAATTATAATTGCCTTTTCTTCTATTTGTTTTGGAATATTTGCGGGACACATAACATATTCAACTAAGTTTGATTTTTCGTTGAATTCCATTTCTACAACAGGAAAACATTTTATTTCTCCGTCAGTATTTCTTGACACTATTACCGATAATTCTTTTTTGATCGAAACTTTTTCTTCAATTAAACATTGATGGTTGTATGAAAAATTTAGATCCTCAATATTTTTTATAATTTTTACTCCTTTACCGTCATAACCAAACCTTGAGCTTTTCCAAACAAAAGGAAACTCAAAATTATCATGAAGAAAATTTATTTTTAACTCTTCAATATTTGAATAATTCTTAAATCTTGAAGTTGGTAAATTATTTTTGCTGTAAAAATTTTTTTGATCAGATTTATTTTGAATAATCCTAAGATTTTTTGGAGAAGGATAAACCTTTTTGCCTGACTTTTCAAGAAATTCTAATGCATCTGTATTTACATTTTCAATTTCAACGGTTATCAAATCTACCGAATTCCCAAAATTGATAACATCATCATAATCAGTTATATCACCAATTATGAAATCATCAGCAATTTTGTTACAAGGTGCATCCTTATTTGAATCCATTACTTTGGTATGGAGATCATATCTTTTTGCGTCATAAAGAAGCATTTTGCCAAGCTGACCACCTCCGAGAATACCAAGTTTAAAATCCGAACTAAAAAATTGCATAAACTTATGAGCTTTCAATCTTGATGCAAAAATACATTTTAATATTTAATCAATTAGATATTAATCTTACCAAAGATTATATTTGTCTTTTAAATTAAATCAAAATGAAAAACATTGTATTGTTTGGCCCCCCAGGAGCAGGAAAGGGAACACAGGCTGAGAAAATTAAAGAAAAATATGATTTATTTCATATTTCAACAGGCGATGTATTTAGGTATAATATTAAAAATAACACGAAGTTGGGTGTTTTAGCTAAACAATATATGGATAAAGGAGATCTAGTTCCAGATCAGGTTACTATAGATATGTTAAGTGATGTAGTTGAGAAAAATATTTCAGTAAATGGATTTATTTTTGATGGTTTTCCCAGAACCCAAAGTCAAGCTGAAGCATTGGATAAATTATTAACCAAATTTAACACGTCTATTTCTGGAATGGTTGCACTTGAAGTTGATGATGAAATACTAATTAATAGATTATTAGAAAGAGGAAAAGTGAGTGGTAGGGCAGATGACTCAAATAGCTTGATAATTAAAAACAGAATTAAGGAATATTATAGTAAAACAGCAATCTTAAAAACATTTTATCAAAGAAAAAATTGCTATTTCGGTGTTGATGGTGTTGGAGGAATTGAAGAGATAACATCAAGGATTACGAACGTTATTAATAACCTATAATTTAATAAAATGACTGAGGGGAATTTTGTTGATTATGTTAAAATTAATTTAGCTTCCGGAAAAGGAGGTAAAGGCTCTACTCACCTTAGAAGGGAAAAATTTGTTGCAAAAGGAGGTCCTGATGGTGGTGATGGCGGTAGAGGAGGACATATAATTTTAAAAGGAAATTCAAATTATTGGACTTTGTACCATTTAAAGTTTAAAAGACATTTTAAGGCAGAAAATGGTTATGATGGGGGCAAAAGCAGATTAACCGGGGCTAACGGTAATGATATTTATATTCAGGTTCCGTTAGGAACAGTTGTTAAAAGTTCAGAGGATGAAAAAACACTTTTTGAAATCACAGATGATGGTGAAGAAAAAATAGTTTGTCAGGGTGGAAAAGGGGGTAGAGGAAATTGGCACTTTAAATCTTCAACCAATCAAACACCTAGATATGCACAGCCTGGTCTTGGGAACGAAGAAAAGCAGATCACATTAGAGTTAAAGGTATTAGCTGATGTGGGTTTGGTTGGATTTCCAAATGCAGGTAAATCTACATTATTATCTGTAGTTACTGATGCAAAACCAAAAATTGCAGATTATGAGTTTACAACACTCAAGCCAAATTTAGGTATTGTTAAATACCGTGATTATAAATCTTTTATAATGGCAGATATACCTGGAATTATTGAGGGAGCTTCCGAAGGAAAGGGTCTTGGTCATTATTTTTTAAGACATATTGAGCGAAATTCAACATTATTGTTCTTGATTCCATCTGATTCTGATGATATTGTAAAAAGATATAATATCCTTCTTGGTGAATTGAAAAAATACAATCCAGAAATGCTGGATAAAAGTAGATTAATTGCAATTACTAAGTGTGATTTACTAGACGAAGAATTGATGAATGAGATTGAAAAAGATATCAAAAAATCAATAAATATTGAATTTATATTTATTTCGTCTATTTCAAACATTGGTTTATCAGAACTAAAAGATAAAGTATGGGCGATGTTAAATTAAAGTAAATCATGAATAATACTCTCTTTTTCCTCTTAATTTTCCCCGTCTTAATGTTTTCGCAGTCTGTTTCAAAAGATTCATTGATAAAAATCCATAAAACCAATAATTTAAATCAAGAAGTATTAATTAAACTTGGAGAAGAATATGCAGCTGAAAAAGATTGGGAAAAAGCAATATATTATTATGACAAATTAGTAAAAATAGATCCTGAGAACTCCGATTATTTATATCGATTGGGTGGAACTCAGGCAGCATATTCTGAGGTAGTAAATAAATTTAGAGTTTTATCAATTATCAATAGTGCCAAAAAGAATTTAATTAAATCTGCATCTCTAGACACAAATCATATTTACAGTAGGTGGGCACTTGTTCAAATTTTGACAGAATTACCTAAATTCTTAGGAGGTAATAAAACAACCGCATTAGATTATACTAAAGAGATTTATGATATTTCTAAAATACATGGATTATTAGCCTATTATTATATATATAATTTTCAAAAAAATGAAGGCTTAATTTTAGATACAGAAGTAAAAATATTTACAGAAATTCAGTCTAATCCTATACTATTTGAATTTAATTATTTCAATTTTGTTATTGGCAAACTATTAATCAATACAGACACAAGTCAATTCAATTTAGCTTTAAGGTACTTAAACAGATATCTTTTAAATTACTCCTCTGCGGATCGTTTTTCGTTAGAGGAAGTATATTATTATTTGGCTTACTGTAATTTTTATTTGGGTAACAATAATTCTCTCACTCATTTAAAAAAATCAAGGGAAATCGCCTTAAAATCACAGAAAAAAAATTATAACTTGATAAGTAAAATTGAAGAATTAAATAAATTGATGAATTTATGAGAATTCATTTTATCGCAATAGGTGGTTCGGCAATGCATAATCTGGCAATTGCTCTAAAACTTAAGGGATATAATATCACAGGTAGCGATGATGTTATAAATGACCCTTCTAAATCTAGACTAGATACATATGGTTTGCTTCCTGAAAACGAAGGCTGGTTTTCTGAAAAAATAACCCATGATATTGATGCAATTGTTCTAGGTATGCATGCTAAAAATGATAATCCTGAATTATTGAAGTCTAAAGAGATTGGATTAAAAATTTATTCCTATCCTGAATTTATATTTAATCAATCAAAAGATAAAATTAGAATTGTTATTGGAGGAAGTCATGGAAAAACATCAATTACCTCCATAATTTTACATGTTTTAAGGTCCCAGAATATTGAGGCCGATTATATGGTTGGTGCACAACTTGACGGTTTTGATGTAATGGTAAAGCTAACTGAATCAAACAAATTTATTGTGTTAGAAGGAGACGAGTATTTATCGTCAGCAATGGATTTAAGACCCAAGTTTCACCTATACAAACCACACATTGCACTTCTAAGTGGTATTTCATGGGATCATATTAATGTATTCAAAACGTTTGAAGATTACATTAAGCAATTTGAAATATTTATATACTCGATTTTGGACCATGGAAAATTAGTTTATAATTCAGACGACAGTGAACTAAGGAAAATTGTAAAATCTAATGAAAACAGTATTGAATTCATTCCTTATTCAACTCCTAATTATAAAATTATTGACGGGATATCATTTATTGATTTCCAGGACAACTTGTACAGGCTAAAAATTTTCGGTAAACACAATCTTCAAAATATTGCAGGGGCACTTCATGTTTGTAATTTAATGGGAATTAAAAGTGAAGATTTTTACAATTCATTAACATCATTTAACGGGGCAAGCAATAGACTTGAATTAATCCATAAGACTTCTGATTTTGTTATTTATAAAGATTTTGCACATTCACCTAGTAAGGTACAGGCAACAACCAACGCTGTGAGAGAACAGTTCAATAATAAAAAGTTGATTGCTTGTTTTGAGCTTCATACATACAGTAGCCTTAATCCCAAATTTTTAAAAAAATATAGAGACACATTAGATAGTGCTGATGAATGTATTATTTGCTATTCTGAAAAAAATATGAGAATTAAAAGATTAAAACCCATTGATTCTAAATTAATTTCTGAGTCATTTAATCACAAAAATCTGGTTGTGTTTGATGATCATGAAAAATTTGAAAACAAAGTTTTATCATTTGACTTAACAAATACAGTATTGCTTATGATGAGCTCTGGTAAATTTGGAGGTTTTAATTTTGATAAATTAAAAAAATTGTAAATGGAGGATATAAAAAATATTTTTTTTGATTTAGATCACACACTCTGGGATTTTGACAAAAATTCTGATTTAACTTTTCATAAAATAATAGAAAAAAATAATATTAAAATTGACGTATCAAAATTTTTAGATGCTTACCATCCTATTAACAGACATTATTGGAATTTATATAGAGTCGATAAAGTCACGAAACCACACTTGAGATTTTATAGGCTCTCTGACACCTTTAAACAATTGAAATTTGAAGTAGAGGATGAAATGATAAATAAACTTGCTATAGATTACATTGAGCATCTATCAGATTTTAACCACTTAATCCCCGATACTATTTTAATATTAGATTACCTTCATTTAAAATATAATATGCATATTATAACCAATGGTTTCAAAGAGGTTCAAAGAAGAAAACTAGAGAAGTCAGATTTATTAAAGTACTTTAGCACAATCACCATTTCAGAAGATGTAGGGGTAAAAAAACCTGACGAAATTATTTTTAAACATGCATTACAAGAATCCAATTCTTTAATCGAGAATTCTGTCATGATAGGGGATAACTATAATGCTGATATTTTAGGGGCAAATAATATTGGTATGAAATCTATATATTTTAATTTTCATAAAACTCAAGAGGAACAAAAAAAAGATGTTGTTGTTATTCAAGATCTGAAAGAAATTCTTGAAATACTGTAATTATATTCTTTGTCTTACAACTTCGTAAAGAAAAACACCACAGGCTACAGAAACATTTAATGATTGGATTTTTCCATACATTGGAAGCTTAACAACTTCATCAGAAAGATTTATAATAGATTTATTAATTCCTCTTTGCTCTGAACCCATAATTACTGCTACGGGTTTTGTAAAATCCACATCATAGACATTTTTATTTGCTTTTTCAGAAGCAGAGACAATGGAGATATCAATTGATTTTAGATGATATATTGCATCTTTAATATGATTAACTTTACAAATAGGGATGTTAAAAATAGCTCCTGCACTTGTTTTTATTGTATCTGAATTAATCGGTGCCGACGAGCTATTTTGTATGATAATTCCATCCACACCACTTATCTCAGCAGTTCTTATTATTGCACCAAAATTTCTAACATCATTTACCTGGTCTAAAATCAAAACAAATGGGTTTTTTATAGCTGCTAATGTTTCTCCAAACTGATCCATTGTAAGAAATTTTATGGGAGATATTCTTGCTATAACTCCTTGATGATTTTTTTTTGATAACCTATCAAGTTTTTGAGTAGGAACATAAGAAAAGTTTATTTTATTTTTTCTAATCAAAGATTCCAATTTTCCGATTAAGGTACCTTTTAGCCCCGTTTGAATAAATACTTTGTCAATGTCCTTCGATGAGTTTATAGCTTCAATTACTGATCTGATTCCGTATATTTCTGCAGTTTTTTCCATTAGTTTTTTAGTTCAAAAATTTCTAAGTCTGAATTGTTATTACCAATTAATATTTGAGACTTTTTCTTATTTATAATTTTAATTGATTTGGTATTTCCTTTCGTATATAATCCAGATTCTTTTGGCCCTAATACAGTATAATTGTCATTTTTATTAGAAAGTAATGCCAAGGCAAATTGATTATCTAGTCTGGGAGTTTCCACCTCTGTGTTATAAATATTACCTCCAATGATTATATCTTCATATCCGTCTTTATTCAAATCAATTACATCACTTGCTATTAATGGGATAGATTGAGCCATTGCGGGAAGTTTGTTTATTATAAATTCATTACTTCCTTTGTTAATTAATATTATCGATTCAAATGACGTTACTTTTCTTTCGTAAGAATCAATAATTTCTTCACCGTAGATATCTTCTATGGATGCATTAGCAAATTCCTCAAATGTCGGTAGTTTTTCTGAAATAAACGGCATTTGCTGAGTCGAACATTCTTTTCCTCTTAAAGGAACATAATTTCCCTCATATTTATAGCTTAAAACCAGGTCATGTGTTCCGTTTCCGTCAAAGTCATTTCCAAATATTTTTAGAGGTTTCTCTTTGCTAGTTTTATATTTAGAATTTTTTCCAATGTTACCTACTATATAATCTTTAAAACCATCATTGTTTACGTCAGTTTCTTGAATGTTGTACCATAATCCATACAAATCGTCTAGTTTGTTCTCGATGTTTATGTTTCTAAAGGTCCCTTTTTCGTTTAGAAACAAACCAATATTTGTCCACTCGCCAACGGCTATAAAATCTTCCCATCCGTCGTTGTTAAAGTCGGTTGAAATTACCTTGTTAACTATACCAAAGTTTTCAAAATCAGGTGCAATTTTATAGGTGTTATTGTATAATTTACCAGATTTATTTTCATAAATAATTGAGGGTTCATGTATGGGGTATTTTTTAGTTTGAATTCTATTTCCCACTATAATGTCTTTATCCCCGTCATTGTCAAAATCTATGGAAGTAACTGACTTTCCGCTAATTGTATAGTTTTTAAGGTCATCTTGTGTGTCTATCTCAAAATTCCCTTTTCCATCATTTATATAAATTCTGTCAATTAATTCATTAGATCTGTTATTGAATTCATTCCCTCCACTGACAACATATAAGTCTAAATCATTATCGTTGTCTATATCAACAAAAATTGATTCCATATCTTCATAATTAGCATCTTTTTCAAAACATTCTAACTTTTTCTTTACATAACCATTTCTTGTGTTAATAAACAGATTAGGTTCTTGATTATAAGCACCACCTATAAAAATATCAATCATTCCATCGTTATTGACATCTCCTTTACTGATAAACGGTCCTAATGTAGATTGCTTGTAGGGAAGTAGTATCTCAGTAGAAAAATCATTGTAATAATTTTCTGTGTGGGAATATTTAATACCGCTATCTTTCTTTTGAAATAAATAATTTGTTTTAGTATTAGTCGGTAATTGATCATTTGATTCTTCCTCTTTTACCGAAACCGATGTATTAACATCAATATCATACAGTGTTTTAATGTTCCCAGAGCCCCATTCAACCCTAATAGAGTCTATTTTAGAGGTTTTCCCCAAGCCAAAGAGTAATTCATCACTTACCGAGGATAAATAGCCTCTAACACGCTTAGATTCTTTAGTTCTGGATGTGTTTTCAAAATATATTGTTGCTTTTGCAAAAGATTCTGATAATATCCCTTTAGTTTTAATTTTAAGAAAGTTTCCTAATTTGTTTTCCACAGATAAATTTTTATAAACAAATGCATTTTCATCAATATTATTTATGATTATTTCTGGGTCTCCATCGTTATCTAAATCGGCATATGCTGCACCATTTGAGAAACTTGGCTCCATTAGACTTGATTTTGATCCAACTTCTCTAAAGGTTAAATTACCCTCGTTTTTGTAAAGAAGATTTGGAAGTTTCTCTGAGGGGAGTTCATCATACAGTTTCTTTTTCATACTGATTGGCACGGTATTATTATATTCCTTTCTGGTTTGGTTTATTTTAATTCTTGAATCATTATCCGAACCATACTTTCTGTATCCATTTGTTACAAAAATATCTTCGTTTCCATCTAAATTATAATCAAATATTAAACCTGCCCAACTCCAATCTGTTTTTGCAATATTTAGCTGATGTGAAATATTATGATATTTGTTATTCCCCATGTTTAATTGCAGTGAATTAAACATGTATTGATAATGTTGATCTAATTTGTTTGTAATTAAATCAAAATTTGATGTATTCATTGATGCCATTAATGTTTTTGATCTTACATGATCACTCGATGCCATATCTAATACAAAAATATCACTGAGGTTATCCCCGTTGATGTCTTCG
Organism: uncultured Bacteroidota bacterium; assembly: GCA_902557655.1. Classification (GTDB taxonomy): domain Bacteria; phylum Bacteroidota; class Bacteroidia; order Flavobacteriales; family Flavobacteriaceae; genus MED-G13. The sequence continues at coordinate 131,741 of CACEAZ010000001.1, forward strand.
ATATCTACACCCATCCCATAAAAAGATATTTGTTTTGTAGATTCTTTAATTTTATTTGAGAAGGTTCCGTCCTGGTTATTAATATACATTGCATCCTTAACATAGTAATCGTTTGCAATATAAATATCTTGCCATCCGTCGTTATTTATATCACTAATACAAAGCCCTAGACCAAATGTTGGACTTAATAGGCCAGCTTTTTCAGTGATATTTACAAATTTGCCATCAACTTGTTCATATAACTGCGAAGAGTTTCTTCTTAACAAAGATTTATTTTCAAAATTTTTAAAAAATGTTAGCGGATCGTATCCGTAAAATTCATTTTCGTTCATAACAACACAATCCAAATCTCCATCTTTATCAAAATCAAAAAAAGCTGATTGTGTACTAATTCCCTGGTCATCTAGTCCATATAGACTTGCATTTTCAGTGAATGTGAGATCTTTATTATTAATTAATAGTGTATTTTTTCTTTTAGTTAAATTAAAGGGACCTCCTTGTGATATATAAATATCTAACCAGCCATCATTATTTACATCAGCAAAAGTAACCCCACTTGACCACCCTTTATTTTGATTAATATTACTCTTCTTTGTAATATCCTCAAACTTTAACCCGCCCTTATTTAAATACAGTTTATTTGGCGACTGATTAGAGCTAAAAAATACATCTTTTAATCCATCATTATTTATATCTGCTATACCTACTCCTGATCCGTTGTAGAAATAATCATAATCAAATAGATTTTCTTTAGTTTCTAGATTAGGTATAACAGTATTAGAAAACTCAATTCCTGTTTCTTTGGAAGATAATTTTTTAAAAGGAATATTATAATTGTCATCAACGATCTCGAGATCAGAGCAATTTGAAAATAAAATGCCAACCAATATTATTTTTATAAAGAGTAATCGTCTCATTCTACAAATTTAAGTAATTACCAAAAAAAAAAGCTTTACTGATGTAAAGCTTTTTTTTTATGTAAGTTTTAGTCTTAGACTATTGTGCACATAATGTGATTGGTTGTAAACCTACAGACATGTCTACGTGATTTCCGTAATTTGGAGAAGTCTCATCTCCGAATACTTCCGCCCACACAGCTTCTGGGTATGCACCATTTGTATATAGTGACATTCCTTCTGGAGGGTTACCTGTTCCAAAGAACAGTAAGCTACCATCTGGAGCGTATACTACTACAAATACTTCATCTGGATAACTGTCTCCAGCCCAATTCCAACTTAACACTCCTGTTCCTTCTGGTACAGAGATAGTAGTATCTTCATAGTTTCCAGAGGTAACCAAAATGTTTTCACAATTGTCGTCTATACATACTTCAATACCAGTACTTTGCCATCCGTCACCATATCCGTCATACATTTGCACATAATAGTCACCTGGTTCAGGTGAGCATGTTAATAATGCACTGTATTGGAAAGGTGAAGCAAAGAAACCACCAGTAACGCTACTACCAGCTGAAGATGGTCCAAATGCTCTACCGTCAGTTAATACTACCTCAAATTGAATTACAAAAGAATCACCAGGTAACATTACGTCTGGACCTGTTGTAAGACCAGTAGCTTCAAGCACTTGTGCAGTTGTTACTCCTAATTGTGCTCTTGGTAAACCGTGAGGTGTATCCGTTGTAAAATCAGATGCAGGCACAGAATATACATATGCAGCACTTTCTGGAGTAGTTCCATTATCAGGAGATAAATCTCTGAAATATGTAGAAACTCTAACTTCAGAAAGTAAAGCTCCATCCGCTTCATCTTGATATTCCACAGTTACAAGAAATTCACTTGCAGGATCACTAGAATTTAGAATTCCATTATCAAGCGAAATTGTTCTAAGTACTGCTCCAACTTCATTATCAAGAACTCCATCAATCACGTTTTCACTATCATGACATGAGAAATTAACAACAAATAAAAGAGCAAATAATAATTTTAATATATTTTTCATTGTTTCTATTTTTATTAGTTAGCAGGATTGTCATCCATATTAGTATCCCAGAAGACACGAGTTAAATTATCTTGTCTTTGAAGGATGTTTGGATTAGCACTGATTTCCCCACTAGGATATGTTCCAGTTCTTGGGAAAGGTCCTGACTCATCATTATCCATAATACCTAATGCAAGGTGTCTTGGATGTGCAGTCCTTCTAATGAAGTTCCATGCATCATTTGCACCACCAAACATTGCAACAAAGTATTGCTCTCCTAATACGTCAAGCTTGTCCTTATTTTCAGAAGGAGCTACAGCGTTGTACGCATTAGTTTCAGGAGCTGCTACAAATTCGGCAACTTTCATATCGATAAAGTCTGTAATTTCAGTTGCAGTTGCAAAATATGCAGAATCCGCATCAGGGTCAACAGATGAGAAAGAAGTAACTTTCGCAAATGAATGCTCCATTGCTATACGCATGCTTTCTGCTGCACCCGCAGCATCTCCAGCTGCTAATTTAGTTTCAGCAACCATGAAGTGTACATAAGAAGATAAGTAGATTGGCCATATTCCGGCACCACCACCACCATTTCCTTGCCATACACCACCTTTTGTTCCTTCGTTAAGACCGTCCATACCCTCAAGAACAGTATCTAAAGTACCATCCCAAGTAGCATAATTATCCCAGTTTCCGATGTCAGGCATGTTGTCGAAACTACCACCTGCAGGGTATACACCCGATGCAGTTCTTGTAAAGTTATCTGGAGGAGTTCCTTCGTTGTTACCATGTGTTCTACCCCAGTATCCTAGGAAGTTTGAACACCATCTACCAACCAACATCTGACCACCACCATAATCTATATTACCGTCTTCCAATCCAAATAAGTGGACAGGTTCTGCTATATCAGAACAAGATAATGTCTCTACATTCACAGTACTACTTGCACTTAGACCAAAAGAAATTGGCCAGTTCCAAGGACCTGATTGAATGGCAAATACCATTTGAGATTGACCTGGAGTAGTTCTGTTTTGTCTGTAGAAGTAATATCTTCTTCTTGGATCATCAGTTGTTACGGCTCTTTGAGCAGCACCATCTTCCTCCACTCCAGCACCTGGGTAATCTAATGTAAGACCCATCCATTCATCTTGATCACCGTCCATCACATCCATAAGCCATGCTGACTTGTAAATGTTAGCACCAGATGTTGTATAATCTGATTGGTACCAAGGGTGACGTGTATCAGGCTGTAATTCTTGATCTCCATAATTGAATTGGAAATCAGCATCAGACGAACTAATGATTTCATTACTTGAAATAAAATCTAATATTACGTTTGGATCAGTTCCAACAGTTAAGTGATATCTGAATCTTAAGGTGTTAACTAATTTCATCCAATTAGAAACATCACCTCCGTAAAATAAATCATCTCCACCACCAGCAACAGATAAATATGATTCTGCGCTATCAAGCATAGCCATTGCAGCGTCATAAACAGCTGCATCGTCATCTACACTTGGGTTTGGATATTCAGCAGGGTTATTTGCTTCAGACCATGGAATATCTCCAACTTGGTCTACAATTCCCATCATTATGTGTGCAGCCATTGCTTTTGAAATCCCAATGTGGAAAGCCAATAGGTTTTCCTCACCGTTTTGAGCTTCAATTGCAGCAAGATCAGGAAGTATACCAGAGTATAAAGATCCCCATGCTCCACTAGATGTTCCACTACCAAAGTTATTGTAATAGTCTCTACCAAACATATAACTAATTCTTCCTAATGCGGCACCGTTTCCTTGCATGCCTTGCATTGCTCCAAGATAGTTAAGCTGAATAGTGTTTAAAAGCAGATCAGCACTAGCTAGATCTGGAGACAGTGCGTTCGGACTAACTAGATCTTCTAACTCAGTGGTTTCACATGAGTAGAACATAGATCCAGCCGCCAAGACTGTCATCATTAAATATTTAAATATTCTTTTCATAATTAATTAATTTAAATGTTATTAAAATGATGCTTTAATACTAAGTCCATACCTTTTTGAACTAGGTCCGTTAAGGTAATCAAAACCTCTACCGTTACCAATACCTACACCGGCAACATTAGGATCAAAGTTTGTCGCATCAGGAACATTATAGGCATCATACCATAAGTTGAATCCTGTAGCAGTTAAAGATAGTGCTCCAAAAGGAGTTTTATCTAAGAACTTTTGCGGGAATGAATAAGAGAATGATACCTCTTGTAGTCTTATAACTGAACCATCATAAATTGATAATTCTTTAGGACCGAATAATACATTTTCAAAGTAATAATCTGAGTTATTAATTTGTATGTTATTAGGAGATCCATCTGCTAATACACCAGGAAGAATGAAAGTATTCTTTCTATCTTCAACAATTCCACCACGACCAAGTAGTGTCGCAACAGTTGATGCTGCAATATCACCACCAGCAGTATGGCTTAATTGCCATCCTAGTGTCCAGTTTTTGTATTTAACAGTGTTTATAAAGTTCATTACATAATCAGGCTCAGGGTTACCAATTACAGGTGTAATTGTTCTTGAACCTTCAGTTCCAAGTGGAACTTCATTTCCGTTAGCATCAATAGCCATAACTTCTTCAATACCATACCATCCGTTTGGCTTGACTACATATTGACCATCATCATTTCTTTCAATTCTTGTTCCAACGATCACACCAAGAGGGTAACCTTCAATTGCGGCATTAGCACCTAATACAGCAGAACCAGAACCAGCAAAAAGAATTTGATCATCAAGTTGCTCGGTTACAATCATTTCACTTTTAGTAAAGTTAACCCTAGCATTCCAGCTAAGACCGTCAACGTTTACCGGAAGAATTTCAAACATTTCTAAATCAACATCTACCTCGATACCGTCACCTTCAATTTGACCAATATTGTCTTGTGTTGAAGTATAACCAGTAGAAGTAGGAAGTGGTTTAAATACAATTAAATCCTTACTAGTTCTATCAAAGTAAGAAGCATTAATTCCAATTCTATTTTTCCAAACTCTCGCATCTACACCAAATTCTACTTCACTTAGAAGTTCAGGCTTAAGATCAGGGTTTGCTTGGAAGTTACTTACAGAGTTTGTAATAATACCACCGTTCAATCCACCGTTAACATTTGTACTTTGACCTACAGTGTTTACAGTTGGGTATCCACCAGGGAAACCAGCAGATGAACCGTAACTAGCTCTTACTTTTAAATAAGATAAGTTTTCTGATTTGATGTTTTCATCCATAGACGTAGGCAAGAAAGATACACTTGCACTAGGGTAGAACATACTGTTGTTCTCAGAAGGTAGGTTAGAAACCCAATCGTTTCTTGCTTGAAGAGTTACAAATAAATAATCTTTGTAATCTAAATCAGCACTACCAAATACACCCAATTCATTCTTAGCACCGTGGTAAGATATAGGAGTTTGGTTCTCGTAGTTAAAGTGTTGAATAACACCATAAACAATTTGACCATTACTTGAAGTACCTTCACGATCGTAAGTGTTTCTATTAGATGTTGCACCAACATTAAATGTTAATCCAATATCATCAGATAAATCATAACTACCATTTAAACTAAGGTAGTGGTTGTGAATCTGAACATTGTTATCCCATGTTCTAAGGTATCCAAAGATAGCCTCACTAAATTCAACACCACCCTTGTTAGAATAGTCTTTATTTCTTTCGTTATACCAGTCTAATCCGTAACGATATGTAATTGATAAGTTATCGTTTAATTCATATGATAAACTTGCAGTAGAATTTACTCTATTAACTACTTGTCCACCTTGTGAGTTTGCTACTGACCATAACGGGTTGATAATATCGTTACCATTTCTGTAGTAAATACTACCACCAGTTTCTGGAAGTGTATATGGTAATCCCATTAAGTCAACATTTCTTGGTGTAAAGAATACATTACCAAAAGTTGACCATCCTAAAGTACCGTTACCTCTTGATGCAGCAACAGGAGGTGAAACAAATGAAGTATTACTGTAGTTCATAGAACCTTGAACAGTAATTTTGTTTGACAACTCTGCACGACCACCAATAGATAAATTACTTCTTTGTAATCCGTTTCCAGGTGTAAACCCTTCTTCGTCTAATTTACCATAGTTTACATTATAAGATATTTTACCATCGTCTGAAGCACCTCTAATATTTAAGTTCGTGTTTGAAACACTACCACTTCTAAAGAAGTTCTCAACACTTCGGTAAGGTTTGAAATCATATCTTTCACCAGTATACTGAGCGTTTAACACGTTATTACCACCTAAAAATGCATTAAGGAAAGCTGAAGATCCGTATGGATGTTCCACAGTTCCGTTAGCGTCGATAATTTCAGCAGGATCATTTAAATAACCATCAACACCATCTGGTGCGAATGCAGGTCCCCAGTTACTGAAGAACCAACCAAATGACTGGTTAAATCCACCACCATACTTGTCTTGATAATCAGGCATAGAAGCCATTTCATTTACAAAGTATGATTGATTAACTGTAATTTCAGTTTTCTTTGGCCCTTTACTTTGAAGAGAACCAGATTTTGTTGTAATTACAATTACACCATTCTTACCAGCAGTACCATATAATGTTGCTGCTGCTAAACCTTTAAGTACGTTTACACTTGCAATGTTGTTAGGGTCTAAATCCAAGAATCTACTTGAACCTAAGTTACCACCTAAGAAACCACCTTGAGCATTTGTTTCTGTACTGTAAGGAACACCATCAACAACAAAAAGCGCTTGGTTACTACCATTAATAGAAGTGTAACCTCTAATAACAACGTTTGTTGCAGATCCTGAAGTACCAGATTGGCTAGTGATGTTAACACCAGATGCCTTTCCAGAAAGTACTCTGGCAACATCCCCTTCAGTTCTTTGTTCCATTTCTTCACCAGCAACCTCACTCACAGCATAACCAAGAGCTTTTTTCTGTCTTGTAATACCCTGTGCAGTTACGACTACTGCTTCTAATTGCGCTACGTCTTCAGAAAGTGTAACATTAATTGTGTCGGAACCACCAACTGTTTTTGAAACAGATGTGTAACCAACATAACTAAATGTCAAGCTTCCTCCTTCGTCAACCATGATGCTGTAATTACCATCAAAGTCAGACTGAGTACCTGAAGATGTGCCTTGCACAATAATATTTACTCCGGCTATCGGCATTCCTGAATCGTCAGAAACAGTTCCCGAAACCGCTTTGTCTTGTGCAAAAGTAATCTGCACAACAAACGCTAATACAAGCGTCAAAATTCCACTAAACTTTGTTTTCATTTTAATTATATTTGAATTAGTCCAAAGACAAAAATCATAAATTAATGTTAATAAAACAACAATTAATTATGATTTTTTAAGATTTTTTTAAGATTTACTCTGTTGGTAATCAGAAAAAAGTAACAAAACTCACACTTAATTTGGCGTTTTTAAGGGTGAAACTATTTCCCCATGTGTTTCCTTTTGCATAATTTACAGAGATAAGTCCGTTCTTTGTTCGAGAAGAAAATCCAAATCCTCCTGAGTAAATGAATTCGTCTATTGAAAGTATTTTATTTTGGTAATTTGCAACGTCAAAAAGAGTATATATATATATGGTGTCATTTAAATAAAAATTAACACTTGTATTTAGTAATTTATAATCGTTCGTAAATATGCTGTTTTGATCGAAACCTCTAATTGACTCTATTCCTCCGAATCTTAATAGTTCATTTGTTACAAGATTTTTTGAATCTAATTTTTCACTTAAAAACCTCGAGTTAATTTTTAACTTTTCTGAAATTTCAAATTTTTTCGTCATTTCAATTTTAAACTTTCCAACCTTTTTTTTCTCATCCATCTGATTTTTTTCACCAATGCCTGCTTTTAAAAAAAATCTTAAGTTGTAAAATTCAAAGGAATCATCAGGATCGATTAATTCATAACTAATAAACAGATTTAATATATTTTTTTTAAATTCTTCAACATTTTGAAAAGGTATTTCATTTACCGACTCGGTTTTTTCATAACCTAATCCGCCTCTAAATTGCTTTTTCAATAACTCTAGATCAACAAAAAAGTCCCTTGAATTATAAATCGAGTCTTTTTGAATAAGTTTTAAGCCTGTATTTAAGCTCAAAGGCGAATTAAATATGAAAGGCATTCTTACTTGTGAATTTAAAAATCTATCCTGACTGTCCTCAGATAAAAAATCTATTTTTATTTCTTCCCCCTGATTGAAGGTGTTGATCAAATTTATCTTTGCATAACCCTGTATTTCTAATTTTCCGTTTTCCTCGTTTGTGTTAAAGCCAATAAATCCATCAAATGTATTTTTTTTAACCTTTTTTAAGTATAAAAAAACCTCTGTTGAATCATCAGTAAATAGGATTTCAGGATCTTTGATGCTTCTAGCAAAATTTGTTCTGTTAATTAAGCTCATTTGATTTCTAATTTCGTCAATTTTCACCTCAGATCCAGACTTTAATCCCAATAGGTTTTTAATGAATTTTTTTGGAAAATTTTCATAACCCTTAACTACTACTTTTGTAATCTCTCTTTTTGACCCTAAATCAATCAACAATTCTGATTTTAGCGTAAGTGAGTCAACTTTTCTTACCTTATCCAGTTTTAAACTTGCAAACGGATAACCTTTATTTGAAAAATATTTAACAGAGGAATCAATTAACTCCTGAAGCTTTTCAAAGCTTATCAATCCGTTTTTACTATTCTTTTTATAAATTAATTGAACACCATCTTCAAGATTTTCAATGTTTGTGATTTCAACATGTTTTAACTTTAACCCTGTATTTAGCTCAATTCTGTAATTTAATGAGTCGATTTGAACAAATCTATTTACAGATGCATCGATATATCCTTTTTCTTTCAAGGAATTTATACTGTCGTCTACACCCAAAATCAAATTTTTATATGATTTATATTCTAATTTTTTCCGAGACTCTCCATCTTTTGTGAAATCAAGTGAAAAATTTTGAGAATTGACATTATTTATATAAAAAAATACCAAAGTGATAAAAATGATAATTTTCTTCATAAAAACCATAAAATAATTTACACTGTAATGAACGTTAAATAATTGATTTTAATATGTTTAAAAAAAATTTTTTCAAAAAGTGTGAAAATTTAAGATATAACATTTGAATAATTGATTTAAATTTCTAACTTTGCGCGCCTCTTAAGAAGAGAGGTTAATAAAAATATATTTTACAATATGCCAACTATATCGCAATTAGTAAGAAAAGGTAGAGCTAGAATTACAAAGAAAAGTAAGTCTGCTGCTCTTAGTTCTTGTCCTCAGAGGAGAGGTGTATGTACTCGTGTATACACAACCACTCCAAAAAAGCCAAACTCAGCAATGAGAAAAGTTGCTAGGGTTAGGTTAACCAACGGAAACGAAGTTAATGCTTACATCCCAGGTGAAGGACACAATTTGCAAGAACACTCGATTGTACTAGTTAGAGGTGGTAGGGTAAAAGATTTACCAGGTGTAAGATATCACATTATTAGAGGAGCTCTTGATACTGCAGGTGTTGAGGGTAGAACTCAAAGAAGATCTAAGTACGGTGCTAAAAGACCTAAGAAATAGTTAAGAAATAGTTTAGAATAATATGAGAAAAAAACAGGCAAAAAAACGTCCATTACTTCCAGATCCAAGATTCAATGACAAGCTTGTAACAAGATTTGTAAATATGATGATGTTAAGTGGTAAAAAGTCTGTCGCCTTCAAGGTATTTTATGATGCTATTGATATAATAGATTCAAAGAAAACGGATGATGAAAAGTCAGCACTTGAAGTTTGGAAAGACGGATTGTCTAATGTAATGCCACACGTTGAAGTGAGAAGTAGAAGAGTGGGTGGTGCAACATTTCAAATACCAAGTCCTATTAGATCTGATAGAAAGATTTCAATTGCCATGAAATGGTTAATTAATTACTCAAGAAAGAGAAATGAAAAATCAATGGCACAAAAACTTGCAGCTGAATCTTTAGCTGCCGCCAAAGAAGAAGGAGCTGCTGTCAAAAAGAAAGTGGATACTCACAAAATGGCAGAAGCTAACAAAGCATTTTCACATTTTAGATTTTAATATATAATGGCAAGAGATTTAAAATACACAAGAAATATCGGTATTGCTGCTCACATTGATGCAGGAAAGACAACGACAACTGAAAGAATACTTTACTATACAGGAGTATCTCACAAGATTGGTGAAGTTCATGATGGTGCGGCTACTATGGATTGGATGGAGCAGGAACAAGAGAGAGGTATTACTATTACTTCTGCTGCTACAACCTGTACTTGGGATTTCCCAACGGATAATGGTAAGAAAACTGCAGACTCAAAGGGTTATCACTTTAATATAATTGATACTCCAGGTCACGTTGATTTTACCGTTGAAGTAAATAGATCTTTGAGAGTCCTTGACGGACTTGTATTTTTATTTAGTGCTGTTGATGGAGTTGAACCACAATCTGAAACAAACTGGAGGCTTGCGGACAATTATAAAGTTCCAAGAATTGGATTTGTTAATAAAATGGATAGACAGGGTTCCAACTTTCAAATGGTATGTAAGCAGGTAAAAGAAATGTTGGGTTCAAATGCTGTTCAAATTGTATTACCAATTGGTGAAGAGGCTGACTTTAAAGGTGTAGTTGACCTGATTAAAAACAGAGCTATTGTATGGCACGAAGATTCGATGGGATCAACTTTTGATATCATCGATATTCCTGATAACTTAAAGGAAGAAGCTAAGAAATATAGAGGTTTATTAATTGAAGAGGTAGCTTCTTATGATGATAATCTCTTAGAAAAGTATATGGAAGATGAAGAATCCATCACTGAAGAAGAAATTCACAATGCATTGCGCGCTGCTGTAATGGATATGGCAATTATTCCGATGATATGCGGTTCTGCATTTAAAAACAAAGGGGTTCAATTTCTTCTTGACGCTGTTTGTAGATATTTACCATCTCCTATCGACAAGGAAGCAATTGTGGGAATAAATCCTGATAACGATGAAGAAATTTCTAGAAAGCCATCTGTAGATGAGCCTTTTGCTGCCCTTGCATTTAAAATTGCTACTGACCCTTTTGTTGGTAGATTAGCTTTCTTTAGAGTTTACTCTGGAAAGCTTCCCGCTGGATCTTATGTTTTAAACAACAGATCTGGAAAGAAAGAAAGAATTTCAAGAATATATCAGATGCATTCGAATAAGCAAAATGCAATTGATGTTATTGAGGCTGAAGACATTGGTGCTGCAGTTGGTTTTAAAGATATTAAAACAGGAGACAGTTTAACAGCTGAAAAAGCTCCTATTGTTTTAGAAAGTATGGACTTCCCAGACCCAGTAATTGGTATTGCTGTTGAGGCTAAAACTAAAGCTGATGTTGATAAGTTAGGAATGGCCCTAGGAAAACTTTCAGAAGAGGACCCAACATTTACGGTTAGGACAGATGAAGCTTCAGGCCAAACGATTATTTCAGGTATGGGTGAACTTCACTTAGATATTATTGTTGATAGATTAAAGCGTGAATTCAAGGTAGAAGTGAATGAAGGTGAGCCTATGGTTGAATACAAAGAGGCGATTACACTTAAAGCTGATCATCGTGAAGTTTATAAGAAACAATCTGGTGGTAGAGGTAAGTTTGCTGATATTGTATTTACTGTTGAGCCTGCAGAAGAAGGGAAACAAGGTTTAGAATTTATTTCTAATATTAAGGGAGGTAATGTTCCTAAAGAATTTATTCCATCTGTTGAAAAAGGATTCAAGATGGCAATGCAAAATGGACCCTTAGCAGGATATGAAGTTGATTCACTTAAGGTTACACTTAGTGATGGATCCTATCATGATGTTGATTCTGATCAGTTGTCTTTTGAGCTTGCAGCAAAAATCGGTTTTAAGAATGCAGCAAAACTTGCTCGTTTTGTTATTATGGAGCCAATTATGAAATTAGAAGTTTTAACACCTGAAGAAAATATGGGTGATATTGTTGGTGATTTAAACAGAAGAAGAGGTCAGGTTAATGATATGGGAGATCGAGCTGGATCAAAAGTGGTTAAAGCTGATGTTCCTCTTTCAGAAATGTTTGGATATGTAACATCTTTGAGAACGTTATCATCTGGTAGAGCTACTTCTACAATGGAGTTTTCTCATTATGCAGCTACACCATCAAATATTTCTGAACAAGTTATTAAAAAAGCTAATGGATCTGCTGATTCTTAATAAAATTAAAAAATGAGTCAAAAAATTAGAATAAAATTAAAATCATATGATCATAGCTTAGTAGATAATTCTGCTGAGAAGATTGTTAAAACTGTAAAGAGCACTGGTGCAGTTGTTACAGGACCTATTCCTTTGCCAACTCACAAGAAACTTTTTACTGTTTTAAGATCACCTCATGTGAACAAAAAAGCGAGAGAACAGTTTCAATTAAGTTCTTACAAGAGATTACTGGATATATACAGTACCTCTTCTAAAACAATTGATGCGTTAATGAAGTTAGAATTGCCGAGTGGCGTTGAAGTTGAGATAAAGGTATAAGTATTTATACTAGCCAGAAATTTTCTGGTATAACATGTCCGGAGCGTTTCGCGAAGGAAAAATGGAGAAAAATAATTTAGGGTTAAATTATTTTGACCCTAATTTTTTAAATAATAAATGAAAAAATAATAATATGTCTGGGTTAATAGGAAAAAAAATAGGAATGACCAGTATTTTCGACGAAAGTGGAAAGAATATTCCATGTACTGTCATTGAGGCTGGTCCTTGTGTAGTTACCCAAGTCAGAACTGACGAAGTTGATGGATATAGTGCTATTCAACTAGGTTTCGATGACAAGACAGAGAAAAGTACAACCAAGGCTGCTAAAGGTCATGCAAAAAAAGCTGGTACAGCAGTAAAAACTAAGGTTGTAGAGTTTCAAGGTTTTGATCAGGATCTGAAATTGGGAGATACAGTTAGTGTAGATCACTTTGAAGAAGGTGAATTTGTTGATGTTTCTGGTATTTCAAAAGGAAAAGGTTTTCAAGGTGTTGTAAAACGTCATGGATTTGCTGGAGTGGGACAAGCTACTCACGGTCAGCATAATAGATTAAGAGCCCCTGGTTCAATTGGTGCAGCTTCTTATCCTGCAAGAGTTTTCAAAGGAATGAGAATGGCCGGTAGAATGGGCGGTGAAAAAGTTAAAGTGTTGAATTTAAGAGTTTTAAAAGTTATGGCTGATAAAAATATTTTATTAGTTAAAGGATGCGTTCCTGGACATAATAACTCTTATGTAATAATTCAGAAGTAATGAAAATATCAGTATTAGATTCAAAAGGAAAATCTACAGGAAGAGAAGTTACTCTTCCTAAAGATATTTATGCAATTGAGCCAAATGAACATGCACTTTACCTTGATGTAAAGCAGTATTTGGCTAATCAGCGTCAAGGAACACACAAAGCTAAAGAAAGAGCAGATATCACTGGAAGTACTAGAAAAATCAAAAAGCAAAAAGGTACCGGAACAGCGCGTGCTGGTAGTATTAAATCTGGTGTGTTTAGAGGTGGTGGAAGAATATTTGGTCCAAGACCAAGAGATTATGATGTTAAGTTAAATAAGAAGCTTAAAAAACTTGCTAGAAAATCAGCACTTTCTCTTAAGGCTAAGGATAAGGCAATAACTATTGTTGAAGACTTTGATTTTAAAACTCCTAAGACTAAGAAGTTTATAGACGTACTCAAAGCATTAAAGATAGAAGACAAAAAATCATTACTGATTTTTGGCAAAAATAATAATGTATATTTGTCATCGCGAAATTTTAAGGGTTCAGATGTTGTAACTAGTTCTGAAGTAAGTACTTACAAAATACTAAATGCAAAACAGTTAGTTATGTCTGAGAGCTCATTAAATAGTATAAATGAAAATTTAAGTAAATAATTATGAGTCTTTTGATTAAACCAATTATTACAGAGAAAGCTACTAACGATAGTGAGCTAAATAATTGTTATACTTTTCACGTACAAAAGTCAGCTAATAAAGTTGAAATTAAAAAGGCAGTTGAATCTGCATATGGGGTAAAAGTTGAAAAAGTTAGAACAATTAATGTTCGTGCTAATAGAAGTATCAGATACACCAAGGCAGGAATTCAATATGGTAAAACAAACGCTATTAAAAAAGCAATCGTTCAATTAGCTGAGGGAGAATCAATCGATTTATACGCTAACGCTTAGAAAAAAAAGATAATGTCACTAAGAAAATTAAAACCAGTAACGCCAGGGCAAAGATTTAGAATAGTAAATGAATATTCTGAAATTACTACTTCTAAGCCTGAAAAGTCACTTCTTACCCCCCTTAAAAGAAGCGGAGGAAGAAATAATCAGGGTAGAATGACTATGAGATATAAAGGTGGTGGTCACAAAAGAAGATACAGGGTTATTGACTTTAAGAGAGATAAATTTGATGTGATGGGTGAAATCTCATCTATTGAATATGATCCTAACAGGTCTGCTTTTATTGCTTTGGTAACTTATTCAGATAATGAAAAAAGATATATCATCGCTCAGAAAGATTTAAAAGTTGGTGACAAAGTTGTATCTGGTCAATCGGTATCTCCTAATGTTGGAAATTCGATGCCTTTAAGTGCCATTCCTTTAGGAACAGTCATTTCATGTATTGAAATGAGACCTGGGAAAGGAGCAACTCTTGCAAGAAGTGCTGGTTCTTATGCCCAGCTAATGGCTAGAGAAGGTAAATTTGCAACAATAAAAATGCCATCAGGTGAAACCAGGTTGGTATTAAGTAATTGTTTTGCAACAATTGGAGTTGTTTCAAATTCTGATCATCAATTGACTGTTTCAGGTAAAGCAGGAAGAAGTAGATGGTTAGGAAGAAGACCAAGAACTAGACCAGTAGCCATGAACCCTGTTGATCATCCGATGGGTGGAGGTGAAGGTAGAGCTTCAGGTGGACATCCAAGATCTAGAAATGGAATTCCTGCAAAAGGATTTAGAACTAGATCTAAAACCAAGGAGAGTAATAAGTTTATTATTGAAAGAAGAAAAAAATAATTATGTCTAGATCATTAAAAAAAGGACCTTATGTTCATTTTAAATTGAACAGAAAAGTTGAAAAAAATATACAGGATAATAAAAAAACTGTTATTAAGACTTGGTCAAGAGCGAGTATGATAACACCTGATTTTGTTGGTCAAACAATTGCTGTACATAACGGAAGACAATTTATTCCTGTTTATATAACTGAGAACATGGTAGGACATAAATTAGGTGAATTTTCTCCAACTAGATCTTTTAGAGGTCATGCTGGAGCAAAAAATAAGGGAAAAAAATAAAATGGCGGAAAAAACTAAAGATATGAACAAGAATTTAGCTGTTGCTAAACTGAATAACTGCCCAACTTCTCCAAGAAAAATGAGAATTGTTGCTGATTTGGTTAGAGGTAAAAATGCTGACCAAGCGTTAGATATTTTAAGGTTTAGCCAAAAAGAAGCTTCTAGAAAATTAGAAAAATTATTAATGTCAGCTATTTCAAACTGGCAAGCTAAAAATAAAGATTCAAATGTTGAAGACGCAAATTTATACATTCATGAAATTAGAGTAGATAGTGCGTCTATGTTAAAAAGGATAAGACCTGCTCCTCAAGGAAGGGCTCACAGAATTAGAAAAAGATCTAATCATGTAACAATCGTATTAAATACTAAAGATAATACTCAAAGTAAATAATTAAATGGGACAAAAAACAAATCCGATAGGAAATAGAATTGGAATCATCAGAGGTTGGGAATCTAACTGGTATGGTGGTAATGATTATGGTGATAAGTTAGCTGAAGATCATAAAATCAGAAAATATGTTCATGCTAGATTAGCTAAAGCTAGTATATCTAGGGTTATTATCGAAAGAACTCTTAAGATCGTTACTATTACAATTACCACGGCTAGACCTGGTATTATAATTGGTAAGGGCGGTCAAGAAGTTGATAAGTTAAAAGAAGAATTAAAGAAAATTACTTCTAAAGATATCCAGTTAAATATTTACGAAATTAAAAGGCCAGAATTAGATGCATTTTTAGTTGCCTCTAGTGTAGCTAGACAAATTGAAAATAGAATATCCTACAAGAGAGCAATTAAGATGGCTATTGCTGCTTCTATTAGAATGAATGCAGAAGGTATTAAAATTCAGATAAGTGGTAGATTAAATGGTGCGGAGATGGCTAGAAGTGAGCATTATAAAGAAGGAAGAATTCCTCTTTCAACTTTTAGAGCTGATATCGATTATGCACTAGTTGAAGCGCATACAACTTATGGAAGGATTGGAGTAAAAGTTTGGATTATGAAGGGTGAAGTATATGGTAAAAGAGATTTAAATCCACTTGTTGGTCTTTCAAAGAAACAGGGAAAAAATAACAGAAGAAAAAGAAATTAATCAAGGATGTTACAACCGAAAAAAACTAAATATCGTAAGGTTCAAAAAGGCAGAATGAAGGGTAACTCTGGAAGAGGCCATAGACTTTCAAATGGAATGTTTGGAATTAAGTCTCTTGATTCTAACTTTTTAACCTCAAGACAGATTGAAGCTGCAAGGATTGCTGCTACAAGGTATATGAAAAGAGAAGGTCAATTGTGGATCAAGATTTTTCCAGACAAGCCTATAACAAAAAAGCCTCTTGAGGTTCGTATGGGTAAAGGTAAAGGTGCTGTTGAATATTGGGCTGCTGTAGTTAAGCCTGGAAGAATTTTGTTTGAAGTTGGTGGAGTTCCAATTGACGTAGCAAAAGAGGCTCTAAGACTAGCTGCACAAAAGTTACCTGTAAAAACAAGATTTATAATTGCTAGAGATTACGAAGCATAATATATTAATATGAAGCAACAGGAAGTAATAAAATTATCAAATGATGAGCTGAAAGAACAGCTTATTGAAAATAAAAAGAAGTTTAATGAGCTTAAAATGGCTCATGCTGTATCACCTTTGGAAAATCCAATTCAGATAAAAGCCGTTAGAAAATCAATAGCTCGTATCATGACAGAATTAACCAAAAGAGATAACCAATAATTTATTCTATATGAATATGGAAAAAAGAAATTTAAGAAAAGAAAGAGTAGGAGTTGTGACTAGTAACAAAATGCAAAAGTCAATTGTTGTTGCTGAGGTTAAAAAGGTTAAACATCCTATGTACGGAAAGTTTGTTTTAAAAACTAAAAAATATGTTGCTCATGATGAAAAAAATGATTGCAACATAGGTGATAGAGTTAAAATAATGGAGACAAGACCAATTAGTAGGTCTAAATGTTGGAGATTGGTAGAAATAATTGAAAGAGCTAAATAATTATGTTACAACAAGAATCAAGATTAAAAGTTGCCGATAATACAGGAGCCAAAGAAGTCCTAACGATTAGAGTTTTAGGAGGTACTAAGAGAAGGTATGCATCAATTGGAGATAAGATTGTTGTTTCTGTAAAATCAGCTACACCAAACGGTATGGTTAAAAAAGGTGCTGTATCAACTGCTGTAGTGGTTAGAACTACCAAAGAGGTTAGAAGAAAAGATGGTTCATATATTAGATTTGATGATAATGCTTGTGTATTATTAGAAGCTTCTGGTGAAATGAAAGGAACTAGAGTATTCGGCCCTGTGGCAAGAGAATTGAGAGATAAGCAATTTATGAAAATAGTTTCATTAGCACCTGAGGTACTATAAAATTTTAATATGAGAAGAAAATTAAAAATTAGAACGGGAGATATTGTTAAGGTAATTGCTGGAAATCAGAAGGGTACTCAGGGTAAAGTACTAAGAGTATATGCTGAAAAAAACAGAGCAATTGTAGAAGGTGTTAATGTTGTAAAGAAACACAATAAGCCAAATGCAAATAACCCTAAAGGAGGAATTACAGAGAAAGAATTATCAATAGATATTTCAAATATATCATTGATTACATCAGAAGGTGAACCTACGAGAGTTGGTTTTAAAATTGAAAAAGATAAAAAAGTCAGATACGCTAAAAAGTCTGACGAAGTATTATAGATATGAGTTATATACCAAGATTAAAAAAGGAATATAAAAGTAATGTTGTTACTAGATTGATTAAAGAATTTAGTTACGATAACGTTATGCAGGTGCCAAAACTTGAAAAAATTGTTATTTCAAAAGGAGTTGGTGCAGCTGTTAACGATAAAAAACTGATTGATCACGCCTTAAATGAGGTGACTGAAATTTCTGGACAAAAAGCTATAGCTACTATGTCTAAAAAAGATGTCGCATCATTTAAATTAAGAAAAGGTATGCCAGTCGGAGTTAAGGTTACTTTAAGAGGTGAAAAAATGTATGAGTTTTTAGATAGATTTGTCACAACAGCATTACCTAGAGTAAGAGACTTTAGTGGTGTAAAGAGTACAGGTTTTGACGGAAGAGGAAACTATAATCTTGGTGTTACTGAGCAAATTATCTTTCCTGAAATAAATATTGACAAAATCAATAAAATTTCTGGTATGGATATAACATTTGTTACTAGTGCTAATTCTGATAAAGAGGCTATGCAACTATTAAGTGAATTAGGATTGCCTTTCAAGAAAAAAGAATCAAGTGACAATAATTCAACGGTTGAAGATAAAAAACAGCCGGTGATTGAGGATTCACCAGTTGAGGAAGTTGCAGAGGAAGCTCCAGCAGCTGAGGTTGAAGAGGAATCACCAGTTGAGGAAGTTGCAGAGGAAGCTCCAGCAGCTGAAGATGAAGAGGAACCTTCTGAAAATGAAGAAGAATCAAAAGAAGATAATAAATAACAAAAATTTAAAAAGAAGAATACTATGGCTAAAGAATCAATGAAAGCTCGAGAAGTAAAGAGGGCAAAAATTGTAGCTAAATATGCTGAAAAAAGAAAGGCATTAAAAGAAGCTGGTGATTATGAAGGATTACAAAAGCTTCCTAAAAATGCTTCTCCGATAAGAATGCATAACAGATGTAAACTTACAGGAAGACCTAAAGGTTACATGAGGAATTTTGGTATATCTAGAGTTCTTTTTAGAGAAATGGCTAACAAAGGTTTAATTCCAGGAGTTAAAAAAGCTAGCTGGTAACAAAATAAATATAAAAAAATGAATACAGATCCAATAGCTGATTATTTAACAAGAGTTAGAAATGCAATTAGAGCAAACCACAAGGTTGTTTCAATTCCAGCATCTAACCTAAAAAAGGAAATCACAAAAATATTATTTGATCAAGGTTATATTTTAAGTTATAAGTTTGAGGATGACTCTGCACAGGGTAGTATTAAAATAGCTTTAAAATATACTAAAGAAAATAATGAATCAGTAATTACCAATATTTCTAGAATCAGCAAACCAGGTCTTAGAAAATATTCAAATTCTACTGATTTACCAAGAGTTTTAAACGGTTTAGGAATTGCAATAATTTCAACATCTAAAGGAGTTATGACTGCTAAGCAAGCAAAAAGCTCGAATGTAGGTGGAGAAGTAATCTGTTACGTTAATTAGAAAAAAATAAAAAATGTCTAGAGTAGGAAAAAATCCAATCGTAATCCCTGAGGGAGTTTCTGTAGAAGTTTCTGACAATAAAATTATTGTTAAGGGAAAGTTAGGAGAAATTGAACAAGAGTTTTCTGATGTATCTATAAATATTAATGAAGGTATCTTAACATTAGAAAGACCATCAGAAGCTAAAGATCATAAGTCTAAGCATGGTTTATATAGAGCCCTGATTAACAATATGGTTATTGGTGTTTCAGAAGGCTGGACAAAAGAATTAGAACTAGTGGGTGTGGGATATAGAGCAACTGCACAGGGACAAAAACTTGAATTGGCATTAGGCTTTTCTCATAGTATTGTTATGAGCTTAGCAAATGAAATTAAAGTTGAAACAGTTTCTGAAAAAGGAGCAAACCCTATTATTAAGCTTTCGTCTTTTGATAAACAACTGGTTGGACAGGTTGCTGCTAAAATTAGATCCTTTAGAAAACCTGAACCATACAAAGGAAAAGGGATTAGATTTGTAGGTGAACAAATTAGAAGAAAAGCTGGTAAACAAGCTTAATATTTATATTATGAAGTTGACAAAAAAACAAAGAAGAACAAGAATTAAAAATAGAATCAGGAAGATTGTTTCAGGTACTGATAAACAACCTAGGCTGTCTGTTTTTAGAAGTAATAAAGAGATTTATGCTCAGTTGATTGACGATGTTACAGGTAGTACTTTAGCTGCGTGCTCTTCATCTGAAAAGGAAATTTCTAAAAGTAAATCGAATAAAATTGAAACTGCTGCATTAGTTGGTAAAAAACTTGCTGAAAAGGCAGTGACAAAGGGAATTAAACAAGTCTCTTTTGATCGATCAGGATATTTATATCATGGAAGAGTAAAGTCTTTAGCTGATGGAGCAAGAGAAGGTGGATTAAAATTTTAATTTATGTATCATAACTATAAAAATGTTGAAAGAGTTAAGCCAGGAGGTTTAGAATTAAAAGATAGCTTGGTTGGAGTTCAGAGAGTAACAAAAGTTACCAAAGGTGGTAGAACATTTGGTTTCTCAGCTATTGTTGTTGTTGGAGATGAAAATGGAGTTGTAGGTCACGGATTAGGAAAATCTAAAGATGTTTCTAGTGCAATCGGTAAAGCTGTTGAAGATGCAAAAAAGAATCTCGTGAGAATTCCTATTGTAAAAGGAACATTACCTCATCAACAAAAAGGTAAATTTGGAGGGGCAAGAGTAAATATTATTCCTGCTTCGCCTGGTACTGGTGTTATCGCTGGTGGAGCTGTGAGAACTGTTCTTGAAGCTGTTGGTGTTAATGATGTTTTATCTAAGTCTCAAGGCTCATCCAATCCTCACAATGTTGTCAAGGCTACATTTGATGCTTTGTTAAGATTGAAAAATGCCTATACAATTGCAAAAAATAGAGGTATTTCATTAGAAAAATTATATAAGGGATAAAATGGCAAAAATTAAAGTTACACAGGTAAGGAGTTCAATTAATAGAACTAAAAAACAAAAGTTAACACTAGCTGCCCTTGGTTTGAGGAAGTTAGGAATGACTGTTGAACATGAAAGTACTCCTAATATTTTAGGAATGATTAATAAAGTGAGTCATTTAGTAACTGTAGAAAAATAATAAAATGGATTTAAGTAATTTAAAGCCTGCTAAAGGCTCAATTAATAAAAATAGTAAAAGAGTTGGTAGAGGACAAGGATCTGGAAAAGGTGGTACAGCTACAAGAGGTCACAAAGGTGCAAAATCTAGATCAGGATACTCAAAAAAATTAGGATTTGAAGGTGGACAAATGCCATTACAAAGAAGGATTCCTAAGTTTGGATTTACGAATATTAATAGAGTTGAATATCAAGGAGTTAATCTTGATACCATTCAGTCTCTTATTGATAATAAAAAAATTAAAACTACTCTTGATTTTGAATCTATGGTTAAATTAAGATTGGTTAGAAAAAATGAGTTGGTAAAAATACTAGGTAGAGGTGAATTAAAAGGAAAAATAAAAATCTCGGCTCATAAGTTTACTGCATCCGCAAAATCTGCAATTGAAGCAGTTGGTGGGGAAGCTGTTAACATTTAAAAAAGAATATGAAAGTAATTGAAGTTTTAAAGAATATTTGGAAAATTACCGAGCTTAAGGATAGAATCATGCTAACCTTAACTATGCTTCTCGTTTACAGATTTGGCGCACAGGTTGTTCTTCCTGGAATTGATGCAAGTAAATTGGGTCAAATTGCTGAGAATACTGAGCAAGGTATTCTAGGACTTTTAAATGCATTTACAGGAGGAGCTTTTGCAAATGCATCTGTTTTTGCTCTTGGTATTATGCCTTACATTTCTGCTTCCATTGTTGTTCAATTAATGGGGATTGCAATTCCATATCTTCAAAAATTACAAAAAGAAGGAGCTAGTGGTCAGAAAAAGATTACTCAAATTACAAGATGGCTTACAATTGCCATTTGTTTGTTACAAGCTCCTGCATATTTAACTGCTTTACCTGCATTAGGTATTCCACAAGATGCCTTTTTATTAGGTCAAGGAGGAATGTTTTATTTTTCTTCAATAATTATCCTGGTTACTGGTTGTATTTTTGCTATGTGGTTAGGTGAAAAAATCACAGATAAAGGAATTGGAAACGGTATTTCTTTACTGATTATGGTTGGTATTATTGCTACTATGCCTCAATCATTTGTTCAGGAATGGGTTTCAAGGGTAACAGAGTCTAATGGAGGTTTAATCATGATTTCTATTGAACTGGTTATCTGGGTAGCCATTATTTTAGCTTCAGTTATGTTGGTTATGGCTGTTAGAAAAATTGCAGTTCAATATGCAAGAAGAACTGCTTCAGGTAGTTTTGATAGAAATGTTGCAGGAACTAGACAATATATACCACTTAGATTAAATGCTTCAGGTGTTATGCCAATTATATTTGCACAAGCTTTAATGTTTGTTCCTAGTTTAATTGGTCAAGCTGGAGTGATTAAAGATACTGAAATTGGTCAGTGGATGGTTATTCAGTTTTCTGATATTTTTGGTTTGTGGTATAACATTGTATTTGGCTTACTAATTATTGTTTTCACATATTTTTATACAGCTATTACGGTTCCAACTAATAAAATTGCAGATGACTTGAAGAGAAGTGGAGGTTTTATCCCTGGAATTAGACCAGGGACTGATACATCAAATTTACTTGATGCAATTATGTCTCATATTACCTTACCAGGGTCTATATTTCTTGCGTTAGTTGCAGTATTCCCTGCTGTGGTTGTAAAATTCATGGATGTTCAAGCTGGATGGGCTCTATTTTTTGGAGGAACCTCATTATTAATTATGGTTGGTGTTGCTATTGATACAATGCAACAAGTAAATTCATATCTATTGAATAAACATTATGATGGATTAATGAAGGCAGGAAGAGATAGAAAACCAGCAATATAATAAGATTAATATGGCAAAACAGGCACCAATAGAACAAGAAGGAACAATTATAGAATCATTATCTAACGCAATGTTTAGAGTTGAATTAGAAAATGGTCATGTTGTAACTGCTCACATTTCAGGTAAAATGCGTTTGCATTATATTAAATTATTGCCTGGTGATAAAGTAAAATTAGAAATGAGTCCTTATGATTTAACTAAGGCAAGAATAACTTATAGATTTTAAAAGATGAAAGTAAGAGCTTCAGTAAAAAAAAGAAGTGCGGATTGCAAAATCGTACGAAGAAAGGGGAGACTTTATGTTATAAACAAAAAGAATCCTAGATTTAAACAAAGACAAGGTTAATATTATGGCAAGAATAGCAGGAATAGACATACCAAAAAATAAGAGAGGAGTAATTTCACTTACATACATTTTCGGAATCGGAAATAGTAGAGCCTCTAAAATATTAGATATCGCAGGTGTAGATCACAGTAAACAAGTGTCAGAATGGTCAGATGATGAAATAAGTAAAATTAGAGATGCTGTTGGTTCGTTTACAATTGAAGGTGAATTGAGATCGGAAACACAGTTAAATATCAAAAGATTAATGGATATTGGTTGTTACCGTGGAATTAGACATAGATCTGGATTACCTCTTAGAGGCCAGAGAACCAAAAATAATTCTAGAACTAGAAAAGGAAAAAGAAAAACTGTTGCTAACAAGAAAAAAGTAACTAAATAATTTATAGTATATGGCAAAATCAGGTACTAAAAAAAGAAAAGTTGTTGTAGAATCTACAGGTGAAGCGCATATTGTTGCTTCATTTAACAACATAATTATATCTCTAACCAACAAAAACGGTGATGTTATTTCATGGTCTTCGGCTGGTAAAATGGGATTTAGAGGGACCAAGAAAAACACTCCTTATGCTGCTCAGATGGCAGCAGAGGATGCTTTAGGCGTAGCTAAAGATGCAGGTCTCAGAAAAGTAAAAGTATATGTTAAGGGTCCTGGAAATGGTAGAGAGTCTGCCATCAGATCATTACATAATGGTGGAATTGAGGTAACAGAAATTGTTGATATCACTCCTACTCCTCATAATGGATGTAGACCACCAAAAAGAAGAAGAGTTTAATATAAGTATAACAAAAAGAGATTATTGATTATCGAAGGATTGACCTTAATTCATAATCACTCTTAAAAAAAAATTTAAAAATGGCAAGATATACTGGTCCAAAAACAAAAATCGCTAGAAAATTTGGAGAACCTATTTTCGGTGATGATAAATCTTTTGAAAAAAGAAATTATCCCCCTGGACAACACGGAAATAATAAAAGGAGATCTAAAAAATCTGAATATGCTATCCAGCTTATGGAAAAACAAAAAGCTAAGTATACTTATGGTATTTTAGAAAGACAGTTTAGAAATTTATTTAAAAGAGCAACTGCATCTAAAGGAATTACCGGTGAGGTACTCTTACAATTATGTGAGTCTAGATTAGACAATGTTGTATATAGAATGGGGTTATCAAATTCAAGAAGGGGTGCTAGACAGCTTGTTTCTCACAGACATATTACTGTTAATGGTGAAATTGTTAATATACCATCTTTTAACTTAAAACCAGGAGATGTTGTTGCGGTTAGAGAAAAATCTAAATCGTTAGAATCCATAAATAACTGTTTAACTAACTCGTCAAACGTTTATGAATGGATTACGTGGAATGATGATACAAAACAGGGAACTTTTGTCTCAATTCCAGAAAGAGTTCAAATCCCTGAAAATATTAACGAACAATATATAGTAGAATTATATTCTAAATAATAAAATTACAAATAAGATTATGGCAATATTAAATTTTCAAAAACCAGATAAAGTAATAATGATTGAATCCTCAGATTATGAGGGTAGATTTGAATTCAGACCTCTTGAACCTGGTTACGGATTAACAGTTGGTAATGCACTAAGAAGAGTGTTATTATCCTCACTAGAAGGTTTTGCAATTACTTCAGTTAAAATTGAAGGTGTTGATCACGAATTTTCTACGATTCCCGGAATTGTGGAAGATGTTACAGAGATTGTTCTAAATCTAAAGCAAATCAGATTTAAAAGACAAATTGATGAGGTAGATAATGAATTGGTATCTATTTCAATTTCTGGACAAGACAAGATTACAGCTGGTGATTTTCAGAAATTTATCTCTGGCTTTCAGATTTTAAACTCTGATCAAGTAATATGTAATCTTGATCCAAAGGTTAATATTCAAATGGAAATTACAATTGATAAAGGTAGAGGTTATGTAACTTCAGAGGAAAATAAGAATCCAACTGCTCAGCTGGGAACAGTATTTGTTGATTCAATCTTTACTCCTATTAAAAATGTAAAATACCACGTTGAAAATTTCAGAGTTGAACAAAAAACAGATTTTGAAAAATTAGTATTTGATATAATCACTGATGGTTCAATAGCTCCACAAGATGCTTTGACTGATGCAGCAAGAATTTTAATTCATCACTTTATGTTGTTTTCTGATGAAAGAATTACACTTGAGGCTGATGAAATAGCTAAGACTGAGACTTATGATGAAGAGTCTCTTCATATGAGACAGCTTTTAAAAACTAAGCTTATCGATATGGATCTTTCAGTGAGAGCACTTAATTGCTTGAAAGCTGCTGAAGTTGATACACTCGGAGATTTAGTATCATTTAACAAAAATGATTTAATGAAATTTAGAAACTTTGGAAAGAAATCCTTAACAGAGTTAGAGGAATTGGTGATGGTTAAAGGTCTTAACTTCGGAATGGACCTTTCGAAATATAAACTTGAAAAAGAGTAATTAAAGTTAAAGTAAAGAATAATGAGGCATCGAAAAAAGTTTAATCATTTAGGAAGAAAGAAAGGACATAGAAGTGCAATGCTTGCAAATATGGCTTGTTCCCTAATTGAACACAAGAGAATTAATACAACTTTAGCTAAAGCTAAAGCTTTAAAGAAATTTGTAGAGCCTTTGATAACTAAATCAAAGTCAGATACAACTCACAATAGAAGAATCGTATTTTCTAGAATCAAGCAAAAAAATGCTGTATCAGAGCTTTTTAGAGATGTTGCTGTAAAAGTTGCAGATAGACCTGGCGGATACACAAGAATAATTAGACTTGGAAACCGACTTGGAGATAATGCAGAAATGGCAATGATTGAGCTTGTTGATTATAATGACACTTACATTACTAAGAAGAAAAAAACTACAAGAAGAAGTAGAAGAGGAAAAAAATCTGAATCAATAGAAGCTGAGCTTGTAGAGGAAACAAAAGATATAATTGAGGAAGCTCCTGCTGAAGAGGTTCCTACTGAGGAAGCTCCTGCTGAAGAGGCACCTAGTGAGGAAGCTCCTGCTGAAGAGGCTCCTACTGAGGAAGCTCCTGCTGAAGAGGCTCCTACTGAGGAAGCTCCTGCTGAAGAGGCACCTAGTGAGGAAGCACCTGCTGAAGAGGCACCTAGTGAGGAAGCTCCTGCTGAAGAGGCACCTAGTGAGGAAGCACCTGCTAAAAATGATAACGAAGAAAAATAAATAACACTTAAATAAATTAAAATTGAGAATTTTTTTATTAACAGTATTTCTAACTTCAAATTTTATTTTTTCACAAACAAATCTTCAAACTGACTTCAGATCTGCAGTTGCTGGTGAGACAACCAACTTTGGGACTTCTTTTTTTTATAATCAGCCCAATAAAGTTGTGCTTGGATCCGCATACCTGTTTGATGAATGGAATAATGACGGTGAAATACAAACCTTAACTGGTGAAAGATTTCTGGTGAGAAACATTAATTTGAATATCAGTAGAAATGCATTTGAAGCAAAGATCAATAACAATGATTCAATCTTTTCCTTTAATTTCAATAACATAAATCAAATTATAATAAACGGAAAAAAATATAAAAATTTCTTTTCTGATGGTGATAATAGAGTATATCAAATAATTTATTCTGATAATACTTTTTCGCTACTTAAAGGTTTTTCGGTTAAGTTAGTATCGGGTTCTGGTAATCCAATGGTTAACAGATCCAATGATAAGTATGTAAAGAAAAGAGAGTACTTTATTAGATATGTAAATCCAAATTCTATACAGGATTTTAAGCTTAATAAAAGATCATTGAATAAATTTGTTCAGAATAGCCCCAAAGGATTTAGTAATGTTCTTAGCTATATCGAATCTAATAATTTATCATACAAAAATGAGGAAGATGTGATTCGAATTCTCAGTTTTGCATTTGGTGAATAAACAATAAAAAAGGAGCTTAGCTCCTTTTTTTTTGCTAAAAAATTATGTT
The DNA here is from genome assembly GCA_902557655.1 of uncultured Bacteroidota bacterium. Lineage (GTDB taxonomy): Bacteria > Bacteroidota > Bacteroidia > Flavobacteriales > Flavobacteriaceae > MED-G13. The sequence goes on from CACEAZ010000001.1 coordinate 158,929, forward strand.
TTTAATTAATATAAATTATTTTTGTCTAACTCGTTATTCAAATGAAATATAACCAGAGAAAAAAAGCAATAATTTTATTAGAAGATGGCACCGTTTTTCATGGTAAATCTATCGGAAAAGAAGGTTCTGCATTTGGTGAAGTATGCTTTAATACGGGTATGACTGGCTATCAAGAAATCTTTACAGATCCTTCATACTTTGGTCAGCTAATGGTAACAACCAACGCATATATTGGGAATTATGGTGTCAAAGAAGATGAGGTTGAGTCCGAATCTGTAAAAATTTCCGGATTAATATGTAGGAATTTTACCTATAATTATTCTAGATATGGTGATGTTGATTCACTATATAATTTCTTTGAAAAAAATAATTTACTCGCTATTTCAGATGTTGATACACGTGCATTAGTTTCTTATATAAGAGATAACGGAGCGATGAATGCCGTTATTAGTACTGAGCTTGATAATCTTGATATATTAAGAGATAAACTCTCAAAAACCCCAAATATGGATGGCTTGGAGCTTGCTTCAAAAGTATCTACAAAAGAGCCTTATTTTTTTGGTAATGAATCATCAAAATATAAAATTTCTGCTTTGGATTTAGGTATTAAAAAAAACATTCTAAGAAATTTAGCCAAACGAGATTGTTACATTCAAGTTTTCCCTTACGATTCGTCTTTTGACGAAATGAATTCATGGAATCCAGATGCCTTTTTTATTTCAAATGGTCCTGGGGATCCAAAACCACTAATAAGTGCTCAAAATGTTGCTAAAGAAATTATTGCTAAAGATTTACCGTTATTTGGCATTTGTTTGGGTCATCAAATTATAGCTCTTGCAAATGGAATTTCAACTTATAAAATGCATAATGGTCACAGAGGGATAAACCATCCCGTTAAAAATTTAAAATCTGGGAAAGGGGAGATAACTTCACAAAATCATGGGTTCGCTATCAATCGTGAAGAGACTGAGGCAAATAAAGATTTGTTGATAACACATATACATTTAAATGATAATACAGTTGCTGGAATTGAAATGAAAAACAAAAATTGCTTTTCTGTTCAGTATCATCCTGAAGCAAGTCCTGGACCTCATGACTCATCATATTTATTTGATCAGTTTGTGGATAACATTTCAAAAAATAAATAAATGGGAAATATAAAAGAAGTTAAAGCTCGTCAAATATTTGATTCTAGGGGAAATCCAACGGTCGAGGTTGATGTTATTACTGAAAATTCAGTTTTAGGTAGAGCTGCAGTTCCTTCAGGCGCTTCCACTGGAGAACATGAAGCTGTAGAATTAAGAGATGGTGGAACTGATTATCATGGAAAAGGTGTATTAAAAGCTGTTTCTAATATTAATAATATTATTGCTCGGGAATTGATTGGTAAATCAGTATTTGACCAAAAGTTAAATGATAAATTAATGATATCCTTAGACGGAACAGAAAATAAATCAAACTTAGGTGCTAACGCAATTTTAGGAGTTTCTTTGGCAATGGCAAAAGCCGCAGCAAATGAAAAAAACTTGTCTCTATTTAAATATTTAGGTTCTGATTCCAATATGCTTCCCGTTCCAATGATGAATATCATTAACGGCGGTTCTCATAGTGATGCCCCAATTGCATTCCAAGAATTTATGATTATGCCTGTTTCAGCTGATAGTTTTTCTCATGCAATGAAGATGGGTAGTGAAATTTTCCATTCCTTAAAAAAAGTTTTAAAATCTAGAGGGTTAAGTACAAGTGTAGGCGATGAAGGTGGTTTTGCTCCAAAATTAAACGGTACTGAAGATGCCCTAGACACTATTAGAAAAGCCGTTACCGATTCTGGTTATGATTTTGGCAAAGACATAATGATTGCTTTGGATTGCGCTTCAGCTGAGTTTTATAAAGACGGTCATTATGATTACAGGATTTTTGAGGGAATTTATGGTATAGTAAGGGATAGTAAACAACAAGCAGATTATTTAGCAGACTTATCAAATAAATATCCAATAGTCTCGATTGAAGATGGAATGGATGAAAATGATTGGGATGGTTGGAAGTATTTAACAGAAATTATCGGCAATTCAGTTCAGCTTGTAGGTGATGACTTATTCGTTACAAACACAAAAAGACTAAAGAAAGGTGTTGAAGAAAATATAGCTAATTCAATTCTAATTAAAGTGAATCAAATTGGTTCATTAACGGAAACTATCGATGCTGTGAATATGGCTCATGAGGCTGGATTTACAACTGTAATGTCTCATAGATCTGGCGAAACTGAGGATAATACCATTGCAGATTTATCTGTAGCTTTAAATTGTGGACAGATAAAAACAGGCTCAATCTCTAGATCAGATAGAATTGCAAAATACAATCAGCTATTGAGAATTGAAGAAGAGTTAGCTGAAAATGCAACTTTTCCAAAATCTAAAGCTTTTAAAATTAACCTTTAGTAATAAGCAAATCTCTTAGCTTAAATCTTTAATTTTTCCAAGATATTTCGTATTTTTGCAAAAGTTAAAAACTATTTCAAACAATTTAATCGTGTCTGATAAAGCAACTATAAATATTGATGGTGCAAGCTATGATTTTCCTGTATACAGAGGGGTAGAGGATGATGTGTGTATTGATATTAAAACCTTGAGAGGCTCTTCTGGAGTAACTACTATTGATAGAGGGTTTAAAAATACTGCATCCTGTGAAAGCAAAATAACCTACTTAGACGGTGAAAAAGGAGTTCTAAGATACAGGGGATATGATTTAGATGAGCTAGCTAATAAAGCTTCATTTTTGGAAGTTGCCTTTCTACTTATTTTTGGTGAATTGCCTACAAAAAAGGAGTTAGAAAAGTTCCATGATGATATAGTTGATAATAGTATAGTTAATGATGATGTTAAGAAAATTGTTGATGCTTTTCCAAGTTCTGCCCATCCAATGGGTGTATTATCAAGCTTAACAAGTGCATTAACAGCGTTTAATCCAGATGATGTTTCCCTTGACTATGACAGAAGTAAGGAGGGTATGTATGATACTATTGTTAAAGTATTGGGTAAGATCCCTATTCTTGTTGGTTGGTCCTACAGAAAACAAAATGGTTTTCCACTTCAATATTCTATGAAAATTAGAAATTTGGATTATACTGATATGATTTTACATTTACTTTTCAAAAAACCTAATGATGAGTATAAGCCTAATAAGAACCTTCTAAATGTATTTAATAAACTTTTAATATTACATGCTGATCATGAGCAAAACTGTTCTACTTCAACAGTTAGAATTGTTGGTTCTTCACATGCAGGCTTATTTCCTTCAATTTCTGCTGGAATTTCAGCACTCTGGGGTCCTTTACATGGAGGAGCCAACCAGGCCGTTTTAGAAATGCTGAAGTCAATCCAAGAAGATGGTGGAAATACCAAAAAATACATTAGAAAAGCTAAAGACAAACAAGATCCATTTCGTTTAATGGGATTTGGTCATAGAGTGTATAAAAACTATGATCCAAGAGCAAGAATAATTAAAGATGCAGCTCATAAATTTTTAAAATCTCTTGGGATAGATGATCCCTTACTTCACATTGCTGCAGAACTAGAAGAGAATGCTTTAAAAGATAAATATTTCATTGATAGAAAATTATTTCCAAATGTAGATTTTTATTCTGGTGTAATTTATCGAGCAATGGGTATCCCATCTAATATGTACACGGTTATGTTTGTTTTAGGAAGATTACCAGGTTGGATTGCTCAATGGAGAGAAATGAGATTAATGAATGAGCCAATTGGTAGACCAAGACAATTATACACTGGTCCATCAGCAAGAAAATTCAAATCCAAAAAATAATTGATTCACATATTTTTAGATGCTTGAGCTTAATGTAAATAATGAAACATCGAGGCTTTTGGCGGTAGTATTGGGGACTGCTAAAAGTAACGGATCAGCTCCTACTGCAGAGGAATGTTATGATCCAAAAAGTAGAGAAAATGTTTTAAAAGGTACATATCCTACAGAAAAGGATATGATCAAAGAATTAGATGAATTAGAAAATGTCTTGCTTAAATATGATGTTAAAGTTTACAGACCTGATGTTATAAATCACTACAATCAAATTTTTTCCAGGGACATTGGTTTTGTAATTGATGACAGTTTTGTTATTTCAAATATATTACCTGAAAGGTCTGAGGAGATTTCAGCAATTGATAAAGTAATTGATCTAATTCCTAAAAACAAAATAATTGAATTACCCGGGGAATGTCATGTTGAGGGAGGTGATGTAATACTTAATAATAATTATGTGTTTATTGGCACATTTGATGGAGATGATTATTCCAATTTTAAAACTGCAAGAACAAATTATCAGGCAATTCAGTTTTTAAAAAAAACATTTCCTGAAAAAAAAATTATATCATTTGATCTGATTAAATCTGATTCAGACCCAAAAAAAAACGCACTTCATTTAGACTGCTGTATGCAGCCTGTGGGTAATGATAAATTAGTGACTTGCCCAGAAGCATTTCTAAAAAGAGATCAGTATGAATGGTTGACAGATTATTTTGGAAAGGAAAATCTTTTGGAGATGTCATTAAATGAAATGAGTGAAATGAATTGTAATTTCTTTTCCATTGATACTAATATTGTAGTTAGTGAAAAATCATTTACTAAACTTAATAATTGGTTGCGAAGTTTTGATATGATAGTAGAAGAAATAAGCTATAAAGAAATTTCTAAGCAAGGAGGACTTTTAAGATGTTCCACTTTACCTTTAATAAGAAAGAATTCATGAGACAATCAACCAATTCGATTTTAATGATTAGGCCAAATAATTTTGGATTCAACGAAGAGACTTCGAACGATAATCATTACCAAAATAAAGAATTTTTAGAGAGTAATTCTAACGAAAATGCTCAAAAGGAGTTTGATAATATGGTTAAGAATTTAAAACAAAATGGTATTTCTGTTCATGTATTTCAAGATGATGATATTAATTACACTCCTGACTCGATTTTTCCAAACAATTGGATTTCGTTTCACGAAAATGGGGATATTGGCTTATATCCAATGTATGCTAAAAATAGAAGGTTAGAAAGAAGACCAGAAGTTTTAGAGTTTCTAGAAGAACAAGGTTTTGGAATTGAAAACATAGTTGACTATTCTGGCGCTGAATCTGAAAATAAATTTTTAGAAGGAACTGGAAGTATGATTTTAGATCGTGAAAATAGAATAGCCTATTGTTCAATTTCAAATAGATCCAATGAAGACTTATTTATGGATTTTTGTGAAGATTTTGAATTTACACCTGTATTATTTAATTCATTTCAGTCAGTTGGTGATGAACGATTACCAATTTATCATACAAATGTGATGATGTGTGTTGCAATGAGTTATGTTGTTATATGTTTAGATTCAATTGATGATAAAAAGCAAAGGAAAAATGTTTGTGAGTTCATAAAAAAATCTGAAAAGGAGATAATAAATATTTCTGAAAATCAGGTCGAAAAATTTGCTGGAAATATGCTTGAACTTTTAAATGACAAAGGAGAAAGTGTATTAGTCATGAGTAAGTCTGCTGAGAATTCATTGAGTGAAAATCAGAAAAATACAATTATAAACTATTCAAAAATTATTTCATCTGATATTAATACTATTGAGCTTTGTGGTGGTGGTGGTGCAAGATGTATGATGGCAGAAATATTTTTACCAAAAAAATAATATTATTTAACAGTATCTTTACAATAGATAATTAACAATGTACATTCAAAAATTTATAAGAGAAAATATTAAAATTGCCTTGAACGAAATATTTCAGTTTGAGACTAATAATATTGAGCTTCAGCAAACTAAAAAAGAGTTTGAGGGAGATATTACTCTTGTTGTTTTTCCTTTTGTAAAAGAATTAAAAATGAATCCTAAAGAAATTGCTGAAAAGATTGGTGATTATCTTGTGGAGATAAACTCAATTGTTTCCTACAATGTTGTGTTAGGCTTTTTAAACCTTTCTATTTCCGATAATCATTATTTAGACTTTTTTAATTCAGTTAAAGATAATTCAGAATATGGGTTTTCTGACACTATTTCAGATGAAGCCGTAATGGTTGAATATTCATCACCAAATACTAACAAACCCTTACACTTAGGCCATATTAGAAATAATCTTTTGGGATATAGTATGTCTGAAATTTACAAAGCATCAGGAAAAAAAGTATATAGAACTCAAATTATAAATGATAGAGGTATTCATATTTGTAAGAGTATGATTGGTTGGTTGGATTATGGAAATGGTGAAACTCCAGCCAGTACTAATTTGAAAGGAGATAAGTTTGTTGGGGATTATTACATCAAATTTGACCAGGTCTATAAAAAAGAAGTTGAAGCGCTTATAAAAAATGGATCCTCTAAAGAAGACGCAAAACAAAATGCCCCCATTTTACTAAGAGCAAAAGATATGCTAATTAAATGGGAGTCTGGTGACAAAGAGGTTGTAGAGCTTTGGAAAAAAATGAACGGTTGGGTGTATGAAGGATTTGAAGAAACCTACAAAAACTTAGGGGTAGACTTTGATAGTTGTTATTACGAAAGTGACACATACCTTCTTGGAAAAGAATTTATTTCTAGTGGATTAAAATCAGGTGTTTTTTATAAAAAAGATGATGGTTCAGTTTGGTGTGATCTAACTGAAGATGGACTAGATGAAAAGATAGTCCTTCGTGCAGATGGGACTACTGTTTATATGACCCAAGATATTGGTACTGCCGTGCAGAGAGTAAAAGATTGCCCTGATATTAACTCAATGGTTTATACCGTTGGTAATGAACAGGACTATCATTTTAAAGTTCTTTTTTTAATACTTAAAAAACTAGGTTTTATTTGGTCTGAAAATTTATTTCATTTAAGTTATGGAATGGTTGATTTGCCCAGTGGTAAAATGAAAAGTAGAGAAGGTACTGTTGTTGATGCTGATGATTTGATGAAAGAGATGACCAGTACTGCAAAAGAGATTTCTAAAAGCTTAGGAAAGCTAGACGGCATTTCTGAAGATGAAAAAAAGAATGTTTACAAGACGGTTGGGCTCGGCGCTTTAAAGTATTATATCCTTAAGGTTGATCCTAAAAAAAGAATTCTTTTTGATCCAAAAGAATCGGTAGATTTTCAAGGAAATACAGCATCTTTTATTCAATATTCCTACGCAAGAATCCAATCTATTTTAAGCGGAATTAATTTTGAGTTATCACGAGATAAATATGACAGAAAATTAGAGGTCAAAGAGAAAGAGTTAATCAAACAAATTGATTTATTTCCTTCAGTGATTGATGGTGCCGCAAGTTCACATAATCCCGCGCTTGTGGCTAATTATGTATATGATTTGGTAAAGTCATTTAACTCCTTTTATCAATCTTTGCCAATTTTAAAATCTGCATTTGAGGACAAGAAAACCTTTAGAGTTGAGCTTTCAAAGTTGGTTGGAATAACGATCAAAAATGCATTGTCACTATTGGGTATTGGTGTGGTTAATAGAATGTAATTTTAATATGAATTTTAATTTTTTTATTTTACAGTATGTTTAGTAATCTTAGTGAAAAATTAGATAAAGCCTTACAGGTTTTAAAGGGTCACGGAAGTATAACGGAAATTAATGTTGCTGAAACTTTAAAAGAAGTTAGACGAGCCTTGCTTGATGCTGATGTAAATTTTAAAACTGCTAAAGATTTTACACAAAGAGTTAAAGAAAAAGCTATTGGTCAAGATGTTTTGACAAATCTTAAGCCTGGTCAATTAATGGTTAAGATTGTTAAGGATGAATTAGCTGAATTGATGGGTGGTGAAACTTCAGAGATAAACCTAAAAGATAAGCCTTCAATTGTTTTGATGTCTGGATTACAGGGTTCTGGAAAAACTACTTTTACCGCTAAGCTTGCTAATGATATTCGTAAGAAAAAATCTCTAAAACCCCTGATGGTTGCGTGTGATGTTTACAGGCCAGCTGCAATTGAGCAGTTACATGTACTCGGAAAAGATTTAGATATTGATGTTTATTCTGAACAAGACAATAAAGATCCTATAGCAATTGCTAAAGCGGGAATTAAGCATGGAAAATCAAAAGGATTTAATTTAATAATCATAGATACAGCAGGTAGATTAGCTGTTGACGAAAAAATGATGGATGAAATTTCTAATATTAAAAAGGCAATAAAGCCAAGTGAAATTTTATTCGTGGTTGATTCTATGACGGGGCAAGATGCAGTTAACAGTGCAAAAGCCTTTAACGATGTATTAGATTTTGATGGAGTTGTACTTACTAAACTAGATGGAGATGCTAGAGGTGGTGCTGCTCTATCAATTAAAAGTGTTGTAGACAAACCTATAAAGTTTATCGGAACTGGAGAAAAAATGGATGCATTGGATGTTTTCCATCCAAGTAGAATGGCTGATAGAATTTTGGGAATGGGTGATGTAGTTTCGCTTGTTGAAAGAGCTCAGCAGCAGTTTGATCAAGAAGAGGCAAGAAAGATTCAAAAGAAAATTGCAAAAAATAAATTTGGTTTAGATGATTTTATGAAGCAGATTCAGCAAATTAAAAAAATGGGTGACATGAAGGATTTAGTAGGTATGATCCCTGGTGCTAATAAAATGATGAAAGATTCTGGAGAGGAAGTTGACAACGAGTCTTTTAAACCAATTGAGGCTATAATTAACTCTATGACACCAAAAGAAAGAGCTCTCCCGTCTATTTTAGATCATTCAAGAAAAAAAAGAATCAGCAAAGGCTCTGGAAGATCCGTCGAAGAAATAAATCAGTTATTAAAGCAATTTGGTCAAATGAGCAAAATGATGAAGATGATGCAGGGAATGGGACAAGGTAAAATGATGCAAGTGATGCAAAACATGAAGGGAAGATGATAATTTTAGACGGAAAAAAAACAAGTAATGATATAAAGGCTGAAATTGCAGAATCTGTTAAGGGGATTGTTGCAAATGGTTCAAGACCTCCGCATTTGGCAGCTGTTATTGTTGGTAATGATGGCGCTAGTCTTACGTATGTTGGTAGTAAAGTACGTGCATGTAAGAGAGTTGGTTTTGATTCAACTCTTATAAATCTTCCTGAGTCAACCTCTGAAGATGAACTTCTTGAAAAGGTAAATGAACTAAATAATGATGAGCAGATAGATGGATATATTGTTCAACTTCCACTCCCTAAACATATTGACTCTCAAAAGATATTAATGGCTGTAGATGCTGATAAAGATGTGGATGGTTTTCATCCAACTAATTTTGGAAAAATGGCTCTGAGTCTTCCAACGTTTATTTCAGCAACACCTTTTGGAATTATGGAGCTTTTAAAAAGATATGATGTTGAAACATCAGGAAAACATACAGTTGTTATAGGTCGTTCAGATATTGTTGGTAGACCCATAAGTATTTTGATGAGTCAAAAATCTAATCCTGGAAACTCAACAGTGACACTCGCTCATAGTAGAACAAAAAACATTGAAGAGTTAACTAAACAGGCTGATATAATTATTTCAGCTTTGGGGGTTCCAAATTTTGTTAAAGCAGAAATGGTTAAAGATGGTGCTGTGATTGTTGACGTTGGGATAACAAGGGTAGCCGATAATTCTGCAAAAGGCTATAAAATTGTCGGTGATGTTGATTATGAAAATGTCTCTAAAAAATCAAGTTATATTACTCCAGTACCTGGTGGTGTTGGACCTATGACGATAGCTATGTTATTAAAAAATACGTTATTGGCTTATAAAGGTTAGTGTCTTAAGCTAGCATTAATTATTTCTCAAAGATTTTATTAAAGTCTTTGAAAGATTTAAATTCTAGAGCATTGCCAGCAGGATCCATAAAAAACATGGTTGCTTGTTCACCTGGCTGACCTTCAAAACGTATGTAAGGTTCAATTATAAATTTCACTCCTTTTTTTGTTAATTCATCTGAGAATTTGTGAAATGTATCCCATTCTAACACAACTCCAAAATGTGGGACTGGAACATTTTTTCCATCTACAGTATTTGTATGAATTTGTTCTTTATATTTTTCTTTATAATGAATAACAAGTTGGTGGCCAAATAAATCAAAGTCAACCCAATGATCACTGCTTCTGCCTTCTTCACATCCAAGTATTTCTCGATAGAATTTTCTACAAATAGGTATATTATCTACAGGAATTGCTAAGTGAAATGGTGTTAATTTTGACATCTTATTTTTTTAATAATTTTATTTCACCATCCGTAAGTAATCTGTATTTTCCTTCGGGTATATCGAGTTTTACATTCATTATTCTGATTCTTTGAAGAGCAACTACTTTGTAATCAAAGTGGTCACACATTCTTCTAATTTGTCTATTTAATCCTTGGGTTAATATAATTTTAAATTGATTTGTTTTTACTTTTTCAACTACACATTTTCTTGTAATCTTGCCAAGAATTGGAACTCCCTCACTCATTTTTTTAAGGATCGACTCAGGAATTGGCCTATTCACTTTAACCAAGTACTCTTTTTCATTATTATTGGCTGTTTTAAGTATTTTATTTGCAGTTTCTCCATCATTGGTTAGTAATATTAGCCCAGTTGTGGATTTGTCTAATCTGCCAATAGGAAAGACTCTTTCAGGAAAGTTTAAAAAATCTATAATATTATCCTCTTCAACTCCTGCATTTGTAGTGCAAACAACCCCTCTGGGTTTATTAAGTGCAATAAATATTTTCTTTTTTTTAGATTGATTAATTTTTTCTCCATCCACCTCAATCATATCATCTTCAGAAACTTTCATTCCCATTTTTGCAGGTTTCTTATTTACATAAATCCTTCCTTGCTCTATTAAGCCATCTGCCTGACGCCTAGAACAGTATCCGACCTCACTTAAGAATTTATTTATTCTTGTTTCTTTATTATCCATTAGAAATAATTAATTAAGTGGGTAAATATAGATATTAAGATTTTTATATTTGTTCTCTCATGGATAAAAAAACAAAGACACTTTTAGAAAAAGGAGAGGTGTTGCCCATAATGGAATCTTTTTACACCATCCAGGGTGAGGGTTTTCACAAAGGGTTGGCTTCTTATTTTATTAGGACAGGAGGGTGTGATGTGGGTTGTCATTGGTGTGATGTAAAAGAAAGCTGGGATGAAAATGAGCACCCATTGATCTCTGTAGAATCTATTTTAAATGATTGTAAAGATGTCTCAGATGTTATTGTAATAACCGGAGGTGAGCCGCTTATGTGGAATATGGGTCCACTGACTAAAGAGTTAAAAAAATATAATAAAAAAATCCATATTGAAACTTCTGGATCAGATATAGTCACAGGTGAATGGGACTGGTTTTGTTTATCTCCCAAAAAAGCAAAGCTACCTATTTCTGAAGCATACGATATAGCTGATGAGCTTAAGGTCATTATTTATAATAATCATGATTTTGTATTTGCTGAAGAAGAGGCAAAAAAAGTAAATAAAAATGCAATTTTATACCTCCAGCCTGAGTGGGGTAAAAGAGAAAAAATGATGCCTTTGATGGTTGATTTTGTAAAAAAGAACCCAAAATGGAAGCTGTCACTCCAAACTCACAAATATCTCAATATTCCATAGCTTACATTAATTAAGATATTTGATAAAATTATATTTTTATACCTATATTTTTATTCTAAATATTAATATTTAGTTAACATATGTAATTAATTTAAATAATTAAATTTAATAATATAATTTTATTATGTTTTTTTGTTTAAAATTTAAATTATGTGTGGTATAGTATGTGCTTTTAATACGAGTGATGATAAATTATTAAGACCTAGGGTTTTGGAAATGGCCAAAATAATAAGGCATCGTGGACCTGATTGGAGTGGTATATATTCAAACAAAAATGCAATTATTGCTCATGAAAGATTGGCTATTGTTGATCCTTCATCTGGTCAACAGCCATTATTCAGCCAGGATGATAGATATATTTTAGCTGCCAATGGTGAAATATATAATCATAAGGAACTTAGAGATCAATTTCCTGATTATAATTTTTCTACTAAAAGTGATTGTGAGGTAATTTTACCGCTTTATGAAAAATATGGTCCTGATTTTTTGGATAAGCTTAACGGAATATTTGCTTTTGCTATTTATGATTCACATAAAGATGAATATTTCATAGCTAGAGATCATATGGGTATTATCCCTTTGTATATTGGATGGGACGAAAAAAAAGTTTTTTATGTTTCATCAGAATTAAAAGCTCTTGAAGGCCAATGTGAAAAGATAGAATTATTTCCGCCAGGTCAATATTTAATTAGTTCAGACAGCAAATTTAAAAAATGGTATATAAGAGATTGGGAATATTTTGATAATGTAAAAAGTTTAGAATCTGATATTACTAAACTAAGGGAATCCTTAGAGGATGCCGTTAAAAGACAACTAATGTCTGATGTCCCATACGGAGTTTTGCTTTCTGGAGGCCTGGACTCTTCAATAACTTCAGCAATTGCAAAAAAATATTCTGAAAAAAGAATTGAAACTGATGATACTCAACGTGCTTGGTGGCCTCAATTACATTCGTTTTCGGTCGGATTAAAAGGTTCACCAGATTTAGCTGCTGCTAGAAAAGTTGCCAATCACATTGGTACCGTTCATCATGAAATTATTTTCACTATACAAGAAGGACTTGATGCAATAAAAGATGTAATTTACAATCTAGAAACGTACGATATCACAACGGTTAGGGCATCCACTCCAATGTATTTAATGGCCAGAGTAATTAAATCTATGGGAATAAAAATGGTTCTTTCTGGAGAGGGTGCTGACGAACTTTTTGGAGGATATTTATATTTTCATAAGGCCCCAAGTGCAAAGGATTTTCACGAGGAAACCGTTAGAAAATTAAAGAAATTACATATGTATGATTGCTTAAGAGCAAACAAAAGTTTAGCTGCTTGGGGAGTTGAAGGTAGAGTTCCTTTTTTAGATAAAGAATTTATTGATGTAGCAATGACATTAAATCCAAAAGATAAAATGATCGATAACCAAAGAATGGAGAAGTGGATTTTAAGAAAAGCTTTTGAAGATTATTTGCCTGATGAAATTTTATGGAGACAGAAAGAACAGTTTAGTGATGGGGTGGGCTACAGTTGGATAGATAGTCTTAAAGAATATGTTTCTGATCAAATTTCAGATCAAGAAATGGCAGATGCTAAAATTAAGTTTCCGATTAAAACCCCCACTACAAAAGAAGAATATTATTACAGATCATTGTTTTCTGAACACTTTCCTTCAAATACTGCTGCCATGTCAGTCCCTCAGGAACCATCCATTGCATGTAGCACCAAAATTGCGTTGGAATGGGATGAAGCTTTTAAGTCAGTAAATGAACCGTCAGGTAGAGCTATTTCTAAAGTTCATCAGGATGCATATTAAGCCTATTTTTACAGCTTATAATTGTTAATAACTTGTGGTTTTATAAATCCTTATTTTAACCTGTTGAGGTCTCTTTTTTTGTATATTTGATTGTTGTATTTTTTTCTCTATTAATACTAGATAAAAAACTTAATATTTTAACTAACTATTTTACAATCAATTATGAGTGAAAATCAAGCTAAATATTCAGCAGATAGTATTCAGGCGCTGGAGGGAATGGAGCATGTAAGAATGCGTCCATCAATGTACATTGGAGATGTTGGATCTAGAGGTTTGCATCATTTGGTTTACGAAGTTGTAGACAATTCAATTGATGAGGCTATGGCTGGTCATTGTGATAGAATTTCAGTTACAATTAATGAAGATAACTCTGTCACTACTGAAGATAATGGTAGAGGAATTCCTGTAGGAATGCATAAAAAAGAAGGTGTCTCTGCACTCGAAGTTGTTATGACAAAGATTGGAGCAGGTGGTAAATTTGATAAAGATTCTTATAAGGTTTCTGGAGGCTTACACGGGGTTGGTGTAAGTTGTGTAAATGCACTTTCTGAAAAACTTACCGCAACCGTTCATAGAGATGGTAAAATTTATGCTCAAGAATATGCTAGAGGTAAAGCATTAGAACCAGTAAAAGAGGTGGGTAAATCTGACAAAAATGGAACAATAGTAACTTTTTTACCTGATAAAACAATTTTTAAGGACATAAATACCTACAGCTATGATATTCTTGCTACGAGACTTAGAGAGTTATCTTTTTTAAATAAAGGTATCACTATAACAATTACCGATAAGCGTAATAAAGATGATGAAGGTAATTTTGTTAATGAAGAATTTCATTCAAAAGAGGGATTGGTTGAGTTTATCAGGTTTCTTGACGATACTCGTGAGCCAATTATGAATGATGTCATTGCATTTGAAGGTGAGAAAAATGGTGTTCCTGTTGAGGTTGCAATGATATATAATACTTCTTATTCTGAGAATCTACATTCTTATGTTAATAATATTAATACTCACGAGGGAGGTACACATTTAAGTGGATTTAGAAGAGGTTTAACTCATACTTTAAAAAAATATTCTGAGACTTCAGGTATGTTAGATAAATTAAAATTTGAAATATCTGGAGATGATTTTAGAGAAGGTTTAACGGCAATTGTGTCTGTCAAAGTAGCTGAACCCCAATTCGAAGGTCAAACAAAAACCAAACTGGGTAATAAAGAGGTTTCTTCATGTGTTAGTCAAGCAGTTTCTGAAATGTTAAGAGATTATTTAGAAGAGCACCCAGAAGATGCTAAAATAATAGTACAGAAAGTGATCTTGGCAGCGCAAGCAAGACATGCAGCTCAAAAAGCAAGAGAAATGGTTCAAAGGAAATCTGTTATGAGCATTGGCGGTCTTCCTGGAAAACTTTCTGATTGTTCTGAGCAGGACCCTGCAAAATGTGAGGTTTTTCTGGTTGAGGGTGATTCCGCAGGGGGTACCGCTAAACAAGGAAGAGATAGAGCTTTTCAGGCTATTCTTCCTTTGCGTGGAAAAATATTGAATGTTGAAAAAGCCATGCAGCATAAAGTATTTGAGAATGAAGAAATTAGAAATATATTCACCGCACTTGGTGTTACCATCGGAACTGAGGAAGACAGTAAAGCACTCAATATTGAAAAACTAAGATATCATAAAGTTGTTATAATGTGTGATGCTGATATTGATGGAAGCCATATTTCTACATTAATTCTAACCTTCTTATTTAGATACATGAAAGAATTGGTTGAAAACGGTCATGTTTACATTGCTACACCTCCTCTATATTTAGTAAAAAAAGGAGCAAAAAAAGAATACGCTTGGAATAATGATCAACGTGATAGTATAATGATGAAATTTGGTGATGGGTGTAAAGTTCAGAGATACAAAGGTTTAGGAGAGATGAATGCTGCTCAGTTATGGGATACAACAATGAATCCTGAATTTAGAACACTTAGAAAAGTAGTTATTGAAAACGGTTTAGAGGCAGATAGAATTTTTTCAATGTTAATGGGGGATGATGTCCCACCAAGAAGAGAATTCATTGAAAATAATGCTCTTTATGCAAATATTGACGCTTAAATAAATATTATGAAAATTACAGTAGTTGGAGCAGGTGCAGTTGGGGCAAGTTGTGCCGAATACATTGCAATTAAGAATTTTGCATCAGAAGTTGTCATTCTAGATATTAAAGAAGGTTTTGCAGAAGGCAAAGCGATGGATTTAATGCAAACGGCATCTCTAAATAATTTTGACACAAAAATCACAGGAACAACCAATGATTATTTAAAAACTGCTGACAGTAATATTTGTGTAATTACTTCAGGAATTCCCCGAAAACCAGGGATGACAAGAGAAGAGTTAATTGGAATTAACGCTGGTATTGTTAAAGAGGTTAGTTCAAACTTAATAAAACATTCTCCGGACGCAATTATTATTGTTGTTAGTAATCCCATGGATACTATGACTTATTTAGTACATAAAACCTTGGATATTGATAAAAATAAAATTATTGGAATGGGAGGAGCACTTGATTCAGCAAGATTTAAGTATAGATTAGCTGAAGCACTTGATGCTCCAATTAGCGATGTTGATGGTATGGTTATAGGTGGTCACAGCGATAAAGGAATGGTGCCTTTGATATCTAAAGCAACTAGAAACAGTGTAAAAGTTTCAAATTTTCTTTCCCCTGAACGGCTCAATCAGGTCAAAGAAGATACTAAGGTTGGTGGGGCTACTCTAACAAAACTTCTAGGTACATCTGCTTGGTATGCCCCTGGTGCAGCGGTAAGTTCATTGGTCCATTCAATTGCCTGTGATCATAAAAAAATCTTTCCATGTTCAGCCTTACTTGAAGGCGAGTTTGGATTGAATGACTTGTCTATAGGTGTGCCGGTAGTTCTTGGAAAAAATGGTATTGAAAAAATAGTTGAATTAGATCTTGACGAAAATGATTTAAATCACCTAATTGAAAGTGCTGAAGGAGTAAAAAAAACAAATTCCCTTTTAAATTTATAACAGGTATAAAATTTATCAGCGTTAATAAATGGTGTAATCTGTTGTCAGTTAACCTCTGAAATTATATATTTGCACCACTTTTTTATACAATGAGATATGCAAAATAAAGGATTAGTTAAGTTATTCGCCTTATTATTTGGACTAGTAAGTGTTTTTCAATTATCATTTACTTTTAAGTCTAATCAGATAGAAAACGAAGCTACTGAGTATTCAATAAACAAAGTTGGTAATCAGGAAGTTGATTTTGATAAGAAAAGAAATCAAGAAAAGATAAATTATTTAGATTCACTTTCAAATATCTCTGTATATGATATTTTGATTGCTGATTACACCTACGATGAGGTTAAAGACAGAGCAATGAATCTTGGACTTGACCTTAAGGGAGGAATAAATGTAATTCTTCAAATCTCAGTGAAAGATATCTTGCAAAATCTTTCTAACAACAGTAAAGACCCTATTTTTAATCAAGCTTTAAGTGATGCGGAAGAAATGCAAAAAAATAGTCAAAACACATATCTTGAAGACTTTTTTATTGCATTTGATCAAATAAAAGGTGAAGGTAAGCTTGCATCTCCTGATATATTTGCTAACAGAAGTCTTAGTGAGGAAATAAGTTTTGATATGTCAGACGATGAGGTTCAGCCAATTTTAAAAACAAAAATTGACGAATCAGTAACATCTGCATTTGAAGTTTTAAGAAAAAGAATTGATAAATTTGGTGTTACTCAACCTAATATTCAAAGATTAGGTAATTCTGGTAGAATTCTTGTTGAATTACCTGGTGCAAAGGATGTTGAAAGGGTCAAAGGACTTTTACAAAGTACTGCCCAATTAGAATTTTGGGATGCTTTTAAAGGTGAAGATTTTCTTTCATTCATAATTCAAGCAAATGAGATTATCAAGTCAAAAAACTCAAATTCAAACAAATCCATTCAAAAAACAGAATTAAGCGAAATTGAAGAATTACTAGGATCTGATAATGATTCTATTGCAATCCAAGCTAATCCAATTTTAGATTTAATTAAAGGTCAGGGATATCCTGGTGGACCTGTAATTGCATCATTTAGTCCTGATGACACAGAATTAATCTCACAATATTTATCTGATTCTGAAGTAAGATCATTATTACAACCTTCTCAAAGATTTGTAAAATTCTTATGGGGTAAACCTCAATTTACCGTTGATGGAGAAGAACTTATTGAATTATATGCTCTAAAAGGTAATAGAGAAAATACTCCTCAACTAAGCGGATCAGTTATAACTGATGCAAGACAATCTTATTCTATGGATGGAATTACTCCAACTGTTAGTATGCAAATGAATACTAAAGGAGCAAAAATTTGGGAAGAGATGACAGGTAATGCTTTTAATCAATCTTCACAGATTGCAATCGTTCTAGATGATATAGTATATTCAGCACCTGGGGTTACAAGTGGTCCAATCTCTGGAGGTAACAGTGAAATCTCTGGATCATTTACATTAAATGAGGCAATTGATTTAGCAAATGTTCTTAGAGCTGGTAAGTTACCTGCATCAGCTGATATTGTTCAGGCTGATGAAGTAGGGCCGTCATTAGGGCAAGAAGCTATTGAATCTGGCTCAAACTCTTTTATGATTGCATTAGTATTGGTGCTTTTATGGATGATGTTTTACTATGGAAAAGCAGGACTATATTCTAACATAGCCTTAATTTTAAATATTGTTTTGATATTTGGAATCTTGTCTGGACTAGGAGCAGTACTTACTCTCCCTGGAATAGCAGGAATTGTATTAACAATTGGTATTGCTGTTGATGCAAATGTTCTTATTTATGAAAGGGTTAGAGAAGAATTATACAGAGGTAAAAAACTTAAACCGGCTATAGTAGATGGATACCAAAATGCCTTATCTTCAATATTAGACGCAAATATTACAACAGGTTTAACAGCCTTAATATTATATACTTTTGGTACGGGTCCAATTAAGGGCTTTGCAACCACACTATTAATAGGTATTATTACATCCTTATTTACTGCAATTTTCATAACCAGACTATTAGTTAATTGGGATACCAATAGAGGTTCAAGATTAGATTTTTCAACACCAATCACTAAAGGGCTGTTTAGAAATTTAAAATTTGATTTTTTAGTGAATAGAAAAATTACCTATATCATATCAGGTTTTCTGATTTTTTCAGGTTTATTTTCATTATTTACATCTGGTCTTGACGAAGGAATTGATTTTGTAGGAGGAAGAACTTACACTGTTAGATTCGCAAACGATGTTAACACTGAGGAAGTAAAGAACTCTACTGACCTTGTTTTTGGAAGTTCTGAAATTAAAACAATTGGTAGTCCTAACCAGCTGAAAATTTCTACCAAATATATGGTGAATGAAAACTCTGCAGCCGCTGATGAAGAAGTCCAGGTAAAGCTTTTTGAATCATTAGAAAGTTTCCTTCCTGAAGGATATACATATTCTCAATTTTTAGAGGCGGAAAACAATATTGGAAAAATGATGTCAGGTAAAGTTAGCCCTACCATAGCAGATGATATCAAACAATCATCTTTTTGGGCAATACTTGGATCGTTAATCGTAGTATTTTTATATATCTTATTTAGATTTAAAAAATGGCAATTCTCTTTAGGTGCCGTTGCCGCAGTATTTCATGATGTTCTTATTGTATTGGGAATTTTTTCTTTGACTTATAAATTTATGCCTTTTAGCATGGAAATTGATCAGGCTTTTATTGCTGCAATATTAACCGTTATTGGGTACTCACTTAATGATACAGTAGTTGTATTTGATAGGATTAGAGAGTTTTTAAAAGAACATTCTACTTGGGACTTTGAAACAACAGTTAATACTGCTTTAAACAGTACACTTTCTAGAACACTTAATACATCTTTTACAACTTTAGTTGTATTGTTAGCAATGTTTACATTCGGTGCTGATTCACTAAGAGGTTTATTGTTTGCGTTGATAGTCGGAGTAATGGTAGGAACATATTCATCAGTCTTTGTTGCTACTCCGATAATGAAGGATACTCTAAAAAAATACAGAGACTAATTGACAGGTTTTTTTAAATATTTCTTATCGACATAAAACGTCCCGAAAGGAATAAGTGAAGCAATTGAAATAACAAAAAAATCAATATTAGTCCATTCGTATCTGCTCTTTCCCAATACAGACAACAATATATATCCTATAAATAAAATTCCATGAGGCATACCTAACAATTTTACATAGGTAGGATCGTCCCATAAATATTTAATAGGTACTGCAATAAAAAGTAATAAAATATAGGAAATGCCCTCAAGAAGTGCAGTTAATCTAAATAATTTTATCATTAAGCCTTTACTTTCTTTCTAAACATTAGATAAAGTCCAATTATTATAAAAGGAATACTTAGAGTTTGACCTGTGTTCATACCCAGAATCCAATCTTCTCTTCCGTCAACTTGTGCTTGTTTAAAGAATTCAACGATAAAACGACTTGTCCACAATAGAACAAAGAAAAAACCAAATAAATAACCTGTTTTTTTGACTTTATCAGTTCTCCAATATATATGAGCCACTATAAAAAATATTACTATGTAACTAAATGCCTCATACAGTTGTGCTGGATGACGCGCAAAATCTTCACCTAGTTTTGAAAAAACTACACCAAATGAACTGTCAGTTTCCTTACCTACAATTTCAGAATTGAAAAAATTACCAATTCTTATAAAAGCTCCCCCAATTGAAACAGGGATTAATATTCTGTCTAAAATCCAGAGAAGAGATTTTTTTAAAATTCTGCTATTATATAAGTACATTGCTGTTATAATACCTATTGCTGCTCCATGACTAGCTAAACCTCGGAAACCTGTAAACTCAAAAGAAGGATTAAATCTAAAAGGAAGAAATACACTAAAAAAGTCTTGTTCAAATAGTTCAAATTGATAAAAAATCACATGACCAAGCCTTGCACCGATCATTGTACCTAAAATTGTATACACAAAAAGAGAGTCAAGTTTTTCAATTGATAAACCTTCTTTTTTATATATGATTTGCATGATATAAAAACCAAGTATAAAAGCCAACATCCACATTAGACTGTAATAGTAGATTGTAAATTTTCCAAAAATTGAAATTCCTTCTGAACTAGGATCCCATACAAAATGTAATATTTCCATATTTATTTTCTTTTAAATTTTTCAGGAACAGGATCATCTCCTGATTTCCCCCACGGATGACAACTTAATATTCTTCTAACTGCTAGATATGATCCAAAAAAAAGCCCATGTTTTTGAAGTGCTTCAATAGAGTATTGGGAACAGGTCGGGTTGTATCTACATGTTGCTGGCAAATAAGGTGAAATAGCATTTTGATAAAATCTAATCAGTAGTATAAAGGGGTAAATTAAAAATTTCATTTGCTATTCAATGGTATATGATGAATCCTTATCATTATCATTAATGGTGATTCCTTTTAACTTTAATAGGTCTCTTATTTTATCACTTAAATCAAAATTTTTATTATTTCTTGCATCATTTCTAAGCTGTAGTAATATATTCATTACTTCATCAATTTTATTATTCTGACCTGAAAATGTTTTGTCTTTTTTAAGCCCCATGATATCAAAAACAAATGAATTAATTAATTTTGCTAAAACTTTACTGTCAGCTAAAGACAGTTTCTCATTTCCATCATTTACTTTATTTATGAATTTGACAGCATCAAAAATATTGGCAATTAAAATGGGGGTATTGAAGTCATCATTCATTGCATCATAACAGTTCCTTGACCACTTTTTAATATCAAAAGTTGTTTGTTCACTAAAACTCTTTAAATTTTCTAAATTATTGATTGCATCAATAATTTTTTGAAAACCCTTGTCAGAAGCAAGTAAAGCATCGTTACTTAAATCTAAAACACTTCTGTAATGTGCTTGAAGCATGAAAAATTTTACAGATGATTCTGAAAATGTTTTAGAAAGTAATTTTGATCCACTAAAAAATATTTCATCTGGTAAAATATTATTTCCTGTTGATTTAGACATTTTTTGCCCATTTAGAGTGAGCATATTTGCGTGAACCCAATAATTTGCAGCATTGGTTCCAAAACAAACATTTGATTGGGCAATTTCACATTCATGATGAGGAAATTTTAAATCCATTCCCCCTCCGTGAATATCAAATATATCACCAAGATATTTGTTGCTCATTGCAGTACATTCTATATGCCAACCAGGAAAACCTTCACCCCAAGGTGAAGCCCACTTCATAATATGTTTAGGTTCCGCTTTTTTCCAAAGAGCAAAATCTTGTGGGTTTTTTTTATCGCTTTGGCCATCTAAAGATCGGGTATTATGAATTAAATCTTCTAATTTCCTTTTACTTAAAATTCCATAATTATTAGATTTACTGTATTCAATGACATCAAAATAAACTGATCCGTTAATTTCATAAGCAACACCTTTTTCAATAATCCTTTCAATCAGTTTAATTTGATCAATAATATGACCAGTAGCAGTGGGTTCAATATTTGGGGGTAAAAGATTAAATTTTCTTAAAATTTCATGAAAATCGTATGTATATTTTTGCACCACTTCCATGGGCTCCAAATTCTCGATTCTTGCTTTTTTACTTATTCTATCTTCTCCTTCATCTTCGTCATTTTCTAAGTGACCAACATCTGTTATATTACGAACATATCTTACTTTATATCCAACATGGGTAAGATATCTGTATATCACATCGAAAGAGGTAAATGTTCTGAGATTTCCTAAATGTACGTTGCTGTAAACAGTTGGACCACATACATACATTCCAACATGGTCTTTGGTTACAGGAATAAAATCTTCTTTTTTTCCTGAAATACTGTTATAAATTTTTAAATTTTTACTCTCGGAATGCATGTAATAAAATTACATTTTAAATTCCATTGAAAGAAGTATCTAGTTGAATATATTTTAAGAATTCATCTTTAGTATTACTGTCGTATTTAAATTTACCTCCAAATTCACTAGTGACAGTACTAGAATTAACATCTTTAATTCCTCTTGAATTTACACATAAATGTTTCGCATCAATAACACATGCTACATCGTCTGTACCAAGGGCTTCCTGAAGCTCCTTGACTATTTGTTTTGTAAGCCTTTCTTGAACCTGTGGTCTTTTAGCGTAATATTCAACGATTCTATTCATTTTAGAGAGCCCAATTACATTGCCACTTGAAATGTAAGCTATATGAGCTTTTCCAACAATTGGTAAAAAGTGATGCTCGCATGTTGAATAGAGTGTAATGTCTTTTTCAACAAGCATTTCACTATAATTATATTTATTATCAAATGTCGCTGCATTTGGTTTATTTTTCGGATTTAATCCATAGAATAACTCATTTACGTAAGACTTTGCAATTCTTTTAGGTGTTCCTCTTAAACTATCGTCTGTTAAATCTAAACCTAAGGTTTCCATAATCTTTTTGACATGCTCTTGAATTATAGAAATCTTTTTTTCATCAGAAATGTCAAATGCATCATCTCTAATTGGAGTAAAATCAGAAGTTGAGATGTGGTCATCACCAATTTCGTCGTCTGTCAATATAATTTTATCGTTTATTCTCATAACTAAATTTTTAATACAAACTCTTAATTACAATTATCATGCCTAATATAAAGAACATTTTCAAAGTAAAAAAAATAAATTAAATTAGCTTAAACTAGTGAGGGACAATGAAGCCAAATTTTTTCATATTAATTTTTGTATTTTCTTTTTATTTAACAGCTTTTTCACAAGAAAAAAAAACAAATTCTTGGATAACAGAATATCCTAAGAATATAGCTTTACCCTTAACGAATTTAGAAATTAAAAAAATTGAAGCAGCATTTCAAGATGAGCTTTATTTAAACAGAATATATTCTTCAAAATCTTTGATAACAGATATCAAAGATATTCTAAGGAATCGGGTAAGTATTGAGCTTGAAAACATAAAAGATATTTCACATTTACCTCTTTTATCTTCGTTAAATTTTAAAGTTAAAACAAAATTTGATCTGAGAAATTTTAATCCACTATTGTATGATTTTGATTTTCAATCCAAAACTCAAAAAATGTTCAGGGTTGATGACACAAATTATGTAATTATTGTTAAACCTAAATCATTAAAATGAAGTTAAGGGTTTATTTGTTTTTTATTTTTTTGTATTCGGTTCAAACTGCTTCCCAGGAAATATTGATTAGTGATGAGGGTGTTGTTGAAGTTTGTTCTGGAATTTTTTATGATCCCGGTGGTACTCAAAACCATGGTCCTGACGAAGATTATACAATCACAATTTGTCCAGAAGAAGTTGGTCAGACCATTCAAATAGATTTTACTTCATTTTCAACTCAACCTAATGCTGATATACTTACAATCTATAACGGGAACAGTGACCAAGCTGATGAGTTTGGAATTTTTTCTGGATTTAACATTTCTGACGGTCCAGGTTTTATATCTGCCGATAATCCATCAGGCTGTTTGACTTTTCATTGGATAAGTAATAGCTCTGCACATTCAACAGGTTGGGAAGCCACTATAAGTTGTTTTGAACCTTGTCAAGAAATAATTGGTGTTATTGAAAACACAAATCCTCTTCCCGATGAAGAGGGTAAAATTTTGGTATGTCCAGGTGAGGAAGTAGAATTTTTTGGATCTGGAGAATTTTCAATTTCTGATGAAAGCGCAACTTATTCATGGGATTTTGGTGACGGTAATTCTGGCCAAGGTCAAAATGTTTCCCACGTTTTTCAAGAATCAGGAATCTTTTCTGTTGGACTTACAATTTCTGACGATAATCCTGAGGGATGTTCATCTATTCAAGTAGGTCAAATTGTCCTGGTTGCTCCATCTGTTGATTTTTCGGGAACTCAAGCAGCTAGTCAAGAAATATGTTTTGGTGAATCTACAATTATTAGTGGAGCGGCTGAAACAACCCAGCTTGAAGATTGTGCTCCAGAAATTTTTGAACAAACATGGCTTCAAGATACACAAACAACAGGTCAGCAAGCTTCTTACGAATCTACAATTTCAGTGGAGTGTTATGCTGATGGTTTGGATTTTACAGATGTTTCACAACTAATACAAATATGCGTTGTTATAGAGCATTCTTACATTGGAGATTTAGATATGTTACTTACTGCTCCTAACGGTCAATCTGTATATTTTGCTCAATATGGTGATGGTAATGATCCAGGAACTTCTTTAGGTATTCCTGATGAAGCTGATAATGGTAATCCAGGCACAGGTTTTGAATATTGTTTTACTCCCACATCTACATTAGATATTTCTTTAACTGGAGGTAGCAATGTCCCTGCTGGAATATATGGAGCTTCTAATGGATCATCATTTACAGATCTTTTAGGAACATCTTTAAATGGAGATTGGACTTTTACTGTAATAGACAGCTGGGCAGCGGATGATGGCACCCTATTTTCTTGGAATTTAGATTTTGATCCTGCTCTTTCTGCACCCCCTTCTCAAATAGTTTCTCAAGAGTGGGTTGATGATCCTTCAATAACATCGTTTAACGGAAATGACATAACTGTTACACCAACTCAGCCAGGTGAACATTGTTTTGAATATTTTGTAATTGATGATTTTGGATGTGAATATTCTCAAACAGTTTGTATTAACGTTTCCGATGAGATAATAGTTGAATCAATAATAGAATATGAAAATAACGGATCAATTGAAATAGTTGAAGGGGATGATCTTGGTTTCTGTGGTGACGATTTGCCCATTACTATTTATAGCCAATACGAATCTGACACAGCATTATATAGTTGGTATTTGGATGGTCAACAAATTACAGGAAGTGAACACTTTTTAATTATAGATAATCCGTTAAATGGTCTTTATTCAGTTGATGTTGAAGATTTTAATTGTGTTGTTTCAGATCAAATTAATTTAGATTTTGGAGATCCTTCTTTGGCTACTTTTGAATTAACTCCAACTTGTGATGGAGCAACTGCTACGGTTACTGGTTTGGCAGGTGGTACCTTTACATTTGCTGAGGAACCTACGGATGGAGCAGTGATTGATGCTGTTTCTGGAACAATCAGTGGGGGATCATACGAAACGACTTACAGTGTTATATACACAACAGACGAAGCTTGCCCATCTTCCGAGTTAGTTGAATTAACAACGTTAGCTGAAGATGATTCTTCATTTGAATTAACTCCAACTTGTGATGGGGCAACTGCTACGGTTACTGGGTTGGCAGGCGGTACCTTTACATTTGCTGAGGAACCTGCAGATAATGCTACCTTGGATCCGGCTACTGGGACTATCTCCGGAGGATCTTACGGTATTACATATGGTTTAACATACACAACGAATGGAAACTGTGAATCTACCTCTGAAATTATCGAGGTTACTACATTATTGGAAGATGATTCTTCATTTGAATTAACTCCAACTTGTGATGGGGCAACTGCTACAGTTACTGGTTTGGCAGGTGGTACCTTTACATTTGCTGAGGAACCTACGGATGGAGCAGTGATCGACGCTGTTTCTGGAACAATCATTGGTGGATCCTATGGGTCTGTATATAACATAACTTATACCACCAACATTATTTGTGAATCTTCATCTTTGCAAACCGTATCTCCAATTGCCGATGATTCTTCATTTGAATTAACTCCAACTTGTGATGGAGCAACTGCTACTGTTACTGGTTTGGCAGGCGGTACCTTTACATTTGCTGAGGAACCTACGGACGGAGCAGTGATTGATTCTGGATCTGGGCTGGTCACTGGTGGAGATTTTGGAAGTGAATACCAAATCAGTTATACAACAAATGGTATATGTCCTACATCTACCATCCTCTTTATAAACGTCAATAATCCTCCAACAATTAATGAGCCTTCGGCTCTTGATGTTTGTGATGATAATATTGCAGACGGAATTGTTGAAATGGATCTTACCATAAAAAATGCAGAAATCACAAACGGTAATCCTAATTATAGCGTTTCCTATTTTATTTCTGAAGAAGATGCTTTGAGTAACTCAAACCCTTTATCAAATTTATATACTAATACTTCTAATCCTCAGACTATTTATGTTAGTGTGACAGATATTATTACAAATTGTTTTACAACTACATCATTAGAATTAAATGTAATATCTCCTCCAATAGTTGAATCTCCTCCAAGTTTAGAATTTTGTGATGCAGATGCAGACGGATTCGGTGTTTTTGATCTTACA
>CACEAZ010000002.1:0-40000 GCA_902557655.1 uncultured Bacteroidota bacterium
CCTTCTGGAGATGCTGGAGATGCAAATGGCGATGGTACAAGAGAAGCTCAGGAAGACGAATTTATCGAGTTTGTTAATATAGGTGGAACACTCGATTTATCTGGTTATACAATTCACGATAATGCGCAAGAAAGACATATTTTTCCGGAAGGAACTGTTATTCCACCAGGCGGGGTATTGGTTTTATTTGGAGGAGGAAGTCCAACAGGGGCTTTTGGAAATGCAATAGTACAAACGGCAACCACTGGATTATTGAATATGAACAATGCAGGCGATTTTGTAACATTATATAACAATAACGGAGAAGTAGTCCTTACTTTCGATATTGAACCCTTATCAAACAATCCTGATGAATCCTATTCTAGATATCCTGACCTAAATACAGAGCCTGATTCTGAGGGTAATTTATTTTATCAACATGCATCACTTTCTGAATCATTAGGGACTTTATTTTCACCTGGAACTAAGATTGACGGAACTAACTTTAATTAATCATGAATAAGAAAATAATATTTTGCTTATTTAGTCTTTTTTCAATTATTGGTTTTTCTCAGTCCATGCAAATGGAATCATATAATTTTGGAGAAGGGCTTAGGTTTAACGGAGAATCTGGAAATTCTATTAGACTCACTGGATATGCCCAACCAATGATCGATCTTAAAAACCATACTGATGTTGAAGAAACCTCTTCTTCAGAAAGGTATAGGCTAAGAAGATTGAGACTGAGAATTGACGGAACTTCTAGTAACCAGAGATTTGGATACAGATTTCAAGTTGATTTAAGTGGAACATCTGAAGTTGGAGATAACACAGGAGATTATTTACTTGACGCTTATGTTTCTTATGCTGTCACAAATAGGATTAGTGTATTGTTTGGTCAAAGGGCCACATATACTGATAACAGAGAGCTTTTTATGAATTCTAATTCTTTACAGTTAGTTGAGAGAAGTAGATTGACCTCTGCTTTTTCATCGATAAGAGAGTTTGGATTATTTGTCACTGGAAGATTTAGAATGAATAATGGTTCTTATCTAAGACCATACTTTGCTTTAACAAATGGTGATGGAAGAAATGCCTTTGATAAAGATCTTGGAGGATTAAAAGTTGGAGGTAGGCTTGATTATTTACCCTTTGGCCTTTTTACCAACCTAGGACAATTTAGACAAATTGATGTAATGCGAGAGCAAACACCAAAGTTTGTTATTGGAGCGCATTTTAGTCACAATTCAGGTATGAGTAGCAGAAGAGGTAGAGCAAGCGGAGAAATAATTTATCTTAATTCAAATGATGAAGAATCTCTTCCAGATTACGTGAAGTATGGAGTTGATTTTATGCTAAAGTATAAAGGTTTTTCAGCTATTGGCGAATACATCAAATCAGAAGCCACTGTTCCAGAAGATATTACTCAAAGGATAAGAAACGACGGATCAATTTCAACAGGTTTTTTAGTTGATGGAGTACAAGATATTGATTCGTATGTGCGAGGAAGAATGATGTTAGGTGAAGCTTATAACTTTCAAATGGGTTATTTATTTAAATCTGGATTTTCTCTTGATACAAGGTACACCCATTTAATTGCGGATCAGTATTCCTTTTTAAACAATGCAACTTTTTACAACAGGCCCAATTACTATACTTTGGGGGTAGGTAAGCTAATGTCAAGAAATTATGGTTTTAAAATCCAAGCCTCTGTAACCTATGTTGATGGTAGCCTGGGAGTAAATCATGATAATGATACTGCTACCGATGAAGTATTTACTGATGAAATTTTATTTAGACTAATAACAACAATTTCATTTTGATCAGAGTTTTTTTTCTAATATTATTTTTATTTAATTCTGAGATAACAATATCTCAGTTAAATCCTCAGTCTAAAAAGGTTACAAACACTTTCTTTCAAGATTTTGAGGAAATTCAAAATGTAACTCCTGCCTTAAAAAAGAAAAAAGGTTTTACAAACTATGATGAATTAATTACATTTTTAAACAAAATCTCCGAAAAACATTCTGATAAAGTACAACTAAAATATATCGGCGAATCACAAAAAGGTAAAAGAATCCCGATCCTTTATATAAGCAACAACAACAAATCAAAAAATAAACTAAAAGTCTGGTTACAGGGTGGTTTACATGGAGATGAACCTGCTAGCACTGAGTCACTTCTTTATACAGTTTTCATGTTATTAGAGGATGAAAATTATTTTCATTTTATTCAAAAATTAGATATTGCAGTGTTACCAATGGCCAACATTGATGGTTTTCTTAAGAATAAACGTAATGCAACAAACGGGTTAGATTTAAATCGTGATCATACTAAGTTGATGGCAATAGAAACCCAGGTAATAAAAAAAGAATTTGCAGATTTTGATCCAAATATTGCGTTAGATTTTCATGAGTACAGACCATACAGAAAGGATTTTGCTCAACTAAGTTCTTTTGGAATTTCTTCAATGTATGACTTGATGTTTCTTCATTCAGGTAATCTAAATGTGCCAAAAAATATTAGAAATATAGTTGACACTTTATTTGTTAAAAATGCCAAAGTTGAATTAGATGCTTTAGGTTTAACCAATAGGCATTACATGAAATCTGATAAGGTTCTTGGAGAAATTCAGTTTAGTACAGGATCAAATACGGCAAGATCCAGCTCTAACTTTTTTGCATTGAACAATTCTTATGCAACATTATTTGAAATTAGGGGAGTTGGTATAGGTAAAACTTCATTTAAAAGAAGAGTAGGTTCAGGATTCTCTGTAGCAACATCGTTTTTACAAACTGCATATGACAATAATGATTTTCTTAAATATCAATTAGACTTAGCAAATAATCATTCAGAAAATATCGTTGTTAAATCTGAGAGAAGTATCTATAAGGATACAATTTATGCTATTGATCTTGAGAGCAATAAAATAATTATGCTTCCCACTACCATGCGCGACGCAAAGAGATCTAAACCAGTTTTATCAAGATCAAGACCTGATTTCTATGCTTTAAAATCTGATAATGTTAATGTTATCAATAAAATAGAGAATCTTGGCATAAAAAAAATTGATATTAATTCTGATACAATAATCCGGGCAGAAAAATATTTAGTCGTAAATTTTAAAAATGACTTTAAACCATATGAAAAGATGAAAATGCAAGAGGTTAAGACAAAGATTATTGATGATAACATTAAATTTGGGAAAGGCGATGTCTTGATCCCACTAAATCAAAAAAAATCTAATTTAATTGTTGAATTAATGGAGCCTGAAGCACCAAATAGTTTTGTTTCATTCGGAATTATGAAAACCAACAAAGAAGATATATTAACAGTTTACAGAATAAATAATTAAAATATTATGAAAAACAATGTAATAACATTCCTGCTGATATTTGTCAGTTTAAACAGTTTCTCTCAGTTAGAGGAAAAAAACAATGCTGAGTATGACTTTGGAAACGGAATTAACTTTTCTTTTAACGAAGGCAAGTACCAATTCAATATTTATGGCTTTATAAAGCCAACATACATATATTCGGACGAAAAAAGATTTAATTCTGAAGGTCAATATTCTGATGTTTATAGGCAATTTAATAGCCAAAATTCAAACCTGTATTTTAGTGGGAAAGCAATTGATGAAAAATTAAGTTTTACCATTCAAATGGATTACAGCTCAACAGATCCATTAGTGGAAGCATTTATCGGCTACCATATTAATGAAAAAACAGCATTGTATTTTGGTCAGATGCAGGTTAGTCATAACAACCTAGAAATGGTTCATAATGAAGACGAGTTAAGGTTTACAAACAGAGGAATGATCAGTCAGATGTATTCTGAGAATGGTGAAGAATTTGGATTATTCTTGGAATCTAGTTTTGGAAATTCTTTTATAATTGAACCAAAACTTGCAATTACATCTGGGGATGGAAGAAATTCTTTTGGGGATGATTCTAGAGATTCGGACAAGGGTGGTGTTAAGTTGGGTTCTAGAATTAATTTTTATCCATTTGGGCATTTTGCACCAGGAAATCAATTGACTACTGTAGATTTAGAAGGTGAAGAAAAGTTAAAAGCTCAGTTAGGTTTTGCTTTCTCAAAGAACTTCGGTGCAAGTAACTTAGTTGGAGATGGTCATGGGGATTTTATATTATATGATGGTATTGGAAATGAGCAATATCCAGATTATTCACAACTATTTTTTGATCTAAACCTTAAATACAGAGGTTTTTCTTTTGTTTTTGAGTATGCAGATGCCACTGCCTCTGCTTTAGAATATATTTTCACTGACCCTAATGGTTTTAACATCTTAAACCCTACTCAAATTAGCGAGTATTTAATTTTAGGAGACAGTCAAGGAATACAATTTGGTTATTTTACCAAAAATGGATTAAGCTTTGATTTTATATACGAACAATTTAACCCTGAATTTGATTCAAATTTAAATTCAATTCTAAGAGAATCGACCAATTTAGGTATTGGAGTTTCTAAATACATAGTTGGAAATAAGCTTAAATTACAAGCAAGTGCTTTCAAAACAAATTATAAAAACAGTGTTGCGGGTCTAGACGATGATGAATTTATGTCAGCAGCATTTTTGGTTCAGATAGCCTTTTAATAAAAAATTAGTTAGTTTCGCAAAAAATAATTTCATGAAAAACATCATAACTACTCTAGCATTATTAATTTCTATTAGTGCTTTTTCACAGTCAAATCAAGAATTACTCTCTCATTATCAAAAATATTATAAACAGATGCAGTCTCAATCCGACATTCAGGGAGTAATAAATGCATTAACTCATTTGAATATTCTCAGTCCAAATCAAGCGCGTACAGATACTTTAGCTACATTATATATGAATGAGGGTCGACATGTAGAGGCGCTCAATACAATTGGAATTGAAAAAAATGAAGCTGATTCTGATTTAGCTGTTCAGGTAAAGGCCTTTTCTCTTAAGGCTATTAATGATATTGATCAATCCTTAATCCATTACGAAGAATTATTTAAAAGAAAGCCTAATCCTTTTATAGCTTATGAACTTGCTGAAATGAAGATTAGAAAAGGGGACTTATTGGGCGCAACCAGTAATATAACTTTTGGAATTGCCAATTCAAGCGGTGATATTGTCAGAAATTATTACGAAACCCAACAGCCTTATTCTGTTCCTATGAAAGCTGCATTTATTTATTTAAAAGGCCTTGTTAAGATTAATGAAGACAGAGAAAACAACATTGATGAAACTATAGGAATTATGGAAGAAGCGTTGGCTGTTGCACCTAATTTTAATATGGCTAAAATTAGTATTGATGCATTAACTGCACAAAAAAATACTAAAGTGGAGTAATTTCTTGCTTTTCAATCAATTTATCTATTTGAAAATTTAGATTAGAAAACGAATTATTAATTTTTTTTACCATTTTAATCTTCTCAACATTTTCAACTGTAAAATTTGATATCATAGACTCAAATTTTAAAAAATCGGTTTCAATAACGGTAAGTCTGGAATATATTTCCGGTTTATTAATCGATTCAGGTATAGTTTTTTTTAGTTCTGAAAAATATTTCACCATATAGTTTTTATTGTCTATAAGCAAACTGTAGTCACTGGAATTAAATTGATTTATATATTCAGACAATTCATTATAATTATTCCATTTCTCTAAGATTAAATCATTACTACTTTGATAAATTTCAGAGAACTCTAGTTTAGTAAAATTAATCTCTTTTTCCTTACTTAGGGATTGAGTTTTTTCTTTGATGTCTTGATTACAGCAAACAATAATGAAGCAGGAAAAAATTAGATAACTAGTTAGCTTTTTCAATTTTTTTCGGTTTTCCTAATATATATACCAGGAGGATTAGAATAAAAACAAAAAGTTCCCACCAATATAAGTAAATGGGCCATTCACCAATTACCATAGGATTATCAACCGCAGGAGGCTGGTTTACATACATATAATTTGATCCTAGAGTATTGTTAATTTGAATTAGAATCAGCATTAAAATATTTAATGCAAAATATGTTTTTAACCATGAGAATTTAGAAAGTTTCATTCCTAGGTTGTTTCTCAAGTAGATTGGAAATGCAATTATCATTGCATGCTTAAAAAAGAATTGAAAATAAAAATAATCATATCCTCCATAATCATCCAGTAAAGGAGTGAAAATTGCCTGAGCTCCTCCGATAATACCGCAGTAAAATAGAAATTCAAATAAGAATTGTCTTTTGTTTTTAGGTATAAACATGATAAAACAACAGATAAGACCACTAATTGAGCATAAATGAACAGGTAATTCTTTACTTATTTCCCATTTTCCCAATATTATTAACAAAGAATGATTAGTAATAAAGAGAATGATCATTGAAACTGACAACAACTTAGCATAAAGCTCTTTTTTATCGTTTGAAATTTTTTTACCGACAAACAGAATTATAAAAATTAAAAGAATACAAAATAAAACAGTTATAGACCAGTTATTTGAAAGAAAATCAATTGAATATTTATTAATATCAGGGTTATCCATGAAAATGCATATGCTTTGATGGTAAATATAATAAAATTAAAGTAAGGTGTTTTAAAATACAAAAGCCCTCAATAATTTGAGGGCTTTGTGTGGTACCTCCAGGAATCGAACCAGGGACACACGGATTTTCAGTCCGTTGCTCTACCAACTGAGCTAAGGTACCTTTAGAGCGCGTCAAAGATAGATTCAATTTTGTTATTCCCAAAATTATTTTGTAAAAATGCTTTTGTAAATTTGGTAACTTATACTTTGTAATGAATTTAGTGATAGATATTGGTAATAATTATTTCAAGCTTGCTGTTTTTGGTAATGAAACACTAATGTATAGTAAATCTGGTAAAAGCTCAGTTTTAGAAGAAATTATTCCTAGATTAATTGAGGATTTCCCAAAAATTAAATTTTCATTAATCTCTAATGTTTCAAATGTTTCAGATTCCACAATCAAAAAAATCTTGTGGAGTAAAGAAATCAAAATTTTTGATTTTGCATCCTCCTTAAAGCTTCCTTTTACTGTTAAATACAAGACAATAGAAACGTTAGGAAATGATCGATTAGCATTAGTTGCTGCGGCAGTTAAACTTTATCCCAATTCAAATAACTTGATCATTGATGCAGGAACATGTTTAACTGCTGATTTTATAAGTGACAAAAATATTTATTTTGGGGGTATGATCTCACCTGGAATTGAAATGAGATACAAATCACTAAAAAATTACACGGCAAAATTGCCAAAACTAAAAAAGTCTAATAATTTTAAATTTCCAGCAGATTCAACAACCGGTTCAATGCACGCAGGAGTGATTGGAGGAGTATTAAATGAAATCTCTGGATTTATTGAGCAATTAATTAATAAATACAAAAACGTAAATATCATATTAACCGGAGGTGACGCTGAATTTTTGTCAAAGACATTAAAAATCACCATATTTGCGAATCAAAATTTTATTTTAGAAGGATTAAATTCAATTCTAAATCTAAACAAGCACTAATTGAAGAAAATATATATAATACTGATAGCTGCCTTTTTTGTGTGCTCATCATCTAACTCTCAGAATAGCACATCTTCGCCTTATTCATTTTATGGAATTGGTTCTCTAAATTTCAAAGGAACCGCTGAGAACAGAGCAATGGGAAGAATAAGTGTATACAACGATAGCATACACATGAATTTTAGAAATCCAGCATCCTATACAGGTAAGAATATGTTTTCATTTAATAATGAAGGCAGACTTGTTAAGTTTACGGTTGGATTGGGTCATTCAGAAACAGACCTTAGTACTTCTAATAATTCATCTGAAGCTACCAATACAAGTTTTGATTATTTGGGATTAAATATTCCAATGGGAAAATTTGGAATGGGCTTTGGATTAATACCTCATTCCTCCGTTGGATATAAGCTGCAATCCTCAAATCAAGAGGATTTAATTCAATATAAGTACTCTGGAAGTGGGGGGTTAAATAAAGCTTTTCTAGGGTTTGCATTTCAGATTAATGATAATATTTCTATTGGATTTGATTCTAGATATAATTTTGGAAATATAGAAAATACAGCTCTTGAATTTTTATATGATGAAGAATCTGAACCATTAGATTATCAAGCGAGAGAAGTAAATAGATCTGACTTAAGTGGTTTAAATTTTAATTTTGGACTAATCTATAAAGGCAAGATCAGTAGTAGTTTAGATTTACACAGTTCATTTTATTATTCTCCTGAATATAATCTTAGCTCAAGAAATAACAGGGTTTTTGCGTCTGTTGTAATAAATTCCAATAGCGGTTTAGAATTTCCTATCAATGAGATCACAGTAGACTTAGAATCAGTTGGTTTGGCCAAAACAGACTTAACTATGCCGTCTAAGACAAATATTGGGTTAGGTGTTGGAAGAGAAAAAAAGTGGTTTATTGGGGCTGAATATACTTTTTTGAGCAGTAGTGTGTTTTCAAATGATTTGATAAATATTGATAATTCTAGTTTTGAGGATTCGTCAATAATTTCTATAGGAGGTTTTTATATCCCTGACTATTCTTCCTTTAGTAGTTTCTTTAAACGTCTTGTATATCGTGCAGGGTTATACTCAGAAAAGACGGGATTAAACATTAATGGACAATCGATTAATGAATTTGGCATATCATTTGGATTAGGTGTACCATCTGGTGGTTTATTTTCAAATATTAACACAACAGTAGAGCTTGGAAAAAGAGGAACCACAGATGCCAATTTAGTTGAAGAAAATTTTGTCAATTTTCAGATAAGTTTATCTCTTAATGATAGATGGTTTATCAAGAGAAAATATAATTAATTATGAAAAAATTATTTACAATCTTATTAATATGTGTTACTTCTTTTAACGCTTTTTCACAAGCAAATGAACAAGACATTAATGCTCTTTCAATTTTCAGTGAATATGTAAAAGCCAAGAATTATGATGCTGCATTCCAACCATGGATGGAGCTTAGAGAAAGAAGTCCAAAGTTTAACAGTGCTATATATGTATATGGTGAGAGAATTTTGAAACATAAAATTAAAAACTCGTCTACTGATGAAAAAGTTACTTTTATTAATGATCTCTTAAAGCTTTGGCGAGAGAAAAGAGAAAATTTTCCTAATAAGACACCACTTGGTGATATTTTGGCTAAATCAGCCCAATTAGAGTATGATTACAAAAAAGAACTTGGTGTTTCGAATTTAGACATATATGCTAGTTTTGAAAAGGCTTATGATCAGGATCTAAATTCTTTTAATAATCCTAAAAATTTATACACATATTTTCAGTTAGCTGTCAAATTATACGATAAAAATGAGAAGACTGCATCTGAATTATTTACAAAGTATGACGAAATTTCAGAAAAAGTTGAAAATGAAATAAAAAATTATACTAATAAGGTTAATAAGTTTATTGATTCTGCTGATCAAGAAATTACTTTATCAGCCAAAGATCAAAGACGAATGAAATCATATAACAGTTTTTTGAAGGCTTATGATCAAATTAGTAAAGGAATGGAAAAAGCCTTAGGAGACAGGGGAAATTGTGATAATTTAATTCCATTATACCAGAATAGCTTTGATGTTAACCAAAATGATGCAAAATGGTTAGATAGGGCAATGAATAGGTTGTTTAACAAGGATTGTTCTCAATCTGAATTGTTTGTTAAAATTGTTCAACAAAAAAATATTCTTGAGCCAAGTGCGACTACTGCTTACTATTTAGGTACAATCAAGGACAAAGAAGGTAATTCCTCAGAAGCATTGCAATACTACAATCAAGCAATTGATTTAGAGTTAGATTCTTATGAAAAAGCCAAAATACTTTTTAAAATTGCTACATCTTTTAGAAAAAATGGTTCCTTTTCTAGGGCAAGATCTTACTACACTCAAGCATTAAGTTTTAATCCCTCAATGGGAAGAGCTTATTTAGCAATTGCAAAAATGTATTCGGACAGTGCCAAAAATTGTGGTGCTGACAATTTTAGTCAAAGGGCGGTTTATTGGCTAGCATCAAAAGAAGCAATGAAGGCATCCAGAGTTGACGGTACTTTGAAAAAAGCTGCAATTAAGAGTTCAAATAATTACGAGGCAAAGGCACCTCAAAAATCTGAAATATTTTCATCTGGTCGTGAAGGGGAAATTATCAAAATTTCTTGCTGGATAAATAAATCAGTAAAAGTTCCTAGCCTTTAGTTTTGAAACCTCTTATACTTTCTTTCCTTTTTATTTTTTTAACTTGCTCTCAAGATAAAGAGATATTTAATAATCTTAAAAAGGCTGAAATACCAATATCGTCGGCTTCGAATATTAATTCTGTTCATACCGATTCGGGAAAAGTAA
The DNA here is from genome assembly GCA_902557655.1 of uncultured Bacteroidota bacterium. Classification (GTDB taxonomy): domain Bacteria; phylum Bacteroidota; class Bacteroidia; order Flavobacteriales; family Flavobacteriaceae; genus MED-G13. Next base: position 10,329 of record CACEAZ010000002.1, read on the forward strand.
GCAGTGTTCTGAATAGTCCAAAAATGCTAAATTTTAGTAATGCTGTTTTTCCATATTATGAATTTCCAAATCAGTTAGAAGTTATATTATTTGATAAAAATAATAACAAAACTAACATTGTTGCTGATTATGCAATATCCTATTCAAATAGTGATTTAATTGATCTAAGAGGGAATGTTATCATATCTACTCATTTGAAAGATACGCTAATCACCGATCAATTATATTATGACAGAGGTCAAGAATGGCTTTTTACAAATTTTGACTTTAGGTATGTTTCATTAGATAAAGATATTTTTGGTAAAGGATTTGATTCAGATAAATCCTTTGAAAAAATTAAATTCCTAGAGGTTAATGGATTTGTTTCTCTTGACGAATAATTATCTATTTTCAGCGAATAGCTGATATTTTTATCAATCAATCCTCACTATCTGAAAAATATTTTTTTTAATTGATAATAAAATACTACTTTTGGCCACTACTTTTATCTAAGGATTATGGCAATTTTAGGAAAAATAAGATCACTAGGACCCGTTGCATTAATTAGTGTTATAGGATTAGCCTTATTTGCATTTGTTTTTTCAACAGGATCAGGAACGGTCACAGATGTTTTTAAAGCTGACGAATTCAATCAAAGTCGTGTTGCTATTGTAAACGGAATTGAGATGGATAGAACAGACTTCATGAATAGTGTTGACAACTTTGAAAAACAGAATCGTGGCTCTAGCTCATCTATTCAAGCCATGAATTCAGTTTGGGATACTGAGTTGAAAAAGTTGATTCTGAAATCTGAATACGAAAAGTTAGGATTGTCAGTTGAAAGAGAAATGATGAGAGATTTTTTAAAAAACAACTTATTGGCTTTTGAAGATTTTCTAAATGAAGTTGGTGAGTTTGACGAAACAAAATTAAATCAATTCATTTCTAACCTAAAAGAAATTTCACCTGAAACTTTAGAATTACAAGGCTCACTAGTAAATTATAATTCTTGGAATAAATTTGAAGAAAATATTTCTAGCATTGGATTAGAAGAAATTTATTATAAGCTTGTTTCCGCAGGAATTAATACCGCTCTTTTCGAAGGTGAAGAAGACTATTTTAACTCAAATAATGTAGTTGATTTTAAGTATGTTAAAATCCCCTTCAATAGCATTCCAGACTCGTTAATTAAGGTTAAAAAATCTGATGTAACTAGTTATATAAATCAAAATAAAAGTGAATTTTCATCGGATGAAACTAGAGATTTAATATTTGTTAAATTTGATGAATTGCCCTCTGGATTAGATGAAAATGAATCCATGTCTTTGATGAATAATTTAATTGAGGATAAAGTTGAATTCGATAACAATAGCAATGAATCAATTACTTATAGAGGATTTAAAAACACTAACAATAATCAAGAGTTTTTGAATTCAAATTCAGCAATTAAATATTATGACTCTTTTATATTCAAATCTTCTCTTCCTACAAATATTGCAGATGATGTTTACGCTCTTGACAAAGGACAGTTATATGGTCCATATTCTGAAAACGGTTTTTTGAAAACCACAAAATTAATTGACTCAAAGTTTATTCCTGATTCTGCTAAAGTTAGACATATACTAATACCATATTTTGGTTCAGTGAGAGCCTCTGCTGAAGAAATGAGTTCCAAAGAGGATGCAAAAAAGACTGCAGATAGCATTTTAGGTATAGTAAAGAGAAATAGAAATAAGTTTGAATCATTACTGAGTTTATCCTCAGACTTAGTAAGCAATCAAAATAACGGGGAAATCGATTTTGCATATGTTGATAGATTTGCACCAGAATTTAGAGATTTCTCTTTTGAAAATAAAGTTGGATCTGTTTCAGTTGTTGAAACTGATTTTGGTTATCATGTTATTGAAATATTATCTCAAGGAAAAAAGAAAAAAGCTGTTAAGGTAGGTAATTTAGCTATTAAAATTGAGCCCTCTGAAAGGACTAGAGATAGTATATATAATGTTGCATCAAAATTTGAAATTGCTGTAAATGAAGATAACTTTAGATCATATGCCAAGGAAAGTGGATTCAATGTAAGTGCAGCTAACAACGTTGGAAAATTAGACGAAACTTTACCTATTATCGGTAAACAGCGAACTATCGTTAGATGGTTATACGAAGATGACACAAACAAAGGTGATATTAAAAGGTTCAGTCTGCAAGATGGAGGATATGCAATAGTGATGCTAACTTCAATTGATGAAAACGGTTTAATGTCCTATGAGAAGTCTTCTTCCAAAGTTCTTCCAAGAGTAAAAAATCAGATAAAAGCACAAAAAATAGAGGATAAGGTAAAAGGTTCTAGTCTAGATGAAATTGCTAGTGAATTTAACATTGAAGTTCAGACTTCATTATCCGTTAATATGAACAGTCCTGTTATTTCTGGAGTTGGTAATGAGCCATCGGTTGTTGGTTATGCTATGGGACTTTCAAAAAATGTTATTTCAAAAGCAATTGTTGGTAATACAGGTGTTTTTTACATATATGTAACAGATAAAAGGATGTCTACTGGATTACAAAACTACCGTAATAATATTAGTATAATTAACTCTGCAAGATCCGGAAATGTTAGGGCTGGTTCATTCAATGCTTTGAAGGATAATGCCGAGATTGAAGACTTTAGAAGTATGTTTTATTAGTTTAGATAAACTAAATCTTCAAAATTAAAAATGGTATCATACCCTTTTTGTTTGAAGTAACTTAAATCTTGCTTTTCTCCGCTTACCAATATAAAATCCCCTCCCCAAGACCCCAAACTTTTAATTATTCCTCTATTATAATCTTTAAAAGTTGATTTTTGAATTGGATTAATCTTTATTATTTTTGAAATGATATCTTCATGTCTTTCTATCAGTGTTTCAAATTCCATAAGATTATTACACTCAACAATATTTTTAGTTAATTCATTAATTTTTCCAATTGCAGATTTTTTATCAAATCTAATTTTGTTATAACTAAAAATTGAATTTTGGGTATTTTGTTTTTTTCCTTGATAGATAAAAAATAAATTTTTTTTAAAACTAGGATTAAAACTTATCTTATCTATACTTATAACATCTTTGTTATTACTATATAATATTGGATGTTTTTTATCGCAACAGGCTATGTCATAGCCGCTACCTTTAAAGGACGAAAACAATAAATCGTATGGGCTTATATTAGCCCACTTAGCTAGATTATTTACTAAAGTTGAAGATGATCCAAGCCCCCATTGTCTGTTGAAATTCATTTTTGTCACAAATTTTTTACCAAAAGAATTTTGAATATCTTTAGAATGATGAATGTGATTAAATAAACTTATAATTTTCTCGGAAATATTATTTTTCTTTCCATCGTAAGTTATTGTTTTACCACTCTTAAAAAACCTTTCTTCATACCAAATACTTTTGTTGTTATCATAACTAACCCATTGTAGGCAATCAGAATCAATTTCCTCCACAAACAATTTTTGGGTTAGCTTTGAGGGTAACGCTAGCGAGACAGCCCCGTCTAAGACTAAGTATTCCGATGTCAATAAAATTTTTCCATTACTCTCAAAAATCATTTTATCTTAAATTTTGTATAAAATTTTCAACACTCGAACTGCTAACAGTTCTGTTTTCGAAATAAGTTGTTGCAAGTTTTTTTTCCTCTTGTGTTATATCATATTTATTTAACAGATTTATTAAATGCATTTTCATGTGACCTTTCTGAATACCTGAAGTCACCAATGACCTTAAGGCACCAAAATTTTGAGCAAGACCAACGGATGCAATAATTTTCATTAATTCTTTAGAATTAGGATTTCCAAGAATTTTTAGTGCCAGTTTAACAAGTGGATGTAAATTAGTTACACCTCCAACCGTACCAATAGCCATTGGTAAAGTTAATTCAAAATAAAAGTTATTGTTTTTAATGTATGCATTTGAAAGACTTTGGTATGTTCCTTTTCTTGATGCATATGCATGTGCACCTGCTTCAATAGCCCTAAAATCATTTCCTGTTGCTATTACAACTGCATCAATTCCATTCATTATTCCCTTATTGTGGGTTACAGCTCTGTGAATATCTAAATTGGCTATATTTATCGCCTGAATTATTTTATTAGCAAAATCAGTTGTATTCGGCTCCAAAGAATTTATTTCCTGGACATTACAAGAAACTTCTGTTTTGACAAGGCAGTTTGGAACATAATTAGACAAAATACTCATAACAACTTCAATTTCTTCTTTATTTAATTTTTCAGCTTCGAATAATTGAGTTGAGTTTTTAAAAATATTAGCAAATTCTTCTAAACAGGAATTGATAAAATTTGCACCCATAGCATCCACTGTTTTAAATGTAGCAAATAACTGAAAATAACCGGCTAATTGAGATGATTTGTCAATTAAGCTGATGTCTGTTATCCCACCTCCGCGAGATTTCATTTTTTTTGTGATAGATTCTGTTTCTTTAAAAAGAATGGGTTTTACAAAGTCAAAATATTCAACGATGGTTTTTTTATTTCCATGATAAAAAAAATGAACTTGTCCAATTTTTTCATCATTGATTACCTTGGCTTTGAACCCTCCATGTTTCATCCAAAATTTTGCTGCTTTTCCAGCCGCAGCAACAACTGAGCTTTCTTCAATTGTCATCGGGATTGTGAATTTTTTATCGTTGATTAAAAAGTTTGGAGCAATAGAAAAAGGAAGGTAGTAGTTAGATATACTATTTTCTGAAAACTCATCATGTAAATTTTGCAAAGATTCATTTGAATTCCAATATTGTTTTAAAATATTTTCGGCATGAGAATCATCTTTAAAATATGAGCTAACAAGCCAATTAATTTTTTCTTTTTTGGATAATTTAGAAAACCCCTTAATTTCTTTAGACATTATTGAATAATTTCAGATCAAAGATAATACACTTACTTCAATATTAATTAATGTAATTTATTAATGATTAAATTAATATAATTAGGTAAAATATAATATTTTAGTACAATCTAAAAAATAAATCATGACAACCGATTCAATAAATAAAGAAAAAATAATTTTTGGACACCCAGCGGGATTATACATCCTGTTTTTTGTAGAAATGTGGGAAAGATTTTCATATTATGGTATGAGAGCTATATTAACACTATTTCTTGCAGCACCAGTTATATTGGACGATCCTCAATCTGGCTACGGATGGACAAATGCAGAGACACTATCTTTTTACGGGACCTATACTATGTGTGTTTATCTAATGTCAATTCCTGGAGGGATAATTGCAGATAAATTTATTGGTCAAAAACAAGCTGTTATGCTAGGAGGGATATTATTATGTTTTGGTCACGGAGTTCTGGCTGTTGATGCCGAGTGGGCTTTTTTTACCGGACTTATTCTTATTGTTGTTGGGGTAGGTTTCTTAAAGCCTAACATTTCAACTATGGTTGGAGGTCTGTATAAAAAAGGTGATAATAAAAGAGATACCGGTTTTTATATTTTTTACATGGGTATTAATATCGGAGCTTTTCTAGGAGCTTTGACCGTTGGGGCGGTAGCTGCTAAATACGGTTGGCATTATGGATTTGGATTAGCCGGTATTGGAATGGCATTAGGTCAGTTGGTATATTTTTATGGGCTTAAATATTTAGAAGGAGTTGGCGAATTCATAGGAAGCGAAAAGTCTCCAGATAAGGAATTAATGAATAAACCCTTAACTAAAGTGGAAAAAGATAGAATGCTTGTTATGTTTTTATCATTCTTAATTATAATTGTTTTTTGGGGAGCATTTGAGCAGGCAGGAGGTTTGATGAGCCTATATACTGAACAGAAAACTGATAGGATGCTTTCATTTTCATTACCATTCATCGGAAATGAAGTCCCAGCAGCAATTTTTCAGTCTATCAATGCTTTTTTTATAATTGTTTTTGCCACAGCCGTAGCCTATTTTTGGACTGATTGGGCAAAGAAAGGAAAAGAATCTTCTTCATTATTCAAAATGGCAGTAGGATTAATAATTATGGCATTTGGATTCTTTTTCATGACCAAAGCGTCCACAGAGGTAGTTATGGAAGGTGATGAGGTCGTTCAAAAATCAGCAATGATATGGCTTGTTTTAGCATATTTATTTCACACAATTGGAGAACTTTGTGCCTCGCCAGTTGCTTTATCTTTTATAACAAAATTAGCCCCTGTAAAATATGCAGCATTTATGATGGGTGCATATTTTGCCGCTACCGGTTTAGGTAATAAAGTAGCTGGATTTGTAGGTCAGCTTTCTGAAGGTGCCGGTGAATTTCAGGTATTTACTGGAATCGCTATTTTCTGCACTTTATTTGGGATATTAGTACTTCTACTATTGAAGCCACTTAAGAGATTAACTCATGGTGCTGAAGAAATGGATAGTTAATTATGAGCAATACTGATCAATTTTTTAATAAAACAGTAATAGGTCACCCAGCAGCACTATTTGTTTTATTTTTTACAGAAATGTGGGAAAGATTTTCATACTATGGTATGAGAGCTATCTTAGTAATTTTTCTCACCGGAGCAATCCTTGGAGATAATCCTGGATGGGGATGGAGCTCATCTTCTGCATTATCATTACTTGGAACCTATGCTATGTTTGTTTATTTAACCCCTTTGGTTGGAGGTTGGTTAGCAGATAATAAAATCGGATATAGAAATGCCGTTGTTATAGGAGCACTTTTGATGACTCTAGGGCATGCTTCAATGGCATTAGAAACTCCTACATTTTTGTACATTGGAATAACTCTTCTTGTTCTAGGTAATGGTTTTTTTAAGCCTAATATGACTTCTATAATCTCTAAGATTTATGAAGGTAGAGATAATAAAAAAGACGGAGCCTATAACATCTTTTATATGGGTGTTAATGCAGGTGCTTTTCTTGGTATTATGCTATGTGGATGGGTTGGAGAAAAACAAGGTTGGTCATTTGGTTTTGGATTGGCAGGTATCTTTATGTTTTTAGGAATGATACAGTTTTACTACGCACAGCCATTGTTTGGAGAAATCGGAGATAAGCCAAAAAATAAAATCAATAATAAAAAAACAGAGAGTAAAAGTTTAGAAAAGTTAAATCCGTTTTTGCCATTAGATTATGTTCTTATTTTAATTTTTATCTGTAGTGCATTAATTTTTATTATTAATGATCCTCTAAGTAAAATCGGAGGAATAGATACATTTAATTTCACAATTGGTGGAATGGGTGATTCCTTATTTTTTGCTTTGATTGCATTGATTAGTTTTGTTGTACTGTTAATTGTAAGAATTCCAAGATATACAGTAATTGTAAGAGATAGAATGATAGCTTTTACAATATTTTCGTTTTTTACAGTTTTCTTTTGGGCAGCTTTTGAACAAGGGGCTGGTTCACTTCCTATATATACGAGGGATTTCACTAATCGAATATTAGAAGGCGATTTTGCTCTTATTTTTAAAATTGTTGATCTACTTGTAACCATAATTCCTTTATTTATAATAACATATGTTTTATACAGCCTTATAAAAACTACTGCCAGCAAAATTTTATTTTCGAATATTACTTTAGCCTTTAGTTTTTTAATTATTTGGGCTATTGTTATTTTTAAATTATATAGTGAATTTCAATCTTCCGAAACTGAAGTTCCAATAACATGGTTTGCAATTTTAAATTCTTTGTTTATTATTATTTTTGCCCCTTTATTTACCAAATGGTGGGACAGTAAATACAATCCTCCAGCATCGGTTAAATATTTTTTAGGTTTAGCTCTATTAGGATTAGGCTTTGGTTTTCTAGCCTTTGGAGCAAGAAATATTCCGTCTGGAGCAGAAACAGCATCTTTAAGTATGATGTGGCTTGTTTTAGCATATTTATTTCATACTTTAGGTGAACTTTGCTTATCCCCAATGGGACTATCTTATTTAAGTAAACTGATTCCAGCAAGAATGATTGCGTTTATGTTTGGTGTATATTATTTAGCAATTGCAATTGGGAATAAATTAGCGCACTATATAGGTGGTGACATAGAAAATATTACTCAAGAGTATAGTCTTTCAGGGTTTTTCTTAATATTCACGGTCGTACCTATATTTTTAGGTTTGTTATCTTTGCTTCTGCATCCATTACTTAAAAGATTAATGCATGGTGTTAATTAGATCTATAAAAATTCTTTATTTAATAATATTTTTTATTTCATTTAATTCTTTTACTCAAGAAATTAAGTGGATAAGTTTAGAAGACGCCGTTTATCTTCAAAAAGCTTCCCCTAGAAATATAATAATGGATGTTTACACGAATTGGTGTGGCCCCTGCAAAATGCTTGACAGAAATACTTTTAGTAATAAAAGTGTAATCAATTATATTAACGAGAATTTCTATGCTGTTAAATTCAATGCTGAGGGTAACGAAGTAGTAAATTTTAGAGGATATGAATTTACGAATCCCAATTATGATGCCTCAAAATCTAATAGGCGAAATAGTAGTCATCAATTAACGAGATCTCTTGGAGTTTCTGCTTATCCCACAATAATTTTTTTAGATAAATCTTCAAATTTAATTCATAGACTCAGAGGTTATCAATCTCCTAAACAGATAGAAGTCTATTTAAAGCTCTTCACTGATGAGAATTTTAAACAAATTCAAACTCAAGAGGATTTTCAGAAATTTTATAATTCTTTTGAATATGAATTTGAGTCTAGGTAATTAAATATTTTAAGTGCAGTTTTTTTACTAGCACCTTTAGTCCCTAGTTTTTCAATTAGTTGATTGTATGATTCAAGAATATTTTTTCGTTTTTCTCCTTTTAGAATATTATTTAATTCAAAGGTTAGATTTTTCTCATTTAAATTTTCTTGAATTAACTCTTTGACCACTTCTTTATTTAAGATTAAATTTACTAAGGATATAAACTTTAAATTTCTAAGTAAAAACCTACCAATCATAATAGAAATCCAACTTGATTTATAGCAAACTATTTGCGGTATTCTAAAAAGAGCTGTTTCTAAAGTTGCAGTTCCTGAAGCAACCAAAGCTGCACAAGATTTTTGAAGAATTTCATAAGTTTGATTTTCAGCAATTTTAACTTTTTCTAAATTTTCATTTTTCAAATATTTTAAATAATCAGATTTTTTTTTAGAAGGTGCAGCACATATATAAAAACTATAGTCGTTAAAATTTTTAATAATATTTGTCATTTCAGGAAGAATTTTTTTAATTTCTTGATCACGGCTTCCAGGAAGTAGTGCTATAATTTTCTTTTGATCAGTTTTAGGGGTTTCTTCTTTGCTTGTTTGGATTACATCAAGTAAGGGGTGACCAACATAATGAACATTATAATTTACTGAGGAATAGAATTTTCTTTCAAAAGGTAATATAACATACATTTGATCAATTACTTTTCTTATTGTATTAATTCTATTCTTTTTCCACGCCCATATTTGTGGAGAAATATAAAAATGATTTTTAAACTTATTTTTTTTTGCCCACTTAGCTATCCTGAGATTAAATCCTGGAAAGTCAACATAAATTATTACATCAGGATTATATTTTTCTATATCCTTTTTACAAAAAGATAAATTGTTTAATATTTTTTTAAGATTTATAAACACCTCAAAAAACCCCATGTGTGAATATTCTTTATAATGCTTTACCAAACCATTTGACTCTTTACTCATCAAGTCTCCACCCCAAAATCTAAATTCAGATGATTTATCTAATTTCTTTAACTCTTTAATCAGGTTAGATCCATGAAGGTCTCCTGATGCTTCTCCAGCAATTATATAATATTTCACTAAAAATTATTTAAATATATTGTTAGTATTGCTATAGCAAAAGTTGCAACCAGCACCCCCCTTGCTTTCTCAGTAAAATTTAATTTTAACAAAACAAAAAATGAAATTAGGTTAATGATAGCTCCCAAGCTTATGAGTTTGGTTATATTACTATTGTTAATAGAGCTATTTAAAATTTCTAAAATATATGAAAACTGAAATTCATTAAATAAAATTATTATACTTAAAAAAACTCCAATCAAATTTGAAATAATTCCAATAATAATTCCAAAAAATATTTCTTTTTTCAATTTAAATTCCAGTTTTTTACTTTATCAATATCCTCATGTGAAGTCATGTCATAGCTAATTGGAACAACTGATACATAACCCTGGCTTAGAGCCCATTCGTCTGTTTCCTTATTGTCTTCCAGAGTAACAAAATTTCCTGTTAACCAATAATATTCTTTTCCTAATGGGCTTGTCCTTTTATCATATGTATCTTCCCAATATCCTTTTGCTTGACGACAAACTTTAATTCCTTTGAATTTGTTGGTGTTAGATGGGAAATTTACATTTAAAATTAAATTCTCTTTTTTTTCTTTCAATAAGTTTAATGAAATCTTTAGAATATAGTCTTTACAAGCGGTAAAGTCTGCATCCCAGCTGTAGTCGAGTAAAGAAAATCCAATTGATTTAATTCCTTCAAGACCAGCTTCTACTGCAGCACTCATGGTACCTGAGTATATCACATTTATTGATGAGTTGGCGCCATGATTTATTCCTGAAACACATAAATCAGGTTTTTTGTGCAAAATTTCTTTGACAGCAAATTTAACACAATCTGCAGGTGTCCCAGAAATGCTATACTCTTTCTGCGGTCCATCATCAATTTTTTCTTTTTTACAATATAGGGTATCGCTTATAGTTATTGCATGTCCCATCCCACTTTGAGGACTATCAGGTGCAACAACAACCACATCTCCAATTTCATTCATAATATGTATTAATGATCTTAATCCTGGAGCGGTGATTCCATCGTCATTTGTCACCAATATTAAAGGCTTTCCCATAATTAAATATATTAAGACAAAAGTAAACAAATTATTATTTTATTACTTTAACAAAAAATTATACATCGCTCTAAAAAATTTAATATGGTTTTTATTTATTTTTGGTCTCCTATGCGAAAAAATTTGTTTACTCCATTAATTGCTTTTATGATGTGTTTAGCATCATGTAGCTTTATTTCTAAAGATTTTGAAACAGACGATAAGGATGGATTAGTTATTCAATTAATCACATATGTTCTTGATCAAGCCCATTATCTAGATAAAGAAATTGATGATGAATTCTCAAATGAAGTTTTTGAAACATTTATAGAAAATATTGACCCCTACAAAAGATATTTTTATTCTTCTGATTTTAAGGATTTTGAGGAGTTTAGGTACAGAATCGATGATTCATTTAAAAATCCAGATCTTACATTTTTTGATTTAGTTCATGATAGATTCGTAAAAAGAATTTCTGAAAGTAAGTCTATTTACAAAAAAATTCTTTCAACCCCATTTGATTTTAGCAAAGACGAATTTTTTAACCTTGATATAGACGACATGCAATTTGTTAATTCTGAAAATGAATTATATGACAGATGGAGAAAGCTATTAAAGATATATGTAATTGAAAATTTTCATGATGAAGTTAAAGATGATGAAAGAAAACTAAAAAATGATTCAACATTTATTCTTAGAACCCAATTAGATATTGAAGAATCTGTAAGGTTTGATTTAATTGAAACGATGGATGAAAGTTACCGAGTATTACAAGAGGAACTTCGTAGACAAGATTGGTTTTCAGTTTATATTAATTCCTTTGTTTCTCAATATGACCCCAACACATCATATTTAGACCCCGACTCAAGAGATAGATTTGATGTAGATATTTCAGGAAATTATGCAGGAATTGGTGCAATGTTGAGAAAAAAAATTGATAAGGTAGAAATAACAGAAATTATTTCTGGCGGTCCCGCTTGGAGAGATAATACGTTGGAAAAAGGGGATGCTATCCTTAAGGTTAGACAAGAAAACGAGGAAGAGGCTGTAAGTATATTAGGTATGAGATTGTCGGATGCTGTCAAACTAATTAAAGGTGAAAAAGGTACAAATGTTTACTTAACTGTAAAAAAGGTTGACGGAAATGTAAGTGAAATTCCCATAAGAAGAGATATTGTACAGCTAGAGGAAACATATATTAAATCTTCCATTGTTTCCAAAAATGACGCACTTTACGGAGTCATTAATATTCCCAAATTTTATATAGATTTCGACAATCAAAGTAATAGAGATGCCGCTAAAGATTTAAAATTAGAGATAAATAGATTAAAAGAACAAGGTATTAAAGGATTGGTTATAGATTTAAGAAATAATGGAGGAGGATCATTAAAAACAGTTGTTGATATGGCTGGAATGTTTATAAAAAGCGGTCCTGTTGTTCAGGTAAAGTATTTTGACAAAGAAAAACAGATATTAAGTGATAGAGACCGTTCAATTCTTTGGTCAGGTCCTTTAGTGATTTTAGTAAATGAAGGTTCTGCATCTGCTTCTGAGATATTGGCTGCTGCAATGCAAGATTATAAAAGAGCTATTGTGATTGGTGGAAATCAAACTTGGGGAAAAGGAACAGTTCAGGTTGTATTCCCCTTAAACAGAATGGTTCGAGGGAACACAAATGGAGACTTGGGAGCTTTAAGATATACTACCCAAAAGTATTACAGGATAAATGGCGGATCCGTACAGTTAGAAGGAGTGAAAAGTGATATTAATGTTCCTTACAGATACAAGTATTTGGATTTTGGTGAAAAAGATTCAGAAAATCCAATGCAATGGGATGAGATTGGAAAGGCTGATTACTCTTTATGGGAAAGTAATTTTGATTTTGATCAGGCGATTGAAAAAAGTAGAGTTAGAATGGAAGAAAATGATTATTTAAAATTAGTCGATGAAAATGCAAAATGGATTAAATCGATCAGAGACAACAAAATCATTAATTTGAATTACGAAGATTTTAAAAAAGATATTGAAAAAAATTCTAAAGAGACTGAAAAGTTTAAAGCCTTGAATGAATATTCAATGAACTATTCCTTTAAATCTCTCCCATACGAGATTACTCAAATCTCAAATGATTCTGTGCTTGGAATGAAAAGAGAAAGGTGGCACAAAAGTTTAAGTAAGGACGTATATATTGAAGAAGCTTTAAATGTACTTTCTGATTTAAGATTTTCGTATCTTGAAAATTAACCCTTAGAATTATGTCAAGTTTTGCAAGAAAGTTTTTTAATTATAAAAGAAACTTTCTTGGTATCGTCAGCCTATTTTATATTCTGCTTGTATTTTTTACTTCTTTATTTGCATATGTTATATCACCAGATAAATCAAAAAATGCAAATCATATGAATCTTTCAATCCATTCAAAAAAACCAGGATTTGAAGTAAAAATGCTAGTCTATAAAAATGAGATTCAAAATAAACTATCTTTTTCTTCTATATTTTGGGGGTATGAAGATGATTTAATTTATAATCCTATTTCAGATTATAAAATTGATGGAAACTATTTATATTATAGAGAATTTAATTCATTAGATAATGACTTTAAGAGTATTGATATCAACAAGGTTGATGTAATTAACAAGAAATTTTACTTTGGGACAGATAAGTTTGGAAGAGATGTTTTAAGTAGAATAATAATTGGTTCAAGAATATCCTTCTCAATAGGATTTGTATCGGTACTTATTTCTTTATTAATAGGGGTTTTTCTGGGATCCATAGCCGGATTTTATTCAGGTTACCCTGATAAAATTATAATGTGGATCATAAATGTCACTTGGTCTATTCCTACTTTGTTATTAGTAATAGCAATTACTCTAGCACTGGGTAAGGGATTTTGGCAAGTCTTCATAGCTGTTGGTTTAACAATGTGGGTAGAGGTTGCAAGAATTGTAAGAGGCCAAATAAAACAGTTTAAAGAGAGACAATTTGTAATTGCAGCAAAGGTCATGGGATACAATGATTTTAGAATTATAACCAGGCACATATTACCAAATATATACTCCCCTTTGATTGTCATTTCTGCTGCAAATTTTGCCGCATCAATTCTAATAGAAAGTGGATTAAGTTTTTTAGGTCTTGGAGCTCAGCCACCAATGACAAGCTGGGGATTAATGATTAAGGATCATTACAATTACATAATTTTAGGAGAGCCCTTTTTAGCCATTATACCGGGAGTTTGTATAATGCTTTTAGTTTGTGCATTTATGCTGCTTGGAAATTCGTTAAGAGATTTATTAGACGTAAGAATCTAATTTAGTATTCTGGAGGAAATTGTAATAAAATCTTATTAACCATTAATTTTATTTTTTCGTTTTTATTGTCAGGCTTGTCATTGTATATGTAACCTTTTCCGATTCCCTGCCAAACCAATTCGTTTTTGTTTCTGTCAATAATATCAATAAAAAGCACACCCTCATTATAGGAGAAAGAATTTAGATACCAGCTACTTGCATAGTGTCCCATACCCCCATAAGGAACTGCATATCCATAATAATTATTGGATGGATAATAATCAATTTTTTTGTTAGTTTTTGTAAAAAAATTTATTAAAAAATCCGGTTCAATTGAACTTTTTCTGTAGCCTTTATTGTACAATTCAATATCAATAGCCCTCAAAATTCTTTTTTTATCAATGTCATTAATCTCAACTTTATCAATCCCAGATTTTGAAAAAGCATATGTTTTAAACTCTGTAAAGTTAATATCCTCATTGAAATCAGATGAAACTCTGATTGATGAACAGGACGAAATAATAGCAAATAATGTAATTAATAAAACAGCTTTTTTCATATTATAATTTTTCTAATAATTTATCTTCTACTAAGTTAGGTAAAGTTACTTTAAGATCTGGATTGTTTTTCATTGCTCTTTTAATCTGATTAATTGCACCAGGGTTTCTAGCCCAATTTCTTCTAGCAATTCCGTTATTAACATCCCAAAATAACATGGACTCAATATTTTTTTCACTTGTTTTAGATCCATCTATCAACATACCAAATCCCCCGTTTATTACTTCTCCCCAGCCAACACCACCGCCGTTGTGAATACTGACCCATGTGGCTCCTCTAAAACTATCACCAATTACATTATGTATTGCCATATCAGCTGTGTATTGTGACCCATCATATATGTTTGAAGTTTCCCTGTAGGGTGAGTCTGTGCCAGAAACATCATGATGGTCTCTTCCTAAAATTATTGGGCCAATTTTTTTTTCTTCAATAGCTTTGTTAAACGCTTTGGCTATTTCAATTCTTCCTAATGAGTTAGCGTATAAAATTCTTGCTTTTGACCCAACTACTAAATTATTTTCTTTGGCAGCTTTAATCCACTGAATATTATCATGCATTTGCTGCTTTGTTTCGTCTGATGCTGTTTTGGATAATTTTTCCAATACCTCACATGCAATTTCATCAGTTTTATCCAAATCTTTCTGTTTGCCGCTGGCACAAACCCATCTAAATGGTCCAAAACCATAATCAAAACACATAGGCCCCATAATATCTTGTACATAGCTGGGGTATTTAAAACTTCCATCTTTTTTTAGAATATCAGCATTGGCTTTTGATGCTTCTAATAAAAAGGCATTTCCGTAATCAAAAAAATATGTTCCCTTCTTAACATGCTTGTTAATTATTTCTACATGTCTTTTTAATGTTAAACGGACTTCTGATTTAAATTTTTTTGGATTTTTATGAATTAATTTATTTGATTCTTCAAAAGAATATCCAATAGGATAATAGCCGCCAGACCATGGATTGTGAAGGGATGTTTGATCACTACCAATATCAACTGTTATATTATTTTCGTAAAAAGATTCCCAAACTTCAACTATATTTCCATGATATGCTATTGAAACAATTTCTTTATTTTTTTGAGCTATTTTAACCCTTTCGGTTAATTTGTCTGAATCACTAATAACCTCATCAATCCAATTCTGGGAGTATCTAGTTTTAATGGCCTTAATATTGACTTCAGCACATATTGTGATACAGCCTGAAATATTTCCAGCTTTAGGCTGCGCTCCACTCATACCACCAAGCCCAGATGTAACAAAAACTCTGCCTTTAGGATTCTTTTTAATTTTTCTAAAAGCATTTAGCACAGTAATTGTGGTTCCATGAACAATACCTTGAGGTCCAATATACATGTAACTACCAGCTGTCATTTGGCCGTATTGACTTACACCCAATGCGTTAAATTTTTCAAGATCTGACTTTTTCGAATAGTTTGGTATAACCATTCCATTTGTAACTACAACTCTTGGTGCATTTTTGCTAGAAGGAAATAAACCCAAGGGATGTCCAGAATACATTACTAAGGTTTGTTCATCGGACATTTCGGATAAATATTTCATAGTAATTAAGTATTGGGCCCAGTTTTGAAAAACAGAACCGTTACCTCCGTATGTAATTAATTCATGCGGATGTTGCGCAACCCTATTATCAAGGTTATTATTAATCATTAACATTATGCTGGCAGCTTCTTTAGAATTGTAAGGGTAATCATTAATTGGTCTCGCGTAAATTTCATAATCAGGCCTAAATCTATACATGTAAATTCTTCCGTATTTTTCAAGCTCTGATTTGAATTCAGGAAGTAAAATTTTATGAAATTTTTTATCAAAATATCTTAAAGCGTTTTTAAGTGCTAACTTTTTTTCCTCAGGGTTTAAAATATTTTCCCTTACCGGTGCGTGATTGACTGAAGAGTCATACTTTTTTAGGCTAGGTAATTCACTTGGAATACCTTGTGAAATTTCATCTTTGAAATTCATATTAATTTAATTTTGGATCATAACTATAAGGGCAATGTTTACAATTACTTTTACAGCAATAACCTCTCTTAAGATGATATTTTTCCGTAAAACATTTATAACCGTCTTTGCTCATATAAAAATCTTCATTGTCTATCATTATAGTGCAATTGTAATACCAAAGATAAATTAAAAGACAATATTTTCGATTATCTTTGCATGTAGTTATTGTAATGAAAAAACTTCTTTTATACTTAGCTATTATTTTCTTCACATTCAGCTGTGGATCTAAAAGGGTCATATATAACAACCAAAATGACAAGCCAAAAAAGGAAAAAAAAGTAAAGAGATCCAAGCCAAAAAATAAAAAAGTAAAAAAAATAGCTTTAGCTCCAAGAATTTCAAATATTGAAGATTATGTTAAGGTTTATTCTGAAATTGCAATGGATGAAATGATTCAATTCGGTATTCCGGCAAGCATAACTTTATCTCAAGGTATTTTAGAGTCCGGTATTGGCAAGGGAACGTTAGCAGTTGAAGCAAATAATCATTTTGGAATTAAATGTCATGATTGGAATGGTAAGAAAATTTACCACGATGATGATGAGGAACAAGAGTGTTTTAGAAAATATGATAACCCTGAGTATTCCTACAGGGATCATTCCTTATTCTTATCAACGAGAGGAAGATATTCCTTTTTATTTGAATTAAGAAAAGATGATTACAGACAGTGGGCCAAAGGATTAAAAAAAGCGGGCTACGCTACAGACCCAAAATATCCTCAAAAGCTAATTGATTTAATTGAGAGATACGAGCTATATAAATATGATAATATTGTTCTTAAGAAAAAAAATAAACTCTACAAGGTTAAGAAAGGAGACACACTTTATTCAATTTCTAAAAAATTTAATATGTCAATAGAGGTAATTATAAAGACAAATAACTTACAGGGTAAGAATCTCAAGGTTGGACAGACACTAAAGGTTAAAAAGTAATACTCAAGTCATCAACGTTTTGGTGTAATCAATGTAGTGGACCAGTGAGGATTGTTTGATTAAAGCCTGAACCAAAACTATGTTGATGATCTTGAATATTATTAAGTTCAAAATTAAATTATATACAAGATCAAAAAACACCTTGCCTCAATAAAGAATTAACATTTTATTGTTAATATTAAATTTTATTAATTCCTATTGTCAAGGCACCTGAATTTCCATTGAAATTTTCAACTGCAATAAACCCGTTTTCTGAACAAATTTTTTTAACTAAGTTTTTCATCTTAAAACTATTACCTGTAATAATTTCAAAATCATCGTGTCCGTTATTATAATTAGTAATTATCCACTCGGGTAGAATATCTTCGACCTTGGCATAAGTAAGGCCGTGTAAATCAATTTTTAACAAAAACTTTTATTTTAATTTGTGTTTGAGAGAGTTAAATCTTTTAAGTTCAGCCTTTGACAATACTCTTAATAGCATTTTTTCGGCTTCTTTGTCTAGAGATATTGCTTTTTGCGGAGAAGCTCCCTCAGATGACATATGTTGCGCTTTTTTGTATGTTGAGTAAATAACTCTGCTTACAAAATTCATCTTATTTTCATCAAAACCAATCTCTTGGAATAATTCATAGTTAAGGGATTTGACTTCCTCTATTGATTTGTAATTTAGGTTAGCGTAGGAAAAATTTAACGAAAAAAGAAGAATAATAAGGCCTAAAAAATATTTTTTCATGGTATCATGTTTATTTAAATATAATTAATTTTTTTTTGAAATAAATATTTCACTTTCAATTTTTTCAACTTTAATTAAATCCAATTTTCTAAGTGACTTTACTGCTTTATCCCAGGCTTTATTACTCAACCCAGATTTGTTTTTAATCAAATTGATTACCTCGTTATTGTTATTTAAAAGATTATAAACCAATTCTTCATTTTCTGAAAGAGAAATCTTTTTCTTTTCTGGTCTCATTTGTGGAAAAAATAAAACTTCTTGAATGGAAGAGTTATTAGTCATTAACATAACAAGGCGATCAATGCCAATCCCGATTCCTGACGTTGGAGGCATTCCATATTCTAAAGCTCTCAAATAATCATAATCAATAAATTCTCCAGCTTCTAAATCTCCTTTTTTTGAAAGCTCAAGTTGTTTTTCAAATCTTTCTTTTTGATCAATTGGATCATTTAGCTCACTGTATGCATTTGCTATCTCCTTGCCATTTACGATTAATTCAAATCTTTCAGTAAGACTTGAATCATCTCTATGAACTTTTGTCAAAGGACTCATTTCTTTTGGATAGTCTGTAATAAATGTAGGTTGGATAAAGTTTGATTCACATTTTTCCCCAAAAATTGAATCGATGATTTTTCCTTTACCCATAGTGTCATCTATATCAATATTTAGGTCTTTCGCTGTTTTTCTTAATGTTGATTCATTCATTTTAGAAATGTCAATTCCTGTAAATTTTTTGATAGCTCCAAAAATTGAAATTCTTTCATAAGGGGCTTTAAAATCTATGGTATTATCACCAACTTTTACTTTTGTATTTCCGCAAGAATCAACAGAAACTTTTTCAAGAAGTTGTTCGGTCATTTCCATCATCCAATGGTAATCTTTGTATGAGACGTATAGTTCCAGAATGGTAAATTCAGGATTATGTGTTCTGTCCATTCCCTCGTTTCTAAAATCTTTTGCAAATTCATATACCCCATCAAATCCACCAACAATTAGTCTTTTTAGATATAATTCATTTGCGATTCTCAAGTAAAGAGGAATATTTAAGGCATTATGGTGTGTTAAAAAAGGTCTTGCGGTTGCCCCACCTGGAATAGGTTGTAAAATAGGAGTCTCGACTTCAAGATATTCTTTCTTGTTTAGAAAATTTCTAATACTATTAGTTATCAATGTTCTTTTTAGGAATGTCCTTTTTACATCAGTATTAACTATCAGGTCAACATATCTTTGTCTGTATCTTAATTCAGGGTCATTAAACTCATCATAGGTATTTCCGTCACTATCTTCTTTAGGAAGTGGCAAGGGTCTTAATGATTTAGAAAGTAATTTAAAATTTTTGACTAAAACAGTTTTTTCTCCAACTTTAGTTTTAAATAATTTGCCCTCAACTCCTATTATGTCACCTATATCCAAGAGCTTTTTATAGAGTTCGTTATAATGAGTTTTGTCTTCCCCTATACAAATTTCATCCCTGTTAAAGTAAAGTTGAATTCTTCCTTTGCTGTCTTGTAGCTCAGCAAAACTTGCGTTTCCTTGTATTCTTCTTGACATTAAACGTCCAGCTAGAACTACTTTTGTATTTTCTTTAAAATCATTTTTTATATCACTTGAGTAATCAGATACTGGAAATAACTCAGCTGGATATGGATTGATTCCTAGGGATCTAATTTTCTCTAACTTTTCTCTTCTTACTTGTTCTTGTTCGCTAAGTTCCATTTGATAACAGGTGTATTCGAATTACAAATATACTTTTAATTGAAATAAAAATGAATACAGATTTAATTTTTAAATATAACTATATTTACTGCTAATTTATTTATGAGTTTATTCAGAGTCCTTTTATCGATTATTTGTCCGCCTTTAGCTATCGCTGATAAGGGATGTGGTTCTGTAGCAATTGTTTTTATTTTGTGGCTTTGTGGATGGGTTCCTGGCGTGATTGCGGCTTTGGTGATTTTAAATAATCCAAAAAATAAATAATGAATAGGGAAATTAAATTTATTGATTTAGGGCTAATGGACTATAAGGAGGCCTGGGATTTTCAACAAAACCTATTTGATGAAATTGTAGATATAAAGAAAAAAAACAGACAAGAGCACACAAAAATTAAAACCCCAAATTATTTTCTTTTTGTCGAGCATCCTCATGTTTATACCCTTGGAAAAAGTGGTGATATTTCTAATTTATTAATTGACGAAAATCAGCTCATTAGCAAAAATGCTAGCTTTTATAAAATTAATAGAGGAGGTGATATAACTTATCACGGTCCTGGACAAATAGTTGGCTATCCTATACTAGACTTAGAAAATTTTTTTACGGATATTCATAAATATCTCAGATGTCTAGAGGAGGTGATAATTCTATCTTTAAAAAATTATCAGATTTTAGGAGAGCGAAACGAGGGAAAAACCGGCGTTTGGATTGACACAAACACTCCCTTTCCAAGAAAAATTTGTGCCATGGGTGTTAGGGCAAGCAGATGGGTTACTATGCATGGCTTTGCTTTAAATGTTAATGTAGATTTAAATTATTTTAATAATATTATTCCTTGTGGTCTAGCAAATAATATAGTCACGTCAATATCAAACGAGAAAAATATGCAAGAAATTGATATTATAAATATTAAGCAATCCCTGAAAAAAAATTTCTCAGAAGTATTTAAAGCTGATTTTATATAGACTTTTTGTAAAACTTGATTGACTTATTTTCAGTTTTAAACGCGAATTCAAAATAATTTTTATTCAAACGGTAATTTACAAATGATTCACTCTTAATAGGAAAATCATCAAACATGTTCAAGTCCTTATCAAATAAATAAGCTTCTTTGTTTTGATTATCAAAAATACTTATGAGGGTAAATTTATCGGAATTATAAATTTTTAAATTACTGTACTTTCCGAATTTTAAATCAGACTTATTCGCTTTACTGAAAATCGTATTTCCAGAATTTACAACCATTATATTTTTTAGAGATGAAAAATTCATATCAGAACTATAACTATCAATAATTTTAGTATTCCCCTTTAAATCAATTTCTATAATTTCATTTTTACTCGTTTGTGTAACAATCGTATTTCCAAATTGGAATACATTACCAGATGAGAAATTAAATTTAGTCTTAGTTTCAATCCTAGGCCTTCCCCTTCTATTAATGATTTTCAAATCATCCCTGGTTTTGAAAACAATCAAATCCTTATTTGAAATCCTGAAGTGTTTGGGGGAATTTATAATTTCTCCATTTTTAATATAATCAAATCCTCTAACTCTACCTCCCTTAGAGTCAAACATAAATAATTCATTATTTTGGGTAATTAGGACTCTGTAATTCTTGTTATTATCATAATCAAAAACAGAAATAGGCTGAGTTATATCGTCATTGAATTTAAGAGGAAACTTGCCTACGTTTCTACCTTTTCTGTCAACCAAATGAAGTTTATTTTTTGTGGCAAATAAAAATTGAAGCTTTCCATTTTTATAGCTATCAATTTGATGAATTTCATTTAAAACTTGACCTTCAATTTTTTTGCTCCATTCTATTTGGCCCGAGCTGTTAATTAGATGTAGAATATCATTTTCATCTTGTATTATTAACTCACTTTTATTATTAATGTGATTTTTCACAATTATTGGTCCAACAGTTATATTATTTTTAAATTTTATTTCATATTTAAAATTATCTGATGAATTTTTTAGATCATCTTTAAAATCTGAAATTACTCCGTTGATTGACGATATTTTATCACTATTTTTTAATTGAAACAACTTAAATTTATCCGATTCATTACTAGAGTCTAATAATTGAAAAAGGTTTATTGGGTTTTCAATATTTGAGTTGATTAAATCATATTCTTCAACTAAATCCTGGTCTGGATCAAAATAAAAATTAATATCTGAGTTTATAATTTCATCTAAAAACGAATGATCTGTATCTTGATCTAAAATCTCAAGAGAATTATCTATTACACCATTTAAAAAAATTACATTGTTAGTTGTTTCGACATTTAAATGTAAATTCTCTTCTTTTAAATTCAGTGTTTTATTAAATAAGATATCAGCTAAATTTTTACTAAGGTTGGAATTAAAAGAAACACTAAAATTAGTATTGGTTTGATCTATATTTTTAAATTTCGATGAAAAAATATCGCTTTTTGGATTGTTTATTTTTAAGTCAGGGTTATTTGAAATTACCGAAAAATCCTTTTCTTTTACCACAAAAAAGTTGGCTAAGCTATCAATCTTTTTGGGGCTTCCAATTACATTAAAATAGATATCGTCTGTTTTGTAAAAACAAATAGCAATTTGATCATCAAATTCATTTTTTTCGATAACTGAAATAGCTTCAATTAAATATTTTTTTGTTTTGATTAACTTATTTAAATATTCGTTATTTATAATGCTGTTTTTGAATTTACTTAGGTTTTTAATTTTTACAACAACACTTGAGCTTTCTGGGATATAATTCTCAATTTTTACAGAGGAATCAACGTAATTGTCACATGAAAATAATAGAAGAGCAAATACAATGGTTAAAAGACTTTTTTTCATCTATGACAAAATTATGATACTAAATTAAAAATCAATTATTAATTGTTCATCATAAAGTTTGAAACTTTTTCTATGAAATTTTGTTATTCCAAACTCGATAATTGCTTTCTTATGAGTTTTTGTTGGATAACCCTTGTTAGTTAGCCATGAATATTCAGGAAATTTATAATGTAATTTCTGCATAAAATTATCTCTTGCATTTTTAGCTAGAATGGATGCCGCTGCAATATTCAAATGCTTCTGGTCACCCTTTATTATAGTTTTGTGAGGTATGTCTTTGTATTTTTTAAATTTATTTCCGTCTACAATTAGAAATTCTGGTTTGACCCCTAGTTTATCAAGACATTTATGCATTGCTAGTATGGATGCATTAAGAATATTTATTTTATCTATTTCTTTAGGGTACACATGTGAAATGCTAAATGCCACAGAGTTTTTTAAAATAATTTTTGTTAAATCAGACCTTTCTTTAATGTTTAATTTTTTTGAGTCATTGATTTTTGCATTTTTGTATCCTGGTTTAAAAATTACAGCAGCAGCTGTGACGGGTCCGGCTAAACATCCACGACCAGCTTCGTCTAAACCGCACTCCAATTCATGATCACTATAATTTGACTTTAACATTAAAAATTATGTTAATTATTAATTGATAATTAGCTTCTATTGAATTTTTGTTTAGATATTAGCAATAATGAAATTATTTAGACTAATATTTATATTATTTGTTTTCATCTACGAAAATGGTTATACCCAAAATAGACCCCAATCACAATTAACATTAATTAGCTCAGAAGTAGGTGAAAACAAACGACCTTCTTCAATCCGAGATTCGGTAATGAGTAAATTCTCGGCAAAAAGTACAAAATTAAATAAGAATCCTGATGCTAAAATCGAAGATTATTTAATCATAACACACGATCATGACACAATAGTTGTAGATACAAGCCTAACCATACAAAAATATTATAAGTTGAATTTTTTAAGAAGAGATGATTTTGACCTAATTCCCTTTTCTAATACAGGAAGTGCTTACAATGTTTTAGGCTTCAGGTCAAAAGAAACTCAGTTTTCTGAAATCGGTGCCAAAAATAAAAGTATTGCATATGATAATGTAGATGATGTCCTGTATTATGATTTACCAACCCCATTTACAGAGCTTATGTACAGATCTGTTTTTGAACAGGGACAGGTGCTAGATGCTGTCTACTCTGTAAATACATCAAGACAATTTAATTTTACAATTTCAAGAAAGGGGCTTAGGTCGTTGGGAAATTATCAAAATTTTATCACAAGCGGTTCAAATTTTAAGTTAGCTTCTAATTATTGGTCCAAGAATAAAAAGTACTACTTGCGCGCACATTATGCAAATCAAAAATTATTTGGAGAACAAAATGGGGGTATAGCAGATTCTGACATTGATAATTTTGAAAACGGTGTTAGTCAATATATAGATAGAGGAGTTTTTGATCCAAATTTTGAAAATGCTCATAATGAGTTGTTGGGTAAAAGATTTTACTTAGATCAAGTTTATAAATTTCATGAAAATGACTCCATAAAAAAAAACAAATTTGAAATATATAATTCCATTTTACAAGAGGAAAAGCAATATAAATTTCAGCAAAGTTCCATTGATAATTTTTTTGGTGAAGGATATTCTAATCAGGAAATCAATGATAAAATATTTTTAAATAGATTCAAAGTTGATTTAGGGCTTAATTTCAAATCTGACAGACTGGGTGGTATTAGCGCTGGTTTGAGCCTTGTTGATGATAAATACTCATTACAAAATTTTGAAATCGAGGATTTTGTTGACAATAATCAGTCAATTAAATCTACCACTGTATATTTTTTAGCAGATTATTCAAAAAAAATAAAACAGGCTAAATTTAGTTTTTCGTCTAATAATTACATTTTTGGAGACTCAAAGTCAAACTCGTTAAAAACAAACATTAGATTTGATATTAAAAATCAAAACTCTGTTAATTTAGAACTTTCAGTGTTAAATTCTGCACCAGACTATAATCACAGACTTTACAGCAGTAATTATATTAATTACAATTGGAATAATGAATTTCAAAATATAAAATCCAAAGCAATAGCGTTAAATGTCAGATTAAATAAATTAATCAATTTGGATATTGATTACATAAATATTGAAAACCATATACAGTTTGAACAGATAGAAACTACCTCAATAAACGAGTTTGGTTCGAGGATTAATCCGATCCAGCATAGTGGAATAATTGATTTGTTAAAAATTAAGTTAAACAGAAGTTTAAGCCTTGGTAAATTTTCTTTTGATTCATCGTTAATGTTTCAAAAATCAATCTCTAACGACATAATCAATGTTCCAAAAATTGTCACTAGAAATACAATTTATTTCAGTTCGGATTTATTTAAGAAAGCACTGTTTCTCCAAACAGGATTTGGTGTAAAATATTTTTCAAAATATTACATGAATGGTTACGATCCGTTACTTTCAGAGCTGTATATTCAAAGAGAAAAGGAAATTGGAGATTTTCCTTTAATTGATTTTTTCATTAATGCTAAAATTCAACAAACAAGATTATACTTCAAGTTTGAGCATTTAAATTCATCTTTAACTGGTTATAATTTTTATTCTGCACCAAATTACCCATTTCAAGATTTTACATTTAGATTTGGGTTAGTTTGGAACTTTTTTATGTAGTTAAGTGTCTGATATTAAACCATATCTAAAGTTTCTCTGAAAAATATCTGTAAAATGTTTTGTACATCTCAAAAAGATACTATATTTGCACCCGCTATAAGGCAAAAGAACCTTAAAATATGATTAAAACTGTTAATAATTAGTTTTTATTTCAGTTTAAATCTTTTGTCAGCAAAAAAAAGGGTTTTATATTTGCACCCCTGCTTTCAACAAAGCAGAGAAAAATTTATGTTCATTAAAATATTGAAATTGATTGACAGCGTAAATTAAAATTTATTTTTAATTACAGAGAATAAACCATCATGAGCAGATAGAATTTAATTTCTTTAGTTGTTAAATAGTATTTAAAATTTAACAATGAAGAGTTTGATCCTGGCTCAGGATGAACGCTAGCGGCAGGCCTAACACATGCAAGTCGAGGGGTAACAGGAAGTGCTTGCACTTCGCTGACGACCGGCGCACGGGTGAGTACCGCGTATACAATCTGCCTCATACTAGGGGATAGCCCGAAGAAATTTGGATTAATACCCTATAGTATCTTTTTAAGGCATCTTATTAAGATTAAAGGTTACGGTATGAGATGAGTATGCGTTCTATTAGCTAGTAGGTGTGGTAACGGCACACCTAGGCTACGATAGATAGGGGCCCTGAGAGGGGGATCCCCCACACTGGTACTGAGACACGGACCAGACTCCTACGGGAGGCAGCAGTGAGGAATATTGGACAATGGGCGAAAGCCTGATCCAGCCATGCCGCGTGCAGGATGACTGCCCTATGGGTTGTAAACTGCTTTTATATAGGAAGAAAAACTTTCTCGTGAGAAAGCTTGACGGTACTATAAGAATAAGGATCGGCTAACTCCGTGCCAGCAGCCGCGGTAATACGGAGGATCCAAGCGTTATCCGGAATCATTGGGTTTAAAGGGTCCGTAGGTGGACAAATAAGTCAGAGGTGAAATCCTGCAGCTCAACTGTAGAACTGCCTTTGATACTGTTTGTCTTGAGTTATTATGAAGTGGTTAGAATGTGTAGTGTAGCGGTGAAATGCATAGATATTACACAGAATACCGATTGCGAAGGCAGATCACTAATAATCAACTGACACTGAGGGACGAAAGCGTGGGTAGCGAACAGGATTAGATACCCTGGTAGTCCACGCCGTAAACGATGGTCACTAGCTGTTTGGACTTCGGTCTGAGTGGCTAAGCGAAAGTGATAAGTGACCCACCTGGGGAGTACGTTCGCAAGAATGAAACTCAAAGGAATTGACGGGGGCCCGCACAAGCGGTGGAGCATGTGGTTTAATTCGATGATACGCGAGGAACCTTACCAGGGCTTAAATGTTAGGTGACAGATCTAGAAATAGATTTTTCTTCGGACACTTAACAAGGTGCTGCATGGTTGTCGTCAGCTCGTGCCGTGAGGTGTCAGGTTAAGTCCTATAACGAGCGCAACCCCTGTTGTTAGTTGCCAGCGAGTAATGTCGGGAACTCTAGCAAGACTGCCAGTGCAAACTGTGAGGAAGGTGGGGATGACGTCAAATCATCACGGCCCTTACGTCCTGGGCTACACACGTGCTACAATGGTAGGTACAGAGAGCAGCCAATGCGCGAGCATGAGCAAATCTATAAAACCTATCTCAGTTCGGATCGGAGTCTGCAACTCGACTCCGTGAAGCTGGAATCGCTAGTAATCGGATATCAGCCATGATCCGGTGAATACGTTCCCGGGCCTTGTACACACCGCCCGTCAAGCCATGGAAGTTGGGAGTGCCTGAAGTCCGTTTCCGCAAGGATCGGCCTAGGGTAAAATCGATAACTAGGGCTAAGTCGTAACAAGGTAGCCGTACCGGAAGGTGCGGCTGGAACACCTCCTTTCTAGAGAAAGACGACTAAAGTTTCTTAAACTATCTGATCAAATAGTTTATTCTCAACGCTGTTAATTATAATCATATAAAGTGGAGTCTCATAGCTCAGCTGGTTAGAGCGCTACACTGATAATGTAGAGGTCGGCAGTTCAAGTCTGCCTGAGACTACTACGTTTAGTTTATTACTAAATAAAAATGAGGATTTTAGTAGCTGAGATTTTATTCTGAAAACTCATTATATGGGGGATTAGCTCAGCTGGCTAGAGCGCTAGATTTGCATTCTAGAGGTCGTGGGTTCGACTCCCACATTCTCCACAATCAGCTTTATGCTGAAAATGTTCTTTGACATATTGAAAAAAATACATGAAATTAAAAATTTCTAAACAAATCTAAATTTAATTAATTAGTTAATTAATTGAGTTTACGAGCAATATAATTTATAACTCATAAAAATACAAAAGTTACAATAAGCTATTTAAGAGCGTAAGGTGGATGCCTTGGCTCTCAGAGGCGATGAAGGACGTGATAAGCTGCGATAAGCTACGGGGATTGGCACACACAATTTGATCCGTAGATTTCCGAATGGGGCAACCCACTATATTGAAGATATAGTATCCGTTAAGGAAGCAAACCCAGGGAACTGAAACATCTAAGTACCTGGAGGAATAGAAAACAAAAGTGATTCCGCTAGTAGTGGCGAGCGAACGCGGAACAGCCCAAACCAAAATTGTTTCGGCAATTTTGGGGTTGTAGGACCACGACATTGAATGTTTAATGAATTAGAATTCTTTGGAAAAAGAAACCATAGAGGGTGATAGTCCCGTATAAGTAAAGAGAATTATTCATAGTGGTATCCTGAGTAGCGCGGGACACGTGTAATCCTGTGTGAATCTGGCGGGACCATCCGCTAAGGCTAAATACTCCTGAGAGACCGATAGTGAACTAGTACCGTGAGGGAAAGGTGAAAAGAACCTTGAATAAAGGAGTGAAATAGACCCTGAAACCTTACGCTTACAAGCGGTCGGAGCCATTCGTGGTGACGGCGTGCCTTTTGCATAATGAGCCTACGAGTTACCGTTTCTAGCAAGGTTAAGTACTTAAGGTATGGATCCGTAGCGAAAGCGAGTCTGAATAGGGCGCTTTAGTTAGTGGCGGTAGACGCGAAACCGTGTGATCTACCCATGGGCAGGGTGAAGCTATAGTAACATATAGTGGAGGCCCGAACCCGTTGACGTTGAAAAGTCTTGGGATGACCTGTGGGTAGGGGTGAAAGGCCAATCAAACTCGGAAATAGCTCGTACTCCCCGAAATGCATTTAGGTGCAGCGTTGATTTAGTTTTATAGAGGTAGAGCACTGATTGGATGCGGGGGTTTCACCACCTACCAATTCCTGACAAACTCCGAATGCTATAAAATGATGATCAGCAGTGAGGGCATGGGTGCTAAGGTCCATGTCCGAGAGGGAAAGAACCCAGACCATCAGCTAAGGTCCCAAAATGTATGTTAAGTTGAATAAACGAGGTTGAACTGCCCAGACAGCTAGGATGTTGGCTTGGAAGCAGCCATTCATTTAAAGAGTGCGTAACAGCTCACTAGTCGAGCGGTTCAGCATGGATAATAATCGGGCATAAACATACTACCGAAGCTATGGACTTGTAAAAGTGGTAGGGGAGCATTGTAGTGTCGCCGAAGGGGAAGCGTAAGCTTCCCTGGAGAAGCTACAAAAGAAAATGTAGGCATAAGTAACGATAATGCGGGCGAGAAACCCGCACACCGAAAGACTAAGGTTTCCTCAGCTATGCTAATCAGCTGAGGGTTAGTCGGGACCTAACGCGAACCCGAAAGGGGTAGTGGATGGACAACAGGTTAATATTCCTGTACCTGCTCACATTAAACGTGACGGAGGCGTGAATTTGGTGCGTACTGACGGAATAGTACGTTGAAGCCAGTGGTAACACGGCAATAGTACACTGAAACTTCGGTGAATGTGATAATCCAGAATAGCGACTTCCAAGAAAAACAAGTGAAGCAGCCCGTACCCTAAACCGACACAGGTAGTCGGGATGAGAATTCTAAGGTGCTCGAGTGATTCATGGCTAAGGAACTAGGCAAAATAGACCCGTAACTTCGGGAGAAGGGTCGCCCATCTTCGGATGGGCCGCAGTGAAAAGGTCCAGGCGACTGTTTATCAAAAACACAGGGCTATGCTAAATCGAAAGATGATGTATATGGCCTGACACC
>CACEAZ010000002.1:42500-113905 GCA_902557655.1 uncultured Bacteroidota bacterium
CATTGAGTTTGAACAGTTTTGATACTTGGTTCAACCCTGCCACACATTCACTTGTTGACGGATTTGGAGGAATGTCGATAGATGATAAAACTCATCTGATGGAAGAAACCCTTTTACATCATTTGGGAAAAACAGCAGAAATATTAGTATTTCTGATTGGTGCAATGACTATTGTTGAGATAGTTGACTATTTTAACGGATTTAGTGTATTCCAAAACATAATAAATTTCAAAACTAAAAAAGCTATTTTATGGGTGTTTAGTGGGTTGGCATTTATATTGTCTGCAATCATAGACAACTTAACAGCTACCATTGTTCTAATATCAATTCTTCAAAAAGTTGTTTCTGATAAAAATTTAAGGATTTGGTATGCTGCATTAATCGTTATTGCTGCAAATGCTGGGGGTGCATGGTCACCTATTGGAGATGTTACAACAACAATGCTATGGATTGGCAAAAAGGTTTCAACTCCCATGTTAATTCAGTATTTACTACTTCCCTCAATAGCATGTGCTGTTGTTGCAACTGGAGTAGCATCCTTACTTCCTGCTTTTAAAGGAGAAATTAAATTAAATCCTGTTACTGATCAAGGCAATAAGTATTCGTTTAGAATGTTAGTTTTAGGTTTAACTTCAATTGTATGTGTTCCAGTATTCAAAATTATTACACATTTACCTCCATATGTAGGTATGATGTTAGCACTTGGGGTAGTTTCCATTTTTGCTGAAATATATAGCAATAGAGAATTTGCATTGTCTCAAGCCACAGGCCCAAATCCAGACGGGAATGCTAACGAATCAAAACATCATGAGAGTCCAGTTCACAATGCTTTAACCAAAATTGAATTACCAAGTATTTTATTTTTCTTAGGAATTCTACTAGCTGTAGCTGCTCTTGAATCTCTAGGATTGTTATTCGTATTTGCAACAATCTTAAAGGAAACAATATCTCTTGATCTTCTAATGGTATTATTTGGTTTTGCATCTGCAGTAATTGACAATGTTCCTTTGGTTGCAGCAAGTTTAGGAATGTTTACCGAATTTGCTCCTGACGATCAATTATGGCATTTTTTAGCATACTGTGCAGGAACAGGAGGAAGTATGTTAATTATTGGATCGGCAGCTGGAGTGGTTGCAATGGGTATGGAAAAAATAACCTTTGGCTGGTATTTAAAGAAAATTCTATGGATTGCTCTTATTGGTTATTTTGCTGGAATAGCTGTATTCCTACTCATGAGAAATTTAATCTAATCATTGGATTACAATTCGCTACTTGATTGGATGTTTGCAAAACTTCCGATGTATCAAAACATTGGGGCTTCTGCATATAAAGAAGATATTTCTAATATTATTTCTATTTGTAATCACTTAGATAATCCGCAAAACAAATTTAAATCTATACATGTTGGTGGTACAAATGGTAAGGGATCTACTTCTCATATGCTTAGCTCTATATTGCAAGAATCTGGTTACAAGGTAGGACTGTATACTTCACCTCATTTGGTTGATTTTAGGGAACGAATTAGGGTTAACGGAGAAATGATTTCAAAAGAATCTGTTGAAGATTTTATGAATCAATACCTCAATTTTTTTAACATAAATAATTTTTCCTTTTTTGAAATGACTGTGGGTCTAGCTTTCAATTATTTTAATAATCAAAATGTTGATATTGCTATTATTGAAGTTGGAATGGGCGGAAGACTAGATTCTACAAATATTATTAATCCAATATTATCAATTATTACAAATATAAGTTTCGATCACACCAAGTTTTTAGGAAATAATATCACTGATATTGCTTACGAAAAGGCCGGTATAATAAAACCTGGTATTCCAGTAGTTATAGGGGAAACTCAAGAGGAAATAAAAGATGTATTTATTGAAAATGCTCGAGAAAATAACTCAGAAATTTCTTTTGCTGATAATTTTAAAACAAAAAAATTTGATTGCGATTTAAAAGGGGAGTATCAAAGCAAAAATATAGTTACGGTTCAGCATGCTGTCACAAAATTGCAAACTTTGGGATATAAAATCAATGATTTAAATATTGAAAAAGGCCTTTCCCATGTTGTAAAAAACACTTCATTAATGGGTAGATGGCAGATTATTCAAACTAACCCTTTAGTTGTATGTGATACGGGTCACAATGAGGCTGCATTAAAGGAGTTAGTATCTCAGATAATTAGCTCAAATCATTCAAAATATCATTTTATTTTGGGTTTCAGTAATGATAAGGATATTGAAAAAATTTCTAAAATTTTCCCAAAAGATGGAAGGTATTATTTTGTAAAACCAAATGTAGTTAGAGGAATGGATACTAATGAAGTAAAAAAAATATTTTCTTTAAATAATAGAGTAGGTGAAGCCTTTAAGTCCTCAAAAGAGGCCCTATCTGAAGCTTATAGATATGCTAAACAAAATGATTTTGTATTTATTGGTGGAAGTACATTTGTTGTTTCTGAAGTTATTTAAACATAATATAATCAGTAAATAATATCTTATTTAATTTTTTGCTCATTTACAATAACTAATATATATTTGCACACCTACTTATAGGGCGCGTAGCTCAGTTGGTTCAGAGCACTTGGTTTACACCCAAGGGGTCAGGGGTTCGAATCCCTTCGCGCCCACATTTTTAACCTCAACTTTAGTTGGGGTTTTTTTGTGGAAAAGATTTTACAAAGGAAACTATGAATGCTGGAAATGATACAATTAATGCTAGGATCAAAACCTTAAATTGTAAGGTTTCATAATTTGGAAGTTCTTCAACCCATATTGCTTCCATTCTCCAAATAAATGCCCTATACATTATACAAGATGTATACCCCCATGCTCCACATAATAAACCTATCCCTTTTTTTGATTTTAAGTTTACTATGCCAGCGATTAATAATAAGAGAACACCTATGTAATCTGCTGTTAGTGCTAGAATAGATTGACTATATGAAATATGATACCAAGTCTCATAAATAAAATATATAATACCAAATATAATTGCTAACCAACTCAAGAAATATTTCATGTGATACTATTTAAAATTTGACATGTAATAATCTTCTCTATCTTTTTTAAGCATCCCAACAGTCTCATCCATGAATTTATTTCTATCCCTCCTAGATTTAAAGACCCAAATACAAACAGAATCACTACTGTGATATATTGCCTTTAATTCATCATCAATTTCACATATTTCTTTAGGAATTTTGGTTTTTATACAGATCATATTTTAAAAATAAAAAAACCCCAACATTAGATGAGGTTTTTTTTAAAAGATTAATATATTATTCTTCTTCGATTTCTGAAGTAGGAGCTGGTTTAGAATAAACAAAGATTGTTCTAATCTTACCATTTTCAAACATTATGTCATGAACGTGATTTTC
The DNA here is from genome assembly GCA_902557655.1 of uncultured Bacteroidota bacterium. Lineage (GTDB taxonomy): Bacteria > Bacteroidota > Bacteroidia > Flavobacteriales > Flavobacteriaceae > MED-G13. Next base: position 45,880 of record CACEAZ010000002.1, read on the forward strand.
AACCACTTCATTTCCTTCTTCATCAATAAATGTAATGTCATTTCCAGTTGTTAAGAATTCTTGCATATTACCTTCAGCATCAGCACCTTTATTAGCAATCATCCATTTAACAGTCCATTGTGGATTTGCAGATGACTTAAACCACTCATCTAAGAATTCAATATGAGCTTCATTTCCTCTTATTACATTTCCGTTAGGTGGGTATCCAACCCAGTTATCAGTGTTAATTTCCGCAATTTTTTCTAAATCTCTTTTATTATGTGCATCAATGTAATCAACCCAAACTTGTTGGTTAGATGTATCACCAACAACAATTTCACTAGATTCACCGTCGTTTCCAAGAGTTGAACCTATAACTAAATCTGTTGCTTTATTTTCACAAGAAATGATAAAAGCAGATAGAATAGTTAGTAATAATAATTTTTTCATTTGTTTAATTTTATAGTTAGTTATGTTAATATACTAAAAATACACTTTTAGTTTAAAATATTCTCAAGCGCATTATAAATCAATTTCCTTAGATGGTTTCTGTGGACATTTGATGAAATATTACCACTTTTATTATTTTTAACATATTTCATTATTTTTTTCTTTTAGTCCATATTTCGTGCAACGGAGCTCCTTTGCTTGTTTTACCCTGATGAATCCAATCACCGTTTTCTATACCAAAATTAAATTCTAAAGACATTCCAACACGAGAAATATCTCTAGAAAAAAACTCTATTTTTTCAGAGTATTTTCCATCAACAGTAGTATAAGTTCCCCCACCAGTTCCCTTAAATTCCTTCTTTTCCGTATCATAAGCAATCCATTGAAATCTAGTCCCAGATAAAATTTTCATTGTTTTTCTGGGTCTATCAGTGTTTCTAACCTGTTTCTCTCCGTTTTTATATCTTCCGGACATTAGCCAGGCACCACTAAGTTTTCCAGGTGAACCATCGTCTATTCTGTGAAAGTCCCAGTTTGAATCAGGAAGAGATAATTTATTCTTAGAAATTTCCACTCTAAAGGTTACTATTTCCCCAACTCTTTCTGAATTTTGTGTATCAAATTCAACTTTTTCAGTCATCATATTTCCATTTAATTCCCAAGTTCCACCGTTTGAATATATAAATTCTCCAGATTCAGAATTGAACATAGATATTGCTTGAAACTTTTCAGAAAAAATGACAACACTCCTTATTTCAGTTCCATTATCATCCATATATAATCTCTCCCAAGCTCCCACAGGATTTTGTGAATAAATTCCTGATGTGGTTAAAAATGTAATTAAAATTAAAATATTTTTCATATCATTTATTTTCGGTCAATGAAATCAAAAATGCATATTCCATTGCGGTTTCCTTATAAGCTTCAAATCTTCCTGATGCCCCTCCGTGGCCTGCATCCATATTACAATACATAAGAAGAGGTTCTTTATTTGTTCTTTTATCTCTTAATCTGGCTATCCATTTTGCAGGCTCAAAATATTGAACTTGAGAATCATGATATCCAGTGGTTATAAATATTGCCGGATAGTCTTTTTCTTCTACCTGATCATATGGAGAATATGATAACATGTAATAGTATGAATCTTCATCCTTGGGATCTCCCCATTCATCAAACTCAAATGTTGTTAGCGGAATTGTTTCGTCTAGCATAGTTGTAACAACATCAACAAATGGAACAGCAGCCACTATACCTTTAAAAACTTCAGGTTCCATATTAGCTATCGCACCCATCAAAAGTCCACCTGCACTACCACCCATTGCAAAAATATGATCTTTATCTACGAAACTGTTATTGCCTAGATATTTTGCGCTATCAATAAAGTCCCAAAATGTATTTTTCTTATTAAACATTTTTCCATCTTCATACCATTCTCTACCTAAATATTGGCTCCCCCTAATATGTGCAATAGCATAAACAAATCCTCTGTCCAATAAACTTAATCTCACTGAACTAAATCCAGCGCTATTTGTTGAGCCATAAGATCCATAACCATAAAGTAAAAGAGGGTTTTTACCTTTTTTATAAGTATCTTTTCTAAAGACTAATGAAATAGGAACTTTTTTCCCGTCTCGGGCATCTGCCCAAACTAGCATAGATTCATAGTTGTTTTTATCAAAAGTACCACCTAAAATTTCAGCTTCCTTTAAGACAGTTTTTGTTTTTTTAATTAAATTATATTCAATTGTAGAATTAGGAGTAGTCATTGACGAATAACCATATCTAAATGTTTTAGAATTAATTTCTGAATTTACACTGGAGTATGCTGAAAACACTTCCTCTTCATAATCGATATAATGACTTTCACCATCTTTATTTGAAATCACATTAAATCTTCTTTGTCCATTTTCTCTTTCAGTAATTACAAAAAAATCATTAAAAACCTCAACCCCTTCTAATAAAACGTTTTTTCTGTGCTTGATAAATTCTTTCCAATTATCAGACGAAGTTTTATCTTCATCGCATACCATCAGTTTAAAATTTTTAGAATCGTTTATATTCGTTCTAACATACCACTTGTCATTTAAGTGATCAATTGAATATTCAAGTCCATCAACTCTTTTTTGAAAAATTTTAAAATCTCCGTCTGGTTCATTGGCATTGAGAAATCTAATTTCATCTGAAATTGTTTTTCCGCTAACAATAATTATATATTTTCCAGATTTTGATTTGTATGAATATAAATTGAATTCGTCATCTTTTTCAAAATATACTTCCTCATCTTTTTGATTTTGATTAAAAGAATGCCTCATCACTTTTTCAGTTCTTAAGGTTTTGGTATTTTTTTGATTATAAAACAGTGTCATATTATCATTTGCCCAACTAACTCCACCGGATGTATTAGAAATAGTATGAGTGTTTTTTTTACCTGTTTCTAAGTTTTTGAAATGAACTGTATATAATCTTCTGCTTATTGTATCAACTGAGTAAGCCATAATTTTATTGTTGGGGCTAATATCAATACCACCGATTCTAAAATATTCGTGACCTTGAGACATTTTATTTACATCGATAAGAATTTCCTCATCATTTTTTAAATTATCTTTTTTTCTGCAATATATTGGGTATTGTTTCCCTTTTTCAAAACGGGTATAATAATAATATCCATTATCTAAATAGGGCACACTTGAGTCATCCTCTTTAATTCTTGATTTTATTTCTTCGAATAATTCATTCTCCAGGCCTTTGTAATCTTCCATATAAGAGTTTCGGTAATCATTTTCCGAATTCAAATAATCAATCACTTTTGGATTACCTCTTTCATTTAACCAATAAAACTCGTCAATCCTTTCGTGATTATGCGCTGTAATAATCTTACTTATTTTCTCTGCCCTTGGTTCAATTATTTCATTTTTTTTCATATCACAAGAATGTAGGAGTATAATCATTAACAGTAATGACTTCTTCATAATTTTTTATTTTATTCCAATAAACATTGGAGTATTATTTTGATAATCTTTGTATTCTGGGTATTTTTTAGCGCTTATACCTTCGCTAAATTTCGCGCTAAAATAGAATAGAACCACAAGAAGAATACATCCAATAATGGACCAGTTTAATAATTTTCCACTAGCACTTACACTAAAGAAATAGAATGTTATCCAAATTAACTGCTCACAGGTATAGTTTGGATGCCTTGAAAATTTCCACAAACCTGTATCAATAAATCCTTTTTTATAATCTCCAGAAATTTCATGATTTCCGTTAATTAGTGCATATTTTTTTGTCTGATATTTATGTTGTTGTTCGTCTGCTGTGGTTTGGATTATTATCAAAAGAAGCATAATTGCTCCGATAATTATATCTAAATCAGAAAATTCTTTTTCACCTTGCCATGCAGCAAGTATTGGAAGAGAAAAAAGAAAAATTAACCCCATTTGATAAAAACATATAAAAAGTAAATTGAAAAGAGACCAGTTTAATTTAGTCTTTAAAGTGGGAACTTCTTTTTGTAAAACACTCCATCTATAATCTTCCTCACCTTTCCAAGGTAGTATTGAAAAACCTCCTTTTCTTGCAAAATTAAAGGAGAGTCTAAGCCCCCATATTGTAACCAAACATGACATCATTATTAGTCTGTTGTCCATTCCAGCTGAATAAGTAAAGTACCAGCAATAGACAATTGGAATTGTACTCCAAAGTCTATCAACTTGACTGTAATTTTTAGTTAATTCTCCAGCAATAAAACAGTAGGATGCAGCGGCTAAATACAAAAATAACATATCATAAAATGCAAGCCTTTGAAGTGAATTTAATTCAAACTCTAATATATTTGAATAGAAGACAAAGTATACTCCAATACAAATTGTAATAATTAATAAAATTATTTGTCTAATCATATAACTAATTTATGAAAATAAGCTTCATTTTAACTATTTTTGTTTACCTAAATTAGGTCATTATGGACTCTCAAAGTGTACTGTTTATATTCATAGGGTTAACAATATTTAATTTTCTTTTTACTACAGTTTTAGAATATTTAAATGATAAAAATTGGAAAGAAAATATTCCTAATGATTTAGAAGGTTTTTATGATTCTAATAAATACCAAAAAGCTAAAAATTATAAAATTGAAAGAGGAAAAATATCATTATTAAATAGTTCTATTAGCTTTGTAATTACACTTCTAATGTTGTTTTTCTTTGGTTTTGGATTAATAAGCGAATATTCTGTTTCATTATCAGATTCTATTATTGTTCAATCATGTATTTTTTTTATGATATTTCATTTACTAACTACTTTTTTAGGCATGCCTTTTAGTTATTATTCAACATTTTTTATCGAGGAAAAATATGGTTTCAATAAAACAACCTTAAAAACTTTTATAGTTGACAAGATCAAGGGACTTTTTATTTCGTCTTTATTTATTATTGTATTAACATCACTTGCCATAGTATTGATTGAATATTTTAGTACAGGTTTTTGGATATGGCTTTGGATTGGATTGTCCTTATTTATGGTTTTTTTAAATATGTTTTATGCTGATTTGATTGTACCGATTTTTAATAAACTTACCCCTTTAGAAAATGGGGAATTAAGATCAAAAATTGAGTCGTACTCAAAAAAAGTAGGTTATTCGCTTAAAAACATTTTTGTTATCGATGGTTCTAAAAGATCTACCAAGGCCAATGCATTTTTTAGCGGCCTTGGCCCTAGAAAAACAATTGCTTTATACGATACACTAATCGAAAAGCATACAGATGAAGAATTAGTTTCTGTTTTGGCTCATGAGGTTGGTCATTTTAAGAAAAAACACATTCTTGTTTCAATGTTTCTTACCATTTTACAATTAGGTATAATGTGCTATTTGTTTGAATTATGTATGAATGTGGAAGTAATTGCAAGTTCTTTGGGATCTTCAAAAATGAATTTTCATATAGGAATTATTGCATTTAATTTTTTGTATTCTCCAATTGGATTAATAACGGGCATATTGATGAACATTTTAAGTAGAAAAAATGAATACGAAGCTGATAAATTTGCAAAAGACACTTACAACGGAAATTTTTTGGAACTTGCTTTAAAGAAATTATCTGTAGACTCTTTAAGCAATCTATATCCACATCCTTTATATGTTTTTGTTCACTATTCTCATCCGCCTTTGCTAAAAAGATTAGCTAGGCTTAAAGATTAGTTATAGACTTTTGAAATACCCCTTTTCTTTATCTTTAATTACATTGTTATAATTAAAATATTGTCCATTCATGGCAATATATATACCCCTCTCTAAGGTCTGAACAAATGACAAAGCACTTCCCAAATTAAAAAAACCGTCTGAAGAACTACCGAATGCATAGGGAATCATTGCACCGGTTAAGACAATGGTTTTATCATTAATTTTTTTCGCAATTTTACAGGCAGTATTAACCATTGTATCTGTCCCATGTGTAATGACAATTCTTTTAGATTTTGAATCCTTACATTCCTTAATAATTTTGTTAATATCACTTTCTGTCATTTCCAGACTATCAATCATCATCAAAGTTTTTACTTCAACATTAAGTCTTGATTTACTTCTTTTCAACATTTCGGGAATATGTGTTTTTTCAAAAAATAAATCTCCACTTAAATGATTATAGCTTTTATCAAAGGTTCCTCCGGTAATAAAGATTTGAATCATTAATTTTGAATTAATTATATTTTTATAAAGATATTATTTATTTTAGGAATTATAACGGGTCATTAACTCAGTTGGTTCAGAGTGTTACCTTGACAGGGTAGAAGTCACTGGTTCGAATCCAGTATGACCCACAAAAAAAATTGTGTTGATTATCAACACTTTACAAAACTAAAAAGTGTTCCCAAATGTTCGATTCGAACTAGTGAAAAACTAAATAAGATTTATTCAATGAAAAATAAATTTTTATTACTTCTTGTCATATTAATCTCCATATCATCGTGCTCTACAGATGATGAAGACTTACCAGAATTAGAACTGAGTGAATATGAAATTGATGTTATCAATTACTTCAAAGATGTTGCTTTAGGCTTTGAATTTGGAAATGCAAGTAGCATAACTAGAAAATGGAATTCTGAACTGAAAATATTCGTTGGCGGAGAACCAAGTACTGAATTAATAGATGAACTGGAGGAGATAATATTGGAAATTAATGGATTAACAACAGACGGATTTCAGATAAATGTTGTAGATCAATTTTCACAATCAAATTATTATATCTTTTTTGGTACAGGTGCTGAATATGCTCAATTATATCCAAGTCAAACTAATTTAGTTGATTCTAATTGGGGGCTTTTTTCAGTTTTTTGGAATGGTCAAAATGAATTTACAACAGGACATATGTATGTAGATATATCTAGAGCGAATTTAACTGAACAAAAACATTTGCTACGTGAAGAATTGACACAGTCATTGGGGTTGGCCAGAGATTCAGAAGAGTATTTAGAGAGCATTTTCCAATCAGCATGGACTACTACCAACGAATATGCTGAAATCGATAAAGATTTAATCAGATTATTGTACCATCCAGACGTAAATATTGGACTAAACGAAAATCAATTAGATGAAGTCTTGAGAGAAATTTTAATCAATGAATAAACAGTGTCTGCCTTTAAAAAATAATTTGGACAGAATCTGTCCACATTATTTTTCATTAGTTCTGTATCAAAAAAAGTGATACCAATGGGAACATAAAGTGTTCCCTTCGGGAACACCCTAAAATTTTAAGTTATTGATAATCAATTACTTAAAAGGTTAGTTCGAGTCCAGTATGACCCACATTATAATAATTGAATAAGAAAAGCGCCGTTTGGCGCTTTTTTTGTTTTGTAAAGAATAATGGAGTTTTTATTTATCGCAGCATTATTTTTCTGTAATCTTTTAATGATTGGTATTTCACTGGTAACACATTTTATAACATACCCGTCATTTCAACTTATTGATATAAAGCAATTTTCGAAATTTCATAAAGCTTATACAAAGAAAATGTTATTTATTGTGGGGCCAATAATGACAATTGAATTTTTTGTTACCGTTACAGTATTTTTCATTAATACAAATTTTCACTTCTTCATTCAATTTGTTTTAGTTTCCCTAATATGGATTTTAACTTTCTTTTTAATAGTACCCATTCATAATGAGCTAGAAAATCAATTTGATAATAAATTGAATAATAAATTGATAAAGCTTAATGGTTTTCGAACCTCTATTTGGATCTTAAAGCTTTTTTTTCTTTGTGTTATTTAAATTTTGAAATTATTTCTCCTGAAATTTTTAAAAAATAGGCCTCTGAAATTTTTGCCTGATATTTAGAAGAATTTTTAGATAGCTCAGCATTGAGAAGATTTAATTGGGCTCTTCTAAATTCTATTGAACTAACTTGTCCAATTTTGTACCTCTCAATGTTTCTGTCAAAGTTATTTTTATTTGTATTGAGATTTTTTCTTTGAACTTCTAAAATAAACAAATTATTTAGGTGAGTTTGATAGGCATTTCTTAATTCTTTCTTTAATTCTAAAATTGTTTTCTTTTTTGTTAATTCAGAGTTTTCTAGATTAATTTTAGCATTTTTATTCGCAATAATTTTTTTACCTCCTCTAAAAATATCCCATCTCATATTTATTCCTGCAGAGAAACCATCAGAAATGCTTTTGTTGTAAAAAGCATATGGGTTGTCGTTAATGCTTTCATTCCATCCATAGGATCCTATTAATCCTATTGTAGGTAAGTATGAAGATTTAGCAATTTTTTTGTCAAGATTGGAAATAGCAATATCCTTCTCAACAATTAAAAGCCTAGTATTTTTATTAATATCATAAGAAAAAATATTGTCTATCTCCTGTTGACTCAAGAAATCAATATTTGTATTGATGTTAAATTTACTTTCTAAGTCAACATTCATAATCAAATTTAAATCACTCTTTGCATTAAATAATTTTTTTGAAGTATTTAATAATTTTATACTATCAGAATTTACATCAACCTCTGCATTTAAAACCTCAAGGTTATTAGTTTGACCATATTCAAACTCAAGTAGTCGTCTTTCATATCTGCTTTTTGAGATATCTAAAGAATTTTTTAAAATTTCTTTTTCTTCAGTTAATCGTCCGACTTCAAAAAATACTGTAAATAATTGTAATATGGTATTTTCAATTATTTCCTGGACCTCTAAATTTGACTTAGAATATAGCTCTTTAGATTTTTTGTAATTATATTTTCTGCCAGAAGCATCAATGATATTATAATCGATTGATAATAATGCAGAGCTATTATCTGTTTGAGTATCGTCCAATGTGCCAGAAATTCCACTAGGGGTTTCAATTTCAATGCTTTGAATATTGGTGTTTATTTCAGAACCAAGCTGAATATTAGGGAGATAATTATTATTTAGAATACTAGAATTATTTTTTGCAATTCTTTTAAAGTTTTCTGAAACTTCAATATCAAGATTATTTTCAAGTGTTTTTTTAATTGCTGATGAAATTGTAAGTTCCTCTTGAGCAGTAACATTAGTTGCTATTAGAAAAAGGATTAACAAAATATTTAAAATTTTCTTCATCTTCGTACTTTATTTTGTTCTACAATTGGTGCTTCAACATCTCTTTTGTTTGGCTTTTTACCCTTTACAATCCATGCAAAATTAACCTTTAACGAATTTGTAAATGATATTAGTATTGGAAGTAAAATGAGTGTTAAAAATGTAGCATATCCAATACCATATGCAATTGAAATAGCCATAGGTTTTAGTAGTTGAGCCTGAAAGCTTTTTTCCAAAATGATCGGAGCCAAACCTGCAATTGTTGTTATAGAGGTAAGAAAAATTGCTCTAAATCTTTCCTTGCCAGCATTGAAAATAGAATCATCAAAACTCAAACCTTCTCTAAGATTCGAGTTGAATTTTGATATTAGTACTAAACCGTCATTAACTAAAATTCCTATCAGGGCAATTACACCTAATAACGAAATTACGTTTATCGGAAATCCATGTATTAAATGACCCCAGGCTACTGTTGTTAAACTAAATGGTATTAGCATAAGCAATAAAAACGGTTGACTGTATGTTCTAAATACAAAACCAATTGTACAGAATATTAAAAATAATGCTAACGGGAAAACTACTTTAGAAGATTCAATAGTTTTATTTGCTTCTCTATATTGACCTTCAAAAGAGACCTTAATTGAAGGATATTTCTCTTTAATTGCAGGAATGATATTATTTTGAACACTAAATACAATATCTGATGCACTATCCGTTGGGTCAAGCAGATTTGCATTTACCTGAATCTCTCTGCTACCATCAAGGTGATTAATAGAAACTTCTCCTCGTTTAACAGAGTAGCTGGCGATTTCATTTAACGGAATTCTAGCACCACTTGGAGCTAAAATTCTCATTTCTTCAAGCCTTTTAATAAGGGATCTTGAGTTTTTATCATATCTAACCCATACCCTTATTTCATCCTCTCCTCTTTGAAATCTTTGAGCTTCAATTCCAAAAAATGCTGATCTTACTTGTCTCATAACATAGGCATAGGATAAACCAAGCATATATGCATTGTCATTTAACTTAATATCGATCTCTTTTATACCTTCAGGATCATTACTTATAATATCGGTAAGCTTAGGGTTTGTCTTTAACTTTTGCATCAACTCAGACTTTGCATTTTTTAGTTCTGAAATATTGTCACTAAGTAGTGAGATTGCAACTGGACTTCCTCCAAAATTAGCACCACCATCAACCACAAATTTTTCTGAACCAATAATTTCTCCTGTTCGTTCCCTAATCATATTTGCCATTTCAGGAGCTCTTATTTCTTGGGGTCTGTTTTCACTATCAAGAAGAAAAATTTCTAGTGATGCAGTGGAAGATCCACCAATATCTCCAAATCCTTTGACCATTGACATATTATCTGCTGAAGAACCAATATTTTTCTGAATATGCTCTATTAAATCTCTTTCATCGTCTTTCATGTACTTTTCTTCAAATTCTTTTCCAATTTCAATTGCATGATTTTCAATTACACTGATGATAGAATCTGTAACTTTTACATTTGTACCCATGGGCATCTTCAAATCAACCGTTACTGCATCACTATCGATCATAGGAAAGAATGTAACTCCAATTATACCTCCAAATACTGAGCTTATGGTAAGGTAAAGTGCAGCTATGAATCCAGAAAAACTTAAAAACCTATATTTTAAAGCAAATTTTAATGTTGGACTGTAAACTGTATCTCTTAGCCATCTCATTAATTGAAAACCTTTGTCATTGACGGTTCTCATATACTTAAAAAACCTGAATATTATATTCTTTTTGATTTCATCTTTTTTGTGAAGTGCTTTTGAATGAGCTAAATGAGAAGGTAATATTATAAGAGCCTCAACTAGAGAAACAATTAGCGTTAATATTACTATCATTGCAACCTCACCAAAAAAGTTTCCAACATCACCAGCAAGAAGTAGTAATGTTGAAAATGCGATTAAGGTTGTTATTATAGCCGAAACAATAGCGGGTAAAACTTCCATAGTACCATCTACGGCTGCCTGCTCGGGTGTCTTTCCCTCTTCATAATGCCTAAATATGTTTTCAGCAATAACAATTCCATCATCAACCAAAATCCCGATAACAACAATCATCCCAAAAAGTGACATCAGATTTATTGTTATGTCAAATTCACCTGCAAAAATTAGCATACCAAGAAACGAAATAGGTAATCCAAAGGCAACCCAAAAGGCAAGTCTTATGTTTAGAAATAGAGACAGAAAAATTAGAACCAACAAGATACCTAAGCCTCCGTTTTCTAGTAAAAGATTCGTTCTTTGACGTAAGGCTATTGAGTAATCCTTTAAGGATGTTAATTTTAAGTCTGTATTAATACTATTAAATTTGTCAATGTATTGATTGATTCGTTTTGCAGAATCCATCATATCTTCGTTATTGGTACTTGTAACCGACAAAATTATAGCCGAATCGTTATTTACAGAAGACGAAAGAGGAGTTTCAGAAAACTTATCCCTAATTTTAGCGACATCATTTAATCTTATCTTTTTACCGTCAGGGGTTGATCTTACAATTATATTTTGAAGGTCGTTTGAATAATAATTCTTGTTGCTTGCCCTAATTAAAAATTCCTCCTCATTGGTTTTAATATTTCCGCCAGTTGCCAGGATATTTGTCCTTGAAACCGAATTTAAAACTTCATCAAATGATAAGTTATATCTTAATAAATCTTCTTCTGTTATTGAAATTTCAATTTCTTCTTCAGGAAAACCTGAAACAGAAATCTGTGAAATACCTTCAATATTCCTAATGTCTTTTTCAATATTTTTTGAAATATTTTTTAACGACTTTAGGTCAATATTTTTACCCGTTAAAGAGAATATAACCGTAGGTTGTTGTTCTTCAATTTTGGTAATAACAATAGGTTCTAGGTCTAATGGAAACGACGGAACTTTATCTACTGCATTTTTTACCTCAAACAATATTGCATCAAGTTCAAAATCCTCGTCAGTTTCAACTAATATGGTACCAGAATTTTCTCTTGAAGTAGATGTTACTCTTACTATTCCTGTAACACCCTTTAAATTTTCCTCTATCTTATATATAACTCCCTCTTCAACTTCTTGAGGTGAAGCACCCGGATAAGTTGCATTAATTGAAATGAATTTAGAATCTATTAAAGGGAAGAAGGATGACTTTAATGCAAGCACACCTGAAATTCCAAAAACAATAAAAAACATTACAAGAATATTTACAGCTTTTGGATACTTAACAAAATAGGCTATAATTTTCCTCACTAATCAGAAATTTTAATCTTCATTCCTTTATAAATTCCAGGAATGTATGATGAAATTATTTTTTCGCCATCCTTTAAACCTGAAATTATTACCGAATCCTCATCATAATAGATTGGTTTAACATTTCTAATTCCAACAACGTTATTGTTTTCAGCAACATAAACGAAGGAGTCATTTATTAGTATTGATCTCGAAACAGAAAATCCTTCACTATTAAGATTTAAGGGTATTTTTGTATTTACGTACAAACCATCTTTTAAATCCCTGCTAGTAAATTCAATATGAATACTAATGGTTTGAGACTGTTCATCTATGTTTTTGTTAATTCTTTTAATTAAACCATTAATTTTTTTGTTGTTAAAAGTGATCTCGACCTTGTCATTAATCAATACAAAGTCAGCATATTTTGAAGGTATATTAACCGTTAATTCAAAATTTGAATCACTGATAAAAGACCCCAGAATCATTCCAGGATTTATAAGAGTCCCCTCGTTTATGTAGGTTTTTGAAATTGAACCGTCAAAAGGAGCATTAATAATAAATTTCTTGAGTCTTTCTTCTAAACTCTTGACTTTATAGTACATTGATTGTATTCCTTTCCCAACTATATAAAATTTTTCTTTATCACTTTTTGGTATTGGTAATTCAGATATTTCATTTTCTACGTTAAATTCTTGAAAATAATTATTCCATGAATTGAAGTTTTTATTGAAATCAATTTTGACATCTGGAAGTGTCGATGCGATTAAATTTTGGAATTCACTTCTAGCTTGTTTGACTGATGTTGAGAATTCATCAGATTTTATTGACAGAATTTTATCATTTTTTTTAAATGTTTTTCCTTCCTTAAATATATTACCATTTATGTTTACAATTCCCTGTACTTCGCTGTATATGTCAATTTTATTTTTAGAATTAATTCTGCCATCGACAGGCAAATTAATGGGGCTAACATTATTTTTAACTTCTTTTACTGCTACTAATTTTGATACTTCAGACACACTAGATACTTTATTTTTTTCAGAATCTAAAATTAGATTAGATAACAGATAAGCCAAAAATAATATTGTAAGTCCAGCTCCAACGGAAATTGTATATTTTTTCATAGATTTAAATAATGGCAAATTTAATACCAAAATGTATACTAATTTTCTTCTCGTTGTTAATTATTACTTAAATTTTATTTTTTCGATTTTATGAATTTTCAAAAAGAAATTAATGTAGGCCCATATCCCAGAGGATTTCATATTATTTCCAGTGAAATCGTTAATGAACTTCCTGTTCTAACTGGATTAGTGCATGTTTTCATTAAGCATACATCTGCAAGTCTAACCATTAATGAAAATGCTGATCCCGACGTTAGAGAAGATTTTGAATCTCATTTTAATTTGATGGTTTCGGAAGACGGCAACTATTTTAAACATACCATAGAGGGACCTGACGACATGACCTCTCACATAAAAAGTAGTTTACTGGGTTCATCTGTTAGTTTTCCGATAAAAAATGGAATTCCTCAATTAGGAGTTTGGCAGGGCATTTATTTATGTGAGCATAGAAATAAGGCAAGTAAAAGAAAAATTGTAATAACTGTTATCGGAAATTAGGTTAAATTATCTATTACCTTCTCAAGTTTTATTCCCCTTGATCCTTTAATAAATAGATAGGAGTTTTTGATTTTTGACAAATCTCCTTTTGAAATTAAATTTTCAATATTTAAACTGTAATTAAACTCCTTAAATCTAGTGGTATTACAGAATAATTCCCCGACAAGAAATATTTTCGTGTTTTTAATATTTCTGCAATATTCTGCAATTTCTTGATGATATGTATTTGAATCTTTACCCAATTCAAACATATCGCCTAAAATTAAAATTTTATTTTTTTCTGAAAATTCTTCAAAGAATTTGATTGCTGCATACATGCTTGATGGATTTGCATTGTATGCATCTAACATTATTTTATTTGACCCTATACTTATTATTTGTGATCTGTTGTTTGAAGGGATATAAGCTTCAATTCCAGTTTTAATTTTTTCTATATCAATTTTAAAATATTTGCCAATTGCAACGGCTGCCATAATATTTTCAACATTATGATTTCCAAAAAGAGAACTATGAATTAAGGTTTCATTCACTTTGATTTTAATTTCAGGATTCACTGATTTAACTAAATATTTGATGTCACCTTTAGATTTGCCAAAAGAAAATACATTTTGATAATCCCCAACACATTTTATCTGTTTTTCATCGTCACTATTTTGAAAAATCAATCCTTTTTTTCTCTTAATTTGATCATATAGTTCTTTTTTTCCTTTCATGACCCCCTCTTCGTCACCAAATCCCTCTAAATGTGCCTTTCCAAAATTTGTTATATATCCAAAATCTGGATTGCTAATTCTAGACAAAAGAGCAATTTCTCCAATGTGATTAGCGCCCATTTCAATTATGGCAATTTCAGTCTCAGAGCGTATTTTTAATAATGTTAGCGGAACACCAATGTGGTTATTAAGGTTTCCATGAGTATAAATAGTTTTAAAGTTGGTTTTTAAAACACTGTTTATCAATTCTTTTGAAGTAGTTTTCCCGTTGCTTCCAGTAATCCCAATAACTTTTACCTTCAACTTGTTTCTATGATAATTAGAAATTTCCTGTAGACTTTCTAAACAATTTTTAACTAAAATATATCTATTATCAATTGCAAACTCTTTTTCATCTACAACTGCATATTTTGCTCCATTTTCAACAGCTTTTTGAGCGTATTTATTTCCGTTAAAATTAGGCCCCTTGAGGCTAAAAAATAGTTCATCTTTTCTAATGAATCTAGAATCTGTTGAAATACCAGAGCACTTTAAATATAGATTATATAAATTTTCAATTGACATAATATAAAAGTATAAAAAAAGCCCTGAATCGATATGATTAGGGCTTATTTATTAGTTGTTCTGTAATTAGTTTCTTGATTTTTTTGTATCGAGAGTAGGAGATCCAAGTCTAGACATTGCATTCCTAAAACCAATAAAATCAGTTGCCTGATCTTGTGGGTAATATCTCCTTTGAGCTGGATCTAGCCAATACGCCCTGTCTTTCCATGAGCCACCCTTATATACTCTTGACTGATCATTAACCAATGTGGTAAGGGTAGGATCAGAATCGTAGTCAAATTCATCGTTCGTGTCATCAGAATCTTCAAAACTGGGAGATTTATACATCATTCTTGTTTCACCTTTTTCCTCATCAGCTCTACTGTATCTTCTGTTTTCAGAATTGAAATTTCTAGAGGATAGGTAATCTCCGTCTCTAAAATTAACATTATAACCTTTATCAAATTGTGTTCTGAATCTAACATCACTATCTTCTAATTCAGTGGTTTCAAGCTCACCTGGAAGAATTACTGCTATTTTTTTTCCGTTGGAAAGGGTTTCGTAAACCGCTTCTGTAGCAACTACTGCTTTCCCGTCTTCACCAATTTTGAATTTTTTGTAGTCGTTTCCTCTAAAATAATTAAAGTCGTTAAATTCATCGTCAACGATTGGTCTATATACATCTGCAACCCATTCAGCTACATTACCTGCCATATCATAAAGCCCAAAAGAATTTTGGTCATAAGAACCAACTTTATTTGTAATTGCAGCTCCGTCATCGGACCATCCAGCAATTCCACCATAATCACCGTCACTATTTTTAAAGTTTGCAAGTTGATCACCTAAATTTTGACGTTTTCCTGTTCTAGTGTAAGGACCTTTCCAGGGATATTTTTTTCGTCCCTTATAATTATTGAATTCTCTAACTTCACCTAAACCTAAAGCTGCATATTCCCATTCTGATTCGGTTGGTAGCCTAAACTTTGGGGTTATGTACCCAGTTTCCCGATTTGCTGCCCTGGGAGCAATTGAATCAGGTACCCTTGAAGATTTTCCTCTCCTAACGTTATCATTTCCACCATATGTTGAATTTGGATTTAAAACATATGTGTCTATATTAAATGTACTTTTACTATTAACACTATCCACTTTAGCATCTCTAGCTAAATAACCTTCTCTTTCTAATATTAATTCTTGATACCTGTCAGATCTCCACTCAGAAAACTCATAGGCTTGAATCCAACTTACTCCAACAACTGGATATTCTCCAAATGCAGGGTGTCTCAGATAATTATTAACCATATCCTCTCCATATCCCAATTTATTTCTCCACACCAATGTATCCGGAAGAGCGTTGGTATATATATTTCTATAAATAGATTCCTCAGGTGGAAAGTTCTTTTTTAACCAATCTAAATACTCACAATACATTTTGTTGGTAACCTCGGTTATGTCCATGTAGAAGGATTGAACATGTTGTTGGTTTGCTGAATTATTCCAATCTCTCATTGGATCATCCTGAACCTTTCCTTTAGTGTAAGTACCGCCTTCAACCAAGACCATATTGGGAGGGGTTTCTTGACCTTTGAAACCAATATTGTACTGGAATCCAGATTTTTTAGAATTTATAGGTTGGATATTCCAGCCTGTGGCTGAAGAGATATTTCTGTTTTTTGAAAAAGGAGATTTACTACAACTTCCTGTAGAAAACAGAAGAATTACACTAAAAAGTGATAACAAGTAAAATTTATAATTTCTTTTCATATTCAATAATTTTTTTCTTGAACAGCACCCAAATATAACAATTAATACTCAAATGCAATTTTCAATCATATTGATTTACTCTAAAAACGTAGTGATCATTGTATTATTATATTATTTTTGACAATTAAATTTTATAATATTAAGTTTTTCATATCGTTAATAGTTTTATGAGATTATTTTTTTTCATTTCCCTTATAATTACGAGCGTTAATATTCATGCTCAATACATAGAATATGATATTAATTGGATAGATGGTATTGAATATGAAATTGACGATAATAAAGTTTATGTTCCTCAAATTGAAAACTTTGAAAACAACTATTCTTTTAATCAATCTTACTCAGTTGTAAAGCAGTGGAAAGACTCTCAATTAATTGACATTAATTCTGTCAAAATCGTAAATACTGAATTTTCTAATATAAATATTGATAATTTTTCAGGTCTAAAAAAAATAAATTTTCCTCAAGAAATTGAGTTTTATTTAAACACTTCAATTTCAAGAAATGAAATGTTTTCATTTCTTGAAATTACACCCATTATTTTCCAAGATGGAGTATATAAAAAACTTATAAAATTTGCAGTTGAATATAAATATTTAAAAGGCAGAAATATACAAAAGTCAATTATTCAGCCCTCGGTGATGAAAAGTGGCAATTGGTATAAATTTTACGTTGAAAACACGGGTATTCATAAAATTGATAAAGATTTTTTAGAAGATTTGGGGATTAATACCTCTAATTTGGACCCAAGAAAATTAAAGATATATGGTCACGGAGGATCTATGCTACCAATGCTTAACTCTGAAGAATTTCCTTCGGATCCAATTGAGAACTCCATTAAATTTATGGGTCAAAATGAAAGTAGCTTTAACAATGAAGATTACATCCTTTTTTATGCGCAAGGCCCGACCGGATTTAATTCTGAAAGTAATACAAACTTGAATCTCTATGAAGATAGAGCCTCTTATTTTATCTCCGTAGGACAATCAGACGGGCAAAGAATTTTTAATTATTCTGAGCCAAATAATCCTCCTGATCTAATAATTGATTATTATACTAATTATCAGTTTCATGAAATTGATCAGTATAATATTGCTCAAATTGGTAGAAGATGGTTTGGAGATAGATTTGATTTTGAAAACACAAAAACTTTTGAATTTAATATTGAAAATTTGCGTACTGATCTTCCTATTGATTTCAAAATATATACCGCCGCGACATCTGAAATTCCAACCTCAATGTCAGTAAGGTTAAACGGTCAGCAACTAACAAATTTATATTTTGGATCTATCGGAGAGCCAATACTGGCTACAGGGTCTAGTTATCAGTCTCAAGTTAATTCACAATCTGAAATTATTGACGTTACTTTAGATTACAATAACAACGGGAATCCAAGTTCAATTGCTTATTTAGATTATATTTCCCTAAAAGGAACATCCTCATTGATTTTTAACGATAGTCAATTGATTTTTTATAATGATAATTTAATAACTGAATCTGATATCGTAAGTTATCAAATAGACAACTCTGAAAATATAAATGCTATTTGGGATATTTCAAATATTTCAAATATTTCAGAAATTATTACTGAAAGTTCAAATAATTTTAGTTTTAATTCAGCTTACAGCCCAAATAATAAATTTATAGCCTTTAATTATGAAAATGTATTTGAACCTGTAATTGATGGCCAATCTCAAATCGAGAATCAAAATTTGAAGGAAGATATTTTTTTAGATGAATCTGGTTTAATCCAGGCTCCAAATTATATTATTATTAGCAATCCGGATATGATCTTTCAAGCTGAAAGACTAGCTCAAATTAACAGGGAAAAAAACAACCTACACGTCAAAGTTGTAAATGTTGAAAAAATTTATAACGAATTTAGCTCTGGTAATCAGGATATTTCTGCAATTAGGAATTTTATTAGATACGTTTACAATAATCAAAATAATAATGAAAATTTTACTTATTTATGTCTGTTTGGAGATGCTTCATTTGATTATAAGGACAGGATCCCATTTAATACAAATATAATTCCTTCATGGAACTCGTTAAACAGTTTTAGCTTATCTAGCTCATATATTTCTGATGACTTCTTTGGTATGATGGATTCAAATGAAGGGGGAATGACTAATTTTAATAAGCTTGATATTGCTGTTGGAAGAATTTTAGCAGATTCAAATGAAAGGGCGAGAGATTTAGTTGATAAAATTGAATCCTATTATTCTGAGAGTTCATTTGGAGACTGGCGAAACAAAATTATGGTTATTTCAGATGATGTTGATGAGCCCTGGGAAAACATTATTCAATCAACATCGAACGACATTGCTGATTTAATACAAGAAAACAAACCTTTTTTTAACACAAGTAAAATCTTATCTGATGCGTTTCAGCAAGAAACTTCATCAGGTGGTGAGAGGTATCCTGAGGTGAAAAACCAAATAATCAACGGAATAAAAAAAGGTGCCTTGGTTGTAAATTATTTTGGTCATGGAGGGGAGGATGGTATAGCTAGAGAACGAATTTTTGGTAAGATTGATGCTGCAGAACTAGTTAATTCTGATAAGCTGAACTGTTTTGTTTCGGTAACATGTGAGTTTACGAAATTTGATAATCCAAATAGACAAACAGCAGGTGAATTTTTATATTGGAATAAAAATGGCGGTGCAATTGCATTAATTACAACAACTAGACAGATTTTTGTTTCTGTTGGGGTTAATTTCAATTTAACATTGGAAGAGTATCTTTTTTCATTAAATTCTGACACCTATACTACAATGGCTGAAGCACTGCGATTAACAAAAATAGACCCTTCAATTTCAAATTCTGATCAAAGAAGACTTGTTTTTTTTATTGGAGATCCTGCTATGAAACTTTCAATTCCAAAACCAGATGTAAAAATTACAAGTATAAACGACGTTCCAATTCAGGATTTTGATTCTTCACTGAGGGGTTTGGACTTGATTAATGTAAAAGGTGAGGTTCAAGACGACAATGGTTTAAGAATAGAGTCTTATCAGGGGGAGTTAACAGTAACAGTATTTGATAAAGAGATCGAGAGATCAACACTTGGAAATGATGGTACAACAGATAACAGTGGAAATCCAATAATATTAAATTTTAACACTCTAGGAGAGGTGTTATTCAGAGGAAAGTCTTCTGTTTTAAACGGTTCCTTTGAATTTAACTTTGTTGTTCCAAAGGATGTGGGTATGGAAGTTGACAATGGTAAATTTAGTTTTTATTCTAAACAAAATTCCGGTCTTGAGGATAGAAATGGTTACGATTTATCTGTTTTGATTGGTGGTATAAATGAAAATGCCCAAGAAGATAATATAGGGCCAGAAATTGATCTTTATATGAATGACGAGTCATTTATTAGTGGAGGTATTACGAACGAAAATCCAAATTTAATTGTAAAATTATTTGACGAGAATGGAATAAATACATCCAGTGGAGTTGGTCATGATATAATAGCTGTTTTAGACAATGATGATGTTAATTCTTATAGACTTAATGAATATTATCAGGCAGATCTTGATGATTATAAAAACGGCACGATAAACTTCCCCTTTAATAACTTGACCCCTGGTGTTCATAACTTACGACTAAAGGCTTGGGATGTTTATAATAATTCGTCTGAAACTGAAATTGACTTTCTAGTTTTTGACCAAAACGAGGATATTGTTATTGAAAACTTATTAAATTATCCAAATCCCTTTATAAATTTTACAGAATTTTGGTTTAATCACAATAGTTCTACCCCTTTGAACGTTACAATACAAATATTTACTATTTCTGGAAGATTGGTTAAAACAATTAATGGGATTACCCAATCAACTACTGGGAGTAATTTTTCAAGAGATTTTTCTTGGGACGGAAGGGATGATTTTGGAGATAAAGTTGCCAAAGGAGTATACATATACAAAATCAATGTTAGATCTGAAACTTTAAATAAACAAGTGTCAAAAACCGAAAAATTAGTTATACTTTAAAATATTATATTTGTAATCTTATGAATTTGAAAAAAATTATTTTATTCTTTATTGCAGTATTTACTTTGCAATTAAATGCTCAAACTTCATCAACCGTTATTATACCGAATTCATCGGACAGTAGAGTAATTACTACTGGAGTACCTTTCCTGTTAATTGCTTCTGATGCCAGAGCTGCTAGTATGGGTGACATGGGAGTTGCAACATCTGTTGATGCATATTCCCAATATTGGAACCCCTCAAAGTATGTTTTTTCAGAAAATAAATCAGGTTTTGGTCTTAGTTACACTCCGTATTTGAGTAAGCTTGTAAATGACATATCTCTTGGAAACCTAACTTACTTTAATAGGATTAATGAAAGAAGTGCATTTGCAGTAAGTTTACGATATTTTTCATTAGGTGAAATCGAAATTATTCAGGATGAATTTTCTCAGGCACTAATTGAAAAACCTAACGAGATGACAATGGATATTTCCTACTCATTAAGATTGGCAGATGAATTTTCCATGGGAGTAGCATTGAGATATCTGAGATCAGATTTGAGAATTCAGGCTGTTGATGAAACCGCAAAAGCTGCTAGTTCTTTTGCAGTTGATTTATCTGCTTATTATCAAGGAGAAGAGCAGAGCTTTGGAGACATAGACGGTAGAATTAGAGGAGGTGCAATAATTCAAAATCTTGGTCCGAAAATTAAATATGATGAATCAGGCTCTGAAACATTTATACCAACAAATTTAAAATTAGGAGGTGGATTTGATTTTCTTTTAGATCAGTACAATACAGTTTCGGTAACTGCTGAGGTTTCAAAGATGTTAGTGCCTACCCCTCCAATTCTAGGTAGAGAATACAATTATAGCGACATTAACGAAAATGGAGTATATGATGATGGTGTGGATGAATTGGGTGAGCTGGTTTCAACTGATAATATTATCTATCAAGGTCAGAGTACAGATGTTGATTTTATGAGTGGTATTTTTCAATCATTTTCTGATGCACCCGGTGGTTTTAATGAAGAATTAAAGGAGTTTACTTGGGCACTAGGCGCTGAATACAAATATGATGATTCATTTGCTTTAAGAGCGGGTTATTTTAATGAAAGTGAAGAAAAAGGTGCAAGAAAATTTTTGGCTTTAGGTGCTGGTTTTAAATTCTCTGGGACTAAAGTTGATCTTTCATATCTTTTTTCTGCATCCAAAGTTCCAAGTCCTCTAGAAAACACTCTTAGGTTTTCCTTAACCTTTGATTTCGGCAGTAATCAATACTTAGAGTATTAAAACCTGATTATGAAAGAAATTAAGGTTTGTTCTAATTTTAAAGTCTATGATACAATAGATGAATTAAACGATCAAACCAAAAATTTATTCAAAGAGGCCATTTCAATCAGAAAATCTGCATATTCTGCATATTCAAACTTTAGCGTTGGTGCTTCCGTTTTATTAGAAAACGGTGAAATATTAAGTGGATCTAATCAGGAAAACTCTTCATATCCCTCGGGGCTTTGTGCTGAAAGAACAGTTTTGTTCTATGCAAATTCCAAATATCCAGACACAAAAGTTAAAGAAATTGTAGTAGTGGCTGGATCTAACGAAAAAATTAATGAAATTCCTGTTGCGCCATGCGGGGCTTGTAGACAGGTGATTTCTGAATATGAAACAAAGCAAAAATCTAATATTGGCTTGTATTTTATGGGTGAAAAAGGTAAAATCGTATATACAGACTCTATTAATAATCTTCTCCCTTTTAAATTTGACAAGACTTTTTTATAAAAATTATAAAATTAACTTTCTACAATAGAAAACATTGTCTTATTTTTACAGATCACTTTTAATGTCGTAATGAAGAAAATAACAAAAGAGACTTATTTGTCTTGGTATGAAGACATGCTATTTTGGAGAAAGTTTGAAGATAAACTTGCTGCTGTATACATTCAGCAAAAGGTTAGAGGTTTCTTACATCTTTATAACGGTCAGGAAGCTGTTTTAGCGGGTTCCTTGCATGCTATGGATTTATCCAAAGATAAAATGATAACTGCATACAGAAATCATGTACAGCCCATAGGAATGGGAGTAGATCCAAAGAAAGTAATGGCTGAATTATATGGTAAGTCAACAGGTACTTCTCAAGGACTGGGAGGTTCAATGCATATTTTTTCAAAAGAACACAGATTTTATGGAGGTCATGGAATTGTTGGTGGTCAAATTCCACTAGGAGCAGGAATTGCATTCGGAGATAAGTATCACGGAAGTGATGCAGCGACACTGTGCTGTTTTGGAGATGGTGCTGCGAGGCAAGGTTCACTTCATGAAACCTTCAACTTAGCAATGCTTTGGAAATTACCGGTTGTATTTATTTGTGAAAATAATGGATATGCTATGGGTACTTCTGTTGAAAGAACTTCTAATACCACAGATATTTGGAAATTAGGATTAGGTTATGAAATGCCGTGTGGACCTGTTGATGGTATGGACCCAGTAAAAGTTGCCAAAGCTTTAGATGAAGCTATTCTAAGAGCTAGAAATGGTGATGGTCCAACATTTTTAGAAATGAAAACTTACAGATACAGGGGTCATTCAATGAGCGATGCGCAACATTATAGAACAAAAGATGAGGTTGGAGAATACAAGAAAATAGATCCAATTACCAAAGTTAAAGAACTAATCTTATCTAAAAAGTATGCTTCAAAGAAACAAATTGAAGAAATTGATGCAAGTGTAAAAGCTAAAGTGAAAGAATGTGAAGAGTTTGCAGAAAATTCCCCATATCCTGAAAAAAGTTTAATGTACGATGCTGTATACGAACAAGTTAATTATCCATTTTTAAAGCATAAAATTTAACTATGGCTGAATTAATTAAAATGCCACGCTTGAGTGACACAATGGAGGAAGGTACTGTTGCTACTTGGTTCAAGAAAGTTGGTGATAAGGTAGAAGAGGGTGAAATTTTAGCTGAAATTGAAACGGATAAAGCGACAATGGAGTTTGAATCTTTTTATGAAGGTACACTTCTTTATATTGGTATTAATGAAAACGAAACTGCCAAAGTAGATGCACCATTAGCTATCATAGGTGAGCCTGGAGAAGATATTGATTCAATTTTAGGTAATAGCCCTAAAAATGAAATCAAAAATGAAACAGTTACAGAGGAAGATAAAACCATTCAAATAGAACAAGCTGAAACAGAGGTTGACGAAGATGTGCATGTCATATCAATGCCTCGTTTGAGTGATACTATGGAGGAAGGTACCGTAGCAACCTGGTTTAAAAAAGTTGGAGATCAAGTTGAGGAAGGAGAAATTTTAGCCGAAATCGAAACTGATAAAGCTACAATGGAATTTGAGGCTTTTTACTCTGGTAATTTGCTACATGTTGGCCTAAAAGAAGGTGATTCTGCAAAAGTGGATTCTTTATTGGCAATTATTGGTCCTAAAGGAAAGGATATTTCAAGATATCTTAATGTTCCTACAAAGAAAGTTGAAGTAACAAAAGAAAATGTAGTTGCTGAGTCAAAACCAGAAATAAAAAAAGCCGATCAAGCTATTCAAAATACTTCAGAAGTTATTAAAAGTAATGACAGGATTTTTATATCGCCTTTGGCAAAAAAATTGGCCAATGAAAGGGGTATCGACATTAACCAATTAAAAGGTTCTGGAGAAAATGGAAGAATTATTAAATCCGACATAGAGAATTTCAAAGCACCTGTTCAGAGTAGCATAGCTAAGATGCCATCGTCTACCCAATCAAGTATAGAAGATTATTATGAGGTAAATCATTCTCAAATGAGAAAAGTTATAGCTAAGAGACTTTCTGAATCAAAATTCTCAGCGCCTCATTATTACTTAAATATTGAACTTGATATGTCAGAAACAATTGCGTTTAGAAAACAATGTAATTCTATTCCTGACACTAAAATTTCATTTAACGATATAATAGTTAAGGCTTGTGCCGTTGCTTTGAAAAATAATCCTAGTGTTAATTCTCAATGGTTTGATGACAAAATAAGGTATAATAATTTTGTTAATATTGGTGTTGCTGTTGGTGTTGAAGATGGTTTAATCGTACCTGTATTAAAAAATGCAGATAAAATGTCAGTTGCAGATATAAGTAGATCTGTCAAAGAAATGGCCGGTATGGCAAGAGACAAAAAATTAACTCCAGAAATGATGCAAGGGAGTACTTTTACAATTTCTAATTTAGGTATGTTTGGTATAGAGAGTTTTACTTCAATTATCAACTCTCCAAACTCTGTTATTCTTTCCGTAGGATCCATAGTAGAAAAACCTGTTGTAAAAGATGGTTCAATCGTTGTTGGAAATACGATGAAATTAACTCTGGCTTGTGATCACAGGGTTGTTGATGGTTTAACCGGAGCAAAATTTTTACAATCATTGAAGCCTTTAATAGAAAACCCACTTTCTATGCTTATTTAGCATAAATAATATTTATTCAATGTCAAAAAATGTTATTATTACTGGTACAAGTTCTGGGATTGGTTTTGAGCTCGTAAAATTATTTTCAGAAAATAATAATAATATTTTAGCAATATCCAGAAATAACAATAATCTTAGATTGTTAGATTTACCTGGAGTTACCTCAATAGATCTTGATCTTACTGAGTCAGAGGATCTTGGTTTACTTGATAAGTATCTAAAGTCATTTAAAAATGTAGACATACTGATAAATAATGCAGGACATTTAGTTAATAAATCTTTTGAAGAAACAACTCTTAAGGACTTCCAAGATGTCTATTCAACCAATGTTTTTTCTGTAGCTATGCTGATTAAAAAAGTCATAAAATTTATGAGTGCTTCATCTAACGTCGTGAATATTAGTTCAATTGGTGGTGTGCAGGGAAGTGTTAAGTTTTCTGGTTTATCAGCATATAGTTCAAGCAAAGCAGCATTAAACATTTTAACAGAAATGTTAGCTGAGGAATTTAAAGAAAGAAAAATTCATTTCAATTCATTAGCATTAGGATCTGTTGAAACAAAAATGTTGAAAAAGGCATTTCCAGATTTCAAAGCATCGACCACAGCACAAGAAATGGCAAATTATATTTATGAATTTTCAACTGCTGGTTATAAATTTTTAAACGGAAAAATAGTTTCTGTATCATCAAGTACTCCTTAAATGTCTTTTGTATTAGATAAAATTCCTAAATCTTCTATAGAATATGTTAATTCAATTATTCAAGATGAAGAGGTTACAATTCATTTAAAAAAAAACAGAAAAACAAAACATGGAGATTTTTCTGTAAATAAAAACGGAACAAGAAAAATCACAATCAATTCTGATTTAAATCCTTACCGATTCCTAATAACACTTTTGCATGAGATATCCCATCTATTTGTTTTTAAGATTTATGGCTTTAAAGTTAAGCCTCATGGCATTGAGTGGAAGACTCAGTTTAAAAATTTACTCTTACCAGTTTTAAATAACCACACTTTCCCTGAACAAATTTTAAAGCCTCTTGCTCGCTATACTCTTAACCCAAAAGCAAGTACAGATTCGGACGCTAAATTAAGTTATGCTTTGAATCAGTTTAATATTGAGAAGAAAAACTATGTTTCAGATTTAAAAATAAATTCAAGGTTTACCGCAACAAACGGAAGAGAATATGTTTTTTTAAAAAAACTAAGGAAAAGATATCAATGCGTAGAAATTCAAACTAATAAGATATATTTGTTTAACCCAAATGCTGAAATTATAACCGCTTATGAAAAAAAATAATATTAGAGTCGCTGTCAGTGGTTATTTTGACCCGATTCATGTAGGTCATTTGGAATACCTCGAAATGGCTAAATCTTTAGGTGATTCACTTGTTGTTATTGTAAATAACAATGATCAGTGTAAATTAAAGAAAGGCAAATATTTTATGGATGAAAATGATCGTGTTAAGATTGTTAAAGCCTTGAGATGTGTAGATGAGGTTTTTCTTTCTGTAGACACCGATAGAACAGTTTGTAAGTCTTTAGAAGCAGTTAATCCAGATATTTTTGCTAATGGTGGGGATCGATCTACTAAAGAAGTTCCTGAAACTCCTGTTTGTAAAAAGAATAACATTAGAATGATTGATGGACTCGGAGAAAAAATAAGAAGTTCTTCTTCACTTACGGGACTAAAGGAAATTAAATAATTTATTTCTTTAAATACATTTTTCTTACTTTCTTATATAGTTCAGAGGAATAAACAAAATCTGTAACAGCTTCATTTTCGGTTTGAAAAATATTTTTTTTACTCCCTTCCCATTCTAATTTTCCATTTCTTAGAAAAATTATTTTTTCACCTATCTCCATAACTGAGTTCATGTCATGAGAATTAATAATCGTAGTTATATTTAATTCTTCTGTAATTTCTTTAATTAAGTTATCTATTACAATCGCAGTTTTTGGGTCAAGCCCAGAATTTGGTTCATCACAAAATAAATATTTTGGTTCATTTACAATTGCTCTTGCAATTGCAACTCTTTTTTGCATTCCTCCTGAAGCCTCACTTGGCATTTTTTTATTGCTATTTTCTAATTCTACTCTTTTTAGAACTAAATTCACTCGGTCATACATTTCATCTAGTGGTATGTTTTTAAACATCTTAAGAGGAAACATCACATTTTCTTCAATATTCATGGAATCGAATAAAGCACTTCCTTGAAAAACAGTACCTATATTAGATTTTAGTGACATCTTTTCTAGCTCAGTCATGGAGTTCAGGTTGATTTTGTCAAATAATACCTCACCCTTATCGTATTTGTGTAATCCCAGTAAACATTTTAAAAACACGGTTTTTCCAGAGCCAGTTTGTCCAATTATTAAACTTGTTTTTCCTTTTTCAAATTCACAGGAAATTCCTTTAAGTACAGGTTTGTTATCAAATGATTTTTTAAGATTTTTAACTTTTATCATTATCCAAGAAGCATTTGGGTTATTAAAAAATTAAAAATGATAATCGTTACACACGTCCATATAAATGAAGTTGTACTAGCTTTACCGACTTCTAAGGCTCCCCCTTTCATATAATATCCATGAAAAGACGGAACTGTAGCTAAGATAAAAGCAAAAACAAAAGTTTTTATAAACGCATATGTCATGTGAAAAGGAATAAAATCTGTTTGAATTCCGTCAATAAAATCACTCATTGTACTATATCCTCCGTAAACACATGCTGCCATTCCGCCTAAAATTCCTAGAAACATTGCGATTGAAATTAAAAATGGATATAACAGAAGGGCAATAACTTTTGGAAAAACAAGATAGTTTATCGAATTAATACCCATCACCTCCAAAGCATCAATTTGTTCTGTCACTCTCATCGATCCGATACTAGAGGTTATAAAGGAGCCAACTTTTCCGGCCATAATAATTGATATAATGGTCGGGGCAAATTCAAGAATTATCGTCTCTCGGGTTGCATATCCTACCAGATAATTTGGATAAAAAGATCCAGTGGTGCTTAGAGCAAGCTGAATTGTAATTACACCTCCAATGAAAAAAGATACAAATGAAATTATTCCAAGTGAATTGATTACTGTATCTTCTGTATCTTTTAGAATTAGCTCTTTCATCACCTCCCATTTGGTAGGTTTTTGAAACATTTTTTGTAGCATAATTATATAGAGTCCGATATTATGTAAAAAAGTCATTTTCCTTCTATAATTTGAATATTTAATTTACGATAAAATATTAATAAAAATAGATTATAAATTGTTATTTTTGATTGCATCATAAATACTTAAAGATGATTAAATTCTTTTACGTTTCAATACTTTCATTGGTTTTTTTATTTAATCTAAATGCTCAAAAACATTCACATTCTCATGAACATAAACATGATGGTTTACATCATTGGGAAATTCCAAGTAAAGATCCGGACAGAATTATTTTAACTTTTAACGGTGATCCATCTACAACAAGAGCTGTAACGTGGAGAACAGATTCCTCAATAAAAAAAGCTGAAGCTCAGATAGCCATTGCTGGAGTCAATTCTGGATTTTCAAACAAAGCCATTTCTTATAATGCATCAACAGAGGAATTTGATTTAGGTATATATAAATCGAATAAATCTTTGATTGTAAATTATCATAGTGTAATATTTGAAAATTTAAAGCCAAACACATTATATGCTTACAGAGTAGGTTCTGATGAAAATTGGTCTGAGTGGATTCAGTTCAAAACAGCCAATAATTATTACAGCCCTACTCAATTTGTTTATTTTGGTGACGCGCAAAACGATATTTTAAATCACTGGTCAAGGGTCATTAGAATGGCTTATCAAACTGCTCCAAACGCATCATTTGTCATACATGCTGGAGATTTAGTTGACACTGCTCATAAAGATAATGAGTGGGCTCAATGGTTTAAAGCAGGAGGCTTTATTCATAGCCAATGGACAGCAATTCCTGTGGTGGGAAATCACGAATTTCAAAGATTTGACGGATACGGAGGATCATTACCCAGAAGATTGTCTATCCAGTGGAGACCTCAATTTACCTTGCCAGTAGAAGAAACTTTAGACGGTAGCCTACATGAAACTGTTTATTCGGTTGAGTACCAAGACATACTTATCATTGTACTTAATTCTACCGGTCATTTAGAAAAGCAAACTGAATATATTAAAGAAAAGTTAAGTAATACCGATGCGAAATGGAAAATAGTTACCAGTCATCATTCTGTTTTTTCTCCAGCTGAGGGAAGAGATTTTGAATATGCCAGAAAGGTATGGAAGCCATTGTTTGATAAGTATGGAGTAGATCTGGTACTTAACGGTCATGACCATACATATGCAAGGGGTCATATCCCTGTAAAATCTCCAAATATTGACCAATCTGGAAATTTTAAAACTTTGTATGTTACATCTGTAAGTGGTCCAAAACAATACGAATTGGATAAAGATCAAATTGAAAATTATCAAGCTGACGGTTATCAAGCTGATAAACTGGGGGAACAAACCCAGTTTTTCCAAGTAATTAGCGTTGAGAATGACAAATTGATTTATAGCGCCTATACAACTCTAGGAACTTTGTATGATAAAGCGATTATTACAAAAGAATTCTCAACGGGTTCTAAAACTATCTCTAATATTACTAAATAATCTTAAAAACATTAGAATTTATTTTTGAGAAATTGATTGGTTTAAGTTATTTATATATCCTATAATATTTTCTTTTCCAATATGTTTAACACTTGATGTTAAAAATATTTTTGGTAAAAACTCCCAATTTTCCAGTAGAACTTTTTTGTATTCTTCTATTTTGAATTCTACTCCTTCGTTTGGATTTCCATTCTGTTTTAATTTATCAATCTTTGTAAAAATAATTGAAAAGGCTATGTCATTAGTTGTAAGCCATCTCATAAATTCTATATCTATTTTTTGTGCCTCATGCCTGATGTCTACTAGGATAAAGGCATTAATAAGTTGTTTTCTGTAGATAAAATAATCTGTTATTAATTTTTGAAATTCTTTTTTTTCAGTCTTTGATGCTTTTGCATATCCGTAGCCAGGGAGATCTACCAGATGCCAAAAGGAATCAATTTTAAAATGATTAATAAGTCTTGTTTTTCCAGGTTTAGAGGAGGTTTTAGCTAATTTTTTATTATTAGCTAGCATGTTTATTAATGAAGATTTGCCAACATTACTTCTGCCAATAAAGGCATATTCTGGGATGTTCTCTTTTGGGCAATCATTGACATTTTGATTGCTAACTACAAATTTTGCAGTTTTAATATTCATTATTTATCTAAAATTTTTGTGGAAAGCCAGTCAAATAAAATAGAATTAAATTCTGACGGATGTTCCATCATAGGGGCATGTCCGCATTTTTTTATCCAGTATAGCGATGAATTAGGTAGTAATTTATGAAATTCATCAGCTACTTCAGGGGGTGTAACATTGTCATTTTCCCCCCAAATTATGCAGGTTGGAAGTTTCATATTAGGCAGATCATCAGACATATTGTGTCTTATTGCGCTTTTAGCCATAGCTAAAATTTTTATTAGCTTACTTCTGTCATTCACTGTCTGAAATACTTCGTCAACTAATTCTTTGGTAGCTACTATGGGGTTATAAAAAACTTCTTCAACTTTCTTTTTAATAACTTCATAATCGCCTCTTTTCGTATAACCGCTTCCCATCCCTTTTTCATAAAGTCCAGAGCTGCCAGTCAATACTAGCCCTTTAGCTTTATTGAACATCTTGGTGTAATAAAGTCCAATATGTCCACCTAAAGAATTTCCCATCAACACAAATTCTTTAATTTTTTTATGTATAATAAATTTATCTAAAAATTTAGCAAGTTCTTTTACAGATGTTTTTAGCAAAGGCATGTCATATATAGGAAGAACAGGCATAATTACCTTAAAGTTTCTATTTTTAAAAAAATCTGTAACCTCGTTGAAATTACTTAGGTTGCCCATTAGCCCATGAAGAATAATAATCGGAAACCCTTCACCTTCTTCAATGTATTTGTATTCACTGTCTTCTACTAAATTGAATTTCATATACGTTTATCTGATTGTCAAAAGTAATCATTTTTGTCCATTATTCATTAATTAACAGTATTCATTAACAATTAATCAACACATAATGTTAATTAATTCAAAAATATAATTAACCACTTAATAATCAGACAATTACAATATAAATAGGTCAGTTTTATAGCTTAAAATATAGCTTTGACTGAATTTTATTAACAAAGTGGTAAAATGTGGTAAAATGTGGTAATATTTTTATTAAATTTGAGATTATCTAAACTGTTATTGAAGTTGAATTATTTAATTGGAACATACGAATGTAAAGTTGATGTAAAAGGCAGGGTCTTAATTCCCTCTGCTTTCAAAAAGCAACTAGCTGCTGTAATTAACAAAGGATTTGTCCTAAAACGCGCTGTATTTCAGAGTTGCTTAGAGCTATATCCCATTTCTGAATGGGAAGAATTGATTTCAAAAGTTAATTCACTTAACAGATTTAAGAAAAAGAATAATGATTTTATTAGAAGGTTTACTGCTGGTGTAAAATTCATTGAACTAGACAGTAACGGTAGACTATTGATACCTAAAGATCTAATTGAATTTTCAAATATCAAAAGGGAAATTGTGTTGTCATCGTCGGTTAATATAATCGAGATATGGGATAAGGATAGTTATGAAAGCTCAATTGTTGATTCAAGAGATGATTTTGCAAAACTAGCTGAAGAAGTTATGGGTGAAGATGATGAATAATTATCACAATCCAGTTTTGCTAAGAGAATCTATTAAGGGGTTAAATATTAATAATGAAGGGATTTATGTTGATGTAACATTTGGAGGAGGAGGTCATAGTAAAGAGATTTTAGAAAATCTTTCAGAAAAAGGAAAACTGATTTCATTTGACCAAGACCCAGATGCGATTGCAAATATTTTTGAAGACAAAAGATTTCATTTTATAAATGAAAATTTTACATACATGAAAAAATTTTTAAAAAACATAGGATTCAATAAAGTTGACGGAATTCTTGCTGATTTAGGAATTTCTTCTTTCCAGATTAATGAACCTAAAAGAGGATTTTCCTATAGGTATGATTCAAACTTAGATATGAGAATGGATAAAGAAAGTTCAATTGATGCTTTTCATGTGATAAACAAATACTCTGAAGAAAACTTATCGAATGTATTATTTGATTTTGGAGATTTAAAAAACTCAAAGAGAATTTCGAAAGAGATATGTACTGGAAGAAAAGAGAAGGAAATTAAGACAACCTTTCAACTTAACTCTTTACTCAAACCTCTTTTCCCAAGTAGTTATTTAAATAAAAATCTTTCAAGAATTTATCAAGCAATAAGAATTGAGGTAAACAATGAAATCGATGTTTTAAAATCATTTTTACAGCAATCTAGTGATTTATTAAAACCAGGCGGAAGGCTGGCTATAATATCCTATCATTCGTTAGAAGATAGGCTTGTCAAGCGGTTTATTAAAACTGGCAGTTTTTCAAATGAAATTGAGAAAGATTTTTATGGAAATTTTTCAGTACCGCTCAAGAAAATAGGGTCGTTGATTTGCCCGAGTTCAGAAGAAATAAAGTCTAATAAAAGATCAAGGAGTGCAAAACTCAGAATAGCTGAAAAAAATTAGCCAATGAAGAATAAGATTATAAATATAATTAGAGGATCATTTTTAGTTGATGAAAAATCTACCTCTAATTGGCTTTATATCTTTCTTTTTTTGGTCTTATCTATTGTTATGATTTCATCATCCCATTCGGTTGATAAAAAGGTATATGAAATTGCAGCACTCAATGAACAAATTAAATCGTTGAGGTCTGAGTTTGTAGATACCAGAACGTTACTAATGACCCTAAAAATGGAGTCAACAGTAAAGAATAAACTATTTGAAAAAGGGATAAAAACATCTAAAAAACCACCCGTTAAAATTGTAATAAATGTCGGTAACTAAAAAAAATATAACAACAAGACTCTATGTAATTAGCTTAATGCTTATTGTTGTCGTATTTGCTGTCATTTTTAAATTAATAGACTTACAATTTTTTCAAGGTGACCATTACATAAATATTTCTGAGGAGAGAGAATTTAAAAATATTGAAATACCTGCAAACAGAGGAAATATATATTCAGATTCTGGAAAACTTCTGGCTAGTTCAGTGCCTAAATACAATATACGATTTGATGCATTGGCACCCTCCCAAAAGAATTTTGAGAATTATGTGGATTTATTAGCAGCTGAATTATCAAAATATTTTGATAAGCCATCCGAATTTTACTCAAATAAGTTGAGGCAAGCCAGACAAGATAAAAACAGATACCTGTTAATTGCAAGAAATCTAGGATATCTAGACTATAAGAAATTTAAAGAATTTCCATTATTTAATCTTGGTGGATACAAGGGTGGACTAATTAGCGAACAATATACAAAACGTGATTATCCTATTGGTGGAATTGCTCAAAGAACTGTGGGTTATGAAAGATATGACGACTTTGGCAACGCAATGCGTCCAGGATTGGATGGAGCCTTTGGACCCAAATACTTAAAAGGTAAAAACGGGATTAGATTTTCTCAAAAAATTGGTCTTGGCCAATGGAAGCCAGTATTAGATTATAATGAGAAAGAACCTAGGGATGGATATGATTTACATACAACTTTAAATATAGAAATTCAGGATGTTGCCCATCATGCGCTTTTAAAACAACTTGAGTTTTATGAAGCAGAGCACGGTAGTGTTGTAGTTATGGAAACCAAAACAGGTAAGATTAAAGCAATTTCAAATTTAGGAAGAACCTCAGAAGGAAAATATTATGAAAAATTAAATTATGCTGTAGGGGAGTCTCATGAACCTGGATCGACATTCAAGTTAATGGCAATGGTAAGAGCTTTAGAGGATAAGGTTATAGACACTTCTGATATTATTGACACAAAGAGCGGAATCTTGAGTTTTTATGGTAGAAAAGTAAGAGATTCCAAAAAAGGAGGATACGGAAAAATTTCTGCAGCAAGGGCATTCGAAGTTTCATCTAACACAGCACTTGTTCAAATTATTAATGACAACTATAAAGAAAACCCTGAAAAATTTGTAGAAGGATTGTTTGATATGAAAATTAACGAGCCTTTAGGTTTACCAATTTTAGGAGAGGGCAATCCAGTTTTTACACATCCAAGTGATAAAATAAATTGGGATGGTTTGGATCTTCCGTGGATGGCATTTGGATATGGTATTTCATTAACTCCATTGCAAACTTTGACATTTTACAATGCAATAGCTAACAACGGTGTAATGGTTAAGCCAAGATTTATTAATCAGGTAAAACAATTTGATCAAGTTATCGAACAATTTAACACTGAGATCATCTCGGAATCAATATGCAGTATCGAAACAATTAATGTGGTAAAAAATATGATGAAAAATGTTGTTGAGAAAAAACATGGTACAGCACATAATATTTATTCTGAAGATTTTTCAATGGCAGGAAAAACGGGTACTTGTCAAACGGAATACTGGAAATCATCGGGTTTATATATCTCTTCTTTTGCCGGTTATTTCCCTGCAGATAAACCAAAATATTCATGCATTGTAGTTATTCATAAACCCAACAAATCTAAGGGATATTATGGTAATGTAGTGGCAGCACCTGTTTTCAAAGAGATAGCACAAAAAATATATTCTGAAATCCCTTCTGTTGAAATATTTAACAGAGATGATTTTGATTGGAAAAGTAAAAGTATTGATTCCAAAGTCTTAACCCAATTAGAAAATATGATAATGCCTGACCTGAGTGATTATGAATTAATGGATATAATTCCGCTCTTAGAAAATGTAGGATGTAAAGTTTTAGTTGAGGGTTACGGAAATAAAATTAGGCAATCTGTTAGGGCAGGATCAACAATTAATAAAGGACAAACGATAAAAATAAAATTGATTTGAAATTAATTAGAGAGATTTTATACAAAGTAGATATAAATCGTGTTTTTGGAAACACCTCATTATTTATAGAAAAAGTTGAGTTTGATTCAAGGCTAGTTTCAAGATCAGATATGTATGTCGCTATAAATGGAGTAAATGTTAACGGACATGATTATATAAGTCAAGCTATTGAAAATGGTGCTAACTGTATCATTTGTGAAGAAATGCCAGAAGATAAAATTGATGATATTGTTTATATAAATGTTCCTTGTTCTAGAGAAGCATTAGCTATAATTTGCTCGAATTATTTTGATAATCCCTCCTCAAAATTAAACCTTATAGGGGTTACTGGCACTAACGGAAAAACTACGATCACAACTCTTTTATTTGAATTATATAAAAACTTAGGAATTAAATCTGGATTAATTTCTACAGTTAAGATTGTAATCGATAAAGACGAATTTGAGGCCAATCAAACAACTCCAGATTCTCTTTCGATTAACAGATATTTAAACGAAATGGTCCTTAAAAATGTAAGGTATTGCTTTATGGAAGTTAGTTCACATGGAATTGATCAAAATAGAATTAAAGGATTGGATTTTAAAGGGGGAATTTATACAAATTTAACCCATGACCATTTAGATTATCACAAAACTTTTGAAAGCTACAGAGATGTCAAAAAAACTTTCTTTGACCAACTGGGTAAGTATTCTTTTGCACTGACAAATAATGATGATAAAAACGGTTTATTTATGCTTCAAAATACAAAAGCAGCTAAATATACGTATTCACTTAACTCGGTTTCAGATTTTAAGACCAAAATTTTGGAATCATCCTTTGATGGAATGCTTTTAAAAATTAATAGTTCAGAGGTTTGGAGTAAACTAGTTGGAAGATTTAATGCGTACAACATATTAGCTGTCTATTCAACCGCTTCAATATTAGGTGTTCCAGAGGATGAGATTTTGATGTCAATAAGTAATTTACAAGCTGTTGATGGTAGATTTCAGTTTTATAAAAAGAATAAAATTACAGCTATTGTTGATTATGCTCATACCCCTGACGCACTAGAAAACATTCTTAATTCTATAAATGAAATTAAGTCGATTGACAATAATTTGATTACAGTCGTTGGTTGTGGAGGAAACAGAGACAAATCAAAAAGACCTTTGATGGGTGATATAGCTACCTCACTAAGTTCTAAAGTAATTTTTACAAGTGATAACCCGAGAAATGAGGATCCAGAATCAATAATTGAAGAAATGGCTAAGGGAGTAAAGCCTTTTCATTCAAACAAATCCATTTCAATTACAAATAGAAAAGAAGCAATAAAAGCAGCATGTCAGTTTGCTAAATCAAATGATATTATTCTGGTTGCTGGCAAAGGACACGAAACCTACCAGGAGATTAAGGGTGTAAAATCTGATTTTGATGACTTTGACATTGTTAAGAACCTTTTAAATCAAAAAAACTAAAACTATGCTGTACTATCTTTTTGAATATTTAGAAAATCAATACCAGATCCCTGGAGCTTCTTTGTTTACCTATATTTCTTTCAGAGCCGCTGCAGCTGTCATTACATCTTTACTCATTTCTACAATTTTTGGAAGGAAGATTATCAATTTTCTAAAAACAAAACAAATAGGGGAATCAATAAGAGATTTGGGGCTTTCAGGACAAAATGAAAAGCAAGGGACTCCTACAATGGGAGGTTTAATAATACTTCTTTCTACGCTTATACCTGTTTTATTATTTGCTAAACTTGATAACATATATATTATTTTATTGATTATTACCCTATTATGGATGGGAGTAATTGGATTTATTGATGACTATATTAAATTATCCAAAAACAACAAGACAGGCCTTAGGGGAGCTTATAAAATAATAGGTCAAGTAATTCTTGGGATAGTTGTTGGTGCAACTCTCTTTTTTCATCCAGAAGTTACTGTCAAAGATCAAGGACCATTCACAGATCAAATACAGGTTGTTGATAACCTATCAGAATATAAATCGACTGAGACAACCATACCCTTTGTCAAAGATAATGTATTTAATTATTCAGATTTAATCACCTGGATAGATCCAAGTTTACAATCCTACACATGGATTGTATTTATTTTTTTTGTTGTACTAATTATTGCAGCTGTTTCAAATGGAGCTAATCTAACCGATGGCTTAGACGGGCTTGCTGCTGGTTCATCTGCAATAATTGTTTTAACACTTGGTGTTTTTTCATGGGTTTCTGGAAATATAATTTTTTCTGATTATTTAAATATCATGTACATACCAAGAGTAGGTGAAATTACAATCTTTATCGGAGCTTTTGTTGGTGCTCTCGTTGGTTTTCTTTGGTATAATACATATCCCGCTCAGGTTTTTATGGGGGATACGGGAAGTTTAACCATCGGGGGGATTATTGCGGTTATTTCAATTGCGGTAAGAAAAGAATGGTTAATACCACTTATATGTGGAATCTTTTTGATTGAGAATTTATCTGTGATTCTGCAGGTATTTTATTTTAAGTATACAAGAAAAAAATTCGGAGTAGGAAAAAGAATCTTTTTAATGTCTCCATTACATCATCATTTTCAGAAAAAAGGATATCACGAAAGTAAAATTGTCACAAGGTTTTGGATTGTGGGGATCGTACTTGCAATACTATCAATAATAACTCTTAAAATCAGATAATTGAAAAAAATAGTAATTCTTGGTGCTGGAGAGAGTGGAAAAGGTAGTGCGATACTGGCTAGGAAAAATTCTTATGAGGTATTTGTTTCTGATAACGGTTTGATTGATATGGAAACCAAAAAGAAATTTAACGAATTAAATATAGATTTTGAAGAAAACTCGCATGAATTGGCAAAATGTAAAGACATAGATATTGTTATAAAAAGCCCAGGTATTTCTGATGATCTGGAAATAATTGATTTTTATCGAAACAATGGCATTAAAGTGATTTCTGAAATTGAATTTGCATTTAATTTTTCAAAATCAAAAATTATTGGAATTACTGGAAGTAACGGTAAGACAACAACTACAACATTGGTTCACAAATTAATTTCTGATGCAAATATCAGTTGCTCAATTTCAGGAAACATTGGAAATAGTTTTTCAAAAGTTTGTGAAGATTCTGTTCAATACAGTACGGTTGAGCTAAGTAGTTTTCAGTTGGATGGTGTGGAAAAATTTAGACCCCATATAGCAATATTAACCGGAATTAGTCCAGATCATTTAGACAGATATAAAAATTATAATGCCTATATCAAAGCCAAATTTAAAATAACAAAGAATCAAACTGAAAATGATTATTTAATCTATAATTCAGATTGCGATGAAACTAATAAATACATAAAGAAAAATAATATTAATTCAATATTGCTTCCTTTTTCGATTAAAAAAAAAGTCGATCAGGGAGCATATTATTTAAACAAAGAAATAAATATCATAATTGATAAAAATAAAATAACTATGCCTACAGATAAATTTTTAGTAAAAGGGAATCATAACATAAGAAATGCAATGGCTGCCGCTACAGTTGCAAATTTATTAAAGATTCGAAAAGAGACCATTAGAAAAAGTTTAGAGCATTTTCAGGGAGTTGAACATAGGCTTGAGAATGTTTTAACAATTAACAAGGTAAAGTATATTAATGACTCTAAAGCAACAAATATAAATGCAGCTTATTATGCATTGGAGTCAATGGAATCACCAACTATTTGGATAGTTGGAGGAATTGATAAAGGAAATGATTATTCAGAATTGACAAAATTAGTTTCAAAAAAGGTTAAAGCAATTATTTGTCTAGGAGCTAATAACATGAAAATCATTGATCATTTTGAAAATATTGTTGAATATATTATTGAAACCAAATCAATGAATGAAGCTGTTAGTGCGGCATATAAAGTTTCAACTTCTGGCGATACCGTTCTTCTCTCTCCGGCCTGTGCAAGTTTTGATTTATTCGATGATTATGAAGATAGGGGAAGACAATTTAAATCAGCTGTTAGAAAATTATAATGAATAAAATTTTAGAAAACATACAAGGAGACAAAACTTTGTGGGCAGTATTATTATTGCTTGCAGGATTTTCCTTTTTACCTGTGTATAGCGCCGCAAGTAATCTAGCTTATGTTTCTGGCGGGGGTAATACAATTGGTTTTCTATTTAAGCATTTTATTCATTTGTCAGTTGGATTTACTTTCATGTATTTTATTCAAAAAATTCCCTATAGATATTTTAGAGGAATTTCCATCCTAATGATCCCTGTTGTAATGGTATTATTATTATATACTTTATTTCAGCCTACAATTACAGATTCATTGACAAATACAAGTCGATGGATAAAAATTCCCTTTGTTGGCTTTACTTTCCAACCGTCAACTTTAGCTGGAGTTATTTTAATGATTTATGTTTCTCGATATCTTGCAAAAATTAAAGATCAAGAGATACGTTTTGGTAGCTCTATTATCCCTTTGTGGTTTCCAATTTTGTCAATATTAGTATTGATTTTACCAGCTAATTTTTCAACCACTGCAATCTTATTTTGCATGGTCGTTTTATTGTGTTTTATAGGAGGCTATCCTAAAAGATATTTAGCAGGGATTGTTTTGTCAGGTCTTTTTATTTTGACACTATTCATATTGGTTGTCAAGGCATATCCAGGATTATTTCCGAATCGAGTTGATACATGGAAAAGTAGAGTTGAAAATTTTGTAGATAAAGAAAATTCTAAAGAAAATTATCAAATAGAAAAAGCTAAGATTGCAATAGCAACTGGAGGGGTAAAAGGATTAGGACCTGGTAAAAGTGTACAAAAGAATTTTTTACCTCAATCTTCATCAGACTTTATTTTTGCAATAATTGTTGAAGAGTATGGTTTAATTGGTGGACTTTCCATTCTATTAGCATACTTACTTTTCTTATTTAGAATAATAATAATTTCTAACAAATCAGAAACTATTTTTGGATCTCTGTTAGTGATAGGACTGGGTGTCCCCATAGTCTTTCAAGCGTTAATAAATATTGGTGTCTCGGTTGAATTATTTCCGATCACTGGTCAACCCTTGCCGTTAATTAGTAGTGGGGGTACATCAATATGGATGACTTGTATTGCAATTGGAATCATACAAAGTGTTAAGTGTGGATCAAATCAAAATGAGTTAGAGGATAATAATAGTGAAAGTCCATTAGAAATATTAAAAGAGACAATATAAATGGGAAGAAATAGAATCATATTATCTGGTGGAGGGACAGGAGGTCATATTTATCCTGCAATTTCAATTGCTAACGAGTTAAAAAGCAGAGATAATAATTCTGAAATTTTATTTGTGGGAGCAAGAGGTAAGATGGAAATGAAAATTGTTCCAAAATATGGTTTCGAAATTTTAGGTCTATGGATTTCTGGATTTAATCGTGGTAAAATATTTAATAATTTACTGTTTCCTTTAAAGTTATTGGTTAGTGTTTTTCAATCCATAATTCTTATTAAAAAATTTAAACCCGATGTGGTAGTAGGTACTGGTGGATATGCTAGTGGGCCTACTCTATATATTGCAAACTTATTTAACATACCTACTCTTATCCAAGAGCAGAATTCATGTCCTGGTATAACCAATAAAATTCTTTCTAAACGTGTAAATACCGTTTGTGTAGCATATAGAAATTTAGACAAATTTTTCCCAAAAGATAAGCTTGTACTCACGGGGAATCCTGTCAGATCATCAATTTCTTCAAATGCAGATTATTTTGATAAAGGAATTAGTCATTTTAAACTAGATAGCAATAAAAAAACTTTGCTTGTTATAGGTGGAAGTCTTGGATCAAGGGAGATCAATAAATCTATATACTCCATAATTGATTATTTAAAATATCTGAATCTTCAGGTGATTTGGCAGTGTGGAAAGTTATACTATAATCAATACAAATCCATGGTAGATTCTAAAAATATAAAATTAGTTGATTTTTTAGACGAAATAAATTTAGCTTTTTCTGTTTCCGATTTCATTATTTCAAGGGCTGGTGCAAGTTCTGTTTCAGAGTTATCAATAATTGGAAAGCCCGTAATTTTTATTCCTTCCCCAAATGTAGCCGAAGATCATCAATTGAAAAATGCACAGGCGATTGTTGAAAATGATGCTGCAATATTGGTTGAAGAGAAGAATTTGGAAGAGGATTTAAAGAAGAAGATAAATATGCTTAATTCTTCATCTGAGTTGAGAAATAAATTATCTAAAAATATTAAAAAGTTAGCATTTGTTAACGCTACAAATGATATCGTAAATGAAATAAAAAAAATAATGAATTAATGAATTTAAGTTCTAAACATAATGTTTTTTTAATTGGTATTGGCGGGATTGGAATGAGTGGTCTTGCAAAATATTTTATTGAAAAAAATAAAAATGTGTCTGGATACGATAGAGAAAAATCAATCATAACGATTGATCTAACAAAAATGGGAGCAAAAATAGATTATAATCTTGAAAATATTACAGTGAAATATAATGCTTTAGCAAAAGATGATACAGTTGTTGTATACACTCCTGCAATTCCTAATAATCATATTCTTTTGAATTATTTTAAAGATAATGATTTTGATATTTATAAGAGGGCTGATATTTTAGAAAACATATCTAGAAAAAGTAAGTGCATTGCTATAGCAGGTACTCACGGAAAAACAACAACAACATCAATTTTAGCTCACATTCTGAAATGTGCAGACGTATCCTTTACTGCATTTGTTGGAGGTATTATGGAAAATTATAATTCTAATTTTTTACACAATGGAGATGAATTTATTTTGGTTGAAGCAGATGAATTTGATAAGTCGTTTTTAAAATTAAATCCAGATTTTGCGTGCATTACCTCTATGGATGTAGATCATTTAGATATATACCGAAATAAGGAAAGTTTATCTCAGGCATTTTATGATTTTGCTGATAATATTAAGTTTGGAGGTTTGTTAATTACACATGAAAACTTGGAATTTAACTCTTCTAAGTATGGTGAAAGAAATGATTCCGATTTTAAAGTGTTGAATATAAACTGTAAAAGTGAACTTAGTATTTTTGATTTTGAATCAAAGAAATCAACCATTGAAAATATTAAATTACCTTTAACTGGTCATTATAATGTATTAAATGCTACATGCGCCATTGCATTAGCATTAAAGTTAGGGATTTCTGAAAATCAAATTATTAGTTCTTTAATCTCTTTTAAGGGAATAAAAAGAAGGTTTTCATATCAAATTGATAATGAAAATATAATATACATTGATGATTATGCTCATCATCCAGAAGAAATAAACAAGGTATTTGATTCATTAAAGAATATCTATCCAAATGACAAATTAACCGTTGTTTTTCAGCCTCATTTATATTCAAGAACTAGAGATTTAGCAGAGGATTTTGCAAAAGCTTTATCTCAATTTGATGCTGTGATTCTTTTAGAAATTTATCCAGCTAGAGAAATTCCAATTAAGGGAATTAGTTCAGAATGGTTGTTAGAAAAAATTGATTCTAACCATAAAACTATTTCAAGAAAGTCTGACATTTCAGATCATATTAAAAATATAGGATATAGGGTAAACATAACATTAGGTGCTGGTGATATTGCAAACGAAGTTGAACACATAAAACAAGAACTTGAATATGCGTATTAACTGGGTTAACATATTATTTGTGTTGATTTTAATATTATCAATCGGGCTATTTTATGGTTCTAATTTAAAAAATAATGACAGAATTATTTCTGACGTAATTGTTTCAATAGAGCCAAATACAAGTTACTTTATCTCAGCTGATTCTATTAAAAATTTGGTTTTAAAACATATTAATTCTTCAAAAGATTCTATTGCGCTTGTCAAAATAGAAAATGAAATTGATAATAACACTTACGTTGAGAAATCTCAAGTATTTAAAACAGTGGGTGAGCAATTACATGTAGCTGTGAATCAAAAGGACCCTATTGCTAGATTAATTACTAAGGACAGTTCTTTTTATTTAGATAAAAATTCAAATTTTATGTCTCTTTCAAAACTTCAATCTGTAAAAGTTCCTGTTGTTTTTGGATATAATTCTGAAACTAATTTAGATTTCTTAACTAAAGTTTCCTTATTTATTAAGAAGGATGATTTTTTGAAAAAAAACGTATCTCAAATCATGGTTAACAATAATAAAATAAGTTTAAAATTAAGAGACTATAGGGCTTCAATTCTGATTGGAGATAATAACAGATTAAAAAGTAAGATTACAAATTTGAAGGCCTTTTTTATAAGAGCTAAAGAAGAAGGTGATTTAAAGAATTATAATATGATAAATCTACAATTTGAGAATCAGGTTGTAGGGGTAAAAAAATAAATGTTATGAAAGAAAATATGATATCAATTGGTTTAGACATAGGAACAACAAAGATTGTTGCGATGATTGGACAAACAAATGAATACAATAAAATGAAAATTTTAGGTGTAGGAAAATCTATTAGCTTGGGTGTTCACAGAGGAGTTGTTAATAATATTACACAAACAATACAATCCATTCAGCAAGCAGTTTCAGAGGCTGAAGAAATTTCAGGATTCAAAGTTGATGCAGTTACTGTAGGGATTGCTGGGCAACACATAAGAAGCTTACAGCATAGTGATTACATAACAAGAAATAATTCAGAGCAGGTAATCGATGAAAATGATATTGAAAGGTTAATTAATCAAGTTCACAAGTTGGTAATGTTGCCGGGAGAAGAAATTATACATGTTTTGCCTCAGGAATTCAAAGTTGACGGTCAAGCTGAAATCAAAGAGCCTATTGGAATGTATGGAGGAAGGTTAGAAGCAAATTTTCATGTCGTTGTGGGTCAGGTTTCTTCAATCAGAAATATTGGAAGGTGTATAAAGAGTGCAGGGCTAGATCTTGACGGAATTACACTTGAACCCTTAGCTTCTGCAAATGCTGTCTT
Organism: uncultured Bacteroidota bacterium; assembly: GCA_902557655.1. GTDB lineage: Bacteria > Bacteroidota > Bacteroidia > Flavobacteriales > Flavobacteriaceae > MED-G13. The sequence continues at coordinate 90,068 of CACEAZ010000002.1, forward strand.
AAGTCATGAAGAAAAAGAGGCTGGAGTAGCACTCATTGATATTGGTGGTGGAACAACCGATTTAGCCATATTTAAAGACGGAATAATAAGACATACGGCTGTAATTCCTTTTGGAGGAAATGTAGTCACAGAGGATATAAAAGAAGGATGTTCAATCATAGAAAAACAAGCTGAACTGCTAAAGGTAAAATTTGGTTCTGCATGGCCTGGAGAAAATAAAGAAAATGAAATTGTTTCAATTCCCGGTCTAAGAGGTAGAGATCCAAAGGAGATATCATTAAAGAATTTATCAAAAATAATTCATGCTAGAACAGTGGAAATTATCGAACAAGTTTATTTAGAAATAAAAAATTATGGTCATGAAGATCAAAAGAAAAAACTAATTGCTGGTATTGTTTTAACTGGTGGAGGAAGTCAATTAAAACATTTAAAACAATTGGTAGAATATGTAACGGGTATGGATACAAGAGTAGGATACCCAAATGAACATCTAGCTGGTGATACCGATAAGTCTGTAACAAGCCCACTTTATGCAACTGCTGTTGGCTTAGTAATGGACGGATTGCACAGATTAAGAAAAAATGAACCAGAAAATATTGAAGGTGAATTATTTAATAATGATCCACAAAACGAAGAAGGATCAAATGATGATAATGAATCATCTTCGAATGAATTAAAAAAAGAAAATAAAAAAATTGAAAGAGAGTCTTTTTTAGATAAGCTAACTAAAAATTTACAAGATTTTCTAGACAATGCTGAATAATAATTAAAATTTTAAAACTGTACCATGGATGAAAATTTAGATTTAGGAATTAGTTTTGATTTACCTAAAAATCAATCAAATGTAATTAAAGCCATTGGAGTAGGTGGCGGAGGAAGTAATGCAATTAATCATATGTATAAGCAAGGAATAAAAGGAGTCGACTTTGTAATATGTAATACTGATGCACAAGCTTTAAATAATAGTGGGGTTCCAAATAAAATACAATTAGGAGTAAATCTAACTGAAGGATTAGGGGCTGGAGCAAACCCTGAAGTTGGAGAGAAAGCGGCACTTGAAAGTTCTGAAGATATAATGTCAATGTTAAACGTAAATACAAAAATGGTATTTATAACTGCTGGAATGGGAGGAGGAACAGGAACGGGTGCAGCTCCCGTTATTGCAAAAATGGCAAGAGACATGAATATTCTAACTGTTGGGATTGTAACAACTCCGTTTGGTTTTGAGGGTAAAATTAGAAATGAGCAAGCTCAAATAGGGATTGAAAAACTAAGAGATCAAGTTGACTCATTAATCATCATAAATAATAATAAGCTTAGAGAAGTTTATGGTAATTTAGGTTTTAAAGCAGGTTTCTCCAAGGCAGATGAGGTATTGTCAACAGCTTCCAAAGGAATTGCTGAGGTAATTACACATCACTATACTCAAAACATTGATTTAAAGGACGCAAAAACTGTATTAAGTAATAGTGGTACAGCTATTATGGGTGCAGCTTCTTCATCCGGAAGTAATAGAGCTTATGATGCAATATCAAAAGCGCTTGACTCTCCACTGTTGAATGATAATAGGATTTCTGGAGCCAAGAATGTTTTATTATTAATTGTTTCAGGTAATGAGGAAATTACAATTGACGAAATTGGTGAAATTAACGATTATATTCAAGAGCAAGCTGGATACGGTGCAAATATCATAATGGGTGTAGGTGAAGATTATGAGTTGCAAGATTCAATTTCTGTTACGGTAATAGCTACAGGATTTGATGTAGATCAACAAAATGAAATTTCAAACACAGAGCCTGAAAAAATCGTTCATGAACTAGGTGAAGATAATTTGTTTTCCCAAATTCAAGTTGAAGAAAATCCACTAGAAAAAGAGGTGGCTAATTCCGAACAAACGGATATTATTGAAGACAAAATAGTTCATGTTTTAGAGGATGATAATTGTGAAGAAACCCCATCAGATGAAGTTTCTGATGATGTTGAAGATTTAAATTCAGATGAAAAAATAATTCACGTATTGGATGAGTTTGAAGACGGGGATAGAAAATCATTTGATCTTTTAGAAAATAGTAAGAAAGATTTTAATTCGAGCGACGAAAATGAAGAGATTTTAGATATTGAAACCCCTTTTGATATGAGTGAAGATGTCCTAAATATAGAATCACCTATTGTAGATGTCATGGATATTGATGTGATTGACCCGAAAGAGATAACAAATGAAAATAATCAAATTTATCATCCAGAAATAAATGAGAATGAGGATGAAAATTCGATAGAGTGGTCTTTGTTTGATTCAGATGATAATAAAACGATCGATGACTTAAATAAAAAAATTGAGGTAATGGATATTGAGGTAAATGATTACTCTGAGGTTATTCCAGAAAATAATTCTGTTGATGATCAAGAACTTATACATGAAATCAAAGATGATATTTTGTTTGAACAAACAATTGAGATCGAAAGTAAACTAAATAGCAGTGATTTTAAGGTTGAAACCCAAACCATTGAAGCGACCATTGAAAATGATAAGGAGAATGAAAGTCAAGATCCAATTAATACTTCTATTTCCGATTTCCAAAAACAAAGATCAAAGGAAAGAAGGTTACGTATGAAAGAATTTAATTATAAGTTTAATAAGTCAAAAATTGATGACATTGAAAATGAACCAGCATATAAGAGAAAGGGAATTGAATTAGAGGATAAGAATTATTCATCAGAAAATAATATTTCTAGAATCTCAGTTGGTTTAGACGAGAATGATGATATGAAAATTCGAAAAAACAATTCCTTTCTTCACGATAATGTAGATTAACAATATCTTTTTAAATTTGAATTATAAAATATTAATAGAGCTTTTTTGATGAAAAAAAAAGACATTTTAGTAACAGGAGGTGCTGGTTACATAGGTTCACATACTTTAGTAGAGTTATATAATTCAGGATATAGACCTATTGTAGTTGACAATCTTTCTAATAGTTCTATAAATAATATAAAGGGTGCTGAACAAATAATCAAAACTAAGATTGAATTTTATCAGGTTGATTGCACAGATTTTGATCAAATGGATAAAATATTCATTGAGCATAATAACATAGTAGCAGTTATACATTTTGCTGCCTATAAATCCGTTGAGGAATCTGTTAGACAACCAAATAAATATTTCTCTAATAACATTGGTTCATTGGAAATATTAATAGATTTAGCGAATAAGCATAATGTTAATAATATTATTTTTTCTTCCTCTTGTACCGTCTATGGAACCCCAGAATTTTTACCTGTAAATGAGTTGGCACCTTTTGGAAAAGCTGAATCGCCTTACGGTGAAACAAAACAATTATGTGAAAAATTAATTGAAGAGTCTGGAATTAATAGTATATCACTCAGATATTTTAACCCTGTTGGCTCCCATCCTTCTAATTTGATCGGAGATTGCTCAGCTGACAAACCAAATAATCTAGTTCCAATTATTTGTGAGGTGGCAAGTGGAAAAAGAAAGTCTATGCAAATATTTGGTAATAATTATAAAACTCATGATGGCACATGTGTTAGAGATTATATTCACGTTGTTGACTTAGCAAAAGCACATACAATGGCTTTAAATCATATTTTGAATAATACTAAAATAAAAACTGCTTTTAATCTTGGAGTAGGCAAAGGAGTAAGTGTTCTTGAGGTTATTGATTCATTCGAAAAAGTTAATGAATTAAAAATATCTCATGAAATAGGCCCAAGAAGGTCTGGTGATGTTGAACAAATCTATTCAGATAATAATAAGATCAACACCGAACTGGGTTGGTTCCCAGTTATGACTTTTGAGTCTGCTCTTGAGTCCGCTTGGAACTGGGAAAAATTAAAGAATTTATAAATAGTATATTTAAAGGATAATGAGAGAATAATAGAAAAATAAATTTTTCTTAAAATTTAATATAAATCAATATGAGTTTAGAATTAAAAATTACCACTGCCCTAAAAGAGGCGATGAAGAGTAAAAATAAAATGGCATTGACTGCTCTTCGAGCTGTTAAGTCAGCTATTCTGCTGCACAAAACACAGAAGTCTTCTGATGGGGGATTATCTAATGAAGATGAAATGAAAATACTACAAAAGTTGGTTAAACAAAGAAAAGATAGTGCTGCTATTTATACTGGTCAAGGAAGAAATGATTTAGCCGATCCTGAATTAAAAGAAGCCGAGCTAATACAGCAATTCTTACCCAAAGCACTTTCTGAAGATGAGGTAAAGGAGGTGATAAAATCCATTATTGATGAAATAGGAGCTGAGGGTATGAAAGATATGGGTAAAGTAATGGGTTTTTCAACAAAGAAACTCATGGGAAAAGCTGACGGAAAGATGATATCAACAATAGTTAGGGGATTTTTATCGTGAAAAAAAAAGGCTCAGTAGTTCAACTGGATAGAATATCAGATTTCGGCTCTGAGGGTTGGGGGTTCGAATCCTCCCTGGGCCACTTATTTCTACTCTTTTTTGTTATAACAAATCTTGAGGCTCAAACTATTGTTTCTGAAATAGAGCTCCCAAGTTCCGTATATGAAACATCAGGATTAGAGAAAGTTGAAAATAATTTAATTACACTCAATGATTCTGGAAATCAACCACTTCTTTATTATTTAAATGAAATTGGTGAATTGATTATTGAAAGAAACTTTAGTCAACTACAAAATAACGATTGGGAGGATTTAACAGTTGATGATGAATATATTTACATAGCTGATATAGGAAATAACTTTGATACAAGAAAAAACTTAAGAATAATTAAAGCTCCTTTGGACAGTGCAGATAACTCATTTGAAATAATCAATTTTTATTATCCGGAACAAGAAGACTTTAGTTTCAAACAGAATTCTAAGTATGACGCTGAAGGTATAATTTCTGTTAAGAATAAGCTTTTAATATTCACAAAGAACCGAGCCAAAAAAATCACGGAAATATATAAGTTGCCAAAAAATCCGGGTAATTACAAAGCAGAATTAATAGGGGAAATTAACATTGAGTCAATAGTAACAGGAGCTGACTACAATAAAAAATTGAAGTTATTAGTTTTAACTTCAACAAAAGATTTTAACGAATATTATATTCACAAGATTAAAAATTTTAATATTTCAAAACTTAAAAATTTAAAAATTGACACATTTAAAATTCCAATTGGGAAAACTCAGGTTGAATCAATTAAAATAATCGATAAAAATAATTTTTGGATTACTTCAGAAGCAGAGTTTATGGGAAGTCCTTATCTCTATAAGATTTCTTTATAAATATTTAATTTTTTATATAATTCTCGTATAATATTTTTATTAGATTTGCGTTCATCAAAATATAATATGGCAACTAATCTGACCAAACATAATTTTTCAGTTTCAAGACAACAAAGAGAGAATATTTCTGGTCATAAAGGAAAAGTATTGTGGTTCACTGGCTTATCTGGTTCTGGAAAATCTACACTGGCTAACTCACTTGACGAAAAGTTGAATAAAAAAAAATATAATACCTATATACTTGACGGAGACAATGTAAGGATGGGTTTAAATAAAGATCTTGGGTTTTCCCCTGAAGATAGAAAAGAGAATATTAGAAGAATTAGTGAGGTGGCAAAACTTTTTGCAGATTCAGGAAAAATAGTCATGACTGCTTTTATTTCACCCTATTCTGATGACAGAGATGAGGCTAGAAAATTGATTGGAGATGATTTTATTGAAATCTTTGTCAACACCTCTATTGACAAATGTATTGAAAGAGATCCTAAGGGCCTATATAAAAAAGCTTTAAACGGTGAGATTAAAGGTTTTACCGGAATTGATGCTCCATATCAAGAACCTGAAGATGCTGAAATAGAAATAAAGAATTTAAGTATAGAAGAGTCAATGGATTTAATAATTAAAAAACTAAAATTTTAAAAGATAAATATGTGGAATAAAATTAATCACGGGGGTGAACCAACTAAAAATATTGATAAAAAGTATGCAATATTTGTTGGAAGATATCAGCCTTATCATTATGGTCACATCGAGTTAATTAAACAAAAATTAAATCAAGGTATTCCTGCTCTTATAATGGTAAGAAATATTAAACCTGATGAAAGAAATCCTTTTACCACGGAGCAAACCGTTGGTATGATAAAAAAGTATCACGAAGCTCATGGTGATGATGTAGAAGTTATGATGATACCTGATATTGAATCGGTTAATTACGGTAGAGGAGTGGGTTATGAAATTAATGAATACCAGCCACCTGCAGATAGTGGAGCAATGTTTATTTCTGCCACAAAAATCAGAGAGTCTATAAAAAATGGTGATAATACCTGGAAGTCTATGGTTGACGAATCACTTCATGCTGATATAGAAAACTTCTTGTCTTAATTTTACATATTTATTTTTTTTTCGCTAGTTTAAGAAGTATTTTTGCACTCCATGAGTTATTTATTTACATCTGAGTCTGTTAGTGAAGGGCATCCTGATAAAATTGCTGATCAAATAAGTGACGCAATATTGGATAATTTTCTAGCTTTCGACCCACATGCCAAGGTAGCCTGTGAGACACTAGTTACCACGGGCCAAGTAATTTTATCTGGTGAAGTAAAATCTAAAACTTATGTTGATGTACAGAGAGTTGCTAGAGATGTAATAAAGAAAATTGGATACACTAATAGTGAATATAAGTTTGATTATAAATCATGTGGTATTCTTTCTATGATTCATGAGCAGTCTGAAGACATAAATCGTGGAGTAGTCAAAAGAAATAATGAAGACCAAGGAGCTGGTGATCAGGGTATAATGTTTGGTTATGCCACTAATGAGACCAAAAATTATATGCCACTTGCTTTAGATATTTCAAATAAAATATTGCAAGAATTAGCTGTTCTTAGAAGAGAGAATAAGGAGATAAAATATTTAAGACCTGACTCAAAGTCGCAAGTGACAATTGAATATTCCGATGATAATAAACCACAAAAAATAAAAACAATTGTTGTTTCTACTCAACACGATGAGTTTGATATTGAAGACAAGATGCTTAAAAAAATCAAATCTGATATTATTAATATTCTTATTCCAAGAATATTAAATAAAAACCCTGATTTAAAAAATTTATTCGATGATAATGTAGAATACTTAATTAATCCAACGGGTAAGTTTGTAATTGGTGGACCTCATGGAGATACAGGGTTAACAGGAAGAAAAATTATAGTTGATACTTATGGAGGTAAGGGTGCGCATGGAGGAGGTGCTTTTTCTGGAAAAGATCCCTCTAAAGTTGACAGAAGTGGAGCTTACGCTGCAAGACATATTGCAAAAAATATTGTTGCTGCTGGAATTTGTGAGGAAGCTCTTGTTCAAATTAGCTATGCAATCGGAGTTGCAGAGCCTGTAGCATTATACGTTAATACATATGGTACTTCAAAAGTAAATTACTCTGACGGTAAAATTTCAGAGATGATTTTAGACACTTTTGATTTAAGACCATATTCAATTGAAAATTTATTTGATTTAAGAAAGCCAATATATTTAGAAACTGCTGCCTATGGTCACGTTGGGAGAGAACCTCAAAAAATTAAAAAAACTTTTGTTAATTCTGAGGGTAAATCAATTGACTTTGATTTAGAATTATTTAACTGGGAAAAACTGGATTACGTAAAAAAGATTAAAAAACTTTTTAAATTAGCACAATGATTAAAAGTAATGTAAAACATATACCATACAGGGTTAAAGATATTAACCAGGCAAAATGGGGAAGAGAAGAGATTAAATTAGCAGAAGCTGAAATGCCAGGATTAATGGCTTTGAGATCTGAATACAGAAAAGAAAAACCTTTAAAAGGTGCGAGAATTGCAGGTTGTCTTCATATGACAATTCAAACAGCTGTTTTAATTGAAACTTTGATTGAGCTTGGCGCAGAAGTTACATGGAGTTCATGTAATATATTTTCAACGCAGGATCATGCCGCAGCAGCAATTGCAGATAAAGGTATACATGTTTATGCCTGGAAGGGAATGAGTGAAGAAGAGTTTGATTGGTGCATTGAACAAACTTTATTTTTTGGAGAAGAAAGAAATCCTCTAAATATGATTTTAGATGATGGAGGTGATTTGACAAATATGGTTTTGGATAAATACCCAGAGCTTGCCCAAAACATAAAAGGATTATCTGAGGAGACCACAACTGGAGTGTTGAGATTGTACGACAGAATGAAAGATGGTACACTTACATTACCGGCGATTAATGTTAACGATTCGGTCACTAAAAGCAAGTTTGATAATAAGTATGGTTGTAAGGAAAGTGCAGTTGATGCAGTTAGAAGAGCTACTGATATAATGATGGCTGGCAAGAGAGTGGTTGTATGTGGCTATGGAGATGTTGGGAAAGGAACAGCTGCTTCATTTAAATCTGCTGGAAGTATAGTCACAATTACCGAAATTGACCCCATATGTGCTTTACAAGCAGCCATGGATGGATATGAAGTTAAGAAATTAGAAACTGTAATTGGTAATTCAGATATTATTGTATCAGCAACAGGAAACAGAGATATTGTTAAAGATATTCATTTTAAATCTATGAAGGATAAAGCAATTGTCTGTAATATTGGTCATTTTGATAACGAAATAGATATGGCGTGGTTAAATAAAAACTATGGTCACACCAAAAAAGAAATAAAACCTCAAGTGGATTTGTACACTGTTAATGGTAATGATATAATCGTTTTAGCCGAAGGAAGACTGGTAAATCTAGGCTGTGCAACAGGTCACCCAAGTTTTGTGATGAGTAATTCTTTTACAAATCAGGTTTTGGCCCAAATAGAATTATGGATTCACTCTTCAAAATATGAAAATAAGGTTTATACTCTTCCTAAACACTTAGACGAAAAGGTAGCTAAGTTACATCTTGAAAAATTAGGGGTTGAGCTAACAACGCTTGACGATATCCAGTCTGAATATATTGGAGTAAATAAAGATGGACCATATAAATCTGACGATTACAGGTATTAGACATTGTAAATCCGGGTAATTTTTCATCTAAAACAAATATTTTATAATTATTTTTGCATAATAAGTACTTTTTTTACTTAAAGTTAAGTACTTTTGTTACTTAATATATGCTAAATTCGTTAATTACATCCAAAACTAGGCTACGGATGCTCATCAAATTCTTTGTTAGTGCTGCCAATCACGGATATTTAAATGGTCTTGCAAACGAATTCAATGAATCTACCAATTCCATAAGAAAGGAATTAAATAATCTTTCTAGCGCAGGGTACCTTCTCAAATCAAAAGAAAACAATAGGATTATTTATAATGCAAACACATCTCACCCAATGTTTGAAGTTTTGCAAAAGATTGTAAGACGTCATTTGGGCTTGGAGGATATTGTTGAAACTGTGATTGATAAAATTGGAGATGTTGATCAAATAGCACTAACTGGTAAATATGCAGAGGGAATTGATAGTGGAAATATTGAGATTATCATTAACGGATCAAAAGTAAACTACGAATATTTAAAAAATATAAAACCAAAAATTAAAAAGAAAATTGGAAGAGAAGTTAGTTTCCTTTTGAATCAAATACTTGATTCAAATTCAATTATTCTTTATAAGAAGTTAGCGGAATGAATTGGTACGTTTTACATACTAAACCCAGAAACGAGAAAAAAGTTGAAGAGAAACTTTTGTCCATGGGAATTAATGCTTACTGTCCAACTCGTTCTGAAATTAGATTTTGGAGTGATCGTAAAAAAAGAATACAAGTTCCCGTACTACCTTCAATGGTTTTAGTAAATATAGATGCTAAAGATATGAATAGTGTTTTTGAGTCCTCAGGTGTAATCAGATATATGTTTTGGTTAGGTAAGAAGGCAATAGTAAGACAAAACGAGGTTGATATTTTAAAAAAATATTTAAAAGGAGATTACAACTTTGTAAATAGTAAACTTTCAGATATAAAAGTTGGTGATAATTTTAGTTTGCCATCTTTTAATAATGAAAGAGGAATTGTTAAAAGAATTTCAAATAATAATATTTGGATTTATTTGAAATCGATAGGTTATAGTGTTAAGCTAAGTTTAGCTTAATTAACAATAAATATGTATTATTTTTGTTAGTCATTGTTGTGACTGACGTTGGCGAAGCCGTAAAATATATGAAATGAAAAAAATTAATGTTCAGATGGTTGACTTGATGGGTCAATATGATAAGATAAAATCACAAATTGATAAAAATATAATTAATACAATTCGTTCTGGAAAATTGATTAATGGACCAATTGTTAGAGAATTTTCGGGAAACCTTTCAAAATTTTTAGAAGTTAAACACGTTATTCCATGTGCCAATGGAACAGACGCTCTACAGATTGCATTTATGGCATTAGGGTTAGAACCAGGTGATGAAGTTATTTGTCCAGCATGGACATACGTGGCTACTGCTGAGGCAGCAGCAATTTTGGGTTTAATTCCCGTCATGTGTGATGTCAATCCAAATACATTTAATGTAACATCTGAATACATTGAGCCATTAATTAGTGAAAAGACAAAAGCAATTGTTCCGGTTCATTTATACGGCCAATCGTGTGACATGGAACCGATAATGAATCTGGCAAAAAAATATAACTTAAAAGTTGTTGAAGATAATGCACAAGCAATCGGATGTAAATATACTTATTCAGATTGTGAAGCCAAATTGACGGGAACAATAGGAGATATTGGCACAACTTCATTTTATCCTTCAAAGAATTTAGGTGCTTATGGTGATGGAGGAGCTATATTTACAAATGATGATAATTTAGCTGAGAAAATTTATTTAGCAGCTAACCATGGACAGAATAAAAGATACCATCATAAAATAATCGGATGCAATTCTCGATTAGATTCGATTCAAGCTGAAATATTAAACGTTAAACTGAAATATTTAAATGAGTATAATAATAACAGAAATATTATGGCCAATAATTACAATCTTGCTTTTGAAGCTATTAAAGAAATTCAAACTCCAAAAATTATTAAAAACTCTACTCACGTATACCACCAGTATACATTAAAGATTTTAAATAATAAAAGAGATGAATTAAAACAATATTTACTTGAAAATGATATTCCCAGCATGATTTATTATCCTATCCCATTATATAAGCAGGAGGCATTCAGTAAATTTGTTGAACAAGGATTTGAACTAACCAATACTGAAGAATTGTCTAAAAGTGTCATTTCACTCCCAATTCATACTGAATTAGAAAATTCAAATCAGGATTATATAACAGAAAAAGTTTTAAATTTTTTTAAATGAAAATTGAAAACATATGTTGTATTGGAGCTGGATATGTTGGTGGTCCAACAATGTCAATTATAGCTCAAAAGAATCCGCATATTAACGTTAATGTTGTTGATATGAATGCGGATAAAATAAAAGCATGGAACTCTAAAAATTTAAAAAATTTACCTGTATATGAACCTGGTTTATCAAAAGTTGTAAAAGAAGCTAGAGGAAGAAATTTATTTTTTTCAACTGATGTAAATAAACATATTGAACAGTCTGACATGATATTTATATCGGTAAATACGCCAACAAAGATGTCCGGAAAAGGTAAGGGTTATGCGGCAGATTTAAAATATGTTGAGGCTTGTGCAAAACAAATCGCAGAAGTTTCAAAAAGCAACAAAATAATTGTAGAAAAATCGACTGTTCCTGTGAGAACATCAGAAAAAATCAAAGAAATTTTGATGTCAAATAATATTGATGTTGATTTTCAAATACTTTCAAACCCTGAATTTTTAGCTGAGGGCACTGCTATGAGAGATTTAGAAATTCCTGATAGAGTTTTAATAGGAGGAGATAATACTATTGAAGGAAAAAGAGCTGTAAATTCATTGGTTGAAATTTATTCCTCATGGGTACCTAAAGAAAATATTTTAACAACAAATTTATGGTCATCTGAACTATCTAAGTTAACAGCTAATGCATTTTTAGCTCAAAGAATTTCTTCTATTAATTCTTTATCGGAACTTTGTGAAGCGACTGGAGCTGATATTGAAGAGGTTTCAAAGGCAATTGGAATGGATTCAAGAATCGGTAGTAGTTTCTTAAAAACATCAGTCGGATTCGGTGGAAGTTGTTTTCAAAAAGATATTTTAAACCTGGTTTATATAGCTAGGTCCGAAGGCCTTGATAAGGTGGCTGATTACTGGGAACAAATACTTATTATTAACCAACACCAAAGGGATAGGTTTTCCAAAAAGATTATTGATGTAATAAGAAAAAAAAATCTAGAGCCTAAAGTATTACTACTTGGATGGGCCTTTAAAAAAGACACAAATGATACCAGGGAATCTGCAGCAATATATGTAGCAAATAATTTGCTGAATAATAATATTAAAATTGACGTTTATGATCCAAAGGTTGCGGAACATCAGATTAATTTTGATTTATCAAATGTAACCCCTAATTACGAAAAATCATCAGTGAAATTTGTTGAGCAACCATTTTTAAATATTTCTGAATATAATATAATAGCGTTAATGACTGAGTGGGATGAGTTTAAAGCCTTTGATTGGGATATTATTTACAAAAAAATTAAAAAACCTGCCTATATTTTTGATGGTCGTAATATTTTGGATTCTATAAATATTAAGAAGATAGGCTTTAATTACATAGGACTTGGCAGGAAATAAACAAAAAAATATTTTAGTTACTGGTGGAGCAGGATTTATAGGGTCCCACTTGTGTAAATACCTTATTGATTTGGGTCAAAAAGTTATCTGTTTGGACAACTTATTTACAGGATCATTAAGTAATATTCAGGAAATATATAATCACCCTAACTTTGAATTTGTTAATCATGATATTACAGAGCCATATTTTAGAGAAAATATAGATGAAATATATAATTTAGCTTGTCCTGCATCTCCTATACATTATCAATACAACCCCATTAAAACTGTAAAAACATGTACAATTGGGGTTATTAATATGTTGGGACTTGCAAAAAAAAATAATGCAAAAATTTTACAAGCAAGTACAAGTGAAGTTTATGGAGATCCAAATATACATCCCCAGAACGAAATATATAATGGAAATGTTAATCCAATTGGCCCAAGATCATGTTATGATGAAGGAAAAAGGTGCTCGGAGACATTATTTATGGATTATAATAGGGAACATAAACTGAAAATTAAAATTATAAGGATATTCAATACATTTGGTCCTAATATGGCCACTAATGACGGTAGGGTTATTTCAAATTTTATTTTACAAGCAATCTCAGATAATGATTTAACTATCTATGGTGATGGAACACAAACTAGAAGCTTTCAGTATATTGATGATTTAATTGAAGCAATGATAAAAATGATGAATACTGATAATGATTTTTTAGGGCCAATAAATATTGGTAATCCAAATGAAATAACAATGAATAAGTTGGCTTCAATAATTTTGAGCCTTACAAATTCTAAATCTAAAATTTCCTATAAAGAATTACCGCAAGATGATCCTAAGAGAAGAAGACCCGATATAAAATTAGCAAAAATTAATTTGGGTTGGGAACCTAATTACAGTTTAGAAGACGGTCTTTACAAAACTATTAATTATTTTAAAAAATTAAATGAAGTCAATTAAGGGTATAATATTAGCTGGTGGAAACGGATCTAGACTTTATCCTCTTACTCTTGGAACATCTAAGCAATTACTACCAGTTTATGATAAACCTATGATATATTATCCTCTTTCTGTCTTAATGAAAGCAGAAATTAAGGATATTTTAATTATTTCATCGAAACAAGATTTGCCAAAATTTAAAAAACTTCTTGGTGATGGTTCTATTTTAGGATTGAATATTTCCTATAAAATACAATTAGAGCCAAACGGTATTGCAGAGTCTTTTATAATTGGACAAGATTTTATTGGTTATGACAATGTTTGTTTAATATTAGGAGACAATATTTTCCATGGAGAAGGTTTTATTTCAAATATTAAGAAAGCTAAAAAAAATTTGAATAAAGGTTATTCATCAATTTTCGGTGTATCAGTTCAGAATCCTGAAAGCTTCGGAGTAATAGAGTTTGATAATAAAAATAATCTTGTCAGTATTTCCGAAAAACCAGAAAATGCAAAAAGTAATATTATTGTTTCAGGTTTATATTTTTATACTAATGATGTTGTGAAATACGCTAAGGAATTAAAGCCAAGTAAAAGGGGAGAGAAAGAAATAACCGATATTAACAATTTTTATTTGTCGTCAAAAAAATTAAAATTAATTATGTTAAATTCCAATATATCTTGGATTGACACTGGAACTTATAGTTCTTTAATAAAAGCATCTAAATATTTTGAGGATTTTGAAAAGAAAACTGGTAAAAAAGCTTCCTGTGTTGAGGAAATTGCCTACGAGATGGGATACATTGATATTATAAAATTAGGTAAAATTGCCTCTTTGATGAAAAATAGTGAATATGGAAATTATTTATTAAATCTAACATTAAGATGAAATTAATTAAAACTCAATTCAAGGATTTAATCATAATAAGACATAATGTATTTAAGGACCATAGAGGTTATTTCAAAGAAAAATTCAAAAAGGAAAACCTTGAAAAAATTATTAATGATAAAATAGAATTTTGTCAAGAGAACAGTGTCAAATCAGATTTGCATGTACTCAGAGGTTTGCATTTTCAAAATGAACCATTTGCACAATCTAAGCTAGTTTCAGTTCAGGTGGGCAAAATTTTAGATGTTGCTGTTGATATAAGAAAAGATTCAGAAACTTATGGAAAATACTTTTCGTACATTTTGTCCTCTGAAATACATGAATCAGTCTTTATACCGAAGGGATTTGCCCATGGTTATTTAACTTTAAGTAGAACAGCAGTGGTAAATTATCTTGTTGATAATTATTATAATAAATCTGAAGAGGATGGAATTTCTTTCGAAGATGAATTTCTAAACATTAATTGGGGAATAAAAACAAGCAAAATAATTTGTTCAAAAAAAGATAAAGAGCTAAAACCTTACAGATGGTAGAAAATAAAAATATTTTGATTACAGGATCGGATGGTCAACTGGGGAGTGCTTTAAAAGAAATTTCAGAAAACTATGAGTTTAGATATTTTTTTACGAATCGTAAGTCATTGGATATAACTGACCGAAACAAATTATATCATTTCCTAAAAGAATTTGAAATTAATACTATAATTAATTGTGCTGCATACACCGATGTAAACAAAGCTGAGAATGAGAGGGATGTTTGTAATGATATAAATAATATTGCTGTAGGATTATTGTCTGAAATGTGTGAAAAATTTAATATTCAATTGATTCATATATCAACAGATTTTGTGTTCGATGGAGTTAAGAAAACTGCATATAATGAGGAAGATGAACCCAATCCGTTAAATTATTACGGAATAACAAAATTGGAGGGAGAAAAAAGTATGTTAAAATATAATTTAATCAATTCAGCGATAATCAGAACATCTTGGTTATATTATAACTCCAAAAACAATTTTGTGAATAAAATAGTTAAAGATATTCTAAGAAATTCTGAAATTAATGTAGTTGATAATGAATTTGGTTCCCCTACTAATGCCAAAGACTTAGCCAAAGCTATATTATATATTATAACAAAACTAAAAAATTCAAAAACAGAAATATACCATTTCTCCAACGAGGGATTTTGTTCAAGAAATAAATTTGCTCTGAAGATAAATGAATTACTTGACAGAGATGTAATTGTAAATAACTTTTATCAAACCAGTGCTAAAACCCTAAGACCTAAATTCTCAGCACTTAATTGTGAGAAAATTTCCACAAATTTCGATTTAAAAATAAATAGCTGGGAAGAAAGTTTGTTTAACCACTTAAATAAACTGAAAATTAATACATAGATAATGAATTTTAGATCAAAAAATTTATTGGTAACAGGAGGTGCGGGGTTTATAGGTTCAAATTTCATAGATTTCATACTAAAAAAATATAAAAATGTCAGAATTTTTAATTTAGACTCGCTTACTTACGCAGGAGCTCTTAATAAAACAGAAAAATTTAGTAGTAACTCAAACTATAAATTTTTCAAAGGAGATATTTGCAACCAAACTCTTTTAAATAAAATTTTTAAAGAATTCCAGATTGATGGTGTAATTAACTTTGCAGCTGAAACACATGTTGATAATTCGATAACTAACCCAATGCCTTTTATTAAATCTAACATAAATGGAGTATTTAGTCTTTTAAATGTTTGTTATAATAACTGGATGAAATCTCCATTTAAATACAATGAAAACTTTCTTCAAGCTAGATTTCATCAAATTTCAACTGATGAGGTTTATGGAAGTATAAGCGAAGGGTCATTCTGTGAAAATTCGTTATACAGCCCAAACTCTCCATATTCTGCTTCAAAAGCTAGTGCTGATATGATTGTTAGATCCTTTAACAAAACCTATGGCCTTAATGTTACAACATCAATTTCCTCTAACAACTATGGGCCAAATCAACATAAAGAAAAATTAATACCTAAAATTATTAATTCAATCAAAAATGATGATTATATAAACATATACGGAGATGGAAAAAATATCCGTGATTGGATACATGTATATGATAATTGTAATGCGATATGTTCAATATTTAATGAGTCTGAAAGTGGAGGTAAATTTAATGTTGCTTCAGGTCAAGAAACAACAAATTTGGAGTTGATTTTAAAATTCAAAAAAATATACTCAGATAAGCCTAAGATTAGATTTATTTCTGATAGATTTGGACATGATTTTAGATATAGTATTGATACATCTTTAATTAAGAATAAATTAGGATTTAAAACTACTTTTGATATTGAAAATTATATAAAGGAATTAAATATTTAAGATGAATATTGCAGTAATTACAGCTAAAGGCGGAAATACTACTTTAGAAAATAAAAACTTGATAAAAATTAACAATAAATCATTTATTGAATATCAAGCTATTGCAGCTAGAGAAAGTAAATATGTCGATAAATTATATATTTCAACCGAAGATAGTATGATTAAGGACGAAGCAAAATTGTTAAAAATACCAATAATTGATAGACCTAAAGAACTTTCTCAGTCCGACACAAATCACGGAGATGTTATTGAACATATTGTAAATTTTTTATCAAAAAAATATAAATCGATCGATACTATAACAATATTGCTAGGAAATACTGTTATGGTAACTGGTATTGATATTGACAATTGTATTAGTTGTGTTTTGTCTGATACTGAAATTGACTCGTCAATGACCGTTTGGAAGGCTCAAGATGATCACCCATTGAGAGCAATGAAAATTAATAATCAAGGTTTTTTAGAATCTTATTTAGATGTTGGTACAGTTGATACAAATAGACAATCCTATGAAAATATTTATTATTACGATCAGGGCCCATGGACATTTAAAATGGAATCATTCCTAAAATATAAAAAACTTAGGAAAGGACCAGGACCTTGGTGGTGGATGGCAAAAAAATGTAAACCAATAGTCAGATATTGGGTAACAGGAAGAGATACACACGAATTAATGGATGTTAAAATATCAGAATTTTGGATAAATCAAGTAAAAAATCAGTTTTAATAACAACAAATAGTTTTTACTCATTCCAAGCGATTGGAATAGATAAAATTGAGAGTAAATATGGTCTAAAAATGAAGCACTCAAATGACATTTTTAAAAATGATAATATTGAGACTCAAATAAATTATTTAAATCAATTTGAAGGAATTATAGCTGGGACCGAAAAATATGATAATAAATTATTATCAAAACTACATAATATTAAGGTAATTTCAAGGGTTGGGGTCGGTTTGGACTCAATTGATATCAAATCAGCTAACAAAAACAATATTGCGATTGAAAACACTCCAACAGCACATGTTGATTCTGTTGCTCAATTTAACGTAGCTGTGTATTATTTATTGAAATCAAATATAATTAATTACTCTAATCAAATGAGAAATAAAATTTGGAAAAAATCTTTTCACGACCTTGCAGTTTATGATAAAATTGGTTTTTATGGTTTAGGTAAGGTTTCGCTAAAAACTATTAATCTGTTAAATATTGATAAATTAAATGTTGTATACTTTGACCCCTATGTAAATAACTTAAAATATAAAAAGGTAAATAGTTTAGAAAAATTATTCGCAGGGAGTGATACAATATTTATAAATGCCCCCCTTAATGAACAAACTAAAAACTCAGTTAATGATAAGGTTTTAAAATCTTTAAAAAATGGTTCTAAAATTATCTGTTGTTCTAGAGGAGGTATTATTAATGAAAGTTCTTTGGTTAATTATTTAACTTTCAACAAAAAAAGTGCATGCTTTTTAGATGTATTTAAAAATGAACCATATGTTGGAGAACTTTTAAATTTAGAAAATTTATATGCTTCACCTCACGTAGCTGGATACTCTAGGTCATCTAGGCTTTTAATGGAAGAAGAAGCTATTTTGAATTGTATAAAACATATATAAGATATGAAAGTAATTATAACAGGTGGGTCAGGATATTTTGGCAAGAATATTATTAATAAATTATTAAATAATGGTATTGAGGTTTTGAATATCGATTTGGTTAAAAGTAATATTGATCATGATTTACTAAGTGAAAAGTTAATAGACTTATTAAATGATGAAATCAAGATTAAAAATCCCAAAAACTATTCCTCAATTATACACTTAGCTGGTTATGCAAATTTAGAAGAAGCAAATTCAAACCCCTTTAAATGTTTAGATTTGAACGTAAGGATGACGATGAAAATAGTAGAATTCTCGGTCAAAAATAATATTAATCATTTTATTTATTCAAGTTCCATGTACGCTTTGGGAAAACATGGTGGTTTTTACGGTGTGTCAAAAAAATCATGTGAATTATTTTTAAGAGAATATTGCTCTCAAAATAACGTAAAACTTTCAATTATTAGAGTTGGTAGTTTGTTTGGTGGTGATTCCAATGAAAGCAATGGTATACATAGATATATTACAAATGCAATAAATAAAAATGAGATTATTTACAGAGGCACCAAGAATGATATTAGATTTTATATTCATGTTAGAGATGCTTCGAATTCTGTTTTTGAAATATTAAAAGAAAGAAAAAGTGGTAATTACAATCTAATAGGTTCTCACCCTATAAAGATAATAGATGTCTTTAGAATTATATCTGAAATTTTAGAATCTAATTTTTCGGTAAAATATCTGGAAGAAAATTCTAACAAGCATTATAAATACACCCCTTACAATTACGAAAATATTGATAGAGTATATGATTTGAAACAATCTGTAGATTTTGGTTCTGGTATTATTGAAGTTATAGCAAATATTAATAAAAAATGACAATATTTTTTGATTTTGATGGTGTAATTTTAAATTCCGCTGAATTGAAAACAGATTGTTTTAAATACTCCGTTTCTGATTTTAATCAATCTCAAATTAATAAGTTTCTTGATTATCATATTGAAAACATGGGTGTTTCTCGACATAAAAAATTTGATTATTTTATTAAAGATATTTTAAGCTCTAGAAAGGATATTGATAATTTGAAGAAAAATCTTCTTGATAGATTTCAAGAATGTTTAGAAAAAAATTTATATACATCTAATTTAATTTATGGAGCTAAAGCTATTTTAGAATGGGCTAAAAAAAACAATCACTCATGTCATATAATTTCGGGTACACCAGAAAATGATTTGACAGAAATAGTAAAGCATTACAAGATTGAACATTACTTTAAATCTATTAACGGGACTCCTGGAAATAAAGCTTTTCATATAAAAAAGTTATCATCTTTATTCAAAATTAAACTAGACGATAGTGTTTTTGTTGGTGATGCAATAACAGATTTCAATGCTGCTGCTCAATTCAATATAAAATTCTTCGCAATAGATTGTATACATATGCATAATTTCTGGTTGGATAATAAAGTAAATGTTTTTGATAATCTTAATCAGTTAAAAATTCATCTTGAGAAAAACTTTAATTAAAAAATTTAATAATGAATTCGATCTTATAAATTTTTTTATAGATTCTTTAAAAAAATTTAATGATAAATCTAAAATCAGAATTGGCGTATCTGGAGGTTCAGTTAGTGAATTTTTGATAAATAATATAGAATTTTTAGAAAGTTACTGCAAAGATAATTTGGTTTTTATTCAGATGATTCTAATTGATGAAAGATGCGTAAAATTTGAAAATAATTTAAGAAATGATAAAAAATATATAAACGAATTGAAAAATTCAAAATATATAACTTTTCATAATCCGTTTAAAAACCCAAAACTAAAATATTTACTTTATCCGATTGAAAAGTTTATGAATAAATATAATGAACTAGATATTGTTTTATTGGGTTTTGGCTTAGATGGACACACTGCAGGAATTTTTGACCAGAAAAAAATATTTTCTGAATATGATTACATAATTAACAAAGACAAAGACGAACTGAAGAGGATTAGCTTCTCATTAAAATATTTAAATAATTCAAAGAAAATAGTACTATTTTCGACCGGAAATACGAAATATGAATTTTTTAAAAAAATCAGAAATAAAAAAGATTATATCTTAAATAATTTAAATTATTCACAATGTTTGTTTTTGATTGTTTAGATTTTAATTTTTCAGATTGCCGATATTTAAATATCTTATAAATTTAATGACATTATAGTTTCAATATTTTAATTTGTAATAAAATTTAATAGTATGAAAAATTTCGCGTTAATAGGAGCGGCTGGTTACATAGCCCCGAGACACCTTAAAGCAATTTATGAAACTAAAAACAACCTTATTGCTGCTTTAGACAAGCATGATAATGTCGGAGTTCTTGATTCTTTCTTTCCAGACGCAAAGTTTTTCACTGAAACAGAACTTTTTGACAGGCATTTAGAAAAAATAAAAAGCTTAAAAAATGGTCATATAGATTTTTTCAGCATATGCACACCAAATTATCTTCATGATTCACATATTAGAATAGCTTTGAGAAGAGGTGCCGATGCGATTTGTGAAAAACCTTTAGTTTTAAATCCTTGGAATATTGAAGCTTTATCTAGGATGGAGAAAAATACAGGAAATAAAGTTTGGAATGTTTTACAACTTAGATTACATCCTTCTATAGTTAAATTAAAAAAAATGATTGAAAAACAAGATCCAAAAAAAATATATGATATTGATTTAACCTATATCACATCAAGAGGTAATTGGTATTATACATCTTGGAAGGGAAATGCGGAAAAATCTGGAGGTATCGCTACAAACATCGGGGTTCATTTTTTTGATATGCTGGGTTGGATATTTGGAAATCTGAAAAACATGAAACTTCACTTATATGAACACGACAGAGCATCTGGATTTTTAGAATTTGACAAAGCTAGAGTAAGATGGTTTTTATCTATTGACTATGATACAATTCCAAACCATGTAAAATCAACTGGGCAAAGAACATATAGATCTATAAAAATTGAGAATGAGGAATTAGAATTTTCAACTGGATTTAAGGATTTGCATACAAGAGTTTATGAACAAATTTTGAATGGTAAAGGATTTGGCTTGGAAGACACTCTAAACTCTATTGAAATAATTCATAAAATAAGAAATTGTACTATTTCACCCAAAGTTGGAGACTATCACCCATTTGCTAAATTATCATTAAAAAAACATCCTTTTAAAAAAACAAAATGAAAAAGACCCCTTTTATCGAGATTAGTGGAAGAAAAATTGGTTTAGATTACAAGCCTCTAGTTATAGCTGAAATAGGAATTAATCATGGTGGCTCATTAAAAGTTGCAAAGGAAATGGTTGATTCAGCGTTTACGGCTGGAGTAGAAGTTGTTAAGCATCAGACACATATTGTAGAAGATGAAATGAGTTCAGAGGCAAAAAAAGTTATTCCTGGGAATGCTGATATTTCAATTTATGAAATTATGGATAATTGTGCCCTTAATGAAAAGGATGAAATCGAACTAAAGAAATATGTTGAAAGTAAAGGGATGATTTTTATATCTACTCCTTTTTCAAGGGCTGCAGCAAATAGATTAAATAAAATGAATGTTTCAGCCTTTAAAATTGGAAGTGGAGAATGTAATAATTACCCGCTACTGGAGCATATTGCAGGTTTCAATAAACCTGTGATTCTAAGTACAGGAATGAATGACATTGAATCAGTGCGCAAAGCAGTAGAAGTTTTTGATAAAAAAAATATTCCATTGGCGCTTTTGCACACAACTAATTTGTATCCTACGCCAATTAATTTAGTAAGATTTGGCGCCATGATTGAATTATCAAAAGCTTTTCCAGATAAAGTTTTTGGACTTAGCGATCATACTTTAAATAATAATGCTTGTATAGGAGCTACAGCATTAGGGGCTTCAATTCTGGAAAGGCACTATACTGATCACAAAAATAGAATTGGACCAGATATAATATGTAGTATGGATGAGGTTGAATGTAAAGAATTAATTATTGCATCTTCAGAAGTAGCATTGATGAGAGGGGGTAAAAAGAAAGCTGCTGCAGAAGAAAAAGTGACTATTGATTTTGCATTTGCTACTGTGTGTTCAATTCAAGAAATTAAAAAGGGAGAAGTTTTTTCAGAAAAAAATATCTGGGTTAAGAGACCAGGAACAGGAGAAATTAAAGCTGAGTTTTTTAGAGATGTTTTAGGTAAAAAAGCTAAAAAAAATATTCAAAATGATTGTCAAATAAATTGGACTGACATTAAAGATTAAATGAAAAAAATTGTTTTTCTTACCGGAACCAGAGCTGATTATGGTAAATTAAAATCTCTAATAACGGTTACACAAAATTCTGATTTCTTCGATACTCAGATTTTTGTCACCGGTATGCATTTAAATAAATTATATGGGTACACGGTAACCGAAATTGAAAAGAATAAAATTAGAAATCTATATAAATTTGAAAACCACGACTCGGTCAAGTATATGGATCGTACATTAGCTAAAACCATACTAGGATTTTCTAAATATGTTGAAAAATTAAAACCAGACTTGATAGTTATTCATGGTGACAGAGTAGAGGCCCTAGCAGGAGCTTTAGTAGGAAGTATTAATAATATACTTGTTGCTCACATTGAGGGTGGTGAAGTCTCTGGCACCATTGATGAAATGATTAGACATTCTGTTTCAAAAATGTCTCATGTTCATCTGGTTTCAAATAATCTTGCCAAAAAAAGACTTATACAAATGGGTGAATATGATGAAAATATATTTATAATCGGATCTCCAGATTTAGATTTGATGAAAAGTAAAGATTTACCATCACTCAGTTTCGTAAAAGAATATTATAATATAGAATTTAAAGAATATTCAATTGCAATGTTTCATCCCATAACCACTGAATACCAAGATATCAAATCCATCATTAAAAATTTTGTTGATGCCATAATTGCTAGTAATTTGAATTATATTTTAATATTTCCTAATAATGATTTAGGAACTGAAGAAATATTAGAAGAATATAATAGACTAAATGATAATAGTAAATTTAGAATTTTCCCATCTCTAAGATTTGAATATTTTTTAAAGTTACTGAATAAATCTAAATTTATAATCGGTAATTCTAGTGCTGGTATAAGAGAAGCACCATATTACAACATACCAACTATTGATATCGGCACAAGACAAAATAACAGAGACAAAGCTAATTCTATCATCAATTGTGACTATTCAAAAAAATCAATATTAAATGCTATAAATGAAGTTTCTGAAAAAGAGTTTACAAATGAAATTAATAAAAGTAATTTTGGTGATGGTAACAGTGATAAATTGTTCTATGAAATATTAAATAAAAAAAGTTTTTGGGAAATCTCACCCCAAAAATTTTTTAAAGAATT
>CACEAZ010000003.1 GCA_902557655.1 uncultured Bacteroidota bacterium
CAATTCTATTTGTTTCAGAATTAATTATTTCATCTCTTTCCTTAATTAAACGCTTAAGATTTAAAGATATATTTGAATATTCTCCGTCTAATTTATCAGATTCGTTTTTTAAAATAGCAAGCTTTTCTGAATTGTAATTTGACAAAAATTCTTTAATCTGCTTTACAGAATTAAACCTGTGAATCCCGTTATAATCAAGTTCAGATTTGAGAGATTTGAGAGATTCTGTTATGCCAAATATTAAAGCCATTGAACAAACAATTTACAATAATTTAAAAAAAATGATTATATTTATCTAACTAATTGATTTTCAATTAGTTAGATTATTTCCCGATACAAAACTTTGAGAAAATATTCCCAAGTATTTCATCATTGGAAATTTCACCTGTCAATTCACCCAGATAATAAATGGACTGTTTTATATCAATTGCTAATAAATCTGCTGAAACTTTATCATTAATAGCTGACTTAACCTTATGAATTTCCTCATAGGTTTTATTTAACAAATCATAATGTCTTGAGTTTGATATTGTTGAATTATCTATTTGACTTGTAAGACTATTAATATGAGTTATTATTTCTTCCTTTAGAGCTGAAATATTAATCTTATTTTTTGCACTTATTGAAATTGGTTTAAATTTAGATAAACTATCTATTTCTACGTTTGATTTCTCATCCTCTTTGTTTAGAACAAGAATTAATTTTTTTTCAGGAAACTCATCATTAATACCGTTAAGATAATTTATGTAATAATCCATATTTGACGAGTTTAATTGCGAATAATCAATTAAGTAAATTATTATTTCTGCTTCCTTTATTTTTTTAAAGGTTCTTTCAATTCCAATACTCTCAATTTCATCTTTTGTGGATCTAATCCCAGCAGTATCAATAAACCTACATATTACTCCGTTTAAATTTATTTGATCTTCAACAGTGTCTCTTGTTGTTCCTGGAATTGGACTGACAATTGCTCTTTCTTCATTCAATAAAGAATTTAAAAGTGTAGATTTTCCAGAGTTTGGTTCTCCAGCAATAACAACAGGAATACCATTTTTAATTACATTTCCTGTTTTAAATGAATCAATCAAAGTTTTGAGACTTAATGATATTCTATCCAATAAAGAAATTAATTCATTCATGTTAGCAAATTCTACATCTTCTTGTGAAAAATCAAGTTCTAATTCAATAAGAGATGCGAAATTGACTAATTCAGATCTAAGATCATTGATGTCATTTTTAAAACCACCCCTCATTTGATTCATTGCTAACCTGTGAGATGCTTCAGAATTACTAGAAATTAAATCAGCAACAGACTCAGCTTGACTTAAATCCATTTTACCGTTTAAAAAAGAACGCATCGTAAATTCACCTGCGTTGGCAATCCTACAATTTTTAGATAATAATAATTGAATTATCGATTGCTGAATAAATAAACTACCATGACAAGATATTTCAACTAAATCTTCTCCAGTATAAGACTTAGGATTACGAAATACTGTAACTAACACCTTATCAATTGTATTTTTTTTATCGTAAATATATCCAAGTTGAACCTTACTGGATTGTTGATCTTTTAAACTCAATTTTTCTACACCTCGAAAAAAATTATCTACAATTTCTATGCTTTCTGGGCCAGAAATTCTAATAAGAGAAATTGCTCCTACTCCAGAGGGGGAAGCTAATGCGATTATGTTATCGTTATCTACCAATTTCCGTTAGTTTTAATGTAAAAGTATACAATTGGTATCAATAGAACCGCTACTGTAAACATATTATTAATTAATAAAATTGGCGAAATAAGTAAAGTAGCAAAGAAACCAGCTATAGCTCCTCCCAAATGTGCTTCATGCCCAATATTATCATTACGTTGTTTCATTGAATAAATTGAATAAAACAAATAACCAATTCCAAAAAGATAACCTGGCATCGGAATGATAAAAAAGAATAGTGTCATACTTGGGTTAAGTAATATAGATGCATACACTATACCCATAACCGCGCCACTTGCGCCAACAGCATTATAATTTAATTTGTTTTTATTTAACCTGTAAGTTAATATGTTACCAAAAATTAAACTTGTAAAATAAATAATCAAAAAATTCATTTCACCCACCCTATAAATCACTGAATCAGCAAAAAAATAAAAAGTAAACATATTGACGATCAAGTGAGTAGTGTCAACATGTAAAAACCCAGATGAAAGATATCTTATCCTCTCACCACGTTTTATGTAAGAAGGGTTGAATTTGTATTTGTTGAAAAAATTAATATCATTAAAACCCTTGTATGAGAAATAAATATTTAGAATAATAAGAAGAATTGCTACAGAGTTCACAGATAATTTCCTTAATCGTGTCAAATATAACATATATTTGTCTCAAATTTATTTAATGGATAGACTGGTATTCATCATTACATACCCATTTATTTGGCTAATTTCTAAGCTGAACTTTTCGTCTATTTATATAGTTTCTGATCTTCTTTATTACCCTCTATATTATATCTTTTCGTACAGAAAAAAGGTGGTTAGAAAAAATCTAGAATTAGCATTTCCAAATAAATCCCTTAAAGAAAGAATAAAAATCGAAAAAGAGAACTTTAGAAACTTAACCGATATATTTTTAGAAACCTTTAAATCAACTAAGATGGAAGAAGATGAATTGAAGGAAAGGTTTGTTTTTAAAAATCCTGAGGTTCTAGAAAAAATATATAATAATAACCAGGATGTTATTGTAATGTGCAGTCACTATTGTAGTTGGGAATGGGTTTTTGGAGTAAGAAATATTACACGTTTTAATATTAATGCTGTCTATAAACAACTTTCAAATAAGTATTTTGATAAGTTGACAAAATCTAGAAGAAGTCAATACGGTGCTAACATGATCACAACAAAAGATACATTTAGGGAAGTAAGTAGGTTGTCAAAGCAAGTGGGATTAAATTTTTATGGATTTGCATCTGATCAATCTCCAAAAAAGAGTAAAGCAGTATACTGGACCAACTTTTTAAACAATTATGTCCCGTTTCATATCGGAGCAGAGGTTATTGCGAAAAAATATAATATGGCATTAGTTTTTATGGATGTACAAAAAATTAAGAGAGGTTTTTATGAAGCCTCATTATCACTAATAACTGATAAACCAAATGAATTTAAAGATTATCGATTAACAGAAGAGTATATCAAACTAGTTGAAAAACAGGTTACAGAAAAACCAGAATACTACACTTGGACTCACAAGAGATTTAAACACAGGAAAAATAAGCCTATTTAACCATATTGATTTCGTCAATAAACTTTGAGGATAACATATTAGCTTCTTCTTGAGATTTTGCTTCGGAATATACCCTAATTATTGGTTCTGTATTACTTTTTCGCAACTGAACCCAAGAATTTTCAAAATCAATTTTTAAACCATCCTCATTGTTAACTTCTTCTTCAGAATATTTTTCTGAAATCTCATTTATTATTTTATCAACATTAACAGTTTTATCAAGCATAATTTTATCCTTGCTCATAAAATAACTGGGGTATTTTGACCTTAATTCAGAACATGAAATATTAAGATTAGCTAAATGACTTAAAAACAAAGCAATTCCAACTAGTGCATCTCTACCATAATGCAAATCCGGAAGGATTATACCACCATTTCCTTCCCCACCAATAACAGCATTTTTTTTCTTCATTAATTCAACGACATTTACTTCCCCTACAGCGCTAAAAAAGTGATTACATCCATTCAAATCTGAAATATCTCTTAAAGCCCTAGATGAGCTTAAATTACTAACTGTATTACCTGGATTGTGTTTTAAATAATAATCTGCACAAGCAACTAAAGTATATTCTTCACCAAAAACCTCACCATCTTCAGAAACAAATGCCAAACGATCAACATCAGGATCGACAACAATTCCTAAATCAGCAACCTCATTCACAACCAGGTTGGACAAATCAGAAAGATTCTCCTTTAAGGGTTCAGGGTTGTGTGGAAACTCACCGGTTGGATCACAATAAAGTTTAATAGTTTCAACTCCTAGCCTATCAAGTAATTTTGGGATTGCAATTCCGCCAGTAGAATTTACCGCATCAACAACTACTTTGAATTTTCTTCTTTTAATTGATTCTGAATCAACAAACGGTAATTTTAGTATTAAATCTATATGAGTATCAATATAAGAGTCGTTAAACGTAACTGAGCCTAAATTTATATTTTCATCAAAGGAAGGATTTGAATCTGCTATAGACATCAAATTTTTACCATCCTCTGCATTTATAAACTCACCTTTATTATTAAGTAATTTTAACGCATTCCATTCCCTTGGGTTGTGACTTGCAGTAATTATAATACCTGCGTCAGCATTTTCAATTGGGACAGCAATTTCGACAGTTGGTGTTGTAGAGAGTCCTAAACATACAACATCAAATCCCATTTTTGTTAGAGTATCCAAAACTAATCCTTGAACCATTAATCCAGAAACTCTAGCATCTCTTCCTACAACTATTTTATTTGATTTAACTCTATTTTCAGATTTAAGCCACAAGCCAAAAGACATAGTGTATAGAACAATATCATTCTTAGTCAGGTCTTCACCTTCTCTATCTCCAATTGTACCTCTAATTCCTGAAATTGATTTTATTAATGGCATTAAAATTGTTTTTTGCAAATATACTTTTATTTAAACTACAGTAAAATAATTTGAATTTGTAAATTCGGACAAAATATCAACATTGAATAGAATCTTTAAAATTTTAATATTATTAATACTAATTACTTCTTGTAAGAACGATAACCAGGGGGTAATTTCAGAAAATGCAATGGTTGTTTCCGCTAGATCAGAAGCAAGTCAAATTGGAATTGATATTTTAAAAAAAGGTGGCAATGCTTTTGACGCAATGGTAGCAACGGAGTTGGCTTTGGCTGTATGTTATCCATCAGCAGGAAATATTGGAGGTGGTGGTTTTATGATTTATAGAAAAAATGACGGTGAAGTTGGCGCATTAGACTACAGGGAAAAAGCTCCTAAAAAATCGTCAAGAGACATGTACCTTGATGATAAAGGAGAAATCATTGAAGGCTTGAGTATGATTGGCGGTTTATCAATTGGAGTACCAGGCACAATTGCGGGAGTCTTTGAAGTTCATGACAAATTTGGAAGCCTACCCATTGAAGAGCTAATAAAACCCGCAATAGATCTTGCGAATAAGGGGGTTAATGTAACAGAAAAACAAAGTGAAAAAATAAACGAAAATCTTGAATACTTTAAGTTAGCAAACAAAGAACCCATTCTATTTAGCAACGGATTTAAAACCAATGATACAATTAAATATAAAAATTTAGCTTCCACATTAACCAGGATAATGTTAAACGGAAAGGATGAATTTTATAAGGGAGAAACTGCAAAAAAACTTGTTAAATATATTCAGAAAAATGACGGAATAATTTCCCTAAATGATTTAGAAGATTACAAACCTGTTTGGAGGGAACCTATAATTTTTAACTATGACGATTTAAAGATAATTTCTATGTCACCACCATCTAGTGGTGGAATATGTATCAGTCAAATTTTTAAAATGATTGAACCTTATGATTTGAAATCTTACGGGCACAACTCAGTTGATTACATAAAGCTATTGGTTGAAGCTGAAAGAAGGTCTTTCGCTGACAGAAGCCACTTTCTTGGGGATCCAGATTTTACTGATATACCTTTAAATGATCTGTTAGATAAGGAATATTTAAAAACAAGAATGGAAGATTTTTCGTTTGACAAACCAACTGACTCTAACGAATTATCTCATGGTAATATCAATATTATAGAAAGTGATGAAACCACTCACTATTCTATAGTTGATAAATTTGGAAACGCTATTGCTGCAACGACAACACTTAACGGTTCTTATGGATCTAAACTTTATTGTGAAGAGTTAGGTTTCTTTCTAAATAATGAAATGGATGACTTTTCTAGTAAACCAGGATTTCCAAACATGTATGGACTAATTGGAGGTGAAGCTAATAAAATTGAACCCGAAAAAAGAATGTTAAGTTCAATGACCCCTACAATTGTAGAAAAAAACAATAAACTCTTTATGACATTAGGTACACCAGGTGGATCAACAATAATCACTTCTGTAATACAAACTATACTTAATGTACATGAGTTTAAAATGGGTATGAATGAAGCAGTAAACTCTCCTAGATTCCATCATCAATGGATGCCAGATTCAATCAGAATTGAATCTGAAAGATTTGATAATAAAACAAAAAATGCACTTATAAAATCTGGATATAAATTAAATGACAAGGGATCAATAGGAAGAGTTGATGGAATATTAATTAACTCACAGAATAAACTTGAAGGAGGAGCGGATAAAAGAGGTGATGATACTGCTATTGGATATTAAAAATTATGAGTGAAGAAGTAATTTCAATTTACGGAGCAAAATCCAATAATCTAAAAAATATAGATCTTAAAATTCCAAGAGATAAGCTGGTTGTAATAACTGGTTTATCTGGAAGTGGTAAATCTTCATTAGCTTTTGACACACTTTATGCAGAGGGTCAAAGAAGATATATTGAAACTTTTTCTGCATATGCTAGGCAATTTCTTTCAAAACTTGAAAGACCCGATGTTGATAAAATTGAAGGTCTATCTCCAGTGATATCCATTGAACAAAAAACTGTAAACAAATCACCTAGATCAACTGTTGGAACAACAACCGAAATATATGATTTTCTGAGATTACTATATTCGAGATGTTCAGAAGCATATAGTTACGTTTCTAATAAAAAAATGGTTAGCTATACAACCAAACAAATTTTAGAGCTTGTTGAGTCAGTTTATAACGGCAAGAAAATTATTTTGCTTGCTCCTGTTGTCAAATCTAGAAAGGGTAATTATCAAGATTTGTTTCAACAGATTATAAAAAAAGGATTTACCCAATGTAGAATTGATGGAAAAATCTGTGACATAAATAACAATACCAGTTTAGAGAGATATAAAAATCATGATATTGAAATTGTTATTGATAAATTATATCTAAAAAAAGGTAACTTTTCAAAAAAAAGACTAAAAGACAGTGTTGAGACATGTTTTTTTCACGGAAGTGATTCAATTTTAATAATTGATAATGATTCAAATGATGCAAGATATTTTAGTTTGAATCTTATGTGTGAAGAATCTGGAATTTCATATGAATTACCAGAGCCAAACAATTTCTCGTTTAATTCACCTAGAGGTGCTTGTAAAAAATGTAAAGGAATCGGTGTATTAAAAGAAGTTGACTTAAAAAAACTTATCCCAGATGATTCTTTGTCAATTGATAATGGCGGAATAGAGCTAATAAGCAATAAAAAATCCTGGGTTTATAAGCAAGTTAAATTAATTTCTAAAAAATTAAATTTCTCCCTAAGTGATCCTATAAAAAATATTCCAAAAAGTGGAATGAATGCAATTTTATATGGCTTAAAAGATGAATTGATTGTTGAGAACAAATCAATAGGAGTAAATATTGACTACTCGATTTCTTTTGAAGGGATATGCAACTTTATTACTGAACAATATAAAAATAACGAATCAACCCGATTAAAACGATGGGCAAGTAATTTCTTTAAAGATGTAATATGTGATAGTTGTAATGGCTCAAGATTAAAAAAAGAGTCATTGTATTTTAAAATTGATAACAAAAACATCAATGACATTGTTAATTTAGAAATTAAAGAACTACAAAAATGGTTTATTGAGCTCCCTAAAAAACTAAACAAGAAACAATTAATTATTTCAAATGAAATCGTAAAAGAAATAAATGAAAGGTTGGCCTTTTTAGAAAATGTTGGATTAAGTTATTTAACACTAAACAGAACATCGAAATCTTTATCTGGAGGAGAAAGCCAAAGAATTCGATTGGCATCACAAATTGGATCACAGTTAACTGGAGTTTTATACATACTTGATGAACCTAGTATTGGACTTCATCAATCAGACAATAAAAGACTTATAAATTCCTTAATAAATTTAAAAGATATTGGAAATTCAATAATAGTTGTTGAACACGATAGGGATATGATATTGAACGCCGATCATATTATTGATATTGGACCCTTTGCTGGAAAAGAAGGTGGTGAAATAATTTTTTCAGGAACAAAAAAAGAACTTTTAAAAAGCAAGTCTTTGACAGCTGAATACATAAACAATAAATTAAAGATTGATAAACCAGAAAAAATTAGACCTGGAAATGGAAAGTTTATTGAATTAATTGGATGTACTGGCAACAATTTAAAAAATGTAGATTTAAAAATTGCTTTGAATACATTGACAGTTGTAACTGGTGTTTCTGGGAGTGGAAAATCAACATTAATTAATGAAACATTGTTTCCAATAATCCATAATAAAATATACAAGGCTGAAAAAAATATCCATAGCTACAAGAAAATTGATGGACTTGAATCAATTGATAAAATTGTAAATATCAATCAATCACCAATAGGTAGAACACCTAGAAGTAACCCTGCTACATACTGTGGAGTTTTTTCTGAAATAAGGAATTTGTTTTCTAAATTAAATGAGTCAATTATTAGAGGTTATAAAGCCGGAAGATTCAGTTTTAACGTAAGCGGTGGAAGATGCGAAGAATGTAAAGGTGCAGGTTTAAAATTAATTGAAATGAACTTTCTCCCTGATGTTTTCGTTGAATGTGAAGTTTGCATGTCTAAAAGATTCAACAGAGAAACTTTAGAAATAAAATACAAAGGGAAATCCATTAATGATGTACTTGAAATGAGTATAAATGAGGCAACAGAATTTTTTGAACACATTCCTAAAATATATCGCAAATTAAAAACCATAAAAGATGTTGGTTTAGGATACTTAACATTAGGACAACAAAGCACTACCCTCTCCGGAGGTGAAGCTCAGAGGATAAAACTTGCAACTGAACTTAGTAAAAGAGATACGGGAAACACATTATATGTTTTGGATGAACCAACCACTGGTTTACATTTTGAAGATATCAGAATTCTTTTGACTGTAATAGAGTCATTAATATCAAAAGGAAATACTGTAATTATTATAGAACACAACATGGATGTAATTAAAAGAGCTGATCATATAGTTGATTTAGGTCCTGAGGGAGGTAAAAATGGCGGAAATATTTTATTTCAAGGCAATATTAATGATTTTTTAAAATGTAAAAAAAGCTCTACATCCAGTTTCCTAAAAAAAAGAACTAACTTAGATTAAAAAATATGAGCGAGAGAAGAAACAAGAAATGGAATGAAACAAAAACTAATGACTCCTGGTCAATTTTTAAAATCATGGGGGAATTTGTTGAAGGATATGAAAAGTTAAGTGCGATTGGACCTTGTATTTCTATTTTTGGATCAGCTAGAACAAATTCTAATCATAAATACTACAAGCTTACAGAGGATATTTCAAAAGCTATCGTTGAACGTGGCTATGGTATAATTTCAGGTGGTGGACCCGGTATAATGGAAGCTGCAAATAAAGGTGCAAGCAGTGTCAAAGGAAAATCTGTTGGTCTATGTATAAATTTACCTTTTGAAGACACAAATAACAAATACATTGATAAGGACAAACAGCTAAAATTTGATTACTTTTTTGTAAGAAAAGTTATGTTTGTTAAATATGCACAAGGTTTTATTGTAATGCCTGGTGGTTTTGGAACTTTAGACGAGCTTTTTGAAGCCATCACATTAATTCAGACATATAAAGCTGAAAAATTTCCTATTATTTTAGTGGGTAGTGAATTTTGGAATGGATTAATTGATTGGATGAAAAAAACATTACTTGCAGAAAATAAAAATATCAGTGAAAATGATCTTGATTTATTCCAAATTGCTGATACCAAGGAAGAAGTAATACAAATCCTTGAAAAGTTCCATAACAACTATAATTTCAGTCCAAATTTTTAAGGTTTTTTTCAGGTTATAATCTTCAAAATCCAACCAATTTCATGTAATTATATTGCATATGCATGCATGTTTGAGTAAATTTGCATGCTGCTATCCTAGATTTCTATGCAATTAAAAAATAATAAAAAGTCTATATCGTTCGAAGAATTTAAAGACGAGATACTCAATGACTATAGGTTAGCATATACAAGTAGAGAATGTAGTATTATTGGAAGAAGAGAAGTTCTTACAGGTAAGGCTAGCTTTGGAATATTTGGTGACGGAAAAGAATTGCCACAAATAGCCATGGCTAAGTTTTTTAGAAAAGGTGATTTTAGATCTGGTTATTATAGAGACCAAACTTTTATGTTCTCATTAAATGAAGTCACTCCAACACAATTCTTTGCAGGTCTTTATGCTCATACTGATTTAGATCATGACCCAATGAGTGCTGGTAGACAGATGGGAAGCTCTTTTTCAACACATAGTTTAGATGAAAAATATGAATGGAAAGACTTAACAAAACAATTTAACTCTAGTGCAGACCTTTCCCCAACCGGAAGTCAAATGCCTAGACTACTTGGTTTAGCTCAAGCCTCAAAAATATATAAAAATGTAAAAATTTCTAACTCAGAAAAGTTTTCTGATAATGGTAATGAAATTGCATGGGGTACAATCGGAGATGCCTCAACTAGTGAGGGTCATTTTTTTGAAAGCATTAATGCCGCAGGAGTTATGCAAATTCCTATGATTATAAGCATTTGGGATGACAATTATGGTATTTCCGTTTCTTCAGAATACCAAACAACAAAAGGTGACATTTCAGAAGTGTTAAAAGGATTTCAAAAAGATAAGAATAGTAATGGATTTGAGATATTTAAGGTAAAAGGATGGGATTATGTTGAGCTGATGAAAACTTACCAAAAAGCAGAAGAAATTTGCAGAAAAAATCATACTCCTGTAATTATACATGTTAATGAATTAACACAACCCTTAGGTCACTCAACCTCTGGGTCTCACGAAAGATACAAATCAAAAGATAGACTTAAATGGGAAAAAGAATATGACTGTATCCTAAAGATGAGGGAGTGGATTCTTGAAAATAAATTAATAACCAAGACCGAATTAGAAAAAATAGAATCTGAAAGTAAGGATGAAGTTAGAAAAGCAAGAAGTAATGCTAAATCTAATTCTTTAGGGGAAACTATCGTAAACATTAAAAATTTTAATAAATTTTTTAAAGAAAATATTGATTTTAAAAATCAAAATATAAGTAACATTTTAAATTCTTTAAATGAAATAAAAGAGCCTTCTAAAAAAGATCTTTTTAGTTCTGTAAATAAAATCTACAGAGAAATGTTATTAAATAAACGTCAAAAATCTTCATTGATTAATGACTGGCTAATTAAATTAAAAGAAAAAATTCAGTATGATTATAGTTCACATTTGTACAGTGAATCTTTATATAGTCCTAAAAATATTCAAGCTGTAAATCCAACTTATGATGATAAACATGAGCTTGCTGACGGCAGAATTATTCTCAGGGATAATTTTGACAAAATTCTTGAAAAAAATCATAATGTAGTGATTTTTGGTGAAGATGCCGGTTTGATAGGTGGCGTAAACCAAGCTTTAGAAGGTCTTCAAGAAAAATACGGTGAGTATAGGATTTTTGACACTGGAATTAGGGAGGCAACAATTATTGGACAAGGAATTGGATTGGCCCTAAGGGGATTAAGGCCAATAGCTGAAATCCAATATTTAGATTATTTATTGTATGCAATACAAATAATGAGTGATGATTTGGCAACTTTACACTACAGAACTAGGGGGAAACAAAAAGCACCTCTCATTATAAGAACAAGAGGTCATAGATTAGAAGGGATATGGCATGCGGGTTCACCTATGGGTGGAATGATCAATTTATTAAGGGGAATTTATTTGCTAGTTCCAAGAAATATGACAATTGCAGCTGGGTTTTATAACACATTACTTTCCAGCGATCAACCTGCTGTGGTGGTTGAATGTTTGAATGGTTACAGGACTAAGGAAAAAAAACCAAACAACATGGGTGATTTCAAAATTCCTATTGGTAAAACTGATACTGTCAAAGAAGGTAAGGATATTACAGTGGTTTCATATGGATCAACGTTAAAGCTTGTTGAGGATGCTTCAAAAGAACTTGAAAAGCTTAATATAGATTGTGAAATAATTGACTGTCAGTCTTTGATTCCTTTTGATCTTGATCATGAAATAAAATTAAGTGTAGAAAAAACAAACAGGTTACTAATTGTTGATGAAGATTTTTCAGCAGGTGCAAGCGCATATATCTTGGATAGACTTATTAATGAACAAAATATTTATGATTTATTGGATAGCAAACCCTCAACTCTTTCCGCCAAAGACCACAGAACAGCATATGGAACCGATGGAGATTATTTTTCAAAACCGTCAATTGACGACATCTTCAATAAGATAT
The DNA here is from genome assembly GCA_902557655.1 of uncultured Bacteroidota bacterium. Classification (GTDB taxonomy): domain Bacteria; phylum Bacteroidota; class Bacteroidia; order Flavobacteriales; family Flavobacteriaceae; genus MED-G13. The sequence continues at coordinate 12,382 of CACEAZ010000003.1, forward strand.
ATTCAATAATGAATGAATCTAATCCTGAAAAATTTTCTTATTAGTTTACGTCAACTATTTTACTTATTAATTCATTTAACAACTCAGGAGTAGCCTTTTTAATCTTTACACCCTTTGAATACATATCATAATCTCTAATTATTGAAATTATCTTAACCACTCCTCTAAGACTATAATTTTTTGAAGCTATGGAATATTCATTTAAAAAATAAGGGTTTACTCCTATCAAAGAAGCCATTCTTTTCTGATCAACTGAGGGATTAGAGTGATAAACTAAAAGATTATTGAAAAAATTAAAAATTGTAGAAATAGTCACCACTAAAGGATTAGAGTTTGGGTTATCAGAAAAATATTTAGATATCTGTATCGCTTTAACATATTTTTTTTCGCCAATTGCTCTTCTTAACTCAAAATTGTTAAACTCTTTAGAGATTCCAATATGCATTTCAATGTCGTCAGAAATGATATTTTTATCATCTTTTTTTATAGTTTTTAATTTCTCAATTTCATTATCAATTTTACTTAGGTTGTTTCCAAGATGTTCATTGATAAGGATAATTGATTTTCTGTCAATATTATAACCGCTACTAGTTAATTTTTCTGAAATCCAATTTTGAACCTGATTATCATAAAGTCTTTTAGATTCAAAAACTTTTCCAATTTTAGAAATTTCTTTAAATAATGCCTTTCTTTTATCAATTGTTTTGTGCTTATAATTAAGTATTAAAATAGTAGAGTTAAGAGGGTTCTTAATATAAGAAATCAAGCTGTCAATAGATCTGGATAAGTCTTGCGCCTCCTTAATTAAAACAATTTGAAAAGGTGACATTAAGGGATATTTTTTACAAATTGATACGATTTGATCAACCGAAGTGTCTTTACCATATAAAATGTTTAAATTAAACTCTTTCTCATCATCAGATAAAATATTTTGAATAAATAAATTGGTTATATTGTCAATGAAAAATTCCTCCTCGCCCATTAACAAATAGACAGGAGATAGTTTTTTTAATTTTATATCGTTTTTAATTTCAGAAATACTAGTCACAAATTAAATTTAAATGTTAAAATTATCATTCCCAAATTATGAATTTAGATTAAAAAAAATTGATGAAAAGAGATTTATTTTTGACGAAATTAGAAAAAAATATATCGAATTAACCGCTGAAGAATGGGTAAGACAAAACTGTATAAAATTTCTGATAAATGAAAAAAAATATAAAAGTCAATTAATCGCTGTTGAAAAAAAAATAATTCTCAATAACTTGACCAAGAGGTTTGATATTATTGCATATGATAACAATGGTGATCCAAATTTACTCGTTGAGTGCAAAGCGCCTAATATTGCTATTAGACAGGAAACATTTGATCAAATTCTTAGTTACAACAGAGTTATAAATTCAAAATATCTTATGATTACAAATGGAATTATTCATTATTATTGTAAAATTGACAATATTGATAATAAAATCAATTTTTTAAAAGATATACCAAATTATAAATGAAGTTAGGCGTCGTCATATTAAATTGGAATGGTAAAGAACTACTCGAAAAATTTATTCCTAGTATACTAAAATATACTCCAAAAGAACATAGTGTTTATGTAGTTGATAATGGATCTGACGACCGATCAATAGAATTTGTAAAAAACACATTTAGTGATATTAAGATTATTCAATTGGATAAAAACTATGGCTTTGCTAAAGGTTATAACTTAGGTTTAAGCAAAGTGGAAGAAGAAATCATATGTTTACTCAATAACGACGTAGAAGTTACTGCAAACTGGACAGAAAGTATATTAAAACAATTTAAAACTGATTCAAATACCGCAGTCATTCAACCAAAAATGCTTAATTATAATGATAAAAGTTATTTTGATTACGCAGGTGCCGCAGGTGGATATTTAGATAAATACGGCTATCCATATTGTCGAGGTAGAGTTTATGACAAAATAGAAAAAGACAATTGTCAGTATGACCAAGAAAATATAGAAATTTTTTGGGCCTGTGGAGCTTGTTTTTTTATAAGAAATTCAGTCTTTAAAGAAATGAATGGATTTGATGAACTATTTTGGGCACATATGGAAGAAATTGACTTGTGTTGGAGAATTAAAAATAAAGGGTTTTCAATAAAATATAACCCACATTCAATAGTTTATCATGTTAATGCAGCTACATTAAACCACGACAACCCAGAAAAAACATTTTTAAACTTTAGAAATAAGTTATTTATGTTGAGTAAAAATAGCAGAGGTAATTTATTTTTTCTGATGGTTCAAACGCTTATAATTGATTTTATAGTCTCAATTTTTTATCTGTTTAACAAGGGGTTAAAGCACTTTTCTGCAATAATTAAAGCATATTTATCGTTTTATAAACATATTAACCAGTTAATGGATTTTAGAAATAAAAACGAAAGAAAAATAAAACATTATAAGATTTATTCAATAATGTTTAAATATTTAGGATTAAAAAGAGTAAAATCTCTCTGAATTAAATTTTCTTTTTCCTAATTTTACTAATATCAATTAACCATAAATATTTTAAAATGAAAAAAACATTTTTTTTAAGCTTGATTACACTTTTTATAATGTCTTCATGTGTGAGTAAAAAAGAATTTACGTCTTTAGAGAACAGACACAAAAAAACACAAGATCTGTTAAACACAGCTACTGTAAAATTAAATGCATGTTTGGAAGAAAAAACAACTTCTGAAACATTAGCCAACGCATACAAAGATCAGCTATCTGACCTCAAAAGAAGAAATGACCAATTATTTGTTCAAAGTCAAGACTATTTAGAGTTAACAGCTAAAGGAGCTGAAAATCTAGAAAAAACTTTAGAAAGTATTAAAGAAAAGGATTTAAAAATTACGCGTATTCAAGATGCACTTAACAGAAAAGACAGCGTTACTTTTGCTCTTGTTACGAGTCTTAAAAAAGAAATTGGCATAAATGATCCTGATATTGAGGTTAATGTTGATAAAGCTGTAGTATTTATTTCTCTTTCAGATAAACTACTTTTTAAATCAGGAAGCTACGAAGTATCACAAAGAGCTAAAGAGGTTCTTGGAAAAGTTGCTACAGTTGTAAACGGGAAACCTGACTTTGAGTGTATGGTTGAGGGTCACACTGACAGTAGATCATATAATGGTGGAGTTTTAATTGATAATTGGGATTTAAGTGTAAAAAGAGCAACTTCAATTGTAAGAGTTCTTGAAGATTTAGATGTTAATTCTGGAAGGTTAATCGCAGCAGGTAGAAGTTATTATGATCCTCTTGTTGATAACGATACTGCTGAAAACAGATCGATTAATAGGAGAACTAGAATTATTATTATGCCTAAAATTGATCAGTTTTATGATATGATTGAAAAAGAAATGCAGAGTTTAGCAAACTAATCTAATAGGTTATTAAACTTTATAAAAAAACCCGCGTTAATGCGGGTTTTTTTATGCTATAATTTTAAGTTTAGAAAACCTCAAGAGCAACTTTTTTGTTCCAGCTTTTTCAAATAGTATTTCTGCTTTTTGATTATCAGATACCCCTTCAATATAAATCACTTTACCTTTTCCAAATCTATCATGAATAACGATATTTCCGACAGATAGTTTGTTGTCAAATAGATTTGAATTAATCGAACTCTTCTTAATTTTTACAAAGTTCTTAGGAGGTCTTGTCTCTGGTTTTTTATATCTAATTCCTACTTTATTAAAACTAGGCTTGTTGGAAAAAGGAAAATTAGAGGATTTTTGAATAATATTTCTTTGAATATATTCATCTTTAATTTCATTTATAAACCTACTTTGCTCAGAATCAACAAGCTTTCCCCATCGATACCTGGACAACACATAAGAAAGAAATACTTTTTTTTCAGCTCTTGTTAAGGCTACGTAAAAAAGTCTTCTCTCCTCCTCAAGTTCGTTTCTGGAATTAAGGTTCATTGCACTAGGAAATAAGTTTTCTTCTAATCCAACAATGTAAACGTAAGGAAATTCTAGTCCTTTTGCTAAATGTATTGTCATTAGAGAAACTTTATTTCTATCATCATCCTCATTATCCTGATCTGTTGCCAATGCAATATTTTGTAAAAAAGAAGAAACACTCTTATCTTCAAATTCATTGTTATCTACAAAATCTTTTATACCGTTCAATAATTCTTCAATATTTTGAATTCTATTAACCCCTTCTAATGATTCATCTTTTTTATACAAGTTATATAAACCCGATTGTTTTAAAACTTCTTTAGTAACATCAAAAACATTCAAGTTTTCTGTGTTCACCTTCAAGCTTTCAAGCATTATAACAAAATCAAGTAATTTGTTTTTTGTGGAACTATTTAATATTTCTGTTGATTTTGAAAAATCTTTAATAAAACTATAATCAGAAACATTTAACTTTTTGGCTTCAATGGTTATTTTGTTAAGAGTCGTCTGGCCAATTCCTCTTGCGGGAAAATTAATTATTCGTTTAAAAGCCTGTTCATCCTCAGAATTTATTAGCAATCTTAAATAAGCTAATACGTCTTTTATCTCCTTTCTTTGATAAAAAGAAAGACCTCCATATACTCTATAAGGTATATTTTTCTTTCTCAGCGCATCTTCAAAAGATCTTGATTGAGCATTGGTTCTATACAATATTGCAAAATCTTTATTATTTAGCTGATTTTGCATTTTAGTTTCAAAAATTGAACTAGCTACAAACCTTCCCTCCTCACCGTCTGTTAATAATTTATTTACGCTAATTTTTTCACCGGATTCATTTTCAGTCCAAACACTTTTTTTAAGTCTTTTCTGATTATTTTCAATTAAACTATTTGCTGCGTTCACAATATTTTTTGTGGATCGATAATTCTGCTCCAGTCTAAAAAGTTTTGAATCAGGAAAGTCTTTTTGAAAATTTAAAATATTATTGATATTTGCTCCTCTAAAACTATAAATACTTTGAGCATCATCTCCTACAACACATATGTTTTGGAATTTATCAGAAAGAGCTTTAATAATTAAATATTGAGAATGGTTCGTGTCCTGATATTCATCAACCAATATATATTTAAAAATATTTTGGTATTTAGCTAATGTTTCTGGATACTTAGAAAGCAGTTCGTTGGTTTTTAACAGCAAATCATCAAAATCCATAGCACCTGCTTTAAAACACCTGTCAACATACTCTTTATAGATTTGATTAAAACTTGGTCTATTTGAAATCTTATCTGAAAGTAATAATTCATCATCATTGATATAACTTTCAGCTGAAATAAAATTATTTTTCATTGATGATATTCTAGAAAATATCGATTTATATTTATAATTGTCTTTATCTAAATTTAATTCCTTTATAATTCTACCAACAAGCTTTTGCGAATCATCAGTATCGTAAATTGTAAAATTAGAAGTGTAGCCAATTTTATGTGCTTCAATTCTTAAAATTCTTGCAAAAACAGAGTGAAAAGTTCCCATCCATAAATTTCTTGCTTCACCCCCAACAATATTAGCAATCCTTTCTTTCATTTCTTTGGCAGCTTTATTTGTAAAAGTCAGGGCTAAAATATTGAATGGGTCTACACCCTCTGTCATTAGATAAGCAATCTTATAAGTAAGAACTCTTGTTTTACCTGATCCAGCTCCGGCAATTACAATCATTGGGCCATCCTTTTGAAGGGTAGATTCTAGTTGTGATTTGTTTAAATTTTTAAGGAAATTTTCCAATAGAAATAATTTGGAGTTAAATTAAATATTGTTAGACATATTTGAGGTTTATATTTAACTTATTTATAAACAAATTTTAATCTTTTTGTAATTAAAAATATTAAATTTAATCTGATGAATAGTGATATTTTAAATACTTCGATAGAATTTTTAAAAGGTGTTGGTCCAAACAGAGCAAAACTACTTAATGGTGAACTAAAAATTTCAACATTTAAAGATTTACTTTTTCAATTTCCTTTTAGATATATTGATAAAACCTCATACCACAAAATATCAGAAATTCAATCCATCAATTCTGAAATTCAGATTATCGGTAAAATCTCTGATTTAAAAGAGGTAGGAATCGGTAAAAAGAAAAGACTTGTAGCTAAATTTATTGATGATACCGGGAGTATTGATCTTGTATGGTTTAAAACCAATAGATGGTTAATTGATTCCATCAAATTAAACACCGAGTACATCGCATATGGAAAGCTTAATTCTTATAACGGTAAACATTCAATTGCTCACCCCGAACTTGAATTATACAACAATGAAAACGTTAAAAAAAGAACAAAATTAACTGCTGTTTATCCGTCTACAGAATTATTAAATAGAAGAGGTATTACAAATAAGGTCATACTTAATTTGATCGAAGAATTATTAATAACATTAAATAATAAGATTGATGAGAATTTACCCACTTATCTTAAGCAGAAGTTTAATCTATTAGCTAGAAGAGAAGCTTTAATTATAATTCACAAACCAAGAAATCTAGATGAATTAAAAAAAGCTATTTATAGATTAAAGTTTGAAGAAATATTTTTTCTCCAAATCAGATTAATCAAAAAAAATATTAACAGAAAAGAAAAAATAAAAGGATATAAATTTAATGTAATTGGGAAAGAATTTGACAAGTTTTTCAAAGATCATCTTTCTTTTGAATTAACAAACGCACAAAAAAGAGTTTTAAAAGAAATTAGAAGAGATTTAGGAAGCGGAGCACAGATGAATAGATTGTTACAAGGAGATGTAGGTTCTGGAAAAACAATTGTTGCATTTATGTCCGCTTTGATAGCTATTGGAAACGGTTTTCAAGCCTGTATAATGACCCCAACAGAGATTTTGTCGCACCAACATTATAATAAGTTTAAAGATATATGTAAGTTATTGAATATCAATGTAAAAACACTAACTGGATCAAGTAAAGCTAGATATAAAAAAGAGGTTAAAGAAAGCTTAATTAAAGGAGAAATTGATTTATTAATAGGTACACATGCTTTAATTTATGACGGAGTAGATTTTAAGAACTTGGGAATAGCAATAATTGATGAACAACATAAGTTTGGTGTAGCGCAGAGGAGTAAACTCTGGCATAAAAATAAATTACCTCCACATGTTTTAATTATGACAGCTACTCCGATTCCAAGGACGCTTGCCATGTCTGCGTATGGAGATTTAGATATGTCTGTAATAAATGAATTACCACCAGGAAGAAAAGACATAAAAACAATACATCAATCCAATAGAGATAGACTTAAGTTAATTCACTTTTTAAAAGATGAAATTAAAAAAGGAAGGCAGATATATGTTGTCTATCCGTTAATAAAGGAGAGTGAAAAATTAGATTTTAAAGATCTATTGGATGGGTATGAAAGTTTTTCTAGAGATTTTCCAATGCCAAAATACCAATTATCAATTGTTCATGGAAAAATGAAGAATGAAGATAAAGACTATGAAATGCAGAGGTTTATCGAAAACAAAACACAGATATTAGTCTCAACAACTGTTATCGAGGTAGGAGTTGACATACCAAATGCAACAGTTATGGTTATAGAAAGTGCTGAAAGATTTGGACTTTCCCAACTACATCAACTCAGAGGTCGAGTTGGCAGGGGTGCACATAAAAGTTACTGTTTTTTGATTACTGGGAATAAACAAACAAAGGAGAGTAAAATTAGAATGGAAACAATGGTTTCAACTAATGATGGTTTTATAATTGCTGAAAAAGATTTAGAATTGAGAGGGCCTGGAAACATAATGGGCACACAACAAAGTGGAGAAATGCCATTAAGGATAACAAATTTAATTGGGGACTCTAAATTAATCCAGAAAATAAGACTTCTTGCTGAGAAAATTTTAGAAAAAGACCCTAAACTAACAAACCCTAATAATAGCTTGATTTTAAGCTATTTAAAACAAATTATAGATAAGAAAAATATATGGGAATATATTAGTTAATACTTAATGAAACAATTAGCTCTTCAAAATCTTTCTTAAACTCCTCATACTTTATCCCTGTTGCAGGCCCATTAAAGCCTGTGTGAATTCTCCTTACTTTTTTATTTTTATCTACCACTATCAAGGTTGGGTATGAGATTAGCGTGTCTAATGATTCAAGTTTTTCTAAAGCAATAGATTTGTCACTTGACCCATATTGAGCTAAAAGCAAATCATAATTAATATTTAAACGGTTTTTTAATTTTTTTAAATTATTCAAAGCCTGTTCTTTATTTTTGGCAAATTCAAAAGCAATTGAAACTAGCATAATATCATCAAACTTTTCTACTAGTTTTGATAAATATCGAGACTCGTCCAAACAGTTTGGACACCATGAACCCATTAACTGGATTAGCATTATCTTTTTATCAAATTTCTTATCCGAATTAGAAACGATTTGACCTTCTATATTTTCAAAACTAAATTTAAACTCATTATAACCGTCTTTCATTTTTGTCAATCCATAAGGGTCGGGTAATTCAAAACCAGCATCCTTAAACCCCTTAAATGGAACTGCATTATAATTTCCCGTATATAAATAACCGCTTAAAGTGTCCTTATTCAAATACCCATCCATCATATAGGCTCTATATCCGTTAAAATTTGACATACTAAATCTATTACCCCTTACAACCCCCTCCATATAGCCATAGTCACCTGTCTCGGTTCTAACTGTTCCATTAATATTTTGTGATTTTTGATTTATCATCATTTGAGAATCAAAAATATTTTTCTCTTCTGGATTGAATACGATATGCCAATTCCCAGAAAAATTATCATAAATATCATCGTTGTCAATCACAAACCTGTCTTTTCCTAAAAATGCAGAAAAAGATGCTCTTCTGTTTAAACTTTCATTGTAATATACCCCTTTAATTGAATCACTATAGTCTTTGTACATGATAAAATCTTCAAAAATAAAAGAGGATAACCTAGAGGAGTCACCTGCAACAGAATTAATCTGTAGAGTAACCTTTTCAGTCGAATTAGTAATATGAATCAATGAATCATTTAAGGAAAAATTAAACGGAATATTAATAGAATCATTGGCTTTAAGAAAACCAACATATTTGTCATCAACAGTTGTGTTATTCACACAACTAAATACTAAAAATAAAAGTGAAAAATAAATGATGTTTCTAAACACATGCTAAATATCAGCAAAATATAATTATTAAAAAAAACTTTTTGATTTCATTAGACTCCTAGTATTATATATATTTGCTACTAACTCATAATTTTCCTAATGAAAATATCATATAATTGGCTAAAAGAGTATCTTGATATTAAAGACAACTATGAATTGGTTGGTGAAAAGTTAACTGATCTCGGTTTAGAAGTCGAAGGAATAATTAAATACGAGTCCATTCCAGGTGGTTTAGAAGGAGTTGTCATTGGTAAAACTAAGTCAATAAGAAAACATCCAAACGCAGATAGATTAAACATAACCACTGTGGATATAGGTGATGACAAAGATCTTCAAATTGTTTGCGGAGCACCCAATGTTGACAAAAATCAAACAGTTGCCGTTGCAACTTGTGGAACAACACTTTTTCCAAATAACGAGAAATTAAAGATTAAAAAAAGTAAAATAAGAGGAGAGGAAAGTAATGGTATGATATGTGGGCAAGATGAATTAAATCTTGGAGAATATGACGATGGTATTATGATACTTGACGATAAATTTAAAGCCGGCACCCCCCTTAAGAATATTTTCGATATAGAAAGTGACTGGATCTACGAAATAGGTCTTACACCGAATAGAGCTGATGCTATGAGTCATTATGGAGTTGCTAGAGACTTAAGAGCTCGCTTGTTGCACGAAGGAATGAAGATTGAACTTAAAACTCCCTCAGTTAGTAATTTTAATGTAGATAAAAGAACTAAAAATATTAAAGTTAATATTGAGGATGAATCCATAACCAAAAGATATTGCGGCATTATCATGGAAAATATTTCTGTTGAAGATTCTCCAAAATGGCTTCAAAACAGATTAACATCTATTGGGATAACTCCGATAAACAACATTGTAGACGTTACAAATTTTGTAATGCATGATATAGGACAACCTCTTCATGCATTTGACTATGATAAAATTGAAGGAAATTCCATAAACATTAAAAGGAATAAAAAAGAAATAAAATTTACCACCCTTGACGAAGTTGAACGTAAGCTAACCAAAAATGATCTAACGATTTCTGACGGAAAAAAACCAATGTGTTTGGCGGGTATATATGGAGGTATTCATTCTGGTGTTTCAAATGAAACATCAACGATTTTTTTAGAAAGTGCTTATTTTGATCCAATTACTGTTAGAAAAAGCGCAAAGTATCATAATATTAATTCAGATTCTTCCTACAGATTTGAAAGAGGAATTGATCCAAATACAACTAAGTATGCGTTAAAAAGAGCTGCTTTATTAATTAAAGAAATTTGTAAAGGATCATTAATATCATGTGATGTAATTGATCTTTACCCTAAAATTGAGGAAGATACCCAGATAATCCTTGGTTTCAATAAAATTGAAAAAACAATTGGACAAAAGATCGAAAAAGAAATTATTAAAAAGATTATAACCTCGTTAGATATTAAAATAAACAGCATAACAGAGTCGAACCTTGGCTTATCTATACCTCCGTTTAGAAATGATGTAACCAGAGAAGCAGATGTAATCGAGGAAATATTAAGAATTTACGGATATAATAATATCAAATCTTCATCAAAAATCAATCAATCACTAAGACTTGAGAAAGTCAACCTAAAAGAAAAGTTATCCAACTCTATTGCCAACCACCTAGTCTCGTTAGGTTTTCATGAAATAATGACCAACTCATTAATATCAAATAAGGAAAATGAATTAAATAAAGATGAGTTAGAATATAAAAATGTAGATATTATTAATTACTCAAGTATTGAACAATCTCAATTAAGGAATTCTTTAATTTTTTCTGGTTTAAACGCTATCAAACATAATATAAACAGGAAAAATAGTGATTTAAAATTGTTTGAATTTGGTAAAGAATATTTTTCGAACAAAGAATCTTATATTGAAAATGAAAAACTAGTAATTTTTATACACGGAAATAAAAATAAAAATAACTGGAATTCAAAGGAGGTGAAATCAGATTTTTATTTTCTTAAAGGAGTAGTCAAATCAATAACTGATAAAATTGGATTTTCTAATCTAAAAAATAAACCAATTTCTTCAAATAATATTCAAGAGGGAGAAAGTTTGTTTTTTAATAAGTCCGAGATAGTTAAATATGGCATTTTAAATAGCGCCATTTGCAATCAACTTGAAATTGAATCCAGCGTGTATTATGCAGAATTTGATATGAATAATATTTTAAAAAAATCTTTTAACAAACCAATTTTATATAAGAAGATTTCTAAATTTCCAGTAGTTTCAAGAGACTTATCAATTTTAATCGACGATAATATTAAATATGAAAAAATTCATAATGCTGTAAGACAGATTAACATGAAGTTGATTAAAGAAGTGTCATTATTTGATGTTTACAAGGGTGATAAATTACCTGAAAATAAAAAAAGCTATGGTTTAGCATTTAAAATTCTTGACAACGAGAAAACTTTATCTGAGGAAATAATTGAAGATTTAATGGATAAAATTATTTCTAAATTGAAAAAAGAATTTAAAGCAGAGCTACGATAATTAATACATTGACTGTCTTAACTCTTTGATCTTATCACTACTCATATACTCGTCAAAACTCATGTACCTATCTATCACTCCTTTAGGGGTAAGCTCTACTACCCTATTAGCTATTGTTTGAGCAAACTGGTGATCATGAGTAGATAAAAGAACAGTGCCTTTAAATTTATTTAAAGAGTTATTAAAAGCTGTTATACTTTCTAAATCTAAGTGATTTGTGGGTTCGTCCAGGATCAAAACATTAGCTTTTTTCATCATCATTTTTGAAATCATACACCTAACCTTTTCACCACCAGACAAAACGGTGCACTTTTTAAGAGCCTCTTCACCAGAGAAAATCATTTTTCCTAAAAAACCTCTTAAATAAACCTCTTCTCTTTCCTCCTCAGTTTTTGCATAATTTCTTAACCAATCAACCAATGAAATATTTTTACTAAAAAATTCACTATTATCTAATGGTAAGTATGATTGATTTGTTGTTACACCCCAGTTAAATTTACCTGTATCTGATTTTAAATTATTATTGATAATTTGAAAGAAACTGGTAGTTGCTCTAGAATCTTTAGAATATAATAAGACTTTATCACCCTTAGCTAAATTCAAATCTATTTTACTAAAAAGTAATTCATTTTCAATAGATGTCGATAAATCTTCAACATTTAGAATTTGATCACCTGCTACTCTTTCCCTTTCAAAAATGATTGCAGGATACCTTCTACTTGATGGCTTAATTTCATGAATATTAAGCTTCTCAATCATTTTTTTTCTACTAGTAGCTTGTTTACTTTTGGCTACATTAGCACTAAATCTAGCTATAAACTCCTCTAATTCTTTCTTTTTTTCTTCTGCTTTTTTGTTTTGCTGTGCTCTTTGTCTAGCAGCTAATTGTGAGGATTCATACCAAAAAGTATAATTACCAGAATAATGATTGATTTTACCAAAATCAATATCAGAAATATGGGTACAAACTGAATCAAGAAAATGTCTATCGTGTGATACAACTATTATACAATTATCAAAATTTGCAAGGTACTCTTCAAGCCACGTAATGGTTTCATAATCAAGATCATTTGTGGGTTCATCCATGACCAAAACATCAGGATTTCCAAACAAAGATTTTGCTAAAAGTACCCTAACCTTAAGTTTAGGATCTATATCGGTCATTTTTAGTGAATGCAGAGATTCTTTTACCCCCAAGTTTGACAATAAAGAGGCAGCATTACTTTCCGCATTCCAGCCATCCATTTCTTCAAACTTTACCTGTAAGGATCCGATTTTATCAGCATTTTCGTCGGAGTAATTTTCATACAAACCGTCAATTTCTTTTTTAATTTTATAAAGTGATAAGTTTCCCATTATCACAGTTTCAAGAACAGAATTATCATCAAATAATGTATGATCCTGCTCAAGCACTGACATCCTTTTTCCAGGCTCAAGATGAACATGGCCAGATGTAGCATCCATTTTTCCGCTTAATATTTTAAGAAACGTAGATTTACCAGCTCCATTCGCCCCAATAATACCATAACAGTTTCCGTTATTAAAAGTTGTGTTTACGTTGTCGAAAAGAACTCTCTTTCCAAATTGAATAGATAGATTAGAAACTGAAAGCATGTTAGATTTTTAATTTTGCGCAAAAATAGAAATTAATTCCCTTTTTTATGATCTTTTAAAAATTTATCTAAACCTATATCTGTCAAAGGATGCTTTAATAAGCCTGTGATGGATGATAATGGAGAGGTTATTACATCAGCACCGATTTTAGCACAATCTATGATATGCATCGTATGCCTAATTGAAGCAGCAAGAATTTCCGTTTCAAAACCGTAATTATCATAGATATCTCTGATTTCGGAGATTAAATTTAAACCGTCAGTAGATATATCGTCCAACCTGCCTAAAAATGGAGAAACGTATGTGGCACCTGCTTTAGCAGCTAACAAGGCTTGACCGGCAGAAAAAACAAGAGTGACATTGGTTTTAATTCCTTTGTTAGAAAAATATTTAGCTGCTTTTACACCGTCTTTAATCATTGGGAGTTTTACAACAATTTGATCATTTAGTGAAGCTAACTCCTCACCTTCCTTAACCATGTTAGTAAAATCTGTAGCAATAACTTCTGCTGAAACATCCCCATCGACAATTTTACAGATATCTTTATAATGTTTTAAAATATTTTCTTTTCCAGTAATTCCCTCTTTGGCCATCAATGATGGATTTGTAGTTACCCCGTCTAAAATACCAAGATCTTGAGCCTCTTTAATTTGCTCTAGATTGGCAGTGTCAATAAAAAATTTCATAAGGATTGTTTTACCAAATTTACAACAAAATGTATAAGAAAAATATGATAATTTTATTAAAATTTAAAAAAGTTTCAACACCAAATATTCAAAGACTTTTTGAGGTAAAATAAATTTTAAAATAATGCCAAATCTTTCTAAAAAAGAACCTGAAATATATTTTATTTTTGGTTTATCTGTGTTAATTACCTTATAGATTAATTTAGCTACTTTAATCGGGTCTGCTCCTTTTTTAATATTATCATTCATTTTATCAAGTGATGATTTATAAGTAGTCTCATAACTTGAACCCTTAATAATTGGTGAATGAAATCTGCCCTTTGATATATTTGTCAAATAATCTCCAGGTGCAACACAGACAATATTTATGTTAAAATCTTTGACCTCCATATTTAGTGTTTCTGAGATGATATCAAGAGAAGATTTACCTGCACTATATATTGATCTAAATGGAGTTCCAATATGACCGGCAATAGAAGTAATATTTATAATTAATCCTGAATTGTTTTTTCTCATGTGAGGGAGAACTTTTTTCATAATATTAATCGGTCCATATAAATTAGTTTTGAAATGTTTTTCAATTTCTTGGTTTGGTGTTTCTTCCATGGGACCGGTAATTCCTACCCCAGCATTATTAATTAAGATATCTAACTTTCCATGCTTTGAAATCACTTTATCAATACAAGTGTCAATGGAATGAATCGAGGTTACATCTAACTGTATTAGATTAAAATTAAGATTTTTGTGATTTTCAATATTTCTACTTGTTCCGTATACTATATAATCATCTTTGGAACTTAGAAAAGATGCAATTGCCCTACCAATTCCAGATGAACCCCCAGTAATTAAAATAATTTTTGACATATTAATAAAAAAATGGCAAGCTATCTACATCACACTGCTACAACCGAATACCTTTGCTGTGTTCCCACCCTGGAGGATTAATCAGGAGCTAGTTGTGTAGGACTTGCCATTTCAAATATACAATTAAATAAAATTAGAGAACAATAAATTTTGAGTATGTTTAAAAATATAGCTTAAATTTGAGGTTGTAATGAAAGTTGTTAAAACATATATATTTATAATATTACCAATTGTTCTTATCACGATTATTTCCTGTAATGGGGTTGACCAAAGTGCTGCTGTTTCAATTTCTCATAATATTATAAAAGGAAAAATTAAATTGGATGACACCTTAAAAATCAAAGTAAATTTTTTAAAAACCAAAAGTTTTAAAAACAATGATTTTAATGATTTATTGTTTTACTTGAAATCTAACAATAATAATTACGAATTAAAACCATCTTTTTACAACAAAGAAACTAACGAATATTTTTTTGTTCTAAATGAATTTAAATTAGGAAAAAAAGAACTCAAAATCTCATTAAATAACATTTATGAAAGATTGAATTTTACGCTACTTAATGATGTTCGCCCTGTGATATATAATTATGAAATTATAAATATTTTTAACAGAAAAAGAAATAATTACACCCAGGGCTTCGAATTTTATAATGACACTCTTTATGAAAGTGTTGGTCAGTATGGTAAGTCAAAACTGATTAAGGTTGATTTTAAAAACGGAAAACACCTAAAAGAGTTAAAATTACCGGCTAAATATTTTGCAGAAGGAATTACTATTTTAAATAACAAAGTACATTTATTAACCTGGAAAGAAAAGGTTGGATTTGTTTATAATCTCGACAATTTTAATCAAATTAAAACATTTGATTACAATGAAAGTAAAGAAGGTTGGGGTATCTGTAATGACGGAAATTCATTATATAAGAGTGACGGTACTGAAAAAATATGGATATTGGACAAAGAAACTTATGAGGAGAAAAATTTTATTGAGATATACACTAATAAAAACAAAGTCGTTGGCTTAAATGAACTAGAATGGGTAGAAGGTAAAATATTTGCAAATAGATATCTTTTCAACGGGTTGGCTATTATTAATCCAGAAAATGGAGGTGTTGTAGGGGTTGTTAACTTATCTGATCTCAAAAATAAAGTTACACAACATGAAAATTTAGATGTAATTAATGGAGTTGCATATAACCCAAAAAGAAAAACAATTTTTGTCACCGGTAAAATGTGGGATAAAATTTTTGAAATTAAAATTTTACAAAATGAATAATTTTTATCAATTTATTTTAAAAACTTCATTCGTTATAATAATCCTTTCTTTTTGGAATAGCTGTAATGATGAAATCAATTTTGAATTAAACGAAAATTTATTAGAATTTTCAAAGGATACAGTATATCTAGACACTGTATTTACTAATATAGGATCTAGCACATATAATCTAAAAGTTTATAACAATTCCAGTGACAATATTATAATCCCTGAAATTAAGTTAGCAAATGGTCAGGGTTCATATTACAGGCTAAATGTTGACGGAATATATAACCAAAATGATGAAAATGGAAAAAGGTTTGAAAACATTGAGCTTTTAGCTAACGATAGCTTATACATATTTGTTGAAACCACAATAGATATAAACGAAATAAACAATCTTCAACAATCCTTTTTATATCAGGACAAAATTGAATTTTTAAATCTTAATAATACACAATATGTTGAATTGGTTACTTTGGTTAAAGACGCTGTTTTTATATATCCTGAAAGATATGAAGATAATCAGGATTATACATACGAAACGCTTTCAATTGATTTTAACGGAGACGGGGTAAACGAAGAAACCAATATTAGAGGTAGTTTTTTAACAAATGAAGAGCTTAATTTCACCAACGAAAAACCCTATGTGATTTACGGCTATGCTGCTGTGAATAGCGGAGATGAATTAATTATTGAAAAGGGATCAAGAATACATTTTCATGAAAATTCTGGAATTATTGTTACACAGGGAGCTAGTATAAAAACGTACGGAGAAATTAGTTTAGATTCTGAATTATATGAAAATGAAGTGATTTTTGAAGGTGATAGGCTTGAACCATCATTTGAGGATATTCCTGGTCAATGGGGTGCGATTTGGTTGTTAAATGGTAGTATAGAAAACGAATTTAATTACACTACAATTAAAAATAGCTCTATAGGAATATACACTGTTGGAGGTCAAAATGATTCTGAATATCAGTTGAGCTTGAAAAATGTAAAAATATTCAATTCTAGTAATTTTGGGGTTCTTGCGAGATCCTCGTCTATTTTTGCAGAAAACACCATTATCAACAAATCTGGTCAATCATCATTTGCAGCTACCTACGGAGGGAATTATAATTTGAACCATTGTACAATTTCTAATTATTGGAATTTAGGATTAAGACAATATCCATCTTTATTGGCAAATAATTTTTTTATTGACTCTGACGAAAATGAATTTGTAAACGAAAATTTTCAGCTATCAATAAGTAATTCAATAATAACTGGTAATCAAAATATTGAATTTCTAATCGAACAACTAGGAAACCAAAATCTTGATTTTAATTTTATTAACTCTTTAATCAAATTTAACGATGTAAGTGATTACTTTTCTGATGAAATCAATTATGATTTTTCAAATTCTGAAAAGTACAATAATATCTATCTAAATTTAAATGTAAGTTTTATCGAACCCTTTGAAAATGATTTAAGAATTGATCAAAATTCTGAAATAATAGGATTAGGAAGTTTTGAATTTGCTGAAATTACACCGTTTGACATTCTAAATACTAATAGATTAAATTCTCCAGATCTTGGAGCTTATCAGCATATTATTATAGAAGATTAACCAGCAAAAAGTGGTCTTTTTTTCATAAAATCAATTACTTGAGAACCGATTTTATGCAAAGAGTCCAAATCGTTGTGATTAATAATTGCTCTGTCAATAAAATCTACAATTATACCCATATCCTCCTCTTTTAATCCTCTCGTAGTTATCGCAGCAGTACCTACTCTAATTCCTGACGTTACAAAAGGGGATTTATCATCGAACGGAACCATATTTTTATTTACGGTGATTTCAGCAGTACCTAATATAGCCTCTGCATCTTTTCCTGTTATATTTTTATTTCTTAGGTCAATTAACATCATGTGATTGTCCGTACCTCCAGAAATAATATTATATCCCCTTTTTAAAAATTTATCTGACATTACCTTTGCATTTTTTTTGACCTGAAGAATATAATGTAAAAACTCATCTGAAAGAGCTTCTTTGAAGGCAACAGCCTTAGCAGCAATAACATGTTCTAGGGGCCCACCCTGATTTCCTGGAAAGATTGCTGAATCTAAAAGCGATGACATCTTCCTTAAATTGCCATTTTTGAGTCTTTTACCAAATGGATTATCAAAATCATTACCCATTAAAATTAAACCACCCCTGGGGCCTCTTAGGGTTTTATGGGTTGTAGTGGTTACAATATGACAATGTGGAATTGGATCATTTAAAATACCTTTTGCTATCAAACCTGAGGGGTGTGAAATATCTGCTAAAAGTAGAGCATCAACAGAATCGGCAATTTTTCTGAATCTTTTGAAATCAATATCTCTAGAATATGCTGAAGCTCCTGCGATAATCATCTTAGGCATTTCTTCTTTTGCAATTTTTTCAATTTCATCGTAATCTAGCATTCCTGTATTCTTATCTACACCATAAAAGACAGGGTTATATAATTTACCAGAAAAGTTTACACTAGATCCGTGGGTTAAATGACCACCGTGTGACAAATCAAATCCTAATATCTTATCCCCTGGATTTAGACAAGCGAAAAAGACAGCAGAATTTGCTTGACTTCCAGAATGTGGCTGGACATTAGCCCAGCAAGCACCAAATAACTTCATGGCTCTTGAAATAGCTAAGGATTCAATTTCGTCTACAACCTGACAACCACCATAATATCGTTTACCTGGATAACCCTCAGCATATTTGTTGGTTAATATTGAACCTGTAGCAGACATTACCTGATCACTCGTAAAGTTTTCAGATGCAATTAATTCAATTCCTTCAATTTGACGTTTTTTTTCATCATCAATTAAACTAAATATCTCCTTATCTTTTTGCATATTTGTATATATAACTAATTAATACAAAATTAATCAATTGATAAAAAAAAATATTAGAATTAATAACATTAATAGATTACTTATTAATACTTAATTAACAGTTATGAATCATAAACATATTATAATATTATTCCTTTCAATATGCTTTAGCTGTAGTCCTGTAAAAAAAATAAATGAAAATGTTATTTCTGGAGAATTTGACAAAGCAATTAATAAAACTATTGATCAATTAAAAAAAACAAAAAAGAAAAAGAAAAAGGATCAATATGAATTAATCCTTAAAGATATTTTTAATAGATCAGTAATTAAGTCTCAAAATAAAATTTCAAGTTTAAAAAAAGACAGAAATCCTGAATTTTACTATGAAATTTATCTTGAATATCAAAAGTTAATTGATAGACAAAATAAATTGATGAATATTTCATCAAGTAGTTTAAGATTTGATTTTAAAAATTACGATAATGATCATATAGAATTTAGATACAAAACTTCAGATTATTTTTTGGAGCTTTCAAAATCGCTAATTTCAAAAAACGATAAGTTAGCTTACAGAAATGCCTACGATTATTTATTTATAATAGAATCCATAAATCCAAATTATTTGGAAACTAGATCGTTAATTGATTTATGCTTATCAAGAGGAAAAGATCATATTTTATTGAATGTTTTGAACGAATCAAATTCAGTCATCTACAAAGAACTTCAAAAAGATATTTTAAACATTAACGGTTATGATATAAATTCTAAATGGAAATCTTTTCACAGTACAAAAGATGATTATAACGGAAATATAGATTTTTATATTGATTTGGCATTTAAAGCATTTATCATCTCACCGGAACGGATTCTTGAAAAAGAAAATGTAAAAGAAAAAAACATTAAAGATGGTTATACTTATCAATTAGATGATAACGGAAATGTGATGAAGGATAGTTTAGGAAATGATATTAAAATTGTTAAAATTGTTAAAATTTTTGCTAATACCAAGGAATTCAGTCAATCAAAATCTGCTAAAGTTATTGCTGAGGTAAGATACTATGACAACAAAAAGAATTTAATCGAAAAATTCCCACTTGAAAGTGAATTTTGGTTTAGAAATATATATCTTGAATTTTCAGGAGATAAAAGAGTTTTAAGCAAAAAAGATAAAAGACTTCTTAAAGGAGGGTTTTTACCTTTTCCACCAGATGAAGTTTTACTATTTAATAATTCTGAAAATATCAAACAAAAATTAAAAAATATAATATATAATTCAACAGAATAATATATCATGAAAAATAAGGTTCATATAATAAACAAGAAAGCAAAATTTGAATACATTCTAAATGATTCGTTTATTTCTGGTATTGTATTAACCGGATCTGAGATTAAATCTATCAGAAATAACAAAGTTTCAATAAGAGAAGGATTCTGTAAATTTTTAGAAGATGAACTATTCATAATTAATATGAATATTGAAAAATATGAATTTTCTAATGATGAAGTGTATAACCCAAAGAGACAAAGAAAATTATTATTAAATAAAAAAGAGTTGGGTAAACTTAAAAAATCTGTTGAACAAAAAGGCACCTCAATTATTCCTTATCGATTATTTATAAATGATAAGGGATTTGCAAAGATTGAAATATTCACAGCTACAGGTAAAAAATTATTTGACAAAAGATCTTCTATTAAAGAAAGAGACAATAAAAGAAGCTTGGAAAAAATAAACAAGAAAAGAAGGGGTTAATTATTTTATATTTTTTAACATAGGAACAAACTGAAAATCACCAAAAATTTTAGTTTCAAAATCTGATTCAGATAATTTAGTCAACAATTTCATTTTTTGAACCTCATCCCCTACTGGAATTACCATTCTGCCTCCAATTTTTAATTGTTTGATTAATTCTTCTGGAATTTCAGATGCACCTGCAGTAACAATAATCGAATCGTATGGTGCTTCTTCAGAATATCCAAGATAACCATCGCCATAGATCATTTTTTTTGGACGATAATTAATTGATGGCAAAAAAGCAGAAGTTTTCCTATAGAGTTCTTTTATTCTTTCTATTGTATATACTTTTGCACCCATATAACATAGTATTGCAGCCTGATACCCGCTTCCTGTCCCAATTTCTAGTATTTTATGATCTTTTTTAACATTTAATAATTCTGTTTGAAAAGCTACTGTAAATGGCTGAGATATTGTTTGTCCTGATGCAATGGGAAATGCTTTGTCTTGGTATGCGTGATCCAAAAATCCTGAATCCATAAATAAATGTCTTGGAACACTTTTAACGGCTTCTAATACAGAATTATCTTTAATCCCTTTTGTTTTTAAATCTAAAACAAGTTTGTTTCGTAGTCCTTTGTGTTTAAAAGAATCTTGCATTCAATATTTTAAAATTAAATTTAAAACATATTAGTATCAAAATATTAAATTTGTAAAAAAAAATATGCTAAAAGTAGGGGTTGTTGGTTGTGGCCATTTAGGAAAAATTCATACTAAACTTTTATCTGAATCTGAAAATTATAAACTGATCGGTATATACGATAAAGATAATGAGGAATCGATTCGAGTTTCTAATGAATTCAAATGCACATCCTTTGAAAGTTTTGATTCACTTTTAGATTCAGTAGATGTTATAGATATTGTTGCACCAACTCCTTTTCATTTCAATTATGCGAAACAAGCCATTAATAAAAACAAGCATGTGTTCATAGAAAAACCTGTCTCCACCACATCTAAAGAATCAGAAGAACTTATAAAATTAGGAGATTTAAAAAATGTCAAGATACAAGTTGGGCATGTTGAAAGGTTCAATCCTGCATTCACTAAAGTTGAGAGTGAAATTAGTAAACCGATGTTTATAGAATCTCACAGACTTGCAAAGTTTAACCCAAGAGGAACTGATGTTTCTGTGGTTTTAGATTTAATGATTCACGACATAGATATAATTTTAAAAACTGTAGATTCAAAAGTCAAAGATATTTTATCAAGTGGAGTTTCTGTTATCAGTGAAACTCCTGATATAGCAAACGCTAGGATTGAATTTGAAAACGGATGCGTGGCTAATCTTACTGCAAGCAGGGTTTCATTAAAAAATATGAGAAAAACCAGATTTTTTCAAACTGGGAAATATATCTCAGTTGATTTCTTAAATAAAGAATCTGAAATAGTTAAAATTGATTCAGGTAATAATGCTATTCCTATAATGACGCTTGAATTAGCAAACGGAATCAAAAAAAATATTGTTTTTAATAAACCTAAAATAAAAGATAATAATGCGATATTAGATGAGCTAAATAGTTTTGCTGAATCTATCAATGAAAATAAAGTTCCAAAAGTTAATATTACTGATGGTCACAATGCATTAGATATAGCTCTAAAAATAATTGCAAATTTTAAATAAAATGAAAAATATCTCTGTCATAGGTTGTGGTACAATGGGTAATGGTATCGCACAAACATTTGCTCAGTTTAATTATAATGTTATTCTGTATGATATAAATAAAGAGGCTTTAGACAAAGCTATACTTGTAATTAATAAGAATCTTGGAAGAATGGTCATAAAAGATGTTATTTCTGATGAAAAAAAGAATATTACGCTAAAAAATATAACTACAACTACAGATTTTAACATGATAAAGAAGTCTGATTTGGTTATTGAAGCAGTAAGCGAAAATCTAGATTTAAAAAAGTCAATTTTTAAAAAATTAGACTTAGAATGTGATAAAGATACAATCTTAGCTTCAAACACGTCCTCAATTTCTATAACCGAATTAGCAGAATCTACTAGTAGAAAGGATAAAGTTATAGGGATGCATTTTATGAACCCAGTACCCATTATGAGCCTAGTGGAGATAATAAACTCAAAGCATACAAGTACATTAACTACGAAAATAATTATTGAAATATCTGAAAAACTAGGAAAAATTCCCTTAACAGTTAATGATTATCCTGGTTTCATTTCTAACAGAATCCTCATGCCAATGATTAATGAAGCAATCGAGGCATTGGAAGATGGAGTGTCAACTGTTAAGAACATTGATGGAATTATGAAATTAGGTATGGGTCATCCAATGGGCCCCTTACAATTAGCTGATTTAATAGGTTTAGATGTTTGTAAATCTATACTAGAGGTTATGTTTAAAGGAATTAATAAAAACAAATACGTGCCAAATAAATTACTAATTGAACTTGTAGAAGATGGAAAGCTTGGGGTTAAATCTGGAGAAGGTTTTTATGATTATAGTAACTCAAAAAAAGCTGAAACAATTTCAAAAAGATTTTGTTAATGATTACGGAAAGATTAAATAAAATCAACAACGAAATACCATCAAACGTAAAATTAATTGCTATTTCAAAAACTAAGTCTATAGAAGAAATTTTACAAGCTTACGATCACGGTCAAAGAATATTTGGTGAAAACAAAGTTCAAGAAATGACCGAAAAATACAGTTCGCTTCCTAAAGATATTAAATGGCATATGGTAGGTCATGTTCAAAGAAATAAAATCAAATATATGGCCTCGTATGTGGACTTGATACATGGAATTGATTCTTTTAAATCATTAAGAACAATTAATAAAGAAGGTGAAAAAAATAATAGGATTATAAAATGCCTATTACAGCTAAAAATATCAAGTGAATCAACGAAATTTGGCTTAGAAATTGACGATTTAGAAAAAATCATTCAATCTCCGGAATATAAAAATTTATCTTTTGTAAAAGTATGCGGCATAATGGCAATGGCAAGTTTTTCCACTGATTTAGAATTAGTCAGAGAAGAATTTAATATTGCGAGTAAATTATATAATAGAATAAAAAAAGTAAATAGTGATTTTCAGATATTATCTATGGGAATGAGTAATGATTACGAAATAGCCATTGAAGCTGGAAGCAATATGATTAGAATTGGAAGTTTAATTTTTGGTTCAAGAAATTAATAAATATATACTCGGTAGTAGACATAGAGACAACAGGTGGTAAATTCAGTGAAGAGAGAATCACTGAAATAGCCATATATAAAATGGATGAATATGAGAATATATCTAAATTTCATAAGCTTATCAATCCTCAAAAAAAAATTCAACCTTTTGTTAAAAAACTAACAGGCATTACGGATGAGATGCTTTATGATAAGCCCCTATTTTCTGATTTTGCAAAGGAAATAGATGATTTAACAAAAAATAGCATATTTATCGCCCATAATGTAAATTTTGATTACCGAGTTTTAAAAGAGGAATTTAAAAGAATTGGTCTGAATTTTAAAAGAAAATCTCTTTGTACAATAGAATTATCTAAATCCGTTTTTCCGCATGAAAAATCTTATAGTTTGGGGAAACTTGTTTCTAGTTTAGGCATTGAAATTAAAAATAGACATAGAGCAGATGGAGATGCAATGGCAACTTTAAAACTTTTTAAAAAAATATGTTTAAACCTTAATAAAAAACAGTTAGAAAAATTCATTAAAATTAATCAATGAAAAAGC
The DNA here is from genome assembly GCA_902557655.1 of uncultured Bacteroidota bacterium. Lineage (GTDB taxonomy): Bacteria > Bacteroidota > Bacteroidia > Flavobacteriales > Flavobacteriaceae > MED-G13. Next base: position 36,795 of record CACEAZ010000003.1, read on the forward strand.
AATTAATAACTATTGTTGGCCCTACTGCAGTAGGAAAAACCGAATTAGCTATTAAGTTAGCCAATCATTTCAATACGGAAATAGTTTCTGCTGATTCAAGACAATTTTATAAAGAATTAAATATAGGAACGGCCAAACCTACTAAAAAAGAACTAGAGTTAAACAAACATCACTTAATCGATAATATTTCAGTATCCCAGGAATATAATATCTCCCAATTTGAAAAAGATGCTGACATACTAATTAATAAAATTTTTTTAAAAAACGATTACGCAATTCTTGTTGGAGGTTCTGGATTATATATAGATGCTGTTCTTTACGGTATAGATAATATTCCTGAAGTTGATCCCTCCATAAGAAAAAAATTAAATGATGTATTTGAAAAAAAAGGAATAGATGAATTATTATCAAAATTATCTATACTAGATAATGAAAGTCTAAAAACAATTGATGTTAATAATCCTCGTAGGATTATAAGGGCATTAGAAGTTACCATATCAACTAAAAAACCATATTCAGCATTTCTAAAATCGAAAAATAGGAAATCAAAATACAATAATATAATAATTGGCCTAAATAGAAATCGATCTGAGCTACATGAAATAATAAATAAAAGAGTAGATAAAATGATAAAAGTAGGTCTAATTGATGAGGTAAGTTCTCTAATTGATTTTAAAGAGCTAAATGCTTTAAATACAATTGGTTACTCAGAGATTTTCAAATATTTAAGTAAGGAATACTCTTATGATGAAGCAATCGAAAAAATCAAAACTAATTCTAGGAGATATGCAAAAAGGCAATTAACGTGGTTTAACGCAAACAAATCAATAAATTGGTTTATTGACGGATATGATTTCATTGATATTATTAAACTTATAGAAACTACTTAACTATAAGTCTAAACCCTTCACCGTGAATATTATTTATGGTAACATTAGGATCCTTTTGTAACTGTTTCCTAAGTTTTGCAATATATACATCCATACTTCTTGACGTAAAATAATTATCATCATGCCAAATCCTAGTTAATGCTAATTCTCTAGGCATTAAATCATTTTTATGAATTAACAATAGCTTAAGCAACATGTTTTCTTTTGGAGACAACTTAACTTCTTTCTCTTTATTATATGTTAAATGACGCAATTTAGAATTAAAGTGAAAAGAACTGAAACTAAATTCTATTTCTTCAGATTCAATTATTGATGACAACTTATTTCTTTTAAGTATAGCTTTTATTTTGAATAAAAGCACATCGCTATCAAAGGGTTTTTTCAAATAATCGTCTGCTCCAACCTTATAACCTTTTAAAACATCTTCTTTCATTGACTTGGCAGTTAAAAAGATAATCGGCATATCAGGTGACAAAACTTTTATTTCTGAGGCTAATGTAAAACCATCTTTATATGGCATCATTACATCTAAAATGCAAAGGTTAAATTCAAATTTTTTAAATTTTTCAAAACCTTCCATTCCATTTTTGGCTAAAATTACATCATATTCATTCATTTTTAAAAAATCTCTTAATATGATACCAAAATTTGGATCATCTTCAACCAATAAAATTCTTTTTTTATTATTCATAATTATTTATTTAAATAAACCCAATTGAATTGAAAAAACGCTTCCTTTCCCTAAGGTACTTTCAACATTTATATTTCCATTATGGAAATCTATAATTTTTTTAACATATGCTAACCCCAAACCATGCCCCTTAACATCGTGTACATCACCAGTCTGTTTTCTGTAAAATTTATCAAAAATCTTTGACTGAACCGATTTTGTCATCCCAATTCCGTTGTCTTCAATATCTACAATTACTTTGTCATTTATATTTTTTGTTTTGATCAAAATTTGAGGTCTATTGTTATTATATTTTGCTGCATTATCAAGAATATTAACAAAAACATTTATCAAATGAGTCTCGTTACCAACAATTTGAGTATTCTCTGCCTCATTATCAAAGCTAATTTTACCATTTTTACTTTCTACAATTAGACTTAAATGTGAGATGGCCAAATTTATTATGTCATCTAAATCATGCCTACTCTTTTCAATATTCAATTCGTTTTTTTCTAAGTGACTTATCATCAATACATTTTCGACTTGATCATGCATACGATTATTTTCATCATAGATCATTTTAAGATACTTTTTTACTTTTTTCTTATCAATAATAGTTTTTGGGTTTTTAATAGCTGAGAGAGCTAGATTTATTGTAGCAATTGGTGTTTTGAACTCATGGGTCATGTTATTGATAAAATCCGTCTTTATTCTGGAAATCTGTCTTTGTCTTAGAAGTAGAAGAATAGTAGTTATGTATGCAATAATTATTATTGATGTAAAAATTACCGAAGTAATAATTAAAGAAATTACCGAAGAAAGTAAAAACGGTGTTTTATCTGGAAAGGCTACTCTTAATGTATAATCACTAAGATTATTTTCGTCCTTGAAAATTACAGACTTATACTGTGAATTTGGATTTTCAAAATTAAGTGACTTAATATTCGTTATACTATCCTTATTGAAAATAGCATATTCAAAGTCTATATCAATATTCATTTTTTTAAAATTTGAGATTAAAATGTTTTCAAATTCGTCTAAATCACCTATTCTTTCATCTATTGAATTTCTTTTTGCTAAATCATTGTATGCTGTTTCAAATAAAATTTCTTTACTCTTGGAGATGCGTCCAACTTTCATCAAATATTCTTCGGGGCTTAATGAGTTGTTATCCAATTTTTGACTACTGTAAATTTTCTCTTCTCTTTCATTAGACAATCTAGTGATTGTAATATTATCTTTATCAGTAATCATATTAAAAAAATCATCATAATACCCCCTATTTTGAGGAATTAAGATATTTTCTTCAATTACACCATTTTTATAGACAATTGTTTCTCTATTAATTGGATCTTCGTTAACTATATAAAGATTCTTAATACTTGTTGTATCAACTTCTGATTGACTATTAATAAGATCCCTGAATTTTCTAACATATCTTCTAAACTCTACCCTTTCTGCCATAGAAGATGATTGGTTTAAAACATAGTTTACGTTAGAGGTAAATTGTGTGTTGTTATTCTCGTAGTTCTGAATAATAAAGTAAGATTGTATGAATATTATACCTACTAGAGAAATACTCATCATAAACAGTAAAAATATAAATACTTTTTTACTCATATATCAAATTTATCATTTAATAGAATAGGATTTTTATATTTAATAAAAGATTAACAATAAAAATCAAATGTGAAGCAAGTGAATTTGAAACAATTTTTTTTCCAAATCCTTAATTGAAGTGTTTTTTACACAATAGTCTGATTTTGAACATTTTACATCTTGATCAATTTGACTATTTAAAATTAAGTCAATTTTAAATTTTGAATAATTTCCTCTTAATTTCAATCTTTTATAAATTTCATCGACCGGTGTTTTAATACAAATAATTTTATCGAAATCAGATTCTGAATTATTTTCAAATATAAGTGCTGCCTCGTATATGCAATATTTAAAATCTTGTTTATTTAGCCAATTAAGATATTCTTTTTTAACCTTTGGATGGACTAGATCATTTATAGATTTTAATAATTTTTCGTCTTTAAATATAACATCTGAAATATATTGTCGGTTTAGCACATTATTTTGATATGCATTATCTCCGATGAGTTTAATAATTTCAGATTTCAAGAAATCATCTTCATTCATTAATTTCTTTGCATAGTCATCTGCTATGAAAATAGGAACTCCTAGGGATGAAAAATATTTTACAGCGGTTGATTTACCACTACCTATTACTCCTGTAACGCCAATTTTAATCATTCTAAAATAATTATTTGAATTTGACTTGTATTTAAACGAACATTTTTAACAAATGAAGGCTTTTTAACAATTTTAGCTTTTAAAATATTTTCAGAATCAGTAGAGTCATAAACACATTCAATTCTAAAATCTATCGGGTTAACCTCAACATAGTCATTTATGCTAATAATGTACTTAATACTAAGTTCCTTTGGATAATAATTGAATATTAAATTATCTGATTTGGTTAAAATATTTACAGGAACTTTAATAATTTCTTCAGTGTATTGGTCTACCTCTAACGAATAATCAATTGTGTTTTTAGATAAAACAATGTTTTCTGGATCAGGATTTAAAATACTTATATTTGATACAATATCTTTATTAATACCCTCAAAACTAATTGAATCAGTTTCTAGATATTTTAATTCTGATAACAATTCATCAGGTCCAGTAACAACAACTGAGTCGGGTAATATTACAGGGCTCTTAAAACTTTCAAAACCTGACTGATAATTTATATAAATATTGTTTTTAACAGCAATTTTTTTAGAAATGTAATTGTCAAAAAAGAAGAATATTGAATCCTCATTAATTGCTAATAAATCAACAGATGAATTGAAATCAAGTTTTGTGTCTAAAAAATTATCTCGTTGATTCCATAAAAAAGAGTTTTTAATTTCTTTTAATTTTTTAATCGAAATTTTTAGCTCTGGGTTGTTAAAGTAATATTTAGCTAAGCTAAAGCCATTACCCCTTAATCTTAACATAATACTATCATGAGATTGACTAAAAACTATCTTATCATTTGGGTAATCTGTAGGGGTTAATTTAAAGATAATATCTTTATCATAGACTGAACTTAATTTACCTATGACAGACGTTGATATTGCTAATATTAAAAACCCGACATAAACATTAAACTTGCCCTTATTTGAAAAAAACTTCATTATTTAATTAAAAAACATATTTGGAAAAACCTTTTCAACATCTTTATTTCTATATAATTTAAGCATTAAATATGACTTTAAAAACCCGCATCCATATCCAAAAAATTGTATAATAGTTGTTATGATAGACAATAGACCCACAATTGGATTATTTTTAATAGAGGACAAAAGAAAAATTAACGAAAAATAAAGCATAAAAATAGAAATTAAAACATAGTCTAATCCTAAAGTGGCTAACACTATAGAAATCAATAGAGTCAAGGAAAATAAAGCTGGGAACCAATATATAATCTTCTTAGTTTTTTTATGCCATAAGTTTAAAATAGAGCGAGCAATACCAAACTTATAAACTTGTTTAAAAAAACTAGTAATCGAAATTCTTCTTTTGTGAAATACCTTAATATCAATGTATAATCCTGTTGTGAAACCCATATCGTTTAATCGTATTGACAGATCAGGGTCTTCACCAGGGTGAATTTTACCAAACCCTCCACTTTTATTAAAAGCTTCTTTAGAAATACCCATATTAAAACTTCGGGGTTGAAAATTTTTAGAGTTATTACCCCCTCTTAAATGCCCTGTAGTAATGAATGATGTCATAGAAAAACTAACCGCTTTTTGAAAATTACTAAATGATTCGTGAGAATCGTCAACTCCACCGAAACAATCAAAATAATTATTTTTTAAATTACTCATTAATGAAAGCATATAATCTTCAGGAAGTATACAATCAGAGTCAAGTATTATAAAATAATTTCCTTTGGCTTTTCTCATACCAAAATTTCTAGAATCTCCAGGTCCTGAATTATCTTTGAAATAATAGCTAATATTTAATTTATCTTTAAAAAAATTAATAATTTTCTTTGAATCTAAATTGGACCCATCTTCTACTATTACAATTTCAAAATCTTTTGATCCTTGTAAATTTTTAAAACTAATCAGTAGTTCCTTAATTTCCTGTGGTCTATTATATACCGGTATTATAAAAGAAATGTCCTTGTTTAGCATTCTGTAAAATTAAGCAATAAAAAAAAGGGTTTAGAAAACTAAACCCTTTTTTTAAAATTTGGTTAAATTAATTTATTTGACAATTAATTTAGAAACGCTAGTCTTACCAGCTATAGTTACCCTTGCAGTGTAAAAACCACTTACAAGATTAGTTACATCTAAATCATCGTTAAATAATGTTGTAGAAATAACTTTTCTACCGTTGATATCAAATACCTCAACAAATTTATCACCATTCATTGAAGTAGCTATCGTTACATAATTTCCAACAACAGGATTTGGATAAATCCTTAGATCCTCAATTTCGTTGTCTTCGACTCCTAGTGTACTTGAAACACTTAGAGTAAAGTCACCAACGTTAGAACTAAAGCCTTCAACCATTATATGATAAGTACTTACACCGTCATTAGCAAATGTAAGTTGTGAATTAAGACCACTACTTGCACATTCTGATCCCATATCATCATTATAAGTAATTTGTTCTCCTGTACAAGAATCAAAGACTCTAAGATATGTGTCAAACGGACTTCCACAAGTAGTGATTGTTACATCATCTGCAGAAGTTGATGCATATGTGTACCATACATCACCTGAAGTATTACTTGTAACATTAACATCATCTGTAGCGCCATTAGTGGTGCCATAAATAACATCACCATCAGCAACTGGAATAGCGTTTTCACATAAATCATTTTCTGGCGGTAAATAACTAGTAGTCCACTCCGCTGGGGCATCATTGCTTGGAATATAATCACTTGATATACCTTCACCACAATTAGATTGCATTGCAAAATAGTATGTAGTTGCAGGAGTTAAACCATCTAAAGATGCTGGGAAACTCTCAAATGTATAAGACATTGCTGATCCGTCACCAGGTGTGAATGTTGCTTCACTGTATTCAACGGTATAACTTGTAATCGACTCTGAATTTGTTCCGTCAAATTCTACTCCTGTAGCGTTCATTGTCCATGCTGTAATTTCCGGCGAATAACATGCTGGTTCTGTACAGTTAGCTTCAACAGCAGCAACCTCTCCGTGAAATCCAGATGCCAATTCTAAACCTGCACCATCAACAATAGACCAAGAGACCTCACTCGTATATGAACCAGTAGTCCAATTTGTAAGTGTGATTTCAGCACCTTCAACTGCACTAAACACGAAGTCTTCAGTACTAGCCTGATTAGATTGACCTGCATCAGCTGCTGTAATTGCAGCAGCAACAACTTCTCCGTCAACAGAAAGATCTACTGTAGATCCATTCCAACCATCTCCCCAAGCATCATTCATTACAAATGTATGATCGCAGGTCGGCGGTGGTGGACAATAACCAACACCAGCGCCAAGATCTCCAAAAGATCCAGCTGCTAATTCTGTGCCAGCTCCGTCAAGAAGTAGCCATGAAATCTCACCATCATATGAACCACTAACCCAGTTATCAAGTGCAATATCTGAATCAGTAGATGCAGTAAATGATATCTCTTCAGATGAAGTTTCAGCATTTGCTGCAGCTGCAACGGTTAAAACACCGTCTACGAAAATGTCGACAGATGCTCCATTCCAACCATCTCCCCAAGAATCATTCATTACAAATGTATGATCACATTGAGCAGAAACAGTAAAAAATGAAGTAAGTAAAAATATAAGTGTTAAAAAGTAATTTTTTTTCATATTCAATTTTTTAGTAAATAATTAGTAATATCCTAAAATATTAAAAAACAATGAATTAGAAGTAAAAAATATGTGAATAATTTAGACTTAAATTAGGAATATGATAAAAATCTATTAAGAATTTTCAATTATATCCATTATTCCATCACTAACACCCATATTACTAAATCCTCCATCATTGTAGAGGTTTTGAAGAGTTACCCTTCTAGTTAAATCACTAAATAAAGTTATAGTGTAATTAGCACAATCCATGGCAGTTGCATTACCAAGAGGTGACATTTTATCAGCATACTTAATGAAGCCATCAAAACCCTTGACTCCCTTACCAGCTGTTGTTGGTGTAGGAGATTGAGAAATTGTGTTGACTCTAACTTTTTTGTCTTTTCCAAAGAAGTAACCAAAACTCCTTGCAACACTCTCTAAAAATGCCTTGTTATCAGCCATATCATTATAATCTGGAAAAACTCTTTGGGCAGCCATATATGACAAAGCTACAATACTTCCCCATTCATTCATAGCATCATTTTTATAAAGAGTTTGCATAACTCTATGGAAAGACATAGCAGAAACATCTAATCCTTTGTGAGTCCAATCATAATTTTGATCAGTGTAGGACTTTCCTTTTCTCACATTAATTGACATGCCAATGGAATGCAGAACAAAATCTAATTTTCCTCCCAATATCTCCATGGAATCTGAAACTAATTTTTCCAAATCTTCTAAGGATGTCGCATCAGCAGGGATTACTTTGGAATTTGTTTTTTCTGCTAGTTCGTTAATTTGGCCCATTCTCATTGCCACTGGCGCATTGGTTAAAACAAATGTTCCTCCTTCTTCAAAAACCCTTTCAGCAGTTATCCACGCAATTGAATTTGGATCTAACGCTCCGAAAATAATTCCTTTCTTTCCTTTAAGTAAACCGTGTGACATATAAATATTTTTAATTTTAGTAAATATAAGATTAATTAAGTAACTGTTTTGCATGAATAAACGCTGATTCTGAAGCATTATTACCCTCTAACATTTTTGCTATCTCGACAATTCTATCATTTTCGTTTAATCTCAACATCATTGTTTTGGTAATTCCCTCCTCGTCAGATTTATAGATTTTAAAATGAGATTCACCCATGGCAGCAATCTGAGGTAAATGAGTGATAGAAAAGGTTTGAAGTTTAGAGCCAAGATTCTTCATAATTATTCCCATTTTTTTAGAAATCTCTCCCGAAACACCTGTGTCAATTTCATCAAAAATAATTGACGGCAACTGATTATAATTTGCCATTATGGACTTAATAGCTAGCATTATTCTTGACATTTCTCCTCCGGATGCAGCTTCTTTTATTTTTTTAAAGTCATACCCTTTGTTAGCTTTAAATAAAAACTGAATTTCATCCATTCCCTTTTTATAAAAATTGTCGCAAGGAATTAAATCTATTTTAAATTTAGAGTTTTTCATTCCTAAATCTGTTAAAACGTTTTCAATACGACTAATAAAGTCCGGAATAACCAAAAGTCTATTCTTATGTATTTTTTGGGCAACTACTTTTAATCTATCTTTTAATAACAAACATTCCTTTTCAAGAAAAGATATTTTATGATCTATATTTTCAGTCGATTCAACCTTTAAGGCTAATTTATCTCTGAATTCAACTAGATCTTCTATAGTAGATATTGAATGTTTTCTAAATAAGTTATTTATTGAATCAATTTTATCAATTACAGTATTTAATTTTTCTGGATTTTGTTCTAGGGAATTTAAAATAGAATCGATCTCAAAAGCTATATCATCTGTTTCAATTTTTAAGGAGATAATTCTGTCTAAAATAGATTTATATTTTTCAGAGTTCTCAGAAATTTTTGTAATAGAATTTTTAAGTTTTAACAGATTAGATAAAATACCTAATTCCTCGTTATTAATTAATTGACTGCTAAAGTTTAGTTCACTTGAAATCTCTTCAAAATTTGAAAGGGAACTCTGTATATTTTCTAAATCTTCTAAATTCTCATTTAACACATTGGAACTGTCAATTTCATCAAGAATAAATCGATTGTAATCAATTGACTGAATTAAGTTTTTTCTTTCATCAACAAAGGAGTCTAAATCAATTTTTTTTGTTTTGTAAGATTGAAGTAAATTTTCATATTCTAAAACATTACTGTTGTTATTAGAAATAATATCTAAAATATTAAATTGAAAATCGTCATCTAATATTTCTAAATTTTGATATTGAGAATGAATATCGATAATCTTTGAGCCTATTGCGGATAATTGACCCAAATTAACAGGGCTATCATTAATAAATGCTCTAGATTTTCCTGAAGATGATATTTCTCTTCTCAAGATAGTTTCAGTATCGTAATCTAACTCTTGCTGATCAAATATGGATTTTAAGTTATAAGAACCAATATCAAAAACTCCCTCAATAATACACTTCTGTGACTTATCTCTATTAACAGACAAGTCCGCTCTTTTACCTAAAATTAGTGAAATACCCCCGACTAATATCGATTTTCCAGCACCTGTCTCACCAGTAATGACTGTAAAACCGTTATTAAAAGAAACAGAAAGCTCATCAATTAACAAGTAGTTCTTAATGGATAAAGATTTTAACATTGAAGAAATTTAATGATTACTAAAATTAATAATTGTATTTTAATTAGAAACTAATATTTCTCCATTTATCAGAATGATTTGAAGCAATTTTACTTAAAGTGGAAATAAGGTTTGTAACTGGAACCTTTGGTCCTGCACTAAAAATATCTAATATTTCATCAGCTTTTGTATCAAAAAAAACTCTCATGATATATGAATTTGGCCTTCTTCTATCCATTTGGCCTAATAATATGATGGATTCAACTATTGATTCTTTAGCGGCTTTCGGTTGGGTTGCCATTATATCTAAACCCTTTATATGAAAATCATACATGGTTTTTCTATATTCTTTGTAAGTAGTTGATAAAATATTATCTATTAAATAATAACGAGATTGTAATCCATCGCTCGGTCCCCAACCCCGAAAACCTTTTTGTTGAGAAAAATCTAATATTTTTTGAGCTTTATTAAAATATTGAGTTCCAGAATTTAGTTCAAAAGTATCTGAATCTATTCCAAGAATCATGTTGATGTGAAAAGCAATTACTGAAACTAAATTGTTTTCAAATTGGTTCTCGTTAAAAGAAAGATTTTGGTACTCTTGATATCTAAAGGAAAAATTTCTATCGTTAAAATTATAGACCAACGAATTATACGATGAATTGTATATAGGTCTGGAGGACTGAATTTGAATTGTGCCTTGGAAAATATCATTTTCATAGGAATTTATATTAATGAACATTGAACAGTCAATTTTTTCATTAGGTCTAACTGATTTCCCTGTCCAACTGTTGTTATTTACAAACTCTGACAATTGTGTTTCTAAAGTTTTAAAAACTTGAAGGTTTTCATCACCTGTTTGTCTGGCATCAACAATAATATCACAATTTAATTCTTGAGAATATAAATGTGAGAAACTCAATACAAATAATAAATAAAAAAATTGTCTCAACATATTTAGATTATATGATTAAAAATATCCTTTGCAACAGCCGATTTTTTCTTTAAATCATAGTTGAAAACTTCATTTTTTGAATTAATGATACTCACCTTGTTTGTTTCATATCCAAAACCAGCCCCCTCATCATTAAGTGAATTTAAAATAATTAAATCTAAGTTTTTGTTTAAAAGCTTTTTTTTGGCATTTTCAAACTCATTTTCATTTTCTAACGCAAAACCAACTAAAAACTGCTCTGATTTAATTTTTCCCAACTCATAAAGGATATCCTGTGTCTTTTTTAACTTTATATTTAATTCTTTATTGTCCTTTTTTAATTTTTTTTCTGAAAAATTTAGAGGTTTATAATCACTAACTGCAGCTGACATAATTACAATGTCAGAATCATCAAAAAAGCTCAATGTTTTTTGTAACATTTCATCACTTGATTTGATTTTAACTAATTTTATTTTATTTGAAGGTAAATCTATGTTACTAGGACCGCTAATTAATGTTACATCTGCTCCTAAATTAATTGCCTCTTTTGCAAGAGAATATCCCATTTTCCCAGTAGAGTGATTTGAAATAAATCTAACGGGATCTATTTCTTCAATTGTTGGGCCTGCGGTAATTAAAACCTTTTTGTTCTTTAAAGGCAAATCTAATGAGAAATGATCAATTAAAAAATCAATAATTTCATTTGGTTCAGGAAGTCTACCTTCTCCAACCAAACCACTTGCTAATTCACCAACTTTAGGGGGGATTAAAACATTACTGTATGATTGTAATTGTGAGATAGATTTCTTTGTAGATTTATGCTTATACATATCTAAATCCATTGCTGGGGCAAAAAATACTTTAGATTTACACGACAAGTAAACTGCAATCAAAAGATTGTCACAATTACCATTAGCCATTTTGAATAAAGTATTTGCTGTAGCTGGGCACACTATCATAAAATCACACCAAAGACCAAGGTCAACATGATTATTCCAGACACCGTCTTCATCATCAGATTTAAAAGTTGAATAAACTGGATTGTTTGAAACTGTGGACAAAGAAAAAGGGGTAACAAAGTCTTTTGCACTTTCGGTCATCACAACCTTAACATTAGCACCCTCCTTAATAAAGGCTCTTACTATATTAGGACTCTTATAAGCAGCAATACCACCCGAAATACCTAGTAGGACATTTTTACCGCTTAAAACTGACATTATATTTATTCTTCGATTTCCTCTTTACTATCTCTGTGATAAACTTTATCGTCTAACCATTCTTGAATAGCAACAGCATGAGGTTTAGGAAGTTTTTCATAAAACTTAGAAACTTCAATCTGTTCTTTATTTTCAAAAATCTCCTCAAGACTGTCGTTGTAAGTTGCAAATTCCTCTAATTTTTCAATAAGTTCCTTTTTTACATCACCTTTAATCTGCTCAGCCCTTTTTGAAATAATTGAAATTGCTTCGTATATATTGTCAGTTTGACTTTCAATTTCATTACGATTATAAGTTTTTGTGGTTTGAGCTGCTTTTGAATTTTTAATATCCATTATTTTTTAAATTAAATATTATTAAGTTTTACCAGTTCCTCCATTTTGATTTCCATTTCCTTCATAAATTTGGATTCTTGATAGTTATTTTTAAAAGAATTGTAATAACTAATAACGTTATTGATTCTTTCACTTTGTTTCCACACTACGCTATTAATAGCTAATTTATAGGCAGAATCAAATCTGTAATATAATGCTTTCTCCCTTAGTTCAGAACCAGGAAAATCAACTAGAAAATTATCAAATGATTTGATAGATGCTTCATAGTCTGTTAGTACATTGTATTGAAGCGCAATACTGTACTCTTTAAATTCTAATCTATAGTCCAATTCAAAAATTAATTCATTAGCATCGTTAATTAATTTTGAATCAGGATATGTGTTTATGAATTCTTGCAATTTATCAATTGCAATTTTAATGTTTTCCGGATCTTTTGAAAATACGGGAGCCATTAAGTAGTAACTTTTGGCTCCAAGAAATGCCATTTCCTCAACTTTTTCACTATCAGGATAAGAGTTGACAAATCTTTCCATCTGATAAGAGGAACTATTATAATCTTTAGTGTTGTAAAAACACATTGCTTGCATGTAAGAAAGCTTCTGGGCTTGCGGCTTGCCTCTGTACTGAGGTAATATTTGGGCGAATAATCTGGAGGCTTTAGTAAACTTTTCGTTATCAAACAACTCGGTCCCTAAATTAAACTTTACTGAAATTTCATCAGTATTTAAGGCTTTTTGATATTCACTACAGGAAAGAGCGAACATAATTATCGATAAAGTGTATATAACTCTTCTCATATTTTAGGGTGTTCAAAATTATGAATTAATTATGGATAAAAAAACATAGTTAACCAATCTTATTTAATCCTTTCAAATATTTTTTTAATTCTTTGCCAAAAATATCAACAAAATTAGGATTAATATCTATTATGAAGTCGTTTAAATTTTGATCGTAATTTGATAAACCAATTTTGAAAAATGCCCTAGAACAAGCGGTAGCATAATTAAGTTCTAAATTATCGTTTTTATAATAACTAATTAATGCATCAAAATCCGAGTCAATAAACTCTTGCAAATCTAGATTTTTTATTACCCCGTTCCATCCAAAATCTTTGGCTTCGAAATAAGAGTCCCAATGATTTTGTTTTGTGTCAGTATCCGTTAGGAAAGTAATAAACTTAATCTTGTTTTCATTTATACCGTAGCTCTTAAGAATATTTATCAATTTATCATATTGCTTAAACTCGCCAATATTTACAATAACCCCAACAGATTCAATTTTTTTATTTTCAACAGATTGAACTCTCGATTCAATTGCTCTTTTTATGAATTTTCTGTTGGATCTGTTCTTAAGGAATTTTATAAACATATTTTAGTTTAATTAAAACAAAAATAACTAATTTAACTATGTTTTTTTAATATGAGAATATTTTCATTTTACTTATTATTTATTTCTCTACTTTTTCAGGGTTGCTTTGAAACAAATAACAATTCCTTTGATGGTAAAAATATTTCTATTAACTCTGAAATTAAAGTTGATTCAAGTATTATAAATTTTTACTTACCCTACAAATCTAAACTTCAAGATGGATTAATGAATAGACCCATCTCCTACTCATTAAAAACGTATAAGAAAAATGATGGAATTTTAAATAGTTCATTAGGAAATATGTTTGCTGATGCAACATATGATTTAATAAATCCAATTTTTAAAGATAAAACTGGAAATTCCATAGATGTTGTTTTATTAAATAATGGAGGAATAAGATCGATTATTTCTCAGGGGCCAGTAAGTGAAAAAACTGCCTTTGAATTAATGCCTTTTGAAAATAGTATTGTAATTGTAAAATTAGATGGAAATTCAATTAAAAAAATGGTTGATTATTTAGTAAAAGTTAGACTTCCTCATCCGATTAAGGGACTTGAGATTATTTTAAACAAAGATTATAGTGTTGAATCTGTTTTACTAAATAACAATCCAATAGATGAAAATAAAAACTATTTTGTAGCTACCACCGATTATCTTCTTGATGGCGGAGATAAAATGTACTTTTTAGCTGAATCAAAAGAAACTACAATAATAGATTACAAAATGAGGGATGTGTTGATTGATTATTTTATTAAAACAGACACCCTAAAACTTAAAACAGATAACAGGTTTATAATTAATTAAATGGATAGGAGAAAGTTTTTAAAGAATTCTGTATTTGGGTCCTTAGCCTTGGGGTCTACAATACATAATTACAGTTGTGAAACTAGTGATTTAAAAAAAATCACCATTCTTCATACAAATGACGTTCATAGTCATATTGAGCCTTTTTCTTCAGAACATTCTGAATTTCCGAATCAAGGAGGTTTTGAAAGAAGATCAACCATAGTTAATTCGATTAGAAACAACAACCCAAATACATTGTTGTTTGACGCAGGAGATATCTTTCAGGGCACCCCTTATTTTAATTTTTTTAACGGAGAGTTAGAGTTTAAATTAATGAGTTTACTTAAATATGATGCTGTGACCATTGGAAATCATGATTTTGATAACGGAATCACTGGATTGTATGAACAAATGCCAAAAGCATCTTTTGATTTTTTAATATCAAATTATGATTTCTCAAACACTATTTTAGAAGGTAAAACCAAAAATTATAAAATCTATAATAAATCTGGAATTAAAATTGGAGTTTTTGGACTTGGAATTGAACTAGAAGGTTTGGTAACTAAAGAGCTATACAAGGAGACTAAATATTTAGATCCCATAGAAATATCAAGAGATATTTCTAACAGATTAAAATTTGAAGAAAATTGTGACTTGATCATCTGCCTGTCACATTTAGGTTATAAATATGACAACCTTCCTGAAAGAGTATGTGATTATAATCTTGCTAAAAAATCAAATCATATTGACCTAATAATTGGAGGACATACACATACTTTTATGGATAAACCAATTGTTTTAAAAAATGAAAAAGGGAATGATGTTATTATAAATCAAGTTGGATGTTTCGGTCTGTATCTAGGACAAATTGACTTTTTCTTTGACCGTAATAATAAAAGGTCATTTAGGTCATCCGTACTTAAAATATAGTACTATTTTCCGTTTTGGATAGGGTTTGAATCAGGCATTACCTTATTCAATATAGTGTAAACAGGACAAAATTTTGTAAAAGGACTTATTATCTGTAATACCGCAACTCCAACAGCTACCCAAATCCAGTCTAAACCAAACTGATTAGCTAAGGCAATTGAACCTAAATATAACAACCCAACTATCCCATCGTGTACTCTTACTTTTATAATATCTTTTTGATTCATGATAAGTTTAATTTTAATTGTTTCTAAAATAATAAATTTTGACCAGAAACTAAGTTGGTTAGTTCATTTTCAGAGATAATATTTATATTGAGTTTTTCAGCTTTTAGCTTTTTACTAGGTCCCATATTTGCACCTGCAACTAAATAACTTGTTTTTGATGATAAAGAAGATGATATTTTACCTCCGTTTGTTTCAATAAATCTTTTCAATTCATCCCTAGAAAAATTTGAAAAAACTCCAGAAATGACAAAAGATTTTCCCGCCAATATTGAAGATACATTTTTATCTGAATCATCAATTTCAAACCTAACACCGTTTTTCTTCAACTTATTAATAATTTGAATGTTATCATTATCTAAAGCAAATTCTAGTATACTATTTGCAATCTTTTCACCAATTTCATCAACCGATATTAACTCATCGAAACTGGTGTTTAACATATTGTCGATGCTTTCAAAATATTTTGCTAACTTTTTAGCAACGGTTTCTCCAACATATCTAATACCTAATCCATATAAAACCCTCTCAAATGGAATTTTTTTTGACTCAATAATTCCCTCTAACAAATTGTTAGCACTTTTATCAGCCATGCGATCTAAATGAACTACTTGGTCAAATTTCAAATCATAGAGATCTGAATAATTCTTGATTAAATTTGCATTAACTAGCAGAGCTACGGTTTCTTGACCTAAACCTTCAATATCCAAAGCTTTCCTAGAGATATAATGCTGTATTCTACCTATAATTTGAGGTTTACACCCGTTATAATTTAGACAGTAGTGATTGGCTTCCCCTTCCAACCTGTGTAGTTTAGAACCACATTCAGGACAATATTCTGGAAATTCAAATTTCTTGGAATCCACTGCTCTTTTTGACTTATCAACATTTGTAATTTTTGGTATAATATCTCCGCCCTTTTCAACATAAACAAAATCTCCAACTCTAATATCCATAGATTCAATAAAATCAGCATTATGAAGTGATGCGCGTTTTACAATTGTTCCTGCTAAATTTACAGGCTCTAAATTAGCGACAGGTGTTATTGAACCTGTTCTTCCAACCTGAAAAGAAATACTATTTAACCTGGTGCCCGTATTTTCAGGCTTAAACTTGTAGGCCATTGCCCATCTTGGAAATTTCGAGGTAAAACCAAGAACTTCCCTCTGATAAAAATCATTTACTTTTAAAACAACCCCATCTATTTCAAATGGTAATTCAGATCTATTTTTTTCCCAGTTTTCTATAAATCCAAATATTTCTTCAATTGAATCACTATGTATATAGTTTTGAAAAACATTGAATCCTATATTTTTGGCTTTTTCTAAAAAATCAATTTGATTTTTAAATAAATTAGGATCTTCAACAGAATAAAGCAGACATTCTAACGGTCTTTTTGAAACCTCCTTACTATCTTGTAATTTTAAACTACCTGAGGCTGTGTTTCTTGGATTTTTGAAAGGTTCCTCACCATTATAAATTCTTACCTTATTTAGCTCATTAAATCCATCAATAGGCATTACAACCTCACCTCTAGCTTCAAAATTATTTGAGAAATTACCAATTAACTTAAGCGGGACAGTGGGAATGGTTTTTATATTGGCTGTTACGTCGTCTCCTTTCACTCCATCTCCTCTGGTTACTGCTTTTATCAATTCGCCATTGTTATAGAGTAAATTAATAGAAACACCGTCAAATTTTAATTCACAGGTATATTGAACAGGCTCTTCTATTATCTTTTTAATTCTTTTCTCCCAATCTTTTAAATCTTCTAATGAGTAAGAGTTATCTAGGGAGTACATTGGGGTTTCATGAACAGATGTATTAAAAGATTTTGTAACCTCACCACCTACTCTTTGAGTTGGAGAGTTTTTATCAAAAAATTCAGGATTTGATTTTTCCAAGTCATTTAACTCCTTGAGCATCATATCAAAATCATAATCAGAAATTAGAGGGTCATCAAGAACATAATATCTATAATTATGATCATGAAGTTTTTTTCTAAGACTAAAAATTTTTTCTGATATATTCATTACATTTATCAAGTTACATTGTAATAAAAAAACTACTCTAAGATAGTAAATTGAAGCTCATGAATGCACTTAAAATAACTGTTTTTTTTATATTTTTTTCCCATATAAACATTCATTTTTCTCAAAATAATAAGATCATTCCTGAACCCTATGAACAAACCATTAAGCAAGGGTTTTTTTATTCGATTGAAAGTCCAGATATTATTACAGAATCTGATTTTAATTCTGCTACTACTCTTCTAAAAGATGCTCTTAAAAAATTAAACTTTAAGTCTGATAAAAAATCAAAAAATATTATAAAATTTATAATAAATAAAAATCTTGACATTGAGGAGTATACTCTTTCTATCAATCCAAAAGAAATTCAAATTGAGGCATCGTCTAATCTTGGGGCTTTACATGCCTTCCAATCACTAAATCAATTAATTTTATTTAATAATAAAAAAGGGGTTTTAAAGATTCAATCTCAGATAATCAATGATTCTCCAAGATTTAAATATAGAGGAATGCATCTTGATGTAGGAAGACATATGTATTCTGTAGATTTTATAAAAAAATACATAGACGGATTGGCTATGCTTAAGTTTAATAATTTTCATTGGCATTTGACTGAAGATCAAGGGTGGAGGGTTGAAATAGAGAAATATCCAGAGCTAAATAATATTGGTTCATTCAGGGATTCTACATTAACTGGTCATTACACTGATAAACCATGGCAGTTTGATAAAACTAGGTATGGAGGTTATTACACTAAAAAAGAAATTAATGAGGTCGTCAGTTACGCTAGCGATAGAGGAATTAATGTTATTCCAGAAATTGAAATGCCAGGTCATTCACAGGCTGCCGTGTCCTCATATCCAGAACTTGGATGTACTGGTGAGCAAGTTGGAGTTGCTCCATTATGGGGTGTATTTAAAGAAATTTATTGTAGTAAAAATGAAACTTTTGATTTTTTAGAAGATATTATTGACGAAGTAGTTGAACTTTTTCCGGGGAAATACATACATATTGGTGGTGACGAAGCACCTAAAACAAATTGGAAAGCGTGTGGAAATTGTCAAAATGTGATTGAACGTGAAGAATTAAAAGATGAACATGAATTACAGAGCTATTTTATCACTCGAATGGAGAAGTACATTAATTTAAAAGGAAAGCAAATCATTGGGTGGGATGAGATCTTA
This sequence comes from uncultured Bacteroidota bacterium, assembly GCA_902557655.1. Lineage (GTDB taxonomy): Bacteria > Bacteroidota > Bacteroidia > Flavobacteriales > Flavobacteriaceae > MED-G13. The sequence goes on from CACEAZ010000003.1 coordinate 55,820, forward strand.
GAAGGTGGATTAGCTCCTAATGCAACAGTTATGTCATGGAGAGGTGTTTCAGGTGGTATAGAAGCTGCAAAAATGAATCATGAAGTAATTATGACTCCAAATGCAACTTGTTATCTAGATCATTATCAAGCAAAAGACACTGACAATGAACCCCTTGCGATTGGTGGTTATACCCCAATTGAAGAGATTTTCAATTATGAGCCCATCCCTAATGAATTGGATAAAAGTCTTCATACATATATTATTGGAGCTCAGGGAAATGTATGGACGGAATACATGAAAACAAGCAAACAAGTTGAGTACATGGTTTTTCCAAGAATATTTGCATTATCAGAAGTAGTATGGTCAAAAAATAAACCATCATTTGAAGTATTTGAAAAAAAGGTAATTGACTTCTACCCTATTTTAAATGATATGGACATAAATTACTCTAAACACTTAGAAAGATTGGAACAATGATTATTGAAGTATGTGCTGATTCCTATGAATACGCTGAAAAAGCTGAAAAAGCAGGTGCAGACAGAATTGAGCTGTGTAAACACCTATATTTAGACGGATTAACTCCAAACTATAAAACTGCAAAAAAAACAATTGACACATTAAACATCCCTGTATTTGTATTAATTAGACCCAGGCATGGTGATTTCAATTATTCTGAAAAAGAATTTGAGCTAATGAAAGCTGATATCGTTAAATTCAAAGAAATGGGCTGTAAAGGAATTGTTTCAGGTATTTTAAACAATGATAATACAATAGATATTAAAAGAACTAATGAGTTGGTTAACTTATCTAGACCCTTGGAATTTACTTTTCACAGGGCATTTGATGTGGTGACTGATCCGCTAAAAGAATTAGAAAAACTCATCCAATTAGGCGTTGAGAGGGTTTTAACTTCTGGACAGAAACAAAAAGCAGTCAAAGGAATAGAATTACTGAAAGAATTAAAAAAAAATGCAAAAGATAAAATTATAATAATGCCTGGAAGCGGAATTAATAAATTAAATATTATGAATTTTAAATCTTTTAATGAAATTCACGGATCATTTAAAAATGAAATTAATACTAATGTTTTGCTTTAATAAATCTTGGAAATCCTGCAAAATCTTTTTTAACAGAAAAATTTAATTTACTATTTAACAATTCGGTTTTTAATTCACTACTAAACCTTTTATTTATTTCAAAATAAATCATTCCCTTACTTTTTAGACCATATTTTGAAAAATTAATAATTTCCAGGTAATATTTTAAAGGTTCATTATCATCAACAAAGAGAGCTAAATCTGGTTCAAAATCTAATACATTTTGTTTCATTATTATTTTTTCAGATTCTAATACATAAGGAGGGTTTGAAACAATAACATCATATTTTTTATCGGATTTATATTTAAAAATATCAGCATTAATAAAATTAACCTCAACATTATTCAATTTCGCATTTTTCTTAGCAACTTCAAGTGCGTCTTTTGAAATATCAATTGCGGTAACTTTTGCATTAGTTAGATTTTTAGCAAGGCTTATAGCAATGCAACCACTCCCCGTCCCTATGTCTAAAATATTTTTTCCGTCTAAATCTTCTTTTAACATTAATCTAACCAACTCTTCAGTTTCAGGCCTTGGAATTAAAACGGAACTATTAACCTTAAATTCCATATCCATGAAGCTTGTCTTACCTAAAACATACTGTATGGGTTCATGAGTTTTTAATCTTTCTAATGCACTTTTAAAAAGTGTTTGATTTGATTCATCTAAATCAATCTCATTAGCTAAAAGAATTTTTGATCTAGAGATTTTTAAGTAATCCTCTGACAATAAATTAAAAATAGAGTTCAACTCATCCATTTCATAAATCGATGAAAGCTCTGAAATCATTTTTAATTTAAAATCTTGTAATGTCATTGTAGCTTCTTAGTCATATGTACATCACAATTATGATGACTAGTATCACCCATTGGTCCCTTTAAATTTTCAAAACCAAATATTTTATACAGATGGTGAGATGTTTTCAAAGCCGATGTTGATTCTAGATAACAAACATCGTACTTAACTTCCTTTGCAAAGTCTAAGCATAATCTCAAAAGATACTTACCTAATCCTTTTCCTCTCAATGAACTATGAAAATAAAACTTTTGGAGCTCACATATATTATCATCAATGCCACTAAGTTGCTTTATACCACAGCCTCCAAAAACACTTCCCTCCTTTTCAACTACATAATATATAGATCTAGAATCTTGGTAAGCCTCATACATACTTAAGGTTTCTTTATCGGCATACGCTGTTCCAACTAAAGGTAATCCTAACTCATAAAATACTCCCTTTATAACGTGACATACTTGCTCGTTATCATTCTTCTCAATAACCCTTATGTTATATCCATCATATTGAAGCATTTTATACTATTTTTGTATTGTGAATATACACGAAAAATATATTAGTAGATGTATTGAGCTTGGTAAATTGGGCATAGGAAATACTTATCCTAATCCAAGCGTTGGGTGCTGCATAGTCTTAGATGATAAAATTATTGGAGAAGGTAATACTTCAAAGGCTGGTGGAAACCATGCAGAGGTTAATGCAATAAATTCGGTTGAGGATAAATCACTTTTGAAACTTTCTACTATATATGTGACACTGGAACCATGTTGTCATCACGGAAAAACACCTCCATGTGTTGACAAAATTATTGCATTTGGAATGAAAAAAGTGGTAATTGGAATCAAAGACCCTAACCCACTTGTTTGTGGAAAAGGAATTGAAAAACTAAAAGAAAATGGAATTGAAGTAATTTCAGGAGTTTTAAAAAAAGAGTGTGTAGAACACCATAAAAGATTCCTCAGCTTCATTATAAATAAAAGACCATATATAATTCTTAAGTGGGCAGAAACCGCTGACGGACATATTGCCCCAAAACAAAAGGATATTAACGAACCCTATTGGATTTCTAATTCAAAATCAAGAGAATTAGTACATAAGTGGAGAAGTATAGAACAAGCAATTTTAGTTGGTGCTCAAACGATTCGTCAAGATGATCCAAGACTAACAACAAGAGATTGTGAAGGGAAAAATTGTGATATATATATATTGTCAAAAAAAGGACTTAAAAAAGATTATAAAATTTTCAATCAAGACTCAAAAGTTACAGTTCTTGACGAAGAAGAAATTAACTTTAATAAAAAAATAGCTAAACAAATATGCGATAAACTTTATGACGATAAAATTCTTTCTGTCATTATTGAAGGAGGAACTAAAACATTATCAAATTTTATCGATTCTGATATGTGGGATGAAATGAGAGTTTTTAAAACTCAAGAGATATTAGGAGATGGAGTTAAAGGGCCTAAAATAAAATTCAATGCAAAAAGAAAAGTTCAAATTGAAAACAACATACTTGAATATCACTTAAACAATGGGGTAACTTTTTCCAGCATATAATCAGGACATCTTACTGGTCTTTTTGTTTTTTTATTTAAAAAAGCAAGTACAGTACTTCCCTTTACAACTATATCATTTTCCCTTTTTATAATGTAGTTAAAGATTAATCTTGAAGTCGGAATTTTATCTAGCTCCACGCTAACATCTAACTCATCGTCAAAATATGCAGGCTTTAAATATTGTACATTTAGTTTAGAAACCGGTAAAATAATTCCAGACTTTTCCATTTCACTGTAAGACAAACCAAGATTTGAAATCCATGAAATTCTAGCTTCTTCAAAATAATTTACATAACTTCCGTGGTGTACCAAACCCATTTGATCTGTTTCACAATAACGTACTTTTATTCTTTTAGAAAATTTTTTCATTATTCACAAAAAAAAGGGTTAAAAACTGATTATTTTTTAATGATTAAAACCTCGAAAAAAAAAATTTAAAAAACAACCCTTTTTAATTTTTTTTTTAAAAAATTTGTTTACATATTTGTTATTCAAGTTTTGGTAGACGTATGAATCCATACTAAATCAAAAGTGGACTTAAATTCTGACAATTTAATTATTTAATAAATGAATGTAAATGCTAATTCTGTGTGGTCTGACTGTCTTAAGTTTATTAAGGACAACATTCAACCACAAGCTTACAAGACATGGTTTGAGCCAATTAAAGCAATTAAATTAGCAGACAAAGTTTTAAGCGTTGAAGTTCCAAGCAAATTCTTTTACGAGTGGCTAGAAGAACATTATGTGAAGATTTTAAAGGTAGCATTACAAAAAACACTTGGTGATGATGCCAAACTTGTTTACATAATTAAAATGGAAAACACTTTTGGGAATTCACAAGCATTCACTGAAAAGATTCCTAGCTCAAACAGTTCTTCCTTTTCTGCGCAAAATGCAACAACTCCTATTAATAGATCTGTTCCAGAATTAAAAAACCCGTTTATTATTCCGGGAATAAAAAATGTTAAAGTTGAGTCTCAATTAAATCCTAATTACACATTTGAAAATTTCTTAGAAGGTGATTCAAATAGGCTTGCAAGAAATGCAGGGATAGCTGTAGCTAACAAGCCAGGTGGAACTTCATTTAACCCATTTTTAATATTTGGTGGAGTTGGATTAGGAAAAACTCACTTAGCAAATGCAATTGGGATCGATATCAAAAAAAGGTATCCTGAAAAAACTGTTCTTTACACAACCGCTGAAAAATTTACTCAACAATATATTGAAGCTGTAAAAAAGAATAATAGAAATGATTTTATTTACTTCTATCAAATTATTGATGTTTTAATCATCGATGACATTCAATTCTTTTCTGGTAAACCCGGAACACAAGATGTGTTTTTCCACATATTTAATCATCTACACCAAAACGGTAGACAGGTGGTATTGACAAGTGATAAGCCACCTGTTGACATGCAGGATATAGAGCTTAGGTTATTATCCAGATTTAAGTGGGGTCTTTCCGCTGAGCTACAGAAACCAGACTTTGAAACTCGAGTTTCAATTTTAAAAAATAAACTTTACCGTGACGGAATTGAAATGAACGAAGATGTGATTCATTACGTTGCAAAAAACATCAAAAGTAATGTTCGTGAATTAGAGGGTGCGATAATTTCACTAATAGCTCAGGCTTCTTTTAACAGAAAAGAAATTAACATTGCATTGGCAAAAGAAATTATAGAAAAATTTGTAAAAAACACTAAGAGGGAAGTATCTATTGATTACATTCAAAAGATTGTTTCTGACTATTTCCAAATGGATATACCTACTCTTCAATCAAAAACAAGAAAAAGACATATTGTACAGGCTAGACAACTTGCAATGTTTTTTGCAAAGAAATATACCAAAGCTTCATTAGCAAGTATCGGCTCTCAAATTGGAAAAAGAGATCATGCAACTGTTCTGCACGCTTGTAAAACTGTAGATAATTTATCCTCAACTGATAAGCAATTTAGAAAGTTTGTTGAAGATCTTGGAAAGAAACTTTCTGTTTAAATAGCCTCCACAATCAAAGGAAACTTATATATAATACCTAGTTCAATTAGTGAAATCAATCTCTTTCCAGAGATCAATAAAACGATAATAAACTCTATTGATTATTTTGTAGTAGAGAATATTAAAGTGTCCTTTGGCTTTGTTAAAAAAATATGTCCAGATAAAATTCTAAATTATGAGAATTTTGAATTACTTAATGAAAAAGATCCAGTTCAAACTTCACAACAACTTAAGCCATGTTTAGAAGGTAAAGATATTGGCCTGCTTACGGATGCAGGTTGTCCAAATATAGCAGATCCCGGATCTAAATTAATTCTCCATGCACATCAAAACGATATCAATGTCATACCTCTTGTTGGCCCATCCTCTATTTTACTTGCAATGATGAGCTCTGGCTTAAATGGAAATAACTTTAGTTTTAACGGGTATTTTCCTGTAGATAAAAATGAGAGAATAAAGAGGATAAAACAATTAGAGATTTTATCAAAAAATCATAATCAATCACAAATTTTTATTGAAACCCCTTATCGGAATAAAGCATTATTTGAAGATTTAATAAAAAGTTTAAATGACAACACATTGTTGTGTGTAGCAACAAACATAGGTTCTAAAAAAGAAAGGATTAAGACTTTATCAGTTAATGAATGGAAAAGAAAAAAATTGAATTTAGAGAAAGATCCTACAATTTTTATATTTCACTGGGGAGATCTTATTTTTTAATTCCTTTGCTATTTAAATACCTGTGAAATTTCCTTGCATTTCTTTTATGTTCAGAAAGTGATTTGGCAAAACTATGATATCCAGGATTGCTTGGGTCAGCAGCGAAAAAATAATAATTATGTTTTTCATAGTTTAAAACTGCATCAATGGCTTGAATTGAAGGCATTGAAATAATCCCAGGCGGTAAACCATAGTATTTATAAGTGTTATATGGTGAATCAATTCTTAAATGTTTATTTAAAACTCTTCGAATAATCGTGTTTTTATATTCCTCAAGCTGATATGCAGCAAATTTCACAGTTGGATCAGCCCCTAACTTCCAGTTATCATTCAATCTGTTTATATAAACTCCAGCTATTTTTCGTAATTCGATATTCTGTTTAGACTCTTCATAAACAATCGATGCAAGAATCATTACCTCATTTCTAGTTAAGCCTATTTTATTTGCTTTTTCTACCCTATTGTTATTTTGCCAAAACTTAGTGTATTCTTCAAACATTCTTTTGTTAAACTTTTCAACACTTGTATTCCAGAAAAAATTGTAACTGTTTGGAATATACATTGATAATATATTCCTTTCATCAAAACCTCTTTCTTTAAAAAATTCTGTTTTAAATGAATTTAAAAAAGAAACACTATCAGCTTCAATTTGATTTGAAATTTTTCCTGCTAAATCATTTAAGTCAACAATATTATTATAAATTACATTGACTGTTATGTTATTTGACCTTAATGAATTAATAATCTCGTTATTATTCATCCCATTTTTAATTTGATATTTACCTGGTTTTACATTGTATTTCTTTCGTTTAGCTAAAACATCGAAATCATCTACATTTAATACATAGGATTCAATTTGATTTAGCAGCTGATTGTAAGAAGTCCCGGTTTTAATATATAAATCTTTAGATTTTTCATCAAATGAGGTATTTGATTTAAACATAACTTTATAAACATACAAGGAAAATGACCCCATAAAGATCAATCCTAAAGCAACTATTAAAATTACTATTCTCTTTATGTACATACGAATTGACTAATTGAATTAAAATTAAATTTTTTGGAAAGTGATTTAGTGTATTCTCCGTTAAATGAAACTTTTCTAAAACCTACAGACTCAAAACATTTTATACTAGCTAAATTTTTATTTGAAATATTACAATAAAGATTCTTGATTTTTAATCTTTTTAAAGTGTATTCAACGAGAATATTAAGTGCTAAAGATCCGTACCCCTTGGATCTGTTATTTTTTTCAGCAATAATCAAGCTTACACCTGACCTACTATTTTTAAAATCAATATCAAATAAGTCTATAAAACCAATTCTAAAGTGATCGGATTTTTTACAAATAACCAGTCTTAATTGCTTGGATAAATTAATTGGAAGTTTTGATTGATTTATAAGTAATTTGAGTTCCTTAATTTCAAATTTAGAAATCGTATTAGAAGATTTCCAATTTTCATGATCATTTTCCACATAATTGAGAAATGATAAGTCACTGTCGTTTAATTTTCTAAGGTAGATCATTTGTCTATATTATATTCTCCCGAGTATACCTGCTCTACTCCACCTGAAAGCCATATGTCCGAATAGGTTGACTCGATTTTTTTTAAGGAAACTTTCAACTCTCCACCTTTAGTATAAATTAGAACTTTGTCATTCTTGATTTTTGAATTAATATCTAAACAAACTGCTAATGCTACTGCTCCTGTGCCACATGAAAGAGTTTCATCTTCAACTCCTCTTTCATAGGTTCTTAAATTGACTTCTTCATTTGAAACAGAGAAATAGTTAATGTTTACACCCTTAGTAAAGTTTTTTTTAAAATGATTTTTAATAGATTTTGATTCATCAATGATATCAAAATTGTTAATGTCAGATTTTTGAATTAATAAATGTGGAGAACCTGAATCAACAAAAGTTGCATTGTACCCATTATTAAAATGTTTAATTTTTAAAGCATCAATATTATTCATTTTAACGCTGATCGCATCATCAATTATTTTTGCCTGATGGATTCCATCAATTGCTTCAAATCTGACACTATCTTTAACAATTCCCAAAAATTTTGCGAAATGAGTTATGCATCTTGATCCGTTACCGCAAAATCCAGACTCAGATGAATCTGCATTGAAATAAACCATTTTAAAATCTAAATTTTTATGATTCTCTAAAAGAATCAAACCATCCGAACCCACCCCCGTTTTTCTATTACATAATTTTTGAATCAACAAAGAATTGTTTTTATCAAAGATTAAATTTCTATTATCAACAATAATAAAATCATTTCCGGTTCCTTGATATTTATAAAATTTCAATGCCATCAAAGCAAATATAGCAATATTTAACTCACTTAATATTGTTAAATATGAGTTAAAAAATTTAGCATGAAAATTGATAATATATAATTTTAAATAAAGTTTTATGACATGAAAAAAATATTAATTTATTCTGTTGGAATTGTATCATTGATACTGTTTATAATTCTTACCACCTACTATATTAAAAACACTATTGAATCTAATATTGAGAAAATCAAAAGTGATAATAGCAAGGAGGTAATGTTAGAGAATTTTAAAAAAACCAGAAATAATGATTTAACTTATTTAAACACGCAAACTCCTGACTTTGTTGAAATAGCAAAAAAATCCATTAATACAGTAGTTCATGTCAAAAGCGCATCGTCTAATTCCTCAGATTTTAGTATAGAAGATTTTTTATTTGGAAGAGCACAGAAAAGACCCCAGATGGGTTCTGGTTCTGGTGTGATCATTTCATCTGACGGTTACATAATAACAAATCACCATGTTATCGAAACTGCTGAAGATATACAAATAACAACTAATGACAATCAGTCCTATGAAGCTAAAATCATTGGTAGTGATGAACAAAATGATATTGCATTGCTTAAAATAGAATCTTCTGAAGAGTTACCTTATGCAGTTTTTGGTGATAGCGACTCAACTCAAATTGGGGAATGGGTTCTTGCAGTAGGTAACCCTTTCAATTTAACATCTACCGTAACAGCTGGAATTATTTCTGCAAAATCAAGAAGTTTAGATCCAACCGGCAGAACTACACAATCTTATATTCAAACTGATGCTGCTGTTAATCCAGGAAATTCAGGCGGTGCCTTAATTAATGATAAAGGTGAATTAATTGGAATAAACACAGCTATTCAAACTCAGACTGGATCTTATGTAGGTTATTCGTTTGCTGTTCCTAGTAATATTGCAAAAAAAGTAATTGAAGATATCTTAGAATATGGAATCGTTCAATACGGATTTTTAGGGGTTACAGGTACTTCATTAAATAGTGCTAGAGCAAAAGAATTAGATGTTTCTGATACAGAAGGTTTTTATATTAACGGGATTGATAAAGAATCAGGTGCTAAATCAGCAGGCATCAAAATTGGTGATATAATAAAAGATATTGACGGAATTAAAATTTCAAAATTTTCTGATTTAAAAGGATATTTAAATACGAAACGTCCTAATGATATTGTAAATATTAATCTTAAACGAGATAATGAATCAAGAAAAGTAAGTGTACAATTAAATAGAAATGAAAGAATAAATTTTTATTTAATTGGAATACTTAAAAATATGAGTAAAAAAGAGTTAAGTGAGAAAGAGTTAAATCAAGGGGTTAAAATTTCTGAATTTAACTCTGATTATAAAAATTACTGGGAAGACTATGGAGTAAAAGAAGGTGATGTAATTAAAAAAATAAATGGAACTGTGATCAACTCAATTGCGGATATTGATAAAATTGTAAAGTCCAGAAATTACTACGATCCTGTAACAATTGAAATATTAACTGCTGATAATAATACAGAAAGATTTAACTTTAGATAAATATTTCGAATGAGAATAGATATTATTTCTGCAGTACCTGAATTATTGTCGGGTCCTTTTGACTCTTCAATAATCAAAAAAAGTATTGATAAAAATTTAGTAGAAATACATATTCATAATTTAAGAAATTACGCTTCAAACAAATACAAATCCGTTGATGATTATCAATACGGTGGAGGGGCTGGAATGGTAATGCTAATTGAACCGATTGATAAATGCATCTCACAACTTAAAAAAGAAAGAGATTACGATGAGATTATATATATGAGTCCAGATGGCAAGAAATTAAATCAGAAAGTCTGTAACAAGTTGTCATGTCTTAAAAATATCATTATTTTATGTGGGCACTATAAAGGAATTGATCAAAGAGTAAGAGACAATTTAATTACTAGTGAAATATCTATAGGTGACTATGTATTAACTGGTGGAGAATTACCCGCAGCAATTTTAACCGACAGTATTATTCGTTTAATTCCTGGAGTCTTAGGAGATGAAACCTCTGCATTAACAGATTCATTTCAGGATAATTTATTGTCGTTTCCAGTGTATACACGACCAAAAGAATACAAATCTTGGGAAGTTCCTGAAATTCTACTAAGTGGAGATAGTAAAAAAATAGAAAAATGGAGGATTGAACAGTCAATCAAATCAACAAAGAAAAAAAGACCAGATTTATTATAAATTTATTAAGCATAAATTTCTACGTAATTTATTTTTTTAATTATATTTGCACGCGTTTCTATTCAACCTCTTAGTTAAAGAAACTTACGTTGGCTAGAACTAACTCAAAAAAATTTAAAATGAGTTCATTAGTAAAGTTTGTAGAAGATCAACTAGTTCAAAACAAAGATCTCCCGTCTTTTAGCTCTGGAGATACCATTACAGTTTATTACGAAATCAAGGAAGGCAGCAAAACTAGAACGCAGTTTTTTAAGGGAGTAGTATTACAAAGAAGGGGTTCTGGTTCAACAGAAACCTTTACAATCAGAAAAATGTCTGGTTCAACAGGCGTTGAAAGAATTTTTCCTATTAATTCACCTTCACTTCAAAAAATTGAAGTCAACAAAAGAGGTAAAGTAAGAAGAGCAAGAATATTTTATTTCAGAAATCTTACTGGCAAAAAAGCTAAAATCAAGGAAAAGAGAAGTTAATTTATACTTATCAACAATTGTTAATATCGTTAGTTCACAACAGGTTAACATCTTTATTTTAAAATTTCATTGAATACTCAACATTCTTTATAAATTAGTACCAGGATTTGTTTGTAGTGGATCCCAAAAGGATCAACAAACACTTTAAAGTGATTACAAATTCAAAGAATGTTCTTTAAAATAGATTGCTTACAGAATTGAGGGGTAACCCAAAAATTCGAAATCAGAGAGAAACTAAATTTTAAAATGTGTGCCTGCACAATTTTAGAAAGAAAGACTCACTCTCCCGAGAGGCCTAGCCCCAAAGGAGTCCCAAAAAGCCTAGCTTCGAGGGAGAAAGCCCAATAGGCGAATCAAGTAACCCATCGGGTGCTATCTGATCGAAAGAAAAGATAGAAGTAAGTAATCAGGAATCTAAAAGGGAAAATCTCTTAGGAGACGAGTAACAAAAAGATTCCGACAATAGCGAAGATGTTTACCAGCAAAGCTCCTAGAGCTATGCAATTCGGAAACGAAGGCAAACATATTCGATATTAACAGAGCCGCACCGTGTAGCAATACATAAGTGCGGCTTTCGTTTTTTAATAACTATTTTACTTTTATTCTTTTATTTTACCCCTGTTTTTTATATTTGAATCACTAACTATTCAGAAGAAATTAATGTCGAAGATTATTTATACCAAAACAGATGAAGCGCCAGCTTTGGCTACAGTTTCATTGTTACCAATTATTCAAGCTTTTACAAAGTCATCAGGAGTTGAATTTGAAACGAGAGACATCTCTTTGTCTTCAAGAATATTAGCAACATTTAATGACTATTTGGGTAGTAAAATAAAATATGAAAATGATTTAGAATTTTTAAGTAAACTTGTAAAAGATCCAGATGCAAATATTATCAAACTACCCAATATAAGTGCTTCAATTCCGCAGCTTAAAAAAGCAATAAGTGAATTGCAATCCAAAGGATTTAAAATTCCAAATTACCCTGACAAACCTGATGATGAAAATCAATTAATCATTAAATCTATATATGATAAAATTAAAGGTAGTGCAGTTAATCCAGTACTAAGAGAAGGTAATTCAGATCGTAGAGTTCCTGATGCAATTAAAAATTATATAAAATCAAACCCTCATAAACTTGGGAAATGGAGTTCAAATTCTAAAACACATGTTTCTTCTATGAAAAATGGTGATTTTAAGAATAATGAAAAATCTTTGATAAGTGACAGACACGAACTACTGAATATTTATCACTACGACTCTGGTAATAACAAAACAATATTAAAAGAAAATATAACTATTCATAAAGGAGCCATCATTGACTGTAGTTTTATGAGTACAAAAAGCCTTCAAAAATTTATTGAACAAGAAATTTTTGATTGTAAGTCCAAAAATTTACTTTTTTCATTACACTTAAAGGCCTCAATGATGAAGGTTAGTGACCCAATAATTTTTGGACATGTATTAAAAGTTTTTTTTAAAAGATTTATTGAAAAAAATGATGATCTATTAAAAGATTTAAATGTTAATTTAAATAGTGGTTTATCTAATTTATATGATAAAATAAATAGCCTTGAAAAAACCGTAAAAGAAAAATTATTTTCAGAGCTGGAAGACGAATTTAATATTGGACCTGAAGTTGCTATGGTAAATTCTGAAAACAACATAACAAACTTTCATATACCTAGTGATGTAATTATAGATGCTTCCATGCCAGCTATGATCAAAAGCTCTGGAAAAATGTGGAATAAAAAAGGGGAATTAAAAGATACCAAAGCAATTATTCCTGACAGCAGTTATGCTTCAATATATCAGGCCACTATTGATTTTTGTAAAAAACATGGTGAATTTGATCCTTCAACTATGGGTACAGTTCAAAATGTCGGATTAATGGCTAAAAAGGCAGAAGAATATGGATCACATGATAAAACTTTTGAAATAAAGGAATCTGGTAAAGTATGTGTTGAAACAAAAGATGGAAAAATATTATTTACCCATGATGTGATGATCGGGGATATATGGAGAATGTGTATTGTAAGAAATGAAGCAATAAATGATTGGATAAATTTAGCTTTAAAAAGAGCAGAGACAACAAAATACCCAACCGTCTTCTGGTTAGATCAGGAACGTTCTCATGATAAACAATTGATTAAAGTAGTAAAAAATGAACTTAAAAAATTAGATATCTCCTCCTTAGATATTCAAATTCTATCTCCTTATGAAGCTACAGTATTTACTTTAAAAAAGATTAAAAAAGGAGAAAATGTAATCTCAGTTTCTGGAAATGTCTTAAGAGATTATTTAACAGACTTATTCCCGATATTAGAATTAGGAACTAGCGCAAAAATGTTATCAATAGTACCACTAATGAATGGAGGTAAATTATTTGAAACAGGAGCAGGCGGATCAGCCCCAAAACATGTACAACAATTAAACGACGAAAATCATTTAAGATGGGATTCACTTGGTGAATTTTTAGCTATTTCCGTAGCATTAGAAAATATAGGAATACAAAATTCAAATTCTAAAATTCTTTCTGAATGTCTTACAAATGCAATAGAAAAACTACTTAAAAATCATAAATCTCCATCTAGAAAGGTTGGGGAAATTGATAATCGTGGAAGTCATTTTTATTTGGCTTTATTTTGGGCTGAATTTTTATCAATTCAAAATAAAAATATTTCACTAAAAGAAGAATTTAGTGATCTTTATAAAGTTCTTTCAGAAAATGAAAAAGTTATAATTGATGAGATCAATAAAAATCAAGGAAATAAAATTGATTTAAACGGTTACTACAAAACCGATAATCATAAGACCAAAAATGTTATGAGACCATCAAAAACTTTAAACTTGATCATTGACAATCTATAAATACACAAATCATTAAAACAACTGAAAAAGATTCAAACTACACAAACTTAGAACACAAATCAGTTCACGAAATATTAACGGAAATTAATTCTGAAGATAATTCTGTAGCAGAATCTGTAAAAAAATCTATTCCTCAAATTCTAAAACTAATTGAAAATGCTACAAAATTGGTTTTAGATAACGGAAGGATTTTTTACATAGGCTCTGGAACCAGTGGTAGACTTGGAATTGTAGATGCATCTGAATGTTTACCCACTTTTGGAATTGATGATAAAATTTTCGGTATAATTGCTGGTGGGGATAAAGCAATAAGAGTTTCACAGGAATTTGCTGAAGACTCTAATACTCAGGCATGGAATGACTTAAATGAATACAATCTGTCAAAAAATGATTTTGTTATTGGAATTTCTGCTTCAGGATCAACTCCCTACGTGGTTTCGGGTATAAAAAAATGTAAAGAGAACGGTATTTCAACCGGTTGCATTAGTTGTAATGAAAACTCTGTATTATCTAATATCTGTGATTTTCCAGTAGAGGTTATCGTTGGCCCTGAATACATTACCGGAAGCTCTAGAATGAAAGCAGGTACAGCTCAAAAGATGATATTAAATATGATTTCAACAACTGTGATGATAAAACTAGGTAGAGTTTTTAACAATAAGATGGTTGATATGAAATTATCAAATAATAAATTACAGGAAAGAGCAATTAAAATGTTGCAATCAATCTTAAAAATTGACAGAGAATATGCAGAACAATTGATTAAAGAAAACAACAATGTTAGAATGTCAATTGAAAAATTTAAAAAAGATGAAGAAAAATAAAGTTGTCAAAGCTATAAGAATTTTAATTTCTTCTTTAATACCAATCTTTTTTGGCCCATTAATGATTCACTTGGGTCAGATAAAAGACAATAATTTACTTATTATTTTAGGAGTTTTTATTTGTTTAATTGCCATTGCAATGATCTTTATTTCATTATTTGGAATAATAAACGAACTATTTAAAAAATGATTCATAATTTTATCACTCAATTTTAAAGATGATTAAAGTAACACTCAAAGACGGTTCTGTTAGAGAATTTAACGATAACACTGATGTAATCTCCATTGCTAAAGACATAAGCGAAGGGCTTGCAAGAAATGTTATTTCTGCTAAATTTAATAACCAAACAGTTGAAACCCAATCATCTTTAAATTCTGACGGAAACATTGAATTTTTCACTTGGGATGACGATGAAGGTAAAAAGGCATTTTGGCACTCTTCATCTCACGTAATGGCGCAAGCACTTCAAGAAATATATCCAGGTATAAAACTCACTATTGGACCCGCAATTAAAAATGGGTTTTACTACGATGTTGATTTGGTAGAACACAAAATATCTGAATCTGATTTTGACAAAATTGAAAACAAAATGCTTGAAATATGTAGAGGTAAATTTGATTTCAACATGAGATTAGTTTCAAAAGATGAAGCATTGGATTTTTATGAAAATAAAAAAAATAACTATAAAGTTGAACTAATCCAGGAGTTGAAGGATGGGGAAATTTCTTTTTGTGATCATGACACTTTTACTGATTTGTGTAAAGGTGGACACATCCCAAATACTTCTATTATTAAGGCTGTAAAAATATTAAATATTTCAGGTGCTTTTTGGAAAGCAGACCAAAACAACAAGCAATTAACAAGAATTTACGGGATTTCGTTTCCCAAACAAAAACTTTTAAAAGAATACTTACACAACATTGAACAAGCAAAACTTAGAGACCACAGAAAAATCGGTAAAAATTTAAAGTTATTTGCATTTTCAAATAAAGTAGGTCAAGGTTTACCTTTATGGCTACCTAAAGGAGTAGATTTAAGGACAAGATTAGAAGATTTTCTTAAAAAAGCGCAGAAAAAAGCAGGTTATCAAATGGTTATAACCCCTCATATAGGTAATAAGGAACTTTATGTTACTTCTGGACATTACGAAAAATATGGGGAGGATAGTTTTCAGCCAATAAGAACTCCGAAAGAAAATGAAGAGTTTTATTTAAAACCTATGAATTGTCCGCATCATTGCGAAATTTATAATTCTCAAAAATTTAGTTACAAAGACTTACCTGTAAGATATGCTGAATTTGGTACGGTATACAGGTATGAACAAAGTGGCGAACTGCACGGTTTAACAAGAGCAAGAGGGTTTACTCAAGATGATGCACATATCTTTTGTACTGAGGATCAACTCGTTAGTGAATTTAAAAATGTTATTGATTTGACTCTATATGTATTTAACTCGCTTGGTTTAAATGATTACAGTGTTCAAATTTCCGTTAGAGATCCAAACAATTTAAAAAAATATATTGGAGAGGTTGAAGTATGGGAAAAATCAGAAAATGCCATAATCAAAGCTGTAAAGGATAAAAAACTAAATTATAAGATTGTTGAAGGTGAAGCTGCATTTTATGGGCCTAAATTAGATTTTATGGTGAATGATGCGTTAGGTAGACAATGGCAACTTGGAACCATTCAGGTAGATTATAACCTTCCTGAAAGATTTGATCTGACCTATGTTGATAAAGACAACACATCTAAAAGACCTGTGATGATACACCGTGCACCGTTTGGTAGTATGGAAAGGTTTATAGCAATTCTTTTAGAAAATACTGCTGGTAATTTGCCATTATGGTTAACACCAAATCAATTTATCATCCTTCCGTTAAGCGAAAAGCATGAAAAATACTGTAAAAATGTTTTAAATTTGTTAGAAAATGACGAAATTCGCGGCCTGATTGATAACAGAAGTGAAACTATCGGTAGAAAAATAAGGGATGCAGAAGTTGATAAAATTCCTTTTATGCTGATTGTAGGAGAACAGGAATCAAATCAAAAAATGGTTTCAGTAAGAAGCCATGGAGGGAAAGATTTTGGTGTAATGAAAGTTGAAGATTTTGTTAAGATCATAAAAGAACAAATAAAAATATAAGTTTAATTAAAACAATTAATTATAGCAATTAGAAGAACAAGAGGAAGAAGACCTTGGAGAGTAGTAAAAACTAATCCTCACAAAATTAACGGTGAAATTACCGCTCAAGAGGTAAGGTTAGTTGGAGATAATGTAGAAATTGGTGTATACCCTATTCAAAAGGCACTAAACAAATCAAATGATCTAGAGTTAGATCTTGTACAGATTTCTCCAAACGCTGTTCCTCCTGTCTGCAAAATAATGGATTACAAAAAATTCCTTTATGAGCAGAAAAAAAGAGAAAAACAAATCAAATCTAAAGCGACTAAAGTAGTCGTTAAAGAAATTCGTTTTGGACCTCAAACTGATGAACATGATTATGCGTTTAAGAAGAAACATGCAGAAAAATTTCTCAAGGATGGTGCTAAGTTAAAGGCATTTGTCTTTTTTAAAGGGAGATCAATTATTTATAAAGACCAAGGTGAAATATTATTATTAAAATTAGCTCAAGAATTAGAGGAATTTGGCAAAGTTGAACAGCTTCCAAAACTTGAGAGTAAAAAGATGATAATGATGATGTCTCCCAAAAAAACAAAATAATATGCCAAAGATGAAAACAAAATCCAGTGCTAAAAAAAGATTTAAAGTAACTGGAACAGGTAAGATTAAAAGAAAACATGCTTTTAAAAATCATATTTTGACCAAGAAGTCCAAAAAGAGAAAGCTAGCTTTGACTCATTCAGGATTAGTTCATGATAATGATATGAACAGTGTGAAAGAACAATTAAGATTAAAATAAGGGTTATACCCATAAATATAGGTAAGAAGAGTAAATATTTTACCACCTAATTTAAAACTATAAATTATGCCAAGATCAGTAAATTCAGTTGCCAAAAGAGCAAGAAGAAAAAAAATATTAAAACAAGCTAAAGGATATTTCGGACGTAGAAAAAATGTTTGGACAGTTGCAAAAAATGCAGTTGAAAAAGGACTTCAATACGCTTACAGAGATAGAAAAACTAAGAAGAGAAACTTTAGAGCTCTATGGATTATGAGAATCAATGCAGCTTCAAGAATTCATGGATTAACTTACTCTGAGTTTATTAGCAAATTAAAGTCAAATAATATTGATATTAACAGAAAAGTTCTTGCTGATCTAGCAATGAACAACCCAGAAGGTTTTAAGCAACTTGTTGAAAAGGTTAAGTAATTAATCTTTAAAAGGGTAAATCTGTTTCGTCATCTGATTGATTTCCAGAATTTAAATCAGTTTTAAAAGTGTCATCATTTGCAGCAGCATTCATTTTAGAATGGAATTCATAAGGTGATTCGTATTGCTCAATATCTTCAAATTTCCCAAGTGTTGGTATAAATCTTAGTCTTATATTTTCTAATCCACCATTTCTGTGCTTTGATACGATAAATTCAGCCTCGCCTTCAGTTGAGGATCTATCATTATCATCCCAAGTATCAATTTTATAATATTCTGGTCTGTAAATAAAAGAAACAATATCTGCATCTTGTTCGATTGCACCGGACTCTCTTAAGTCAGAAAGTAAAGGTCTTTTAGAAGTTCTTCCTTCAACCATTCTAGACAACTGAGAAAGTGCAATAACAGGGATATTCAACTCTTTTGCTAAAGCTTTTAAATTTCTTGAAATTGTTGAAATTTCCTGTTCTCTGTTACCAACTTTTATATTTCCACCTGCAGTCATAAGCTGCAAATAATCAACAACAATGATTTTAACCCCTTTTTGTGAAACTAACCTCCTAGCCTTAGCTCTTAAATCAAAAATTGATAATGATGGAGTATCATCTATGTAAAGGGGTGCATTTTCTAGATTCTTTACTCTAACATTAAGTTGTTCCCATTCATGCTTTTCTAATTTACCCGTTCTTAACTTATCGGAATTTAATCCCGTTTCGGATGATATCATCCTAGTAATTAATTGAATAGAAGACATTTCAAGAGAGAAAAAAGCCAAGGGAATATTATTATTTATAGCGATATTACTTGCCATAGAAAGAGATAATGCAGTTTTACCCATACCAGGTCTGGCTGCGATTATTACCAAATCACTTTCTTGCCAACCCGCTGTTAATTTATCGATCTTATTAAATCCGGAAGGAATTCCACTTAATCCTTTTTTGTTGGAAACTGCCTCAATTTTATTTTTTGCTTGAATAACTAAACTTTGAGCAGTTTCAGATGACTTTTTAATATTTCCTTGCGTAACATCATAAAGTTTTGATTCAGCTGTATCTAAGAGATCAAAAACATCTTTTGATTCATCATAAGAGTCCGTAATTATTTCATTTGATATTTTAATCAAACTTCTTTGGATGTATTTCTGAAGTATTATTCTAGCATGAAATTCAATATGAGCAGATGAAGAAACCTTTTGAGTCAATGATATTAAATAAAAGTCACCTCCTACTCTTTCATGATTCTCATCCTTTTTTAACTGATTTGAGACGGTTAAAATATCAATAGGTTCACTTTTTTGAAATAGCTTGAATATTGCCTGAAATATATATTGATGGACCTCTTTGTAAAAGGCTTCTGGATTCAAAATGTCTATTACTTCATCAACACCTTTTTTATCAATCATCATTGCTCCAAGGACAACTTCTTCCAATTCTATAGCTTGTGGAGGTAATTTACCCTTTTCCAAATTTATGATTGAATTCTTATCTATATTTAAACCTTGAAATGATGCTGATTGTTTCATAGACACTAATGTAATTAAAACTCATTTATATCCTATAATTATAAGTTTTTAATAATTAACATAGCCAATGTTAATAAAAGGAATAAAAATGTTAATAGTTAAAAATTATGACGAAAAAACACCCATATTAGAGTATTTATCCATTCTTTTTGAAATAAGCTTATCAGACGAAAGTTTGGAAAGCTCTCCGTAGGCTGATAATATATTGGTTTTTACAACTTCAAATGTTTTTAATTGATTTCTATGTGCACCCCCCTCTGGTTCTTTAATAACTTTATCTACTAAATTCATTTTTTTCATGTCTTTAGCAGTCAATTTTAGAGCAGAGGCAGCAATTTCTTTATATTCCCAACTTCTCCATAAAATTGATGAGCATGATTCGGGTGAAATAACTGAATACCAGGTATTTTCTAACATGAGAACAGTATCTCCAACACCAATACCTAATGCACCACCAGAAGCCCCTTCTCCAATAATAACGGAGATTATTGGAACTTTTAATCTAGTCATCTCTAAAATATTTCTAGCAATTGCTTCCCCTTGACCTCTTTCTTCAGCCTCTAGGCCAGGATATGCTCCTGGTGTATCAATTAAAGTAACTACTGGAATGTTATACTTTTCAGCCATCTTCATTAATCTCAAGGCTTTCCTGTATCCCTCGGGGTTTGCCATTCCGAAGTTTCTATATTGTCTATCTTTGGTATTGTGCCCCTTTTGTTGACCAATAAACATAAATGACTGATCACCAATTTTTCCCAAACCGCCAACCATAGCTTTATCGTCTTTAAAATTTCTATCTCCGTGTAATTCCAAAAATGACTCACCTAGTATATTATTGATGTAATCTAGGGTGTATGGTCTGTCTGGATGTCTTGAAATTTGAACTTTTTGCCAGGGAGTTAAATTTCCATAAATCTCCCTTATAGTTGATTTTAATTTTGATTGAATCTGAGAGCAGGTTTCGGTAACATCTACATCTGACTTTTCACCTAACTCAATACATTCAGCAAGTTGTGTGTCAAGTAGCTTTATAGGTTCTTCAAAATCAAGATAATTCATCTGTAAATTAATTAAGTAATAAATATAAAAAAGTTAACTCTTATTAACCCTTATTAAGTGTTTTTTTTACGTACATATTAATTAAAACTGAAGATAAAATTAGAAATAATCCTATGTAAAACTGAAAACTCATTTTTTCATTTTCTGCAAAAAATAATAAGGCTAATAAAATCCCGTATATAGGTTCAAGATTATATGTTAAAACGACAGAATAGGGAGTTATAAACTTTAACAAATAAACTGATGCGATAAACGCATAAGCGGTACAAACAGAGCCCAGAATAAAAATATACAAATAATTAAGACTAAGATAATTCTCAATATTTAGGGAGATGATATTGTCTGTTAATATTAAATAAATAGTAATGAAAATCACCCCTGAAACAAATTCATAAAAAGAAATTTTAATAGCACTATCATTTTTTATCATAACCCCGTTTAAAACGGAAAAAAGAGAAGCAAAAAAAGCGGATAAAATTCCTAAGATAATGCCATTAATAAAATTAAATTCAGCGTTAAATATTAGAAAGACACCAATTACAACTAATAGACCTAATATAATTTCATAAAAAATGATTTTTCTTTTAAAAAATAACGGCTCCAAAAAAGATGTAAAAAAAGCAGCTGTTGAAAACATAGCTAATGTAACTGAAATGTTTGACTGTTCTATACCTTCAAAAAATGTTATCCAATGCAATGCTATTATTAATCCTAAGAATGAATATTTTAGTAGCTGTTTAAGGTTGATTTTTAAACTTTTCTTTTTTAATAATATGAAAAAAATGGTTAGGATTGACGCAATTAACATCCTATGCCAAACAATGGAAACAGATGAATTTATAATTAGCTCACCCAAAACAGCTGTAAAACCAGCAATAAAAACCAAGAAATGTAAATGAATAAAATGTTTTAAGTTATTTTTTTGCATTTTTGACTAAATAAACTGCTAATATTCCAAATAAAATATTTGGCAACCATACCGCTAAAATTGGAGACAAATCTGATTGTTGAGCCAATACTCCAAATATTTTATCAAAAAATACGTAAACCATTGCAACTCCAATACCAAATGCTAAATTAACTCCTGTTCCACCTCTTCTTTTTTCTGCTGAAACGGCAAAACCAATCAATGTTAAAATAAAAATAGAAAAAGGAATACTCCACTTTTTATATTTAACAACCATATATCTTTCAATATTTGTTGAACCCCTACTCTTTTCTGTTTCAATAAAGCTAACTAAATCATCATAATTCAGTGATTCCGCTACATAGTTCAAAGGGGTTAAATCTTCCACGCTAAAAGAAAATATAGTGTCAAATGTTCTTCTGTTTTCAAGTATATCAATTGAGTCCGTTATTGTTCGTTTAGTGTAGTTATTTAGTCTGTATTTTTTTAATTCTGGGATATATCTAATACTTGTGGAGCTAATCTTAAAATTTAATTTTTCGTCAATAAAATTTTCGAGGGTAAAATTTGTACCTACATTATTTTTTTGATTAAACTGAGTTAAAAAGATATATTCATTTTCATTAATTTTTCTAAAAATATTTTTATTATCAACAGCTTTTCTGTTTCCTTTCAAATATTTATAGGAAAAATCATTGTACTTTTTTGTTGACTCCGGAACAATAAACATTCCTGCAAAAAGAGAAATTAAGGCTATTATCAACGAACCTATCATGTATGGTTTTAAAATTCTTTTTAAGGAAACACCTGACGAGTATAACGCGATTATCTCAGAGTTTGAAGATAATTTTGAAGTAAACCATGTAATAGCTAAAAATAAAAATAATGGAAGTAAACTTGATGAAAAATAAATACTAAAATTATAATAATGATCTAAAATTTCAACTAGAGGAACCTGCTTTTCTAATAATTTATCAATATTATCAGCGAGGTTAACAACAATAGCAATTGGGATAAATAACAGCTGTATTAAAACATAAGTAGATATAAATTTCTTTAATATGTATTGATCAATCTTATTCAATTATAATCTATTTATTAATTGTTTCACCATAATATTCTTCCAATTTAAAAAATCTCCGTCAATTATATGCTTTCTTGCATCTTTAAGGAGTGAACAATAAAATCCAAGATTATGAATTGATGCAATTTGCCTACCCAACATTTCATTTACATTAAAAAGATGTCTTAAATAGGATTTCGAATAAGCTTTATCAACCCAGGTTGATCCATTTTCATCAATACAACTGTAGTCAAATTCCCACTTTTTATTTTTAATATTAATAATTCCTTGGGAAGTAAACAGCATACCATTTCTTCCGTTTCTTGTAGGCATTACACAATCAAACATATCAATACCTAAAGCTATATTTTCAAGGAGATTAGCAGGGGTTCCAACACCCATCAAATACCTAGGTTTGTCAAAAGGTAAAATATCACAAACTGTTTCTGTCATTTCATACATCTCATCGTGTGGCTCTCCAACTGATAAACCTCCAATCGCATTTCCAAAACAGTTTTTTGATGCAACAAATTTAGCAGATTCTTTTCTTAAGTCTGTATACGTGCTTCCTTGAACGATTGGAAAAAATATTTGTTCATATCCGTATTTTGGAGGTGTGTCATTAAATCTATTAATACATCTATCAAGCCATCTATGAGTTAAATGCATGGAGTTTTTAGCATAGGAATAGTCACAGGGATAAGGCGGACATTCATCAAATGCCATAATAATATCTGCTCCTATAGACTTTTGGATGTCTATTGCACTTTCCGGTGAAAAAAAATGTTTACTTCCATCAATATGGCTCTTAAATACAACACCTTCTTCTGAAATTTTTCTTTTGGAAGACAAAGAATAAACCTGATAACCTCCAGAATCTGTCAAAATATTGCTTTCCCAATTGATAAATTTATGTAACCCTCCAGCTTTTTCAATTGTTTCAATTCCAGGTCTCAAATACAAATGATATGTGTTACCTAATATGATGTCACTTTTAATTTCATCCTTTAATTCCCTTTGATGAATTCCTTTTACTGTTCCCTGGGTTCCAACAGGCATAAAAACCGGTGTTTCAATAGAACCATGACTGGTTTTTATTAAACAAGCCCTTGCATTTGATGATTTATCGGAATATTGTAAGTTAAAAGTTGGTTTCATTTAATGGCAAATATAAATAAGAAAGACTCATTAATAATTTATGTTACTAAAAAAGTGTAATTGTTGATAAATGAGTTGTAAATATTTTCTTAAATGAACATCGATAATTTAAATTGCAATCAAATAAACCAACAATGCAAGAACTAGAAAAATTAAACAATATAACCACTCAAACTAGAAGAGATATATTAAGAATGGTTCATAAAGTAAACTCAGGACACCCTGGTGGATCACTTGGATGTGCGGAATTTTTAGTTACACTTTTTAATTCTGTAATGAAAAGAAATGATGATTTTTCAATGGATGGAATCAACGAAGATATTTTCTTTTTGAGTAATGGTCATATTTCCCCAGTTTTTTATAGTGTTCTTGCCAGATGTGGGTATTTTGACATAGATGAATTAAATACTTTTAGATTAATTAACTCCAGATTACAAGGACACCCAACTACCCACGAAGGTTTACCAGGTGTTAGAATTGCTTCAGGATCTCTAGGGCAAGGTCTTTCTGTAGCAATTGGGGCATCTTTGAGTAAAAAAATTAATAACGATGACAATCTGGTTTATTGTTTGATGGGTGACGGAGAGCTGCAGGAAGGTCAAAATTGGGAAGCAATAATGTATGCTGCAGCAAAAAATGTGGATAATATAATTGCGACTATTGATTTGAATGGACAACAAATTGACGGCTCAACAGATGACGTAATAAAACTTGGAAACCTAAGAACTAAATTTGAGTCATTCGGATGGGATGTTATTGAAATAGAAAATGGAAATAATATTTCAGATATTTTTAATGGCTTGGAAAAGGCAAAAAGTAAAACTTATTTAGGAAAACCTGTGTGCATTTTGCTAAAAACAATCATGGGTAATGGGGTAGATTTTATGATGCATACACACGAATGGCACGGAAAGGCACCAAACGACGAACAATTAGAAATTGGACTTAAACAAAACCCTGAAACATTAGGAGATTATTAATATGAAAAATTACACATTTACAGAAAAAAAAGATACCAGAAGCGGTTTTGGGGACGGTCTTACCGAACTAGGGCTTAAAAACAATAATATTGTTGCTTTATGTGCTGACTTAACTGGCTCACTTAAGATGAATGATTTTAAAAAAAATCATCCTGATAGATTCTTCCAAGTGGGAATTGCTGAAGCTAATATGATGGGAATTGCTGCTGGATTAACTATAGGAGGTAAAATTCCCTTCACAGGAACATTTGCTAATTTTTCCACTGGTAGAGTGTATGATCAAATAAGACAATCCATAGCCTACTCTGGAAAGAACGTAAAGATTTGTGCTTCTCATGCTGGAATTACATTAGGTGAAGATGGAGCTACTCATCAAATTCTTGAAGACATCGGAATGATGAAAATGCTTCCTGGAATGACCGTAATCAATACTTGTGATTATAATCAAACAAAAGCTGCAACAATTGCAATTGCTGACCACAAAGGACCTGTATATTTAAGGTTTGGTAGGCCTAAAGTTCCTGTATTTACAGATCCAAATCAAGAATTTAAAATTGGTAAAGGAGTAAAAATGACCGAAGGAAATGATGTTACATTAGTTGCTACGGGACATTTGGTTTGGGAAGCATTAGAAGCTTCAAAAGTGCTCTTTGAACAAGGGATAAGTGCAGAGGTAATTAATATTCACACCATTAAACCCTTAGATGAAGAAATAATTTTAAAATCTGTCTCCAAGACAGGATGTGTTGTTTCTGCTGAAGAACATAATTATTTAGGGGGCTTAGGTGAAAGTATTTCAAGACTATTATCTCTAAATAATCCTACTCCACAGGAATTTATTGCAACACAAGATACATTCGGAGAATCAGGAACTCCTGCTCAACTTATGAAGAAATACGGACTAAATTCTGAAAATATAATTAAAAAAGTAAAATCTGTAATTAAGAGAAAATAAGATTATTTAGTCGTCTCTTGAAGCTGTGTCATCAGGATCTAAATAATTAGGGACTCCGTCTCCATCAGTATCATCATTAGTAGGATCTCCGTCTCCAATATCATTAGTAGGATCTCCATCTCCGTCGCGATCAACCTCTAAATCAGAGTCTGGTTCTAAATCTTCATCAATTGTGAGTGTGCCGTCATTGTCATCATCACTGTCCACAAAATCAGCATATGAATCATCATCTGAATTATCATCCGTTAAATCAGTGTTACCGTTAATATCTTCAAGATGAGAAGGAACATTGTCAAAATCATGATCATTCTCTTCAGATTGGAAAACCTTAAATTTAAAAATTAGATTTGAATACACCGGTATTGTTCCTGCAGCTGAAGCGTAATAACCCAAACCAGAAGGAATAAACATAACACCAATTCCAGGATCATTATAAGTTATTGTTCCGTCTCCATTTATATCAAAGTCAATTGCATTATTAAATTCAGGAAGAACTCTTCCCCAACCTGCTATGGTAGAGGTTAAATCAAAATCTGCTGGTGTATAGGAATTATCAAAGACTGTATTATCCGTAAGATTCCCTTCGTAGGAAACCCTAACTTTGTCAGAAAAGTTTGGACTATTTTCTCCACCACCTTGATTTAATGTCAACACATAATATTCATAATCTGTTTCTGAGTAAGTAGTTGTATGAGTCTCGACTAGATCAATTAAAAGAGTGTTAACATCAGGATCAGGAAGTATACCATCATCAGGAATTGAATTGATAATAACTTCATCTAAAGAAATATTTTGATTATCAATTAAATAAGATGAATTGATATAATGTGTTTGTAAATAACCTACCAATGAATCATTATCAATTACCTGTTGTTCAGTTCTATCGGCCTCTGGAATAATATTAACATCATTGTCGTCGTCGTCACCACAAGAAAGACCTAAAAATAAGATTGTAAATAAAAAAATATGTAATTTAGACTTCATAGGTTAATTTTACTTTCAGCAAAAATACAATTATATCAATAATATCTAATTTATTTAACAATCTTTTATGGACAAGAAAAAAATTTTAACTAATTCTCAAATTAAAAGAAAAATTAAACGAATTTCTCTTCAAATAATCGAATCAAATGTTGAAGAAAAAGAAGTTGTTCTTGCAGGGATTGAACAAAATGGATTTCTTATAGCAAAAGAATTAAACAAAATGATTTCTGAATTAAGTAATCTAAATATAAAGTTATGTAGCTTAAAGATTGATAAAAAAAATCCACTAAATAATATTAGTACATCTTTAAATTCTTCTGAATATAAAAATAAATCGATTGTTGTTGTGGATGATGTATTGAACTCGGGATCAACATTGATGTATGCTGTAAAACATTTTTTAGACACAGAATTAAGACAATTAAAAACTGCTGTTCTTGTTGATAGAAATCATAAAAAATTTCCAATAAAAGCTGACTTCAAAGGGGTTTCACTTTCTACATCCATACAAAATCATGTAAAAGTTCAATTTGACAAAAATTCTATAGAAGCATTTTTACTTTAGTCTTGATATAATATCATCAACTACATAAGGAACAGATTTATCATTACAATCAATTTTGTGTGTTGCAGAATTATAAAAAAACTCTCTTTCAAATAGATGTTTGGAAACAAACTCAAGCAATTTTTCTTCAGATGAAATATTCGATATTAAAGGTCTTTTATTTTTTTCATTAAATAGCCTTGAGGTCAACTGAATGTTTGAATTTTTTAAATAAAAAGAAATATTATTATTTGAAATCATCAGATCTAGATTATTAAAATAACAAGGGGTACCCCCTCCTACTGAAAGAACCAAATCATTATTGTTTTTAAGAATTTCTTTTAAATATTTTGATTCTTGTTTTCTAAAATAAAGATCTCCGTTATTTTGAAAAATATTACTTATTGAATCCTTTTCTTTTTCTTCAATATAAGAGTCTAAATCAATAAATTTTTTATTGACTTTTAAAGATAATTCTCTGCCAATAATGGACTTTCCAGAACCCATATATCCAAGGATAATTATATTCATAGAATTATAAGATATTTATTTATCAATAAGTATTGTAATATAAATTAAACATTTTATATTTGCAGGCCTAAAGTAATTAAATTTGACCTGGTAGCTCAGTTGGTAGAGCATCTCCCTTTTAAGGAGAGGGTCCTGGGTTCGAGCCCCAGCCAGGTCACTTTTTTAACTAAAAACTTTTTCCGATATTTTTATTTTTTTATTTTTCTATCTATCTGATAGAACCCAGCGCTATATAAAAGAACCTTATTCGTTATTACATATTAAATACACGTGCTTATATTTGCTAAAAAATTAATCTTTGTCTAAGAAATTACTTTTTTTGTTTACACTATTTTTGAGCTTATTTGATTCATTGGGTCAAACCATGGTTTTTAAAAATGATTCGATTGAAAACAATCTTGATGAAGTAATAATTTCCGGAACTAAAACAATCAGAGTAGTTTCTTCTCTCCCATTGAATGCCTCGGTAATAAATAAAGTTGAAATAGAAAAAACTAATGCAACCAGGTTATCTGATGTTATCAATGAAGAACTAGGGTTAATAACAGTTTCAGATTTTGGTGGTGCAGAAGGGATTCAGATGCAAGGACTTGACTCAGAATATACTTTAGTGTTAATTGACAATCAACCCCTGGTTGGTAGACTAGCTGGAACTTTAGACTTAAATAGGGTTTCTGTAGGAAATATAAAGCAAATAGAGATTGTTCGCGGACCTTCATCCAGTCTTTACGGAAATAATGCATTTGCTGGAGTTATAAATATAATAACCGACGAACCGAAGCAAGGCTTTAATGGAAATGTAAGTAGTTCTTACGAAACCCATAATACAACTGATAGTAATATATCATTAAGCTATAAAAATAAAGACTTTAACGGTTCAGTGTTTTTTAACAAATACTCTAGTGATGGATATGATCTTATAGAAGATGATGGGTTAAATACAGTGAATGAATTTAACAACAACACCCTTCAGATCAAGCTTGGCTATGATATAAGTAAAAAGTTTAAGGTTAGAATTAATACCAGGCACTTTACTCAGATGATTGATAACATCGCACCTAATAACTTAAGCGGGGAAACATTTACAGCCGAGGATAATATAAATTTTATAATAAGTCATAAATCAGATAAATTTAATACTGATTTTGAAATATATTTTACATCTTATTTTGGAGATGAATTTTTAGATGATGAACTAGGAAATAGATTCAGCGAAAGTTTTTATGATCATATATTATTAAAACCTGAAATTAAGACGGTTTATAAGATTGATAATCAAAAAGAATTTGTCTTTGGTTTAGGAAATGAATATGAAACTTTAAACAGAACATATTTTGAAATAGAACCAAAACAAAACTCACCATTTATTTATTTTCAATATGATTATAAGCCGAATGAAAAGATTAACTTAATATTAGGTGGAAGATTTGACAAGTACAAAGAATATAAATCTCAAATTAGCCCTAAATTTTCTGGCATCTACAAAATACAAAACAACGAATCTATAAAGATTTCTACTGGATATGGCTATAAAACACCTGACTTTAGACAATTATATTTCAATTTTTCTAATTCAACAGTTGGCTATTCCGTAATCGGATATAACGTAGTAGAAGATGTCTTAAATCAGCTAATTGATGAGGGTCAAATTGCAAATATTATTATTCCGATCGAGGAATTTGAAGATCCTTTAAGTCCTGAGAGTTCTTTTGGAGTAAATATCGGATATAGCAGAGAAATAAATGAGAAAATTAGTTTATCCTCTAATATTTTTAGTAATTCAGCCAAAAACCTAATTGATTATCGTGTAATCGCAAATAAAATAAACGGTCAAAATGTTTTTTCATACTATAATGTAAATAATGTTTCCACTTTTGGTTTTGATATTAACACAAAATATAAAGCTGATAATTATTTGAACTTTTCTATTGGCTATCAGCTCTTGTATGCATATGATTTAGATGCTAGAAAAGCATTTGAAAATGGAGATGTATATGCTCGCCTTACTGTTGATTCACCAGCTTTCAGATTAAAAAAGTCTGATTATTTTGGTTTATATAACAGATCAAGACATATGGGTGTTTTAAAGATAAATTACAACAATCTTGAAAATAATTTCAGCTGTAACCTAAGATTGAGATATAGAAGTAAGTATGGGATTTATGACAGTAATTCTAATAACTATTTAGATAAGTATGATGACTTTGTGAATGGCCATATCACTACAAATATTAGTATGAATAAAATAATTAATTCAAGTTTAACAGTCTCTGGTGGTGTGGAAAATATTTTTAACTACTTAGATAGACAAAATATTTCAAATCTAAGTGGGAGAATTTACTTTTTACGTGCCAAGTATAATTTAAAATAACAATTATGAAAACTATCAAATTTTTAACAATCGCTATTATTTTAATATTCACTTTTAGCTGTGAAGATGATAATAATATTGGAGTAGATACAATTAGTACTACAGTTGAAGATCTACATGCTCCCCTAGAAGGCGGTCAAGGTCAATCTGCCTCAGGGTCATTTACAAAATTTAATTTTGAAGATGGTATACAAACCAATAGTGAAACAAACTGGGACATAGCTTTTAGAGGAACATCTATTATTGTTAACGGAGGGATATCTATGGGTACAGAGGATGAGCCAGAAAGAAATGGTAACGGTGCTGCCTATATTTTTGAGGGCACCATGAATGAAATGGAAATAGTGGAAACATCTTTACTGGTTTCAGATTCTCAAAATAGTTATGCCATCCCTACAGGAAGTGGAAACGGATGGTATACCTATTCAGGACCTCCTAATCACCTTATAAATCCAACTCCTGGGAAAATATTAGTGTTTAGAACACACAATAATAAATTTGCAAAAGTTGAAATTTTGAGCTATTATCTGGGTGCTCCTGAAAACCCTGATGTATTAAGTGATCAGAGCAGATACTATACTTTCAATTATGTTTATCAACCTAATGAGGGAGCAACAACATTTGACTAAAACAGGATATTTTTTTTACTGATATCGTTTGGAATTGAACAAACATCTAGTTTTCCAAATAATTTATATCTGTTATTTGCTATAATTCGATAAAATATATCCAATATAAAGTTAGGAGAAAAAAGAAAAATAAATTTTATTATTGGGTTGATATTAAGTTGTTTTACGCAGTATTTTATGGCTGCTGATTTTTTTAGAATTTTATTTTCTTGAGTTATCACAAAAATCGTATCACCCAGAGTAATTTCGGGGTGATTAGTTTTTATAAAGGTGCTTTGAAAATTTGTAAAAAAAATATTTTTTGATGGATTTCTTTCAGATGTCCAAGTAACATACTTATTACAAAGAACACAAAAACCATCAAAAACAACAATTATTTTTTTCATTCTAAAATTTATATTGCAAAGTAAAATAATAATTTCTTGGTGGTGAAGGAATAATTCCTGGGCCAGGATAACCCGTCGCTCTCCTAGTGAAATAATAATTATTCAAAAGATTGTTAACTCCTGATTCAAATTTGAATCTACCCAGCTTATAATTTAGTGAGATGTCTAAAATATTGTAAGCAGGTATCTCACCAATCACTCCACTTAAATTTGACTCTATAGAGTTTGATGAATCTGAAAATTGTCTAGATAAGTAAGAATATTGCAAATAAGAGGTAAAGTTTTTATAACCAAATTTAAGTCCATATTTGAAGTTGTATTTAGGAACAAATTCAACTTCGTTACCTTCTACTCCAGGCTCATTTGAGCTCGTATATTCAGATTGTATGAAAGAAAAATTAAAAAATGAGTTAAAAATGTATTTTGAATTCATACCAACTATTTTTTTCAGGTTAAGATCTATTAAACTCTCTAATCCATAAATTTTAGCATCTCCAGTGTTGGTTCTATAGGCTTTAATATTTCCATCTTCAAAAAGTTTTTGCACAAAGCCTATTCTATTGTTATATGCCAAATGGAAAAAACTTGCATCAAAATTCACATTATTTTCAAAGTTACCACGCAATCCGAAATCAAAAGTATAACCGTTTTCATCAGAAATTTCAGGATCAATAGCATAAGCAGGATTTACTGTGCTGATATCAGCAAAAGTCACCGATCTGTAATTTTGAGAAAAATTAGAATAAGCCTCAATTTCTTTATTAATATCATATGTCAAGCCTAGACCTGTTAACATAAATAATCTTTCATTTTTTCGATTCTCGTATATTGTATCATGCTGTATAACATTTAAAGCAGCATCCTGAATAATCCTTTCAAAATTACCCTTAGCTTTTGTGTTGATATACTCTAACCTAAAGCCAGGTGTAACAGATATTTTATTAGAAATTTTGATGATGTTTTCACCAAAAAGTGAAATGTTTTGATTTGGGTATTTATAAGATGATTGATTATTGTAATTTGGAAACTCATCATTGTAGAAATGAAAATCTGCATCTGACATATCACTGCCTGGACCCTGCTGACTTTCATTATTTGCGAAGTATAATTTTGATCCCAAAACAAAGATTGATTCTTTTTGAAAAAGCTTATAATTATTTAAAAATTTAGTTTCCAATCCCATATTTTTAAAATCTCCATAGATTAAATCTCTGGGCCCATTACTATCAATTTGATCAACTCTATTTACCCTAAAACCTAATGCATACCTCTTAGCATTCAAACCAAATAAATTAATTGAAAATGATTTGTTTGGACGAAAATTATGATTAAACGTAAGATTATATAATAACCAATCTACACTGAACCAATTTCTTTTTCTGTTAGATTGAAATGGGTCTGAAGCGAACATCGTATCATTTAAACCCCCAGCTTGTTGCGTTAAATAAGTAAAGTAAGTTAAATCAAAAGATAATTTTGATTTTTTACTAAAATCATAAATGGTTTTTATAAATAAATTCTTTGAGTTAAAAAAGGAATTTTTTCTGAAACCATCTCCTTGTTTGAAATTGAAATAGCTATAGTACCTAAATTTACCAGATGATCCCTTGAAACTGGTAAAATTTGTGAAAAGATTATTGCTTCCTAATGAGTTTCTAATAACAACCTCCTGTTTTTGATTTACTTTTGGTTCTTTCATAACAAAATTAACCAATCCCCCAAATTGTGTTCCGTATTGAAGTGAAGCAGCACCTCTGACAATTTGTATATTTTTGATAGCTTCTGCAGGAGGTGTATAATAGCTTTCAGGATACCCTAATACATCTGCACTAATATCATAACCATTTTGTCTTGTATTAAAGTTAGAAGTTCTGTTAGGGTCCAGCCCCCTACCTCCAATATTTAATTGCAATCCGGCATCATCGTTTTGATAAATATTAAGACCTGCGACTTGAGAAAATATTTGTCTGGAATTGTTACTAGCAAGATTAGCCATACTCTGATCTACCAGTATTACTTCACTTTTTTTGCCTTCAAAAATACTAGTACCGTCTACAGCACTGAGTCTCTCTAACGAAAAAACCTTTTCATTTCTTACTATTATTTCAATTTCGTCTAGATTCTCAACCAATGGTTTCAAATAAATTAAATCTGAAGATTTTAGTTGATTAATATCCAGTTCATAAACAAAATAATTTTCAGAGTAGAATGTTAAAATAGAATCATTATTTCTTGTAAAACTGAAGTAACCCCTATCATCTGTAATTGTCAAAAGACCTCTACTGTCAGAATAAATTTTAACATTGGAAATAGCACTTCCGGTAATATCTTCTAAAACATAACCAGAAAAATCTACTTGGCTAAATAATGTATTCGAAAAAATCGAAATGCAAAATAATATTCTATAAAAAACTTTTAATCTCATCTTTAAATGGTAAAATCCACTTTTTATTTTTAAAATTTATTTTTTCATTATATAAGTCTACCTCAGGATCAATAAATCTTTGACTTGGTCTTCCGTTAAGAGTTGCATAACTTTCTGCGTAAACAGAAACGTCTTTAAATCCTTTCTTTTTGTAAGTATCACCTAGGTAATGTGCATATTCTATTATCATATCAGGTTGAAAACTCATCTGCTTTTCTTGAAATTTCGTCAAATATAAGCTGTTATCAACTAATTCTGAATTACCAGATGAATTATCAACAATTTTAAATGTTGTGTATCCAGCTTTTTCAATTAGCATAACTCTCCAAGAAAAACGATAACCTTGTTCAGTCCAAAACAACTCACCAGGATACGAAATACTTCTTAATGGAATTAAAACTTGCCAGAGAAAAAAAACAGAAACAAATAGCGGTATTAATTTTCTATTGTATTTATGGATATAAGGTGTAAAAACTTCCTTTAATCCATCATCTCGGTTAAATATTCCCTTTAATAAATCCAAGATTTTTTTGTGTGTGGAGTTATCAAAAAATATAATACAACTAAAAATCATAATCACAGGAAACATACCTATTGCTGGGAATAAAATTCTTGTAAGGACATGAAAGACAATAACCATAATAAAAGCAAAGAACCTTGTTCTACTGTACAAAAGAAGAAAAGGGATAAAAATATCATATAACATTCCGCCCCAGCTAAACAAATAGTATGTGTAATTATTCTGAAGTAATGTTTCACCAATAATAGGAATTGTGTACTTTGTTTTTAACCAAATTTTTAGAGGTTGAGCATTAATCAACCAATCTGAGTTTATTTTAGCTAAACCTGCATACAAATAGACTATTAAGAGCATTAACTTAAGTGAGTCAATCGTCCATTTGGGAACTTTTGTCTTATTTTTTGAGTCTAAAGCAAAATATGAAGCACAGGGTAAAAAAATCATTAAAAAGGATAATGAACTAACTAAATAATAATGATTTAAATAGGTAGTTTTATCCATTAATTCAATGTAAGTGAAACTTAAAAAAAGAGTAATTATAGCTGTTCTATACTTATATCCAAGCATAACAAATAATGCGGAAGTAAAACATATTATAAATATAAAATATGTGTAAATACCCAATGGCTTTACCCATGAAAAACCTAGAAATGAAAAATGAAAACCAGGCTCTAAATATAAAGATTCAATCCATCCATTATACCAAAATCTAATGATACTAAACATGACTAATAACCCAAAACCTATACGATAAACAGCCAAAGGATATGGGTTAGATTCTTTATTTATATATTTAGATATTCTTTGTATCATATTATTAAATTAGACTAGTCACAATCAAATATTATACAATCGCTACTGCAAATACCCTGTGTATAATCAGAAATACCATAAAAATTTAATGCAATGCATGAGTTTTCATAGGTGACATCATTACATCCACATACAGGATCAAAAATTGTTGGGCAGTCCAAATCAGTATTTATAAGATCTTCGTTCATGCAAAAATCTTCAATTGAATCAGATTCGTCTTTTTCACAAGAGATTATCAGAAAAGAAAAAAAAATCATTGTGATTCTAATCCCCATCGGCATCGTAATAATCTACTGAAATACCTAAAATTGAAAGCATATTAGTCTTTAATCTTACTACACCCTGTTGAATTACATCAAAAGCCTCAAGCATTTTTATATTCTCCGTTAAAATTTGAGTAGAAAAATTGTCATTTAAAGAATTGACTTTTTCAACAGAATTATCAAAAGAAGAAGTTATGTCATCTTGTAATCCGATAAACATGGAAGAATCAGAATAATTAGTGTCATCTAAATAAGCTAAATAATCATATAAACCCTCACCATCAGTCTGACCGTTAAAATGAATTCCTCTAAAAAATTTATCACATGCCTCTAATGCCTCAAGAGTCAATAATTTGGAAATATCGCCCTTAAAATAAGCTTCAACTTTATCTGGATATTCACCAGACCACACTCCGGCAGGAATACCAATTTTGTTTGCTCTAAGACCTTTTTCGTAATAATAAACAAAGTCATTAGCTAACATATTTAGACTAGAACTAGACGTGTTTCCAGATGAATTGATAAAGTCATCTTTGTTTTGTTCCCAATAATCAATTACTGAGTCAGTATTTGTAATCATTTTTTGAGTCAATATTGTTAAATAATTCAGTGTGAGATTGTTTTGTTGATCCTGGGTATATATCGATAATATCGTTTCGTTAGTATCACCTGCAATTCCAAATAGTAAATAATCAATGGCAGGAAAACCTTGAGCAGAAAACTGATTTGGATTATTGTCTAAATCTATATTATTTGAATTTATATTTTCGTTGATTCGTGATACATTGGCTGGGTAAATATTCATTTTAGAGGCATAATAAATCTCCTCTGCATAACCGATATTGAACATTTCAATATGCTGCCAAGCTTTATAAGTTTCAACAAATTGCATTTGTAGTTCTTCTAGATTAAATAAACTTCTATCATCTGTAAATGCATTCAAAGAATTTTCAAATAAACCTAATTCATCATCAAAATTTTGATGAGATGGGATTATAATATTATTAACAAGATTAGAAAGAAGATCTACACGATTGTAATTATCGGATGAGTCTGGAGTTGAATTATCCTCTGAACATGAGAATAAAACAACAAAGAAAACCGATAACATAAAATATTTATTTTTCAACATAAAATTAATTTTTTAAAATAGGAAACAGCGATAAAATTATCATCGCTGCTCCCATTCAAAATTTAGAAAACAAAAAAATAAATTGGTATGATAATACCGATTTATATATTTTAACTAATGTTCAATGTTACACCATTAGCTTCAAATGCTTGAAGAACTAGTGCAATCATTCCAGGGTACTGTGCAGTTGCAGGGGCAGTTAAAACTCCTGGGTTTACAGAATGAAAATCTCCTAAATAATTATCTAAGAAATACTCAACAGTAGCTCTGTCCATAAAAGGCTCATCATTTCCGTTATTGGTAAACGATAAACTTAACAGAAAGCCCCAAGCTTCAGAAAGCGAATGGTGAGCTTTAGCTACATTACCTGCCTCAAGCTTTGCTACATAATCATTCATGTAATGAATCGCATAGTATCCAATTACTTTGGAAAGCTCAACCTTAATTATTGCTGCTTGCTGATCTCTCAACTCGTAATCTTTATTTACAATTGCAGTTCTTCCCATGATAAAAGCATCATAAACAACTTGACCGATTCCAGGCTCATAACCACCCTCTTCATCAACTTTTTTGAAATACTTCATCAAAAGACTTCCATTTCCTGATGGACTTGCGCCAGCATTTGCTAAGTTATCTCCTTCCAATCCATATAGGTATCCAAAACCTTCATCCCATTTGTGTTCCATGTCTGTGTAATTATTATCACCAGAAAGAACATCGTTATCATTGTCATCAATTCTACTTCCAGAATCTAATTGATTTGGATGAATATAATTGTTAACAATTTGATCAAGAGTAAAAGCTCCAATCAATCCTTTAAAAAATAATTGATCGAGTTCTTGACCAGCTGCATTTAAATGGTATGTTGAACCACCGTCTGGAGTAGAAATAGCACCAGGGACACCAGCTGAAGCATCTTGATTCCAATTTGGAACTACATTAGCAGCATAATCAGAAATCATATCGTCAAATCTTTGCTTTGTAGCTGCACTACCAGCAAGGGTTGAAGCAGATGTTTTACTACCGATAATTTTAGATGTACCGTTTAATGATTCATCAGCAAAACCAGCAGATCCGTTACCATCACCGTTAAACATCAAATCAAGACCAGAAGCTGTAGATTCGTTAGAGTTTAACGCTGAGTAAAGCTCTTCAGCTTGATTCAATCTAGTGGCTTGACCTCCAAAACTTACAGTTGAAGCACCATTTCTTGTAAATTCATATGAGGATGGAGCAACTATGGTATTACCACCTTGGTTGTCATTATCATCATCCGAGTCACAAGAAAAAACAAATATTGCCAATGATAATAACATTGACTTATAAATTAAATTTTTCATAATAATTGTATATATTTTAAATTTTCAGATGCAAATATAAGTATTAGTTTAGATTCAGTCTAAATAAAAATAAAAAAAATTTAAATAAATTATTAATAAAAACACTGTATATCTGTAAGCGTTATATTATTTAGAATGAAAATCAATTAACAGATTGAACCCTAAGCAAAACTATTGAACTTATAGCGTTACTTTAATAACAAAATTAGATTTTATATTTGCAACTTATTAGCAAATAAATGATAGGATTAATAAGCTTGAATTACAAAATTGCACCTGTTCAAATCCGTGAACTTTTTTATCTATATCCCGATCAATATTTAAACATATATAAAAGTTTAATCAGTAAATCTAAGATCAAAGGATTATTTATAATCTCTACTTGCAATAGAACAGAAATATATTTTGAAACAAGCACTAGTGAATCATCAAGCAAAAGTTTTCACTCTGTCATTATGACCCTAAGCAAACTCAAAAAATTTAATGACGGATTAAGACCTTATATCAAGAAAAAAGATGGGGTAAATGCAATTTCAAAGCATTTATTTAGATTGGCTAGTGGACTAGAGTCAATGATTGTTGGTGAATATCAAATAGTTGACCAAATTAAATCTGCCTACAAAGTTTGTAAGAAAAATAAAATGTTAAGCCCCACTTTAGAAAGGATGATACAAAAATCGTTAGAAGCTAGTAAATACATAAGAACAAATTCAGAAATTGACAAAGGAGGTATTTCTGTAAGCTCAGCTGCAATTGATCAATTGGGTAACATATCGAATTCGAAAAATCTTTCAATATTATGTGTTGGTGCTGGAAGAACATCTAAGCTATCTATAAAGCAACTTGTTTCAAAAAAATTTAAAAATATATTCGTAACGAATAGAACTGAATCCAATGTTACCCCGATTTTAGAAAAATTTAATCTAAAGCTGGTAAAGTTCAATTCGTGGAAAAAAATGTTAAATTCTGTAGATATAATTATATTCAGTACATCATCAAAAAAACCTCTATTATCTGATATTGACTTGAAAAATATTGATAACCTAAGAAAAAATAAAATTGTATTAGTTGATCTTTCTGTGCCAAGAAATATAGTCATTAAAAAAACATATAAGAACGTTGAACTTGTTGATCTTGATAATCTAAAAGATAGAGTAAACGAAAATTATAATAAAAGAATTTCTGAAATAAATAAGGCAGAATTGATGATTGAAAGCTTTATTAATGATTTTACCGGATGGGTAAATAAAAGAGAACTTAGACCTACGATTATTTCGATAAAAAAAGAAATAAAAAATTTAATTTCAGACTCTTCTGTAAAAAATGATGAAAACAAACAGGTAGAAGAAATTTACGATAAGCTTTCTGACAAACTTGTAAAAAAAATTATATCGGTCAGTGATAACGGCAAAAATACTGATGCTCTAAAAATCATAAATAAAATTTTTGTTAGCAATGAATAAATTAATCATTGGAACAAGATCTAGTAATCTGGCCCTAACCCAAACTAAATTTGTTATTAAAAAACTTAAGGAAATTGACCCTACAATAGATTTTGTTATTAAAAAAATTAAAACTAAAGGAGATATTTTATTAGATAAGGATTTAAATAATATTTTGGACAAAGGTTTTTTTGTCTCTGAAATTCAAAATGAATTAATAAATAAATCTATCGACTTTGCTGTTCATAGCCTTAAAGACTTACCTACTGATACAAACAAAGATCTAATTTCATTCACTGTGACCGAAAGAGAAAACCCTATGGATGTTCTTGTATTAAGTAAAAGTTCAGAGAAAAAAGATTTAAAAGAATTAAAGATAATAGGAACATCATCTTTGAGAAGAAAACAACAGCTACAATCAATTTCAGACAAAATATCTATAAAAAGTATTCGTGGAAATATTGAAACGAGAATACAAAAGCTTGACCAAGGTCAATATGACGGAATTATATTAGCTGCAGCTGGATTAAACAGATTAGGACTGCAAAACAGAATTTCAAGGTTTTTTAAATTGTCTGAAATTACCCCCTCAGCTGGACAAGGAGCGCTTGCGGTTGAATGCCGAACGAATGATACCAAAACCATTTCGATCCTAAAAAAAATACAGCACAAACAAACCGAGATTTGCGTTAACGAAGAAAGAAAATTTTTAAATACGGTTGGTGGAGGTTGTTCATCACCAGACGCAGTTTTATGTGTATTCAACGATGAAGAAATAGGAATAAGGGGAAGAATTTTCAATAAACAAACGAGTGAATATGTTGAACAAAAGATAATAGACAAGTATAAGAATCATAATAATATCGGAGTCAAGCTTGCTAAATCAATGATGTTAAAAATTAAAGATAATATCATAAGAAATATAATTTTAACTAACGAAGGCGATGTTTCAGGATTTAATAAATTGAAGGAGAATAATTTAATCACTCATCATTTCCCTATGATTAAAATTAAACCACTTGAGTTTAAACTTGACAGCTCAGAAAATTATGATTTTATCATTTTTACTTCTAAAAATGGAGTTAGAAA
The DNA here is from genome assembly GCA_902557655.1 of uncultured Bacteroidota bacterium. GTDB lineage: Bacteria > Bacteroidota > Bacteroidia > Flavobacteriales > Flavobacteriaceae > MED-G13. Next base: position 96,115 of record CACEAZ010000003.1, read on the forward strand.
TTTTATTAATAAAACTGAAATAAATCATAAAACTAAATTTATATGTCTTGGTAAAAAAACAGAATTAGCTCTAAATGAATTAGGTTATAAATCATACTACACAGCTAAAAAAAATTACAGCAAAATTATGTCTGATGAATTGAAAAAAAATAATTTAATAAAGAATTGCAAAACTCTTCTTGTTCAGGGTAAAATAGCAAAAAATGAGCTTCTCAATGGTCTTCAGGAAATTTGTGATGTTAAAAGATTAAATGTCTACAATACAGTGCCTAAAAAGGAAATTTATAAAGATTTAGAAAAACTTTTAAACACTCCAACTATGACAGTTTTTTCAAGCCCATCTTCTTTCGATTCATTTAAAAAATTTTACAACCCAAATAAGACCAATATAATTAGTATAGGAAATACAACAACAGAACACATTATAAGCAAAGGATACAAATGTATTACAACCTCTAAAATGCAATCATTTGAAGGAGTTTCTGAATCAATTTTAAAATATTTAAATAAACTATGAATTTTCCAACAACAAGAATGAGAAGGCTTAGATATAATAAGATTCTAAGAAATATGATTGAAGACACATACATTCATTCATCTGATCTAATATATCCAATTTTTGTTACTGAAGGAACTAATATTAAAGAACCAATTGAATCAATGCCTGGTCAATTTAGGCATTCAATTGATCGTACAATTTTATTATGTGAAGAACTTTTAAGTAATAACATAAAATCAATTATTTTATTTGGAATAGTGAAAGAAAAGGATGATACAGGAAAAATATCTTGTAGCTCTAAAAGTATTGTTCCAAAAACAATAACCTCGTTAAAAAACAAGTTTAAGCGTGAGTTATATATTATAGCTGATGTATGTAATTGTGAATACACAAAACACGGTCACTGCGGCACTATAATTGAAAATGACGTAGATAATGACTCAACGCTATTAACCTTGGTAGAACAATCTCTAATTTTAGCTAAAAGTGGTGCTGACGCACTGGCTCCTTCTGATATGATGGACGGAAGAGTTGGTTCGATTAGAGAAATTCTAGATAAAAATAAATTTGAAAAAATTCCAATTTTCCCATATTCCGTGAAATACAGTTCAGCATTTTATGGGCCATTTCGTGATGCTGCGAACAGTTCACCATCATTTGGCAACAGGAAAACATACCAGATGAATTTTAAAAATTCTGATGAAGCTATTAATGAAGTAAGATTAGATTTAAATGAAGGTGCTGATGTTATAATCATCAAGCCAGCAATGGCATATCTGGATATCATCTATAAAATTAAAGAAAAATTTAATATTCCTATAATAGCCTATAATGTAAGTGGTGAATATTCAATGGTCAAAAGTGCATCTGAAAATAATTTCATTAATGAAATGGAAATTGTTTTGGAAATACTTCACTCAATAAAAAGAGCTGGTGCTAATGCAATAATTAGCTACCACGCACTAGAAGTTGCTAAATTTTTAAAAAAAAATAATGTATAATAAAAGTAAAATTGCTTTTGAGCAATCAAAAAAACTTATTCCAGGTGGTGTTAATTCACCTGTTAGAGCGTTTAAGAGCGTAAAATGCAACCCAGTATTTTTTGATCACGGAAAAGGAAGTAAACTTTACGACGTAGATGGAAACGAATTTATTGACTGTATTTCATCATGGGGGCCTCTAATTTTTGGTCATGCAGATAAAATAACGCAAGAAAAGCTGAATGAATATCTTTTAAAAGGGACAACATATGGAGCTCCAACTATAATTGAATCAAAAATGGCTAAAAAAATCATAGAACTCGTTCCTTCGATTGAAAAAGTAAGAATGGTTAATTCAGGAACAGAAGCAACTATGAGCGCTATAAGACTTGCAAGAGGATATACATCAAGAAATTTGATTTTAAAATTTTCAGGAAATTATCATGGGCATGGAGATAGCTTCTTAATTAAGGCTGGCTCAGGAGCAATGACATTGGGGTTACCCGATAGCCCTGGGGTTACTAAGAACACAGCAAAGGATACTATTATTGCTGAATTTAACTCAATTGAATCAGTTAAAGAACAGTTTAACCAAAATCCCGATCAGATAGCTGCCGTGATTATAGAACCTGTAGCTGGAAATATGGGATTAGTTAAGTCTAGAAGAGATTTCTTAATTGAACTAAGAAATATTTGCGATAAAAATAAAACTCTACTCATATTTGATGAAGTAATGAGTGGTTTTAGATTGGCGGCTGGGGGTGCTCAAGAGGTATATAACGTAATACCTGACATAACAACATTAGGTAAAATTATTGGAGGAGGTCTACCGGTTGGAGCTTATGGGGGAAAATTTGAAATAATGGATTACTTAGCACCTAATGGACCTGTTTATCAAGCTGGAACTCTTTCAGGAAATCCATTAGCCATGAGTGCTGGTCTTTCTGTTTTAAACAGATTAAATAAAAAACTTTATGAAAAGCTTGAAAACATAACAAAAGAAATCGAAAAAGGATTCCTGAAAAATATCAAAGAAACCAAAAGCAAAGCGATAATTAACAGGGCAGGCTCAATGATGACCTTATTTTTTACTGACCAAGAAAAAATTGAAAGCTACGATCATGCAATGAAATGTAATTTAGACCAATATGCCAAATATTTCAAAAACATGTTAGATATGGGTATATATTTACCCCCCTCACAGTATGAGTGTATGTTTATTTCCTCTGCATATAATGAAAACGATATTAAAAAAATTATTGATTGTAATAAAAAATCCCTTGAATTACTATGATAGAAAATAACATTTTTATTGATAATATAAACGGAAAAAAAACTTCTAGACCGCCAGTTTGGTTCATGAGACAAGCTGGAAGAATACTACCCTCCTATCTAGAATTGAAAAAAAAATATTCATTTGACGAATTAATGCAGGACAAAAGTTTGGCTGCTAAAGTCACTTTATTACCAATTAATGATCTGGGTGTTGATGCAGGTATATTATTTTCAGATATTTTGGTTATTCCAAAAGCATTAGGGCTTGAGCTAGTTTTTACCAATACAGGGCCAAAATTTAACAATGCATTAAATCATAAAATTGACACGAAAAACTTGAATTTTGACCCAAGAAAACTTGAATATATTTACGATAACATCAAAGAAATAAAATCACAAAAACCAGATTTACCTCTTATTGGATTTTGTGGTGGCCCATTAACTACTCTGTTATTTATGTTTAGACGAAACGAGGTTAAAAAAGATTTCACTGATGTTATTAAACTTTTTTACAAAGAAAAAAAGAAATGCTTAAGTGTCATGGAAATGATTACCGAAGCCTCCATTGAGTATGTTAAAAACCAGATAAATAGCGGAATTGATTGCTTTCAATTATTTGAGACATACTGCGGGATAATTCCTGAAGAAATGTATACAGAAATTGTTTTACCTTTTTCTAAAAAAATATTGAATGTGGCAATGGAAAAAAATTGCAGAACAATTTTTTTTCCAAAAAATTATAATTTCGGATTAAAACAAATTAATAAGGGCATATGTGATTACACTAGTATTGACTGGCAAATTCCTCTAGAAACGGCACGAACATTGTTAGATAAAAATGTTGGAATTCAAGGTAATATGGATCCAAGATTATTTTTTTCTGATAAAAAGTATATTGAAAATTATTTGACCAGCTTAAAAAGATTTGGTGAAAAAAATAATAATTGGATTTTTAATTTAGGACATGGGTTTATCCCAGGTATTGATGTTAATAATGCTCGTTTTGTAGTTGACTGGGTAAAAAGCACAAATTGGAATAGATAAAATGAAAGTCGATAATACTTTATTGAAAAAATTTAATAAAAAGGGGCCCAGATACACATCCTATCCGCCTGCAACTCATTTTACAGAAAACTATGATGATAAAGATTTTATTAATTCAGTTTTTAATTCTAATAATGAAAACCCACATAATGTTTCTGTATATATTCACATACCCTTTTGTCCTCAAATCTGTCATTTTTGTGGATGTACAACAGAATCAGGATTTACAAAACCTTTTTTAGAAAGATATATAGATGCATTAATGAAAGAAATTGAATATGTGTCTAAATACATTAATGAAGACAGAAAATTGACACAGATACATTGGGGAGGTGGAACCCCCAATGCAATTTCATTAAAATATATTGAAAAAGTAACGAATAAAATTAAAGAATGCTTTAACCTTTCCAAGGAGTATGAAATGGCCATAGAATGTAGCCCGGCACACTTAGATTTTAAACACATCGAACTCTTAAAACAATTTGGTTTTAATAGGATCTCATTGGGAATTCAAGATTTTAACGAAGAAGTCTTAGATGCAATTAACAGAAGAAGACCAAAACATCCAATTGATAAAATTATTAATAAGATTCACTCTGAAGGTTTCACTGGGACTAATATAGATTTAGTTTATGGTCTTCCGCTTCAAACCGTAGAAAATTTTAACGATTCAATAGAAAAAGCGATTGAATTAAACACAGATAGGATTGTAACTTTTTCATATGCGCACGTACCCTCCATATTGCCAAGACAAAAAATTCTTGAAAACATAGGTTTTCCATCATCAAAAGAAAAGGCTCAAATGTATAATAATGCATACAGGAAGTTTACAAAAGCAGGTTATGTAGCAATTGGAATGGATCATTTTTGTAGGCCTGATGACGAATTTTATGTTGCCCTAAAAAACAATCAACTTCACAGGAATTTTCAGGGTTATTGCACTAAAAAAACCACTGGACAAGTTTATGGTTTTGGAGCATCTTCAATATCTCAGCTATTTTCAGCATACAGTCAAAATGTTAAAAATGCTGCCCAATACATAAAAAAAATTAATGAAAAAAATACAGCAGTTTTAAGAGGTTATTCAGTCTCTAAAGATGAAAAGATTATCAGAGCTATAATTAATTCAATTATGTGTAATTATTATATTGATTTTTCTGAAATTTCAGAAAAATTTCAAACAGATAAAAATTATATCAAAAATTTGGTTGATTTCAATACTAAAAAGTTTAGAGATTTTATTGACTTAAATATAATGCAAATCAAGAACGACAGAATAGTTGTTTCTCAAGATGCAAGATTGTTTATCAGAAATATTGCGATGGAGTTTGACCCATTATTAAATAATAAAATTGGCACTTATTCAAAAACTATATAATGAAAGGTTTATTACTAATAAATTTAGGATCTCCAGACAGCACATCAATCAGTGATGTAAAAAAATATTTAGATGAATTTCTAATGGACAAAAGAGTTATAGGTAAAAGCTATATTTTCAGGTGGATACTTGTTAAATTAATTATTCTGAATTTTAGACCTAAAAAATCTGCAAAAGCATATAAAAAAATATGGTGGAAAGAAGGATCCCCATTAATAGTTTTGTCCAGAAGGCTATTCAAAAAAGTCTCCGATTATTTGTCTATTCCGGTATCACTGGCTATGCGCTATGGATCGATCAGCATACATAATGGATTGAAGGAATTAAATAGCAAAGGGGTAACAGAGTTTATTGTTTTACCTCTATACCCCCACTATGCAATGTCCTCTTATGAAACAGTAGTAGAGAAAGTAAAAGAAGAAGTTAATATTAACTTTCCTAATAAAGAAATTAAAGTTATTGAACCTTTTTACAAAGATTCAAATTACATTAAACTTTTAAGCGATAAAATCAAAGAGACTATTTCAGATATTCATTACGACCATATACTATTTTCATACCACGGAATCCCTGTAAGTCATCTTAAAATATCAGATCCTACAAATTCACATTGCTATAAAAAAAATAATTGTTGCTCGATTGATTCTGAGGCCCACAAAACTTGTTATAAACATCAGGTTATAGTCACCACAGAATTAGTTGCAAAATATTTAGATTTAGAAGATAATAAATATAGTGTATCGTTTCAATCAAGACTAGCAAATGAACCTTGGCTCAAACCATATACTGATAGCGAACTTGAAAGATTAGCAAAAGACGGTAAAAAGAATTTAGTGATTGTTACGCCTGCGTTTGTTACCGACTGTTTGGAGACATTAGAAGAAATTGTAATGGAAGGAAAAGAAGAGTTTTTAGATGCTGGAGGTGAAAATTATTACTATGTTCCTTGCTTAAATGATGATGACAGCTGGGCTAAACTAATTTCAAAATGGACAAATCAATATATTGATGCATAGAAAATGAAAATAGATTCATTTAAGCAAGTAGATACAATAATTTTAGGTGCAGGCATTTCAGGATTAACCCTAGCTCATTATTTAAACAAAAAAAACCTCGATTTTTTAGTTGTAGAATCAAAGCCAAGGGTTGGTGGAAATATTATTTCATTTGAAAAGAGTGGGTTTGTTTGTGAAAATGGGCCAAATACGGTCTTATTAAATAAAAAATCAGTTGTTGAATTAATCGATGAAATTGGATTAAAAGACAAAATAATTTTTCCAAATGACTACAATAATAAAAGATTTCTATTAAGAAAAGGCAAACTAATACCTATCCCACAAAACTTTATTGAATTTATTAAAACAAATCTTTTAAGTCTAACATCAAAATTGAGATTGATAATTGAAATTTTTATTCCAAAACACAACCGTAATGTTTCTGTTAAAAGCTTCTTTAAAAAAAGATTTGGAAACAATTTTGAAGAAATTTTCGTAGAGCCATTTCTAACAGGTATTTATGCAGGAGAAACCAATAAAATGAGTACAAAACATGTCCAAAATAAAATTTGGAACATGGAACAAAAGAGCGGAAGTATAATTATTGATACACTAAAGAGGAAAAAAAAATTAAACAAATCAAGATCCTTTAATTTTAAAAATGGTCTTATCGATTTCGTTTTAGCAATCAACAAAAACATATGTAATAAAGTGATTTTAAAAAGCGAGGTCACTTCTGTGAAAAAAATAAAAAAAGGATATGAAATCATTATAAATAATAACATCAAATATCATTGTAAAAAATTGATAAGTACCCTGCCAGCATTTGGATTAGCAAATATAATTTTTGATGAAAAAATATCTAAAAACTTAAAAAAAATAAACTATTGTCCAATTATGGTTCTTCACCTTGGAATTGAAAAATCCAAAATCAAAGAAAATATTGACGGATTTGGTGTATTAACTAAAAGAAAAGACAATCAAAGTTTTCTGGGAATTCTATTTAACAGTAGAATATTCCCACATGTTGCCCCTCAAGGAAATGATTTGCTAACAGTCATTATTGGTGGGGCTAGACAGCCTCAATTAATTGATCAAGACATAAATAAATTAAAAAAAACAATAATTAATGAAATAAGAAAAATTATTTCTTATGATGGAAAAATAATTATGGAAAATAATTTTTTATGGAAAAATGGAATCCCTCAATATGATTTAGATCATGAAGTTTTGATTAATAATATCTCTGATTTTCATAAAAAAAATAAGAACTTTTATATCCTTGGAAACTATATTAAAGGAATTTCAGTAAGCGATTGCATTCAAAATGCATTTGAACTTTCAAAAAAATTATGAGGTAAAAAAACTTGAACAATTTTTATCAAAGAAAATTAAATCCTCATTTGAATAATTAAAAAAAACTTCAGAATTTACTTTAACAGGTTTATTTGAAATAATAGACCATATATTGTTTTTATACCTACCAATCAGTTTATAATCTTTTCCTTGAAAAAAACATTTTTCTACAATCATAGAATCAGAGGAGTTGTCAACTATTTTAACATTTTCTGGTCTAATATAAAATGTTTTATTTTCAATTGGAAATTTATTAATATCACCCAGAATTTCTGCGCAATAACAGTTGGCAGGTTCACAATACATTGTTTCAGGACTTGAATATTGTTGCACTATTCCCGCTTTGAAGATTAGTATTTTATCAGAAATATTTAGTGCATCATTAATATCATGAGTAACTAAGATTGTGGTTATTTTACTCTTCCTAATTATTCTACATATTTCATCTCTTATGGTAAATTTAATATTTGCATCCAAATTGCTAAAAGGCTCATCCAATAATAAAAGATCAGGCTCTCTAATTATAGATCTTGCTATACAGGCTCGTTGTTGCTCACCACCAGAAATTTCATGAGGATATCTATTCAAAAGATGCTTTAAACTTGTTAAGTCAATGATATTATCAAAATTTTTATGATAATCCTTATCCAAATTAAAACAAATATTTTCTTTGATGCTTAAGTGAGGAAATAATGGATAATCTTGAAAAACGTAACCAATCTTTCTTTTTTGAGGTTTAACAAAAATATTTTTACCGTTAATTAGCTTGTTATTCAAAGATACACTACCAGAGTTAGGCATCTCCAACCCTGAAAGGCATTTTAAAAAAGTAGATTTTCCAGATCCACTTTCGCCAACAAATGAAATTAATTGACCCTTATCAACAGAAAAGCTTAAATCATTAATAACAGCCGATCCGTTATTATAACTTTTGACAAGATTTTTAACTTCTAAATACATCTGATTTATCTAAGAATATTTTTAAAAAGATTAGTAATATACAGCAAATTAATATAATAACTGATGAATATATACTTGACAATGGAATCATTTCTTCAACTGCAAATTCATAGGTTTGAGTTGCTAGTGTGTCAAAATTAAAAGGTCTCAATATCAGAGTTATAGGAAGCTCTTTCATGAGGTCTATAAAAACTAAAGTCAAGGCTGTAAAAAAAGAATATTTATTGATAGGGAAATATATTTTTTTGAAAATTTGAATGTTAGATAATCCTAGATTTTTAGCCGAATTATCATATGAGTCAGGGTGCTTTTCAAGACTAGACTTAATTGGGGACTTTCCTACAGCCATAAATCTTATAACATAAGCATAAATAAGAATCAAAAAGTATACTGAAAAATTTCCCATAATACTGGCTTCATCGTTTAAATTATCAAGGTAGGTTATAAAAATTATTACAGCCAAAGCAACAACAGCTCCAGGGATTGAGTAACCAAGTGAGATAAATTGATTTATATAATAATATAATCTTGACTTAGATATCTTTTCGTTGTAAAGAAAAAAAGTTGAAAATACTAATATTAATATTGAAGCAATTAGAGAAACCGAAAAAGAATTAAATGTTAAATTAAATAATCTTTCAAAATCAATGTTTTCAAGATTGGAGTAAATATTTAACAGATTAAAAATTACAGGAACAACAAAAGCTAAAAGAATCGGTATCAAACAAGCAAAATATATAAAATATAATCTTGATTTATTTGGAGACTTCAGAGATAATAATTTGCTATTTTTTGAAAAATTAAATCTTTTATTTTGATTGAAAATTTTTTCTATTAAAAATAAAAAAGCAACTATAAATAAAAGGATTGAAGATAATTGTATAGCAGCGCCAGTATCATTCATAGAATTCCATGACCTAAATATCCCAATTGTATAAGTGTTGACGCCAAAATACTTTACTGCTCCATATTCGTTTAACACTTCCATTACTACTAAAAATAAACCCGAAAAGATTGCGGGTTTTGAAAGAGGTAGAACAACCTTTAAAAGTGTTTGATATCCGTTTAAGCCTAAGTTTTTAGCTATATCATAATATCGGGATCCAAATAAACTAAATGAAATTCTTGAAACACTATAAATGTATGGATATAGAGAAAAAGCTAAAATAACACCTAAAACCTCAATTTGTAATAGATCATAAGTGATTTTAAATGGACCTGTAAAACTTAAAATTTCACTGTAAGTAAATGCCATAATATATGTTGGAATCGCTAGAGGTAAGTAAAGAATTAAATCAATAAACTTTCTTCCATAAAATTTATAATTACTTACATACCAGGCGGGAATAATTCCAAAAATTAAAGAGAATAATGCTGTGATTAAAATCAGGTAAATTGTATTAACCGTATAATCAAAAAGTAGATTTTCAAATAAATAAATCAGAGAATCTGTTTCCTGTAGAAAAGATTTTACCAACAAAAATAGTATAGGTAAAAAAATTACGGAAAATAGTATTAATGCTATTTTATCAAAAAATCTACTCCTTTTCAAATTAAAATTACTTCCATCCAGTTTTATCAAAAATCTTTATCGCATCTTCACGATATATACCTAACGCGTTAAGATCTAAATTGTCACGTTTAAAACTACCCCAGGATTGAACTAAGTTAGACGGCTTAACCATAGGATTTGCGGGATACTCATAACTGTTGTTAACATATGTATTCTGAGCCTCTATTCCTGTTAAATATTCTAACAATTTCATTGCGTTTTCTTTATTTGGTGCATTTTTTGTCATTGCAAAACCAGAAATATTTATATGAGTACCTCTTTCACTCTCACCTTGGTTGGGAAAGAATACTGAAACTGAGTTTCCTGCATCTACCTCTGACTGCTTTTCAGAAGAAAGTAATAATCCTATATAATAAGAGTTTACAATTGCGACATCTCCTTGACCAGCTGCAATGGCTTTTACCTGATCTCTGTCATTTCCCTTTGGATCTCTAGCAAAATTACTAACAACTCCGGAAGACCAATTTGTGATTGCTTCTTCTCCTAAGTTTGCGTACAATGATGACATTAAAGCCTGATTATATGCGTTTGATGATGATCTAACTAACAATCTTCCTTTCCATTTTTCATTTGCCAAATCTTCATATGTGGTAAGATCAGATTTTTTTACTCTCTCATTGCTATAGACAAGTAAACGTGCCCTGTATGTAATAGGTATCCAATAACCATTTATATCTTTAAGATCATCACTAACGTTTGAGTCAATTATTTCATTCTGAATTTTCTGAAATAACCCCATCTCTACACCTTTTTGAAGTTTTCCTGCATCAACAGTTACAAAAAGGTCTGCAGGACTATTTTGCCCCTCATTTTTTAACCTTTCTAACAATTCATCATCACCAGCTTTGATAACATTAACTTTTATCCCTGTAAGTTTTTCAAAGTTTTCATATTGCTTAATATCCACTTGGTAATGTCTTTTGCTGTAAACATTAACTTCATTTGAGTTATTTTCT
>CACEAZ010000004.1 GCA_902557655.1 uncultured Bacteroidota bacterium
AATATAGTTGATGAATCGATTATTTCTGAAAAAATTGAAAGAAATATTGATGAGAAAATTGACAATCAACCGGAAAAAACCGAATCAAACAGAAAATTAACAGTAAAAGAACTGCTAGAACAAAGAAAACAAAATAATAGTAATAAAAGAAAAGTAAAAGATTAGTACCTTTACATTCAATAAAATTTAAAAATGGATATGAAAAAGATTAGAATATCATTAATAGCAATCTTGTTAGCATTTAGTTTTTCAACTTTTGCACAATCAAAAATTGCTCATATTAATACAACTGAGCTTGTTGCTGCAATGCCGGAAATGAATGATGCAAAATCTGAATTAGAAAAACTTGCAAAAACATACGAAACTGATATTCAGACCATGGCTGCTGAATTACAAAGCAAGGTAAAGCAATACGATACAGAAGCTGCTGCTCAAACAGATGAAGAAAATGCTAAAAGACTTCAGGAAGTTCAGGGTATGGAGCAAAGTATTAGACAATATCAAGCTCAAGCCCAACAAGAATTACAAAAAAAGGAATTTGACTTGCTTAAACCAATTACCGAAAAAGCTCAGGCTGCTATTAGTAAGGTTGCAGATGCAATGGGATTTGATTATGTGCTAGACTCAACACAAGGACAGGGAGTAATCATATCAAATGGAACGGATTTAATGATTGATGTTAAAAAGGAGTTAGGATTCTAATTTAAAAAAATTTAAGTATAAAAAGCTGTCAACTTAGACAGCTTTTTTTTTATCAAAATATGAAAAAACCGATAGGAATTTTTGATTCTGGTATTGGAGGATTATCAATCCTAAGTTCTTTGGTTGAAAAATTACCAAATGAAAGCTTTATTTATTTATCTGATAATAAAAATTGTCCATACGGTAACAAGTTGCAGGAACAGATAAAAAATTTTAGTTTAAAAAACTCAAAAAAGTTAATTGAGTTAAATTGTAAAATGATAATTGTAGCATGCAATACAGCAACTACAAATAGCATTGATTTATTGAGAGAAAAAATTGATATTCCAATAATTGGAATTGAGCCTGGAATTAGGCCAGCCATATTAAATACAAAAACCAAAAATATAGGAGTATTAGCAACCGAAAAAACATTAGAAAGTAAATTATTTAACAGTACGTCTAAAAACAACATTAAAGATGGTATTAAAGTTCATGAGCAGATTGGATATGGACTTGTTAATGAAATTGAAAAGGGCATTAAAGGAAACATTCTGATAGAAAACTATCTAAAAAAATATTTAAGTCCGATGATCAAAAATAATATTGATTATTTAGTTTTAGGATGTACTCATTATAACTTCTTAGAAGAGAAAATAAATAAAATATTATCAAAAAATATAAAAATAGTTGATACTATCTCGCCTGTTACTAACCACGTTATAAAAACCTTAAAAAGTCTTAAAATAGAAAATAAAAACAGATCAAATAATTCAATTGATATAATTTATAACGGCAATAAATTGTCAAAGGAATTTATGAAAACTAATTATCAAATAAGCTATTTAGATTTTTAGACTATTTTAACCACGGGCAGTTACAATTATACCTTTTCTTACGACAACCAAGATTAAATCCTAATGTAATTTGATGATAACCACCGTTATTAAAAATAATAGAATCTGATTGGTAATTAAATGAATATGCAAAAACAAAACTGTCATACTCAACTCCAATCATAGGGGTTATAAAGCTTGATCCCGGTTTTTCGTAAGAACCTGATTCCCTTAAAAAGGGGACATTATCATAACTGCCTCTTAGTGAAAGTCCAGCCCATAATCTACCAAAATCCATTTCTCTGTATACTTTTAGATTTAAATCTACATAAGTTTCTTTTGTTGCTTCTTTATGAACCAACATTACTGATGGTTCATAATTCCAATTTTGCGTGTAGCTGGAAAACAGGTATCCAGTAGTAAATAGATATGTTCTAAGATTATTATAACTTAAACCCTGATCATTAAAATTGATTCCGTCATTGTTCAGTAAATTTTTAATGGCTCCGTGTGCGTAAAAATCAAGAAACTGATAGGAGAATCCAAAATCAAGATTAAAATCAGTTGCACTTTGTTCTATACCAGAAATTAGTGGATCAAAACCACCAGATAAAAATGCAGATTCATCCAGCTTATATTGGATTAGCCCGGCACTTAGGCCAAAGGAAAGCATATCAATATCTAATTCACTTCTGGAAAACATTATATGATGAGCATAAGTAAAGTATGCTCCGGTTTGAGAATGATATCCGTTCTCATCCTTAAAAGCTATGGCGCCAAGTGCAGATTTAGAATCACCAACTCTGCCATTAACACTTACTGTCTGAAGATTAGGAGACAAATCCTGATCAATCCATTGTTTTCTGCCAGTGAATCTGACTTTTGTACAATTTGACACCCCAGCCATTGAAGGATACAAAAGGTAATAATTATCAGTTAAATAATCAGAATAAATAGGCAATCCTTCTTGAGATGAAACTTTTGAGAATGAAAAAGCCAAAATAATAACTAAAAAAAGAAGGTTCTTATTTCTCATTATGTTAAGATACTAAACAAACTCAAAAATATTTTGAACATGTATATCGACCAAATATATAAATTTTAATAGACATATCTTGTTAATTATTTCTGTAAAGACAGATAATTACTATTTTTGCATTTGTAACAACAAATTATGGAGTTTAAAGTTAATATTGAAAGAACTCAAAATAAGTTCATTAATAAATTTGAGGTTAGCAATTTCATTACTAATCACATAAGTAACGAATACAATAACATTGATGAGGCTAAGGATTCAAAGTTAGCCCAGGAGCTTTTTTATCTGCCATTTGTAAAAAAAGTATACATAACTCCTTCATTTATTTCTATTGAAAGATTTAATATCGTTGAGTGGGGTGATGTAGAAGAGGAAGTAAAAAATTTAATTGAAAAATATTTAAATAGTGGTCAAGAAGTTATTTCAAATATAAAAGAGAAAAAAAATAATCCAATCTCTATATATACAGAAAGTACACCAAACCCAGCAGTTTTAAAGTTTGTATCAAACAAATTGATTGTTGAAAACAACTTAGAGTTTAATAATATTGATGAAGCTCAAAATATGGAGTTTGCAAAAAAATTGTTTGAGTTTTCTTATGTTAAAAATATTTTTCTAAGCAAAAACTTTGTTTCAATTACTAAATATGAAATTAAAAACTGGGATGAAATTGTTAACGAATTAAGAAGTTTCATAAAAAATTACTTAGAGAATAATAAAATACATGAGACTTTAGTTAAAAAAGAAAAAGTAGATGTTAAATTAGACGATACATCTGAAAAAATAATTTCTATTTTAGACGAATACATTAAACCTGCCGTTTCGTCTGATGGTGGTAATATTTTATTTGACTCCTATGATTCTGAAAAAAAGTTAGTGAAAGTTATTTTACAAGGAGCCTGTAGTGGTTGTCCATCATCTACAATAACTCTAAAAAACGGAATTGAAAATATGTTAAAGGAAATGCTCGAGGGTCAGGTAGAAACCGTTGAAGCCATAAACGGATAGAAAGTAATCTATTTTGTATTTTTGAGTAATGAGAAATAATTTCTTAGGCATATTAATCTTATTTTTTATTTTAATTTCATGTAATTCAGAAATCTTAATGAATAAAGAAAATAATTTAATAAATGAATCTAGTCCATACCTTTTACAACATGCGAAAAATCCTGTTAATTGGAATCCTTGGGATAAGAAATATTTAAATATTGCAGAAAAGCAAAACAAATTGGTAATCATCAGTATTGGATATGCCTCTTGTCATTGGTGTCATGTAATGGAAAGGGAAAGCTTTCAAGACAGTGCAGTTGCAAAGTTGATGAATGAAAAATTCATATCATTAAAAGTTGATCGTGAAGAGAGGCCTGATATTGATCAAGTATATATGAATGCTATTCAGCTAATGACTGGAAGTGGAGGCTGGCCGCTAAATGTAATCGCTCTTCCGGATGGAAGACCAATTTGGGGAGGAACTTATTTTTCAAAAGAACAATGGCTGTCAGCGTTAAATCAAATCTCAGTGATATATGAAAAAGAGCCTGAAAAATTTACTTCATATGCTGACAAAGTACAGGAGGGTATAAATTCGTTAAATATAGTTGATCCCGCAATCGATGATTTTGAATCCATTGACCTTTTAAAATATTCAGAAAAATTAATTGACAGTATTGACTTGAAGTTTGGTGGGTTTAACGGTGCTCCTAAATTTATGATGCCTAACAATCTGGATTTTCTTCTTAGATATAGTGTGCAAGAAAACAATCTAAAAGCAAAAAATATTATTTTAGAATCACTAGAGAAAATAGCATATGGCGGAATTTTTGATCATATTGAAGGAGGATTTTCTAGGTATTCAACTGATGAGAAGTGGCACATACCTCATTTCGAGAAAATGCTTTATGATAACGCTCAATTAATGAGTCTTTATTCAAAAGGGTTTAAAGTTTCTAATAAAAAACACTTTAAAAAAGTAGTTTATAAAATTCATGAGTACATCAATAATGAGATGAAAGATAACTCAGGTGGGTTTTATTCTTCATTAGATGCTGATAGTAAAATTGATGAAAATAATTATGTAGAAGGTGCGTATTATTCATGGAGTTTTTCTGAGTTAAAAAATTTAATCAGCGAGGATTTTGATCTTTTTTCAAAATATTACAATGTAAACGATTATGGGTACTGGAAGGAAGAAGACAAATATGTTTTAATTAATAATGTGTCTGACACTGAATTTATTTCTGAACATAATTTAACAGAAGAAGTTTTTAATGAAAAATTATCAAATTGGGCATCTATACTTAAAGAAGCAAAAAAAGATAAAAAGAAACCAAGTTTAGACTATAAAATTGTAACGTCCTGGAATGGATTAATGATATCAGGATATGTAGATGCTTATAAGGCTTTTAATGATGAAATATTTTTAAATGAAGCAATTGAATCAGCTGAGTTTATCTATAAAAGTTTAACCAAAAATGATGGGGGATTGTTTCACAATTATGTTAATGGTAAAAGTAAAGTTAATGGCTACCTAGAAGATTATGGAACTATTATTCAAGCTAGCCTTGATTTATATGAAATTACATTAAATCAGAAATGGATTGAAAGAGCTTTGAAACTTTCTGAATATGTAATTAACAATTTCTCAAACGATCAATCAGCTTTGTTTTATTTCACATCAAAAAAAGACGAGGAGTTAATTACTAGAACAATTGAATTTAGAGATAATGTTATCCCATCCAGCAATTCAATAATGGCAAAAAATCTTTTTAAATTATATCATTATTTTGATAAACAAGAATATTTTGATTTATCAAAGAAAATGGCATTGAGTGTCACCAACGAATTTGAAGTATATCCTAGTGGTTATTCAAATTGGTTTGATTTAATTTATAATTTAAAATCAAATTTTTATGAAGTGGCAATTGTAGGGGAAAACGCAATTGAAAAAGCAACAGAACTTAACAAAAAATATCTTCCTAATAAATTAGTTATTGGATCCGCTACCAGTAATGATCTTCCTTTATTACAAAACCGATTTATAAACGGTAAAACACTTATCTATGTATGTGTAAACAAAGCATGTAAAATGCCTACAGAAAACTTAGATGAATCAATTAATATGATTAATTTTTAATTTTTTTTCCGCCAAATTCTTTTAAATATTTTGGTTGAAATTCTGAAATATCTACAAAATCTTTTTTTATAAATTTTAAATGTGAAAGTATCCCCATCTCCTTTGCTGATGGAAGAGAAAATTCTGAAAATATTGCATTTTTATGATTGATAAAATTCATTATTTTTTCATTAGAATTTCCAATAAAATTTACAGTTGAAGATTTTAAAAATTGATGAAATGAATTAGAATTTAAAACCAAAGAATCTGTTTCTACAATTCTTTTAGGAAGCTTATTGTTATTAAATTCAAAAATCGAGTAATAAATTTCATCTCTCCTGGCATCCATTGCTGAAATAATATACCCCTTTGAACATTCTATTTTTCTTGCTAAGATATACATAGTATCTATTGCTATTAAAGGAATATCTAAAGCAAAACAAATCCCCTTGGCTGCAGAAACACCTATTCTTAATCCTGTGTAAGACCCAGGGCCTTCAGAAATAGAAACAGCATTTAAATCGCCTAATGGAATTTCTGTCTTTTTGAATAACTTATTAATGAAAACGTGTAAAGATTTTGAGTGTGAATATTGATCAAAATTTTGTTCTACAAAATCGACAAGTTTTCCTTCTTCTGAAATGGAAACTGAACAATTAGTACTTGATGTTTCAATATTTAAAATTATAGACACTAAACTATCTTTTACCTAAATAGTAATCTAATACTTTTGTTTTAAATATAAAATCATATTTAGCATTAATTAATGAAGACCTAGCATTTAAAAGTCTAATCCTAGATTGTTCAAGATCAAATGAGTTTAAGGCGCCGAGATTAAATCTTTGTTTTGAGTTTTCAAAAGCTAATTCCTGAGAGCCTAAAGATAATTTGGCAGCTTCATAAGCTCTAAAAGCAGCCTTTGCATCAGTGAATGCTCTTTGAACAGTAGATACTAAATTTATTTTAACTTGATCAAGAGCTAAATTGGTTGTTTCTTCCTGAATTTTAGATTTATTTACTTGGGCTTTTGTCTGATTCCTATTAAATATCGGAATTGAAATATTCATATTAACAGAATGGCCTTTATTATCGTTTAATTGATCAATAAATTGGTCATCACTGGTTAAATTTGAAAAATTTGCTGAAGCATTGAAACCATACCCCATGGATATGTTTGGCAAATATGCACTTTTAGATATTTTAGTACTTAATTTTGACAGCTCAATATCCCTTTCAGCTACCTTGATTTCATTTCTGTTTTCCATAGCATAATTTATAATGGGCGCTACATCATCATACATTAGATTTGCTGAAGGTGCATCTATTTGAACAACCTCAACATCAAAATTCTCAAAGGGTAATTGTAATAGTTGAGATAAACTTAAAAGAGATAAAACATGGCTGTTTTCTGCTATTGTTAAGTTTTGAATATCTCTACTGTATGTTGCCTGTGTTTCAATTAACGTAGACATTGGTTCGGAACCAGCTTCAACTAAAGTTTGTACTTGAGAAACCTGAAATTTAGAAAATTCTACCTGCGAATTGGCAAGATCTAAATTTTCTTTATTAAATAAGACATTGAGATATGTATTGGCTACATTTAATGAAATATCATCCTTTAATTTTTCAAGTTCATATTGATTCCTCTCTAAACTAAGTTTACTTTGGTTTAATAAATTTATGTTTCTAAATCCGTTAAAAACGCTTTGAGAAAAACCTAATCCAAGAGAAGTTGAATAGAACTCCCTATCTCTAAATTCACCTGGGAAAACTTCGATATTTCCTAAGCTAGCTCCACCACTAATATTAGAATTAACAGCAGGTAAAAAATTTCCCTTAGCACTTACAATATCTTGTTCAGAAGACAATAAACTATTTTGTGCCTGAAGAATTGTAATATTATTTTCTAGTGCATGCTTAACACATTGCTCTAATGTCCAAATATTATTTTGGGCATATGAAGTGCTAATTAGAAAAAAGTAAGTAGTAAGTATTATAATTTGTTTCATAATTAATTAATAATTTTAATCCTCTAATTCTCTTGAGTTCTCATCTTGTCGTCTTCTTGCTTCATCATCATCTTCATCTTCGACAGAATTCCAAACCTTAATTTTATCACCTTCCTTAACCCCCTTTAGAATTTCAACATTTATTCCATCAGAAATTCCAACTTCTACATCCTTAGTTACAAATGAACCGTTTTCTTTTAGTATCTCAACAAAAGGTTTGTCTGTTATTCTATTAAACTGAAGCAAAGACTCGTTAATGCATAAAATATTTTCTTTTTGTCCTATGGACATAATTGCATTTGCACTGTAACCTGCTCTTACATTAACACTTTCTGGAATACTTACATCTGCTTTGATTTTGAACTGAACCGCTCCACCTAATTCAATTCCTTTAGGTGCAACAAAGGTTAGCTTTGCCTCAAATTCATCCTTTTCTAGTGCTCCGAGTATCACTTTGATTTCAGCTCCCTCTTCAAGCTTTGAAACCTCAGTTTCATCAACTTGTCCTTCAAAAATCATTTTTGTCATATCTGCAACTGTAGCTATGGTAGTTCCTGGGCTAAATGTATTACTTTCAGTAATTGGACTACCCTCTCTTATTGGAATTTCTAATATTGTTCCAGAGATTTGAGATAGAACATTTGTGTTTGCAGTACTACCTCCTGTCAAAGTTCCTTGTTTAATGATTTTAAAATCATTTTCTGCCTGTTTAAGAGATTCTCTAGATTGTTCCATTGACAATTGACTATTTTCAAAGTCCTGTTTAGATATGACGTTCTTTTCAAATAATTTTTCACTTCGGTCATATAATTTTCTAGAATTTTCATATGATAATTTTGCCGAATTAATTCTACTTCTAGCACTAAGTAACGCTTGTTCATTAGGAACAACTCTAATATTAGCGATTAAATCTCCTCTCATCACTATATCACCCTCTTCAACAAAAATTTTGTCAATAATCCCACTTACTTGTGGTTTCAATTCAATTTCATCTTCGGGGTTTAATTTACCTGTTGCTACAACTTCTTTTTCAATGGAAGTGTAAAAAGGTTGCTCCGTCTCATAATCAATTATTGAAGCTGAATTTGCATTTTTAAAATAATTTAAAACGTATAATAATGATCCTATCACCAGGATTAAAACTACATACTTAATTTGTTTTCTCATTTATCTAATATTTAATTTATTTATTCTTCTCTTAAAGCATCAATGGGTTTAATACTTGTTGCTCTATTTGCGGGAATTAACCCAATTAAAGTCCCAAATACAACTAATATTATTACTGAAATAAATACCACAAGTATCGGGACCGATGCGTTTATTAAGACCGAGTCAGGACCGCTTCCAAAAGCAGAATCCATAGCAATCAATATCCAACCTCCGCTGATAATACCAAAAATTCCGGCAATAATAGTCAAGAAAATTGATTCTAAAACAATCTGTCTTTTTATCTCAAATGGTGTTGCTCCAATCGCTCTTCTAATTCCAATTTCTTTAGTTCTTTCTTTAACTGTGATCAATAGTATATTCCCAATTGCAAATACCCCAGCAATCAAAGTAGCAATACCTACAAACCAGGTAAGGAATTGCATACCCATTAAAAACCCTTCAAATCTTTCAAATAACTCTCCTAAATTAAAACTTCCAAAAGCACGATTGTCATCTGGATGTACATAATTTAAATTTTTCAACACCAATTTTACATCATTTTCTATCTGTCTAATATTATATCCATCTTCTCCAGTAACGGTAATCCAGCCAATATTATCTCCTTGATTATAAACATTTTGAAAAGTTGTAAAAGGTATATGCAACTCTCCACCAAAATCAAAGTCGCCTTGCTCAAAGACTCCTATGACTTTATAATTGATTTCGTTAATTTTAATAAATTCTCCAATAGCTTTTTCGTCAATATCGAAGAGCTGCTTGTAAACATCATCAGAAATTACGGCAACTTTTTTATTATCATCAACATC
The DNA here is from genome assembly GCA_902557655.1 of uncultured Bacteroidota bacterium. Taxonomy (GTDB): domain Bacteria; phylum Bacteroidota; class Bacteroidia; order Flavobacteriales; family Flavobacteriaceae; genus MED-G13. Next base: position 9,651 of record CACEAZ010000004.1, read on the forward strand.
TAACTGATTGATAAACCTTCCGCTTATTAGATTCTTTTTTTGAATTTGATCTAACAAGGGGAAATCACCTGAGAGACCAAAATTATCATACTGAACACCTCTTACAACCTGAACATCTCTAGCATTTCTTGGTAAAAGAAACTTAATACCTTTGACTTGATTTTTAATTTTTTCTAAATGTGAGAATTTAAGTCTAGGTCTACGACCCTCTTGGTAACCTTTAAAAGCTTTACTTGTAGACTGTCCCCAAATAAAAACACTGTTTGTGGCATAATCCCCAAACTGAACACTAAACTTGTTTTCAATTCCTTTTGCTGAACCTAAAAGACCTATTAACAATAAAATTCCCCACCATACTCCAATCATTGTAATAACAGTTCTCAACTTATTTTTTGTTAAGCTTTCCCTCAATTCTTGCCAGGTGTCTTTATCGATTAAAAATTTAAACATATTATTCGTCTCTTAATGCTACAATAGGTTTGATGGATGCCGCTCTTTTAGCAGGAATATATCCAGCAAGGGTTCCTGCAATAACCAATGTTATTGTTGCTGCTAAAACCAAAGATGTACTAACTCCAGGATCTGTTATCCAATAATCCTCTAAGCTAAAACTGTTTAATACTGCCCCTCCAATAAGGAGTCCAACATATCCTGCAATAGCTGTTATAAAAATAGATTCTAAAATTATAATTAGGATAATTGAGTTGGGTGGAGCTCCAAGCGCTTTTCTTATACCAATTTCTTTTGTCCTTTCCTTTACAATGAAAATCATAATGTTACTTATACCCACGACTCCTGCCACTAAAGTTCCCATACCAATAATTAAAACTAGTATTGCCAAAACTCCGTTAAATTGAGTAATTTCTTGATTTTCTCTGGCCCTATTTCTTGCTCGAACTGCTGATTGATCATTTTCAGCAACAAAGAAAATATCTTTTATTTTATCAACTACTTTATTTCCAAAAGCAATTGCTTCCTGTTCGGAAAGTAAAGGATTATATGTCAGATTTATTTGATCAATGTAATCGTTGTTTCCATATATTTTTTGAGCAGTTGAAATGGGCATGTATATTACTCTTGCTTCATTACTGTCTGAACCCTCCGTTCTTTCTACAAAAACACCAACTATCTTAAACTTTATCTTATTAAGATCAAGGTATTTTCCAATTGGATCTATTTCACCAAATAAGTCTTCGACTACCAGATTTCCTATGACGATATTCTTGGTATTATTTTTTAAATCTAATGGATTTATAAACCTGCCCTGTTTCATTTCTGATTTCTCAATAAATTGATGATCTGGATTTACAGCCCTAACCGAATAATTACTTTTTTCAGTTCCAAAACTAGCAGTAACATTTTTATAGACTCTACCAGTTATAAATTCGATGTCGTCATTAAATTCGTCTTTTATTGTATTATAAAGTTCATTATCAAACTGTATTCTTCTACCCGTCTGATATCCCTCAACAGCTTTTGATGTACGACCTGAATAAATAAAAATTGAGTTATTTGCATCACCATTAAATTCATTGTTAAATGTATTTTGGAAACCATTTGCGATTCCAAATAAAATCGTAAACAACATTATTGCAAATGCAACAGTAAATCCTGATAAAAGAGTTCTAAGTTTATTTTTATTTAAACTTTGAAATACTTCCCTAAATAACCCAAGATCGATCATTATTATAATCTGTTTTGTTTAATTTTTTTATCCTCCATAATTACACCGTCTTTTAATCTTACAATTCTTTTACACATCAAAGAAATATCTTGTTCATGGGTGACGATTAAAATTGTTTTTCCTTCATCATTTAATTGCTGAAGAAATTGCATAATTTCATGTGATGTAGCTGAATCAAGTGCTCCTGTTGGTTCATCTGCTAATAGTAATTTAGGTTCAGCTGCTAATGCTCTTGCAATAGCAACTCTTTGTTTTTGACCGCCTGAAAGTTCATTTGGTAAATGTGTAGACCAATCAGCTAGACCAACTTTTTCTAAATGAAACATTGCTTTTTCTTGTCTTTCCTTTCTCTTTTGTCCCTGATAATATAATGGCAGAGCTACATTTTCAAGTGCGTTTTTGAAGTTTATCAAATTAAAAGATTGAAAAACAAAGCCCAAGAATTTATTTCTGTACTGAGCTGCTTTCTTTTCGGTTAAATCTTTTATTTCAATACCGTCTAATGTGTATTCACCCGAATCAAGTTCATCCAAGATTCCAATTATATTAAGCAATGTTGATTTTCCTGAGCCGGAGGACCCCATAATTGCCACCATTTCACCTTTGTCAACATGAAGATCAATTCCCTTGAGAACATGAAGACTTGAGTCTCCCATTTTATAAGACTTGTGGAGATTGTTTATTTTAAGCATTTACTTCTTTTGTTTTCTAGAGCAAAGGTTAAGAAAAACTCAGTAAATCGATGTTAATTAGTTGTTAAAAGGAGATGAGAGATTGTTAATGTTTATTTTTTAAATTTTTTATAAACGAAAAATATCATGAAGAAAACGATCAAATAGGGTAAAAATGCTAGGTACATTATCCCGTTGTTTATTCCTTCTGCCATACCATTATTTTCACTACTTTCTAGTACAGCTCTACACATTGCACATTGCGAAAAACTAGGGATTGATAAAAAAATCAAAAAAACAGAAGTAAGAATCTTATTTTTCATAATTAAACATAATAAGGAGAAATCATTAAGTAAACAATAACTCCAGTTACTGCTACATATAACCAAATAGGAAAAGTTATTTTAGCGATTTTTTTATGTTTTTCAAAATCATTTGTAATGGCTCTTACGTATGAAACTAAAACAAAAGGGATAACCGTGATTGACAATAATATATGAGAAATTAAAATAAAATAATAAATATATTTTATTAACCCATCCCCTTCGAATTTTGTAGGGTCACTAGTAATATGATAAGCTATGTACATAACCAAGAAACAAAGAGAAAGACCAATACAAACCTTAATTAAATTTTCATGAATAAGTCTTTTTCCTTTCTTAATAAAATAAACAGCCATAACTAAAATAACAGCAGTTATTCCATTAATGGTTGCATAAATTGGGGGTAAAAATTTAAGCGGTTTTGCTAACGGTAAATTATCCATCAATATAATGGGTTCAAAGTTTGGGGATCTTAAATCAAAAATCAATAAGTCAGCATCCCATTTTAAAAAAAGTAACAGTGCTACAACGATAGGAACTAGGACTGAAATGATTATAGTAAGTCTATTATACAATTTTATATTAGCTGAATTCATTTTATTCGTTTAATAATTTTAATAGGTCTTCTTTTAATATTGTAATTTCTTCTGCCTCACCATTATTATCTAATTTTTCATTAAAATCTACAGACCCTTTATAATATATTTTTGGGTTTCCAAATTCATCGACCCTTGATCTAATGTAACCTTCTTTGTCTATTATTGCAAAATAACCTGAATGTTCAAAACCATCCACAAAATCAGAACTTGATGCGGTGTATAAATTAAACCCTTCATTTGCAAGTTTGTATATTTCATTTCTATCCCCGGTCATGAGGTGCCAGTTGGGGTTTGTAATTCCGTTATCTTGAGCATATAACCTTAAAACTTTAGATGTATCATATTCTGGATTAATCGAAAAGGATGCAATTCCAAAGTCAGGAAAAGCTGTAAAACTATTTTGAATATGAACAAGATTAGTATTCATAATTGGACAAATTGTTGTACAGGTTGTAAAAAAGAACTCAACAATGTATACTTTGCCATGGTAATCTTTATTTGATATTAGTTTTTCATTTTGATTTATAAACTTAAAGTCTGGAACTTTTTTTCTTTCGTTATTTACCAATAAATAAGGAAGAAGTTCAATATTTTTTTCAAAATTATCTAATTTTAAGCTCCTACTTTCACTTCGAGAAATATCATCATTTTTAACTCGATCGATTATTCTTGGAACAAAAACTAAACCAAAGACTAATATCAGTATGATAATTATAATATTTTTTTTATTATCAATCATTTCCTTCCAAATTACTAATTCTTCTTATGTTGGAATTAAAATTCCCTTTTCTTTTTTGTCTGTACTCGGTAAATAAAATTCTAATATCATCATTCATTTTTCCTTTGATTTCAGAAACCAGTATTGAGTTGTATGAGTATAGTCCGAATAACTTCACCTCGTTTTCAATTTGATCATCATCTCTATCATCAATTCTACCTCTTTGATTTAATAACTTATCTACAATAAATACTTGGTTAGTATAATTTGAACTGTCCAAATCATAATTAGATCTTAAGGAATTAAAAATTTCATTAATGGACTCTGTATCTGCATATGCAAAATGCCAATATTTTAATTCGTCAGATTTTAGCAACTCTTTTCTAACTTTTTCTAATTCAAACTCTGAATCCTTTCCTCCGATAGAAATAATTTGAAACTTTTTAAAACCCTTAAATTTATCATAAACTAGCTCTTTTAAATTCAAAGCGGTAGTGATATTTTTCACAGGATTGTTACCAAGAAAGGATAATATCGTAATGTTGTCCTTAAAAGTTGATGAATTATTATTAATAAATGTTAATGACTTAGTTTCGTTAATATCTTCACCAACTATGTCTAAAGTATTATAGTTATGGGTTGAGGGGTAAAGAAACAATAAAAACACAACTGGCAACAAAAACAGAATTGCCAGAATAAACCATTTTCTGTAAAATTTAGCAATCACGATTTAAAAATTAAAAATCTGTTTTAATATAATTTGATGGATCATCAAACTCGTCAAAAATATATCCAGCTTCTTGAATAAAAATAAAAGAAAGGTATAAAATAAGAAAAACAGCGGTCCATACAACAACCCTTCTCAATATTGAGGTCTCATCACGCATATGCATAAAATCCCAGGTTATATAGTAAGCTTTAACAATTGTAAGGATAATAAAAACCCAGTTAAGTAATTTTAGATTTGCAAAAGACTGATTTAAAACTTCAGGCTTATATATTCCAAGCACAACTTCTACTAATGTTACTATCGAAAGTAGAATAAGAACTCCGATTATTTTTTGTGTGTTAGATTTAAACTTAATTAAACCTCTAAATATTTCCAATTTGTGTGCGTGTTCAGCCATATTATTATACTAAATAGAAAAATGTAAAAACAAAAACCCATACCAAATCAACAAAATGCCAATACAATCCAACTTTTTCAACCATTTCATAACTTTTTCTTTTTTCATAAGTTCCAATAATCACATTAAAGAAAATTATTATGTTTAATACTATACCTGAAAAAACATGAAATCCGTGAAAACCTGTAATAAAGAAAAAGAAATTTGCAAAAAGTGGAACTCCATACTCATTTTCATAAAGATTAGCTCCATTGACAACAGAAACCCCTGTTTCTTTTAATACATTTAATGATTCTTCTCTAGATAAAATAGTTTTATGACCATTCTCATCTAAAATTTGTTTTCTAATCAAAATATTTGGGTTTGCTTCAAAACCAGCAATTACCTCTTCGATATTAAAAGTTGGTAAGGTACCTTCATTATCATACCATATTCCATTGTAACTTTGATGTTGATCTCTGATACTTGAAAATTCAAATGCAAAATCTTCAACAGATACTCTTTTAGATGTTTCGGCATCCAAGAATTGTAATATATTTCCACCCTTTGTTTTAACAGCTCCGTAATCACCTTTAATGAACGTTGCCCATTCCCAGGCTTGAGACCCTACAAAAATAATTCCTCCAATAATTGTAAGAAACATGTAAAATGTAACTTTTGCTTTTTGCATTTTATGCCCAGCATCTACAGCCATTACCATTGTTACAGATGACATAATCAGAACAAATGTCATAAAAGCAACATAGATCATTGGAAGTTCTTTTCCGTGAACAAACGGAACGTGTGTAAACACCTCATCAGCTATAGGCCATGAGTCAGCAAACTTAAATCGAGCAAATCCATATGAAACAATAAATCCAGAAAAAGTAAGGGCATCAGAAACAATAAAAAACCACATCATCATCTTTCCATATGATGCATTTAAGGGCTTGTTTCCTCCATCCCAAATTTTGTCATTTGAAGTAGTGTTAGCAGTAGTTCCCATAGTTTAATTTAAAGAGATACAAAAGTAATTATTTTAACCGAAGAAAACCAAAAATATAAACAAGTAAATCCATAAAATGTCTATAAAATGCCAAAATATAGAAGCCAGTTCAAAACCTGTTAAATCTTTGCTATTATATAAGCCTTTTAAATTTTTTATAAACACTACGATTAGCGCAATTAATGCAACCATTACATGTAAAGCGTGAACAAAGGCGATTAAGAAAATAAAAGAACTATTTATTGTGCTTGTTGGCCCGGTAAAATGGTACCCGTTATCAATAATTTGATTAAATCCTAAAAATTGTAAGACAATAAAAATTATTCCCAAGAAAATAGTTGTAAACAAAAGAATTGAAACATTTTTTAATTTGTCATTTATTAAAAAACGTCTGGCAATAATTAAACAAATACTACTTAAAATTATTACCATCAAACTATAGTAAAATGCATCAGGAAGTTCAAAATTTAAAATCCAATCTTCTCTATTTTTACTAACAATAAAAGCGCTAGTTAATCCAGCAAAAGTCATAAATAATGATCCTATCCCAAACCAAAGCATCATTTTCAATGCTTTATTTCTATTATTTAATTGTGAACTCATATCAGTAAAACTTTATCTAATAAAAATGTTAATTGGACCAGCGTCAAATAAACAATACTGGTTAGCATTAATCTTTTTGCATTTTCATTGTTACCATCTATAAAAAGTAAATAAGACTTGTACACAAGAAAAACACCCAAAATAATTACAAAAATTAAACCAAATAAACTTAATCTTAAATTTCCTGTAATTCCAAAAGAAGGAACTATTGAAATAATAACAGCCCATATTGAATAAAATAAAATTTGAGCAGAGGTAGACTTATCTTTTTTTCCAGTTGGAAGCATTTTAAATCCAGCCTTTTTATAATCTTCACTTTGTGACCATCCAATGGACCAAAAATGAGGGAATTGCCAAAAAAACTGCATTAAAAATAATGTAATTCCCTCAATTCCAATTTCATTTGTTGCGGCTACCCAACCAATCATAAAAGGAAATGCGCCGGGGATAGCTCCAACAAAAACAGCCAATGGACTAACCAGCTTCATCGGAGTATAAATAGCTGTATACAAGAATATAGATACAGCTGCTAAGATTGCAACTTTAATATTTATAAGGTACATTAAAATAATACCTAAAACCCCTGTGGTTATTGCTAGTAATAACGCTGTATTTATTTTGATTTTATTGTTAGGCAGTGGACGATTCTTGGTCCTATTCATTAATTTATCTAAATCTCTTTCAATGATCTGATTAAAAATATTAGACGAACTAACTATTAAAATTCCACCAGTCAAAAGATAGGTTAAATCAATAAAGTTGATTGATTCAGAACCTAATATATAACTTATAAATGAAGAGAACACAACGCTTAGAGTTAATCTAAATTTAGTCAGTTCATTTATAATTTGTAATGTTAAATTGTTTGACAACTTGAATAAATTAAGTCGCAAATATAATATATATTAAAGCCTTAATAAATTGAAACTACGAAAAAATTAATCTTGTACTTGAAATATAATCGGTAAGGAATAGGGTACTGTAACAGCCACACCTCTTTGCTTTCCTGGTTGCATTTTAGGAAGTAAATTAATAACTCTTTGCGCTTCTTTTTCTAAACGTGGATGTGGAGCTCTAGCTCTTACGCCAGTGACATCACCAGTTTTATTAATTTTAAATATAACACTAATTCTTTGTCTTCCCGTTAGTCCTAAATCACCAGCTAAATCAGTATTAAATTTTCTCTGAACAAATTTTGCAATTTTTTCAGACATACATTTTCTCTTTTTATCATTACTTCCTCTTTCACATCCAGGGAAAATCGGAACATTTTCAATAACTGCAAAAGGGACCTCAACATCTTCTTCAATTTCTTCAATCTCAATTTCTTCGATCTCTAATTCCTCATCAGACTCCGTAGATTCAATAATAGTTTCTTCAATTTCTTCTTCATCCTCAACGATCTCTATTACTTCAGGTGCTGGTGGAGGTGGCGGAGGTGGCGGAGGTGGCTGTACCTGCTCAGTAATTGGCACTTCCTCTTCATCAAGAGCGTCCATGTTAACCTTATCTAAATCTAATGCAGATTTGTCATAAACCTTATAGTTAATTGTTCCATAAGATAAAAACATCATTAATGCTAGTCCTAACGCAAAATAAAGTGAGCTATTTCTACCAATGTCAGCTTTTGGATTTTTTTTGTTTTGCATAATTTAGATATGATGAAGCTAAAATAACCAATAATTTATAAAAAAAACAACTTTTTATTTTTAATGTTTTTCTAGAGTTATTTTTACAATAAGATATCCTACTAAGCAGCCTGTAAAATTTGAAATTAAATCATAAAATTCAAATGATCTATAACTTAAATATATTTGAACAAATTCTAAAATTAGTCCAAATATCAGTGCGAAAAAAAATACAATTAGTATGGACTTTTTGAATCTATTTTTTAATGAGCTTGACCAAAATAGGACAAATAAAAAATACATTAAAAAGTGAATAAATTTATCAGAAATAAGAGGACTTTTTACATCGGAAGAATCAAAGTTCCATAAAGAGATGAAAATAACAAATAAGCTGTAGATAATAGGAGTAAAAAAATTCTTAAATTTATTCTCCAATTAATTGTTGGTATTGCTCTGCATTTAAAAGAGTTGACAAATCATCAATATTTGAAACTTTCATTTTAATCATCCAACCATTTGAATAAGGATTTAAATTGACTTCTTCCGGTGTATCCTCAAGAGATTCGTTGAATTCAATTATTTCTCCAGAAACAGGAAGAAAAAGGTCGGAAACTGTTTTGACCGCTTCAACAGTTCCAAAAACCTCATCGGCATTAAGTGTTTCGCCTATAGTTTCAACCTCAACATAAACAATATCCCCTAATTCTCTTTGAGCAAAATCCGTTATACCAACGGTTGCAATATCCCCTTCTAAGGAAATCCATTCATGATCTTTTGTGTATTTAAGTTCACTTGGTATATTCATTTTTTATAAATTATTTAGTTTCCAAAATTGTATCTCATGGTAAAACCAGCTCTTATTGTTGTCTGAGGAAATGCAGTCGAAATAGCATACTCAGAGAACGAATAATCAAAATAAAATATTCCTGTCAAATTTTGACTAAATGCATAATCTGCTGAATACTTTAAATTTAAAATAGTTTGACCAGAAGTAACCTGATTATTTTCTAAGTCCAAATATCTTACAATTGTTTTATTATTCCTAATAGAAAAGTCAGCTTTCATATTTAAATCACTCTTAATTAGTTGTCTTGATCCACCTAATCTTGATCTTATTTGTAAATCTTTAACTCTGTAACCTAGTCCAAAAATATATTCATTGCCTTGAATTTCGGTTAAAAGATTATTGTCAAAACTCAATGAAAGTAGCCTGTCTTTTCTAATTTCTGTTAAGAATTTAAATGAATTTTTCATTTCTATATCGATCTTGATCAATGGACTAAATTGCTCCATAAGATTAATGTTACTGAACAGAGTTTTATTTTTATAGTTGTCCGATTGATCAAAAATATCAGGACTCTGTAATGTATATGTCTGATTAAAATCAGGCTGAGTATAATCTAAGTTGGACCTAAATTGGTTAATTGTATACATGGAATTATATCCATGAGTGAGTGAAAAACGTTTAAAGTTTTTCCTAAACCATTTCATTTTCATAAAACCAGAATAACGTATTGACCAATTAGGTATTGGAACATCTCTAAATGCGCCTAAACTAACTTTTGTTGCATCTGTTCCAGAGTATGCTGCTAAAAAGGATGGTAATAGAACTGACTGGCTTGTCCTTCCAAAACCTAAAGGGAAGCCTTCTAAATTCCCGTCTTCAAAATTATCTGGATTACTAAAGTCTACTCCAGACTGGGCTGCAAGTCTTCTGGAGATTATCAATCGATTTGACTTGAATGTTTCAAAAACCTCAGAGTTAAACTCATCACTTTTTGAAAAAGCTGTTTTAATTAAGACAGTAGATATATTAAAATTACCTATTGAGTTTTGAATCATGGAATTATATGAATCACTTAATCCATCATTATCTAAATCAATTGTGTTAAAAGATTCAGTTAGATTATCTGCATAATTTCTCCCAGCGGTTAAATCAATTTTTAAATCATTAATTGGAACAAGGTTTGCGCTGAAGCTAAGATTTGTATTGGTAGTACTTGTGTATTGCTGATTAAATTCTGGGAATACTGTAAGCCAACCATTTCTAGCAGCCAAGTATCTAATATCTTTTTGACTACCAAATACATATCCGAATGATGGGGTAAATGAACCAATAAATCCAGGGGTTTCAAGAAACCCTGGAAGAAAAGAACCATTATTCTCAGAGTAATTTACCTGAATTCTTTTTACCATTGTAATTAAATCTGTTAATGATTTTAAAATAGGATTTGTTTTCTTTTTGTTGGTTGGAGCATTAAATCCTCTAACCGATTTACCATCCGCACCTCTACTTGAGGATTTATTTAGACCCAAGTACTTATATAATTTCTGCATATCTAATGTAGAATTTACATTATGCGTGTTAGCATTAGAAATTGAGTTACCAAGGTCATAAGTTTGTCCATTCAAGGTTAAATTTCCAAATAAATCAGACCCTTTTTGCCATTGGAAATCTCCAGTATATGAGTATGAGGTTTTTAAAAAATTAAAAGTTGGAATTTTATTTAGAGGCAAGTCATAATTAATTGCTATTTGCTGTGCCTGTCGATTAGGATCTCCAATATCAAAAAACCTGTCCCAAACATCAAGTTCTGGATCTTGTACTCCGTTAATTTCATTATCAATAAAATAATTTCTGACAATATTATTATTACCAAGATTGTAATTTATGTTTAAATTTTCTGAAATTGGATAATTGATTGCCATCTGAAAGTCAAAGGAATAATTTCTTCTGAACAACTCTTGAATTCCAATATTATCTTGAGTTAAATCAACCTCTCTAAATTTTTGTTTGTTAAATTGTCTAATATAATCTGTATTAATACTTATTGAGGCAGGTATTAGATTTAGGTTAAAATCTTTAAGAATCTTTAAATATTTTCCGTTAAAAATTGAATCATTCTTTTTAAAAGGTTCAAGCTTAATTGCGTTAAAATTATAATTATAATTAACTCCGGCTCTGACATTTTGATCAAGCATATTTTCAATTTCATAATCTCTGTGATTTACCTCGTTATATGAATAATTGAATGTCATATTTTCAACATCATAAAATCTTGGAGATTTTTCATCATTTGTTCTTTGCTTATTAACCCCAATAAAGTTTATACTTTTTCTCTTAGTATAGTCTTCAGACTGTCTTAATATAGCATCCTTATCTTGTTGGTTTTCAGCAAGTTCAATTCTTGAGTCCAAATTTAAATCTCTATATTGCTGATCAAATTCTGGCTTTATATATTCTTCTCCTTGACCAAAATTGAAAGGTATGTTTAATCCCCATTTTTTAGGGAATAATTGTCCAACATTAATGTTTGACACGAGGTCGTATTGCTTTCTATCCTCCTTATCTCTCTCACTTGGACCTTGTTCTATATTACCAAAACCACTCGTACTTTGACGAGCTGTAGCAGAAATGTTCATAAAGTCAGCAATATTTGAATCTACCGCCAATGTAGCCGCCCAACCACCTTCATTATCCATATCTGATAATCTTAGTTCGTTAAACCATACTTCTGCGCAAACATCCATATTATCTTGACTTGGATTCTTAACTCCAATCATCAAGGTTCTAATATCCCCAAAGTTGGGGTTTCCTTTAATTGCTATTCTCTGTTCGCCTACTTCAAGAGGAGAAAATTCTGAAACAGGTTGATCATCAACATTATCATTAATAACATTATAGAATATCGCATCGTTAGAGCCTAACAATCCATTTATTATCGATAATGATTTAATTGATTCTAACGCACTTATTGGCAAATCAATTTCGTTAGCGGCAGGCCAAAGAGATTGAGGATCAAGAGAGTTAGCTGAAGATTCTTGTAAAGGAATCTCAATTTGATAATAGTTTTCTGATAAATCATTTCCTAATCTTATAAAACCGATTATTTCACCATCTGATAAACCTGGACTTGATCCATCCTCAGCATGCATAAACATTCTCAACCTGTTGAATTGGCGCATATCAACACTAATATTCTTATATACTCCCCTAGAATCTTCAGGCTCTAATTCGCATACATTAAGTACTAATGATTGCTCATTTTGTCTAACAATTGTATTATTATTATTGAATTGTTCTCTCTCTACACCTGGTGGCGAGGCGTAACTTTCCTCATTTTCCTGTATCCCAATAACACCCACTGAAAATTCTGTAGTATCATTGTCATTATCAATTTCTTCATCCAGTGTCAACTGATATTTTCTCCAATCACTTCTAACCAATTCTAATGTTCCAAATCTAAAGATGGTATTTTGATCAAAGTTTTTCAAGTACATCCGCATAAATCGAATTGATCTAAAATCTGATATTCCACCTATTGATCTGGTTGGCTCATTTATAGGAATTCTAAACTGATACCATTTGACTAGTTCTGAAGTACCGTCAGGGAGAGTAATTGTTTTTTCTTTTCGATCAATTATATATTCATTGTTAAAATTTGACAAAGAGTTAGGAGAAATATCTAACTCATATTCAAAATAGCTATCGATAGTATTCATGGTATTATCTCTATTGATATCTTCAACATCAGGAAATGAATTTGAACCTCTGTCAGTATCAGAAATTGTTTCTGGCGAATTACCGTCTAAACCATTGTAATATCTATACCTTTCAAAAATATTTCCTGAGCTGCTTAAAAAATATTGATAATTATCATTGGCAGGATCTGCCAATTCAGAAAAAGCGCTAAAATTTGCTGCCTCCTCGAAATCGTCATATCCATCTAATCCAACGTCTTGGTTAACTCTTCCTTCACCAAGTGAAGAAAATGCGTATACTAAAGCTTGATTTTGTGGAACTACAGAGCCCCACGATGTTGTCGGTAATAAACTTATATCTCCGTCTTCTGGAAGACCATTTTCATATTGTTTTCTTCCATCTTTTAAGATGTCTTCAGAAATATTTCCAAGATTAAAAGTTAGCTTACCTCCGTTGTTTTGATCATTTTCTAAAAAGGGATCCATCAACCAAAATTCTAAATACTCAACATTAGACTGTTCAAAATCAGTTGTATTAATTAATCTTGTTATACCAGCCCAAGAATTTCCTGAGTTATCAATTACTCCGTCTGAAGCAGATGGGTCCATATTATATGGCCCTCTTAAATTTGGGTAATAATTTAAGTCTAAAGAGTTAATCACTGTTGTCTGTCCTTGTACAATATCAACTTGAGGAAAAATTTCGTCTATAAAGATTCTTCTAGAATATAAATTTGATAAGTCTTCATTAGTAATATCTGAAGGTCTTTGGCTACTGTAAAAAATAGGGTCGATGGAATACCAATTTAATAATGCCCTATCGTATCCGTTTTGGATTCCGTTATCGTCTTCATCTCCTTCAAAATATATATTGCCAAGATTTTTTGGTCTACTTGATAATGACCAAGATTGAGGAGCTAATAAATCAATTACATTTTGTGTCCCTTCAAAATCATCAATGTATGAAGTGGCCTCGCCATTAAAGTTATTCCCTTTTGGTGCACCAGGCATTAAATAAGCTACTTCACCTCTAAGGGATAGATTTGAAGGAACATCAGTCTCTATATTTGGTAATTTATTAACAAGCCTTGTCAATAAAGGAATCTCTTTTGAAAAATTACCATCGAATCCGACTATTGTATTATTTATAGGCTCTGTTCCAAAATTAGCCTTCTGGGTTAATGGTCTTTCGTGTAAATTCAATAAAGTTCCTGAAATAATAAAGTCTTCATTAAACTGGTGTTCAACATTAATTCCAGAAAATCTTTTAGTTTGTTGGCCAAATAAAGCATTATTCTCAACACTTACATTTATCGGGGTATTAGAAGCTTGTAGTCCAGCATCTAATATCTGAACTGTACCTAATTGATAATTTACTGTATAATCTACCCCTTCAACTAAAACTCTACCCCCAGCTGTAACAGTCACAGATCCCCTAGGAACATTATATGCCCCAATAGGAATTCCACCGCCAGATGATGACTTGTATTTTCCTTTAACTAAAAATTTATTTTTTTCAGATTCTTGTTCAGCAGCTGTTTTTGTTGAATTATATAAAGTGTGGTAAACATATTTTTTCTGATTTAAATTATAGTCTGATTCTAAATTTTGATCTCCATTATAATTTTCATTAGGACTTAATCTTAATGACTCAAACAGAAACTCACCAAAAGGCTCAACCTTTGTAAAAAATATTTTTCCTGTTTGCTGAACAACCGTTATTCCAGGAACGAAATCAAAAAATCCATCTCCATTTATTTGAGGATCGTTATTATAATTTAATCTATCAAAATTAAAAAAGCTTAATAAGGGACGCTCCTGAATAGGTGGATTTCCTGCTATCGGAGTTGGGAATTGTACTCCTTCAACTGGGGTTATATAGTTAAGTTCTGAAGATTCATTATAAAAAATATTTAATTTAAAATCTTCTCTTTCTAACTGAAAAGCACCTGTATTGTATATATTTTTCATCATCAAATCCCACATCGGTTGGTCTACACTAGTAACCGTACTTTTTAATAGTTTCAATACTAGATTGTTTGAATTAACAACAGGGTTTTCTCCATTAAAAGTTACATCTGTTGCTTGTACTCCATCATTTGCAAATTCACCAACCTGAAATACCTGATCACCAACAGTGTATTGAAAAGCAACAGCAAGAATTTCGTCATTTTCTAATTTCTGAGTCAAAGAAATATATCCTAATTGTGGATGAATTTCATAATCAATATTTTCTCTAAGTTTTTTTGCGTTTTCTAATTTTCCATAATCAATTCCTTCGTTAACATTTGGAACCAAAATCCCAGCTTGAACCGATGCAACATCCCTTACTAAATTTGTTAACTGTGATCCTGCATCTCCTATTGAGGTTGGGTCAAATGCATTGTTTGAATTATCCGGATAAGAATTTGGTGCCGAAAAAATGTTTACTTGTGATGAAATATTATCTGTTTCTCCAAGATCTTGAAATGCTAAAATATTTCTTACATCATTAAGCTGATTTGTTCTATTTGTTACCCACACTTCAGCTCTTGTGATTTGAACATTAGAATTTATGAATGGATAATTCTCTAAAGACTGATCATACTTATTTCTAAAAAAGTGACTTAAAAAAAAATGTCTATTCTCGTCATAATCTAATGCTCTAAATTCAAATTCCTGAACGGTCCCCCCTCCTTCAGAAACCACAGATCTTGATTCTGATTTTTGCTCTGAAAAAATTGCTTTTATACTGGTTTTACCAAACTTGAGTTCGGTTTTTACCCCAAACAGACTTTGGGCTCCAGAAATGAGAGAACTACTAAGTGGCATACTAACATTACCAATCTCAATTTTTTGAATTATATCATCTTCGCTAGGTTCAAATTCCAATTTTAATAGATTTTGAAAATCAAAAGATGACTGAGTATCAAAATTAGCATTTACTTGGACCCTGGTTCCTACTTTTCCCAATAAGCTTAATCCTATTCTTTGATCAAAATCAAAAGTTAGATTACTTCTATTTCTAGGCGAGAATGATGGGTTATCCTGTTTTGTATAAAGTACTCCTAAATCTACTTCTAATGATCCTTGTGGAATAACTTCAATTGTATTTCCACCAAAAATGGATTGAAATAATTGAGAGTTAACATATATTTCTGGGATTAGGTTTTTTTGTCCGTCTTCTGAACCATCTTTTTTACCCTCCTCTGCATCAATTTTTTCTTTATAATAATCTTTTAAATCTTCTTTTAAAATTAATTCCTGGTATTCTTCCGGTGTCAAAATAATTGGATAGCTAATATCATATTCGCCAACTTTTGTGTTAAAATAGTACAAGTCACTTTCAGGATCATATTCATAATTATCAACATAACTAGATGGATTAGGGAAATCAATCTCACCAAAAACAGCATCTACTTGTTGAGCATATTTTTGAGTGATTCCTAAAAAAACAAGAAACGCAAATAAAAAAAATGTAAATTTTGAATTAACCCGCATTAAATAAATTAAATATTTTTCAAAGTCTCTTTAATTATCTCTTCTACTGAAATATCTAAGTTGTCTTTAATAATCTTATCGACAATTCTCTCTGCAGATCTCTTATTAATACCAAGAACTTCTAAAGCAGATAACGCTTCATCTCTAGTAGTATTGTTTGAAATTACATTTGCCTCGTCAATATCATAAATTTTTAGAACCTTGTCTCTTAATTCAATAATTAATCTTTGGGCGGTTTTACTTCCAATTCCTTTAACGGACTGTACTATAGAAACATTATTAGAAGATATCGCATCAATTACTTGGTCAGGAGATAAAGATGAAAGCATAGTTCTTGCCGTGCTTGTTCCTACACCACTTACAGAAATCAATAAACGAAAAATCTCCCTTTCTTTAATTGTATAAAATCCAAATAACGAATGTGAATCTTCTTTGATTTGTAGGTGAGTATATAACTTTATACTTTCCTGATCAGGGATTTGTGAAAATGTAGTTAATGAAATATTAACCCAATATCCAATTCCATTCGTCTCAATTACAACATTCGTGGGTGATTTTTCTGATAATCGACCTTTAATATGTGTTATCATATAAGTGTAGTTAATTAAAAAATATTCTTCGGCAAAATACTAATTTCTTTGATAAATAATTCTTTAATTAAGGAGTAATTGATAAAGAAAAATTAGAATAGTCCCTTTTGTGATGGCTTAAATTCTTTATTAAGATGTTTGTATGCTAATTCTGTAGCCTCTCTACCTCTAGGAGTTCTCATTATAAAACCTTGCTGTATTAAAAAAGGCTCGTATACTTCTTCAATAGTTTCAGGATTTTCACTAACAGCTGTAGATAAAGTGGTTATTCCAACTGGACCACCTCCGAACTTATCTATAATTGTAGATAATATTTTATTATCCATTTCATCAAGGCCACTAATATCAACATTTAGAGCTTTTAAACTTGTCTTTGTTATACTAATATCAATATTACCATTTCCTTTTATTTGCGCAAAATCTCTAACTCTCCTCAATAGTGAATTTGCGATTCTTGGTGTTCCCCGACTTCTACCAGCAATCTCAATTGCAGCCTCCATAGATATCTCTACATTTAAAATTTTTGCACTTCGCTGAACAATAGTGGAGAGAAGTTCAGTATTATAATATTTTAGCCTATTAGTTATACCAAATCTTGCTCGCATTGGAGCTGTCAAAAGTCCAGATCTGGTTGTTGCACCAACAAGTGTAAATGGCTCTAAGTTTAGTTCAACTGATCTTGCATTAGGGCCTGATTCAATCATAATATCTATCTTATAATCCTCCATTGCAGAATAAAGATACTCTTCAACTATGGGGCTCAATCTATGAATTTCATCAATAAATAAGACATCTCTTTCTTGTAGATTTGTTAATAATCCTGCTAGATCAGCGGGTTTATCTAACACAGGTCCTGAGGTAACTTTAATATCAGCTTCTAATTCTTTAGCTAATATATTAGCCAATGTAGTTTTTCCTAATCCCGGGGGGCCATGAAATAATGTATGATCTAGAGCTTCCCCTCTTTGATTTGCAGCCTCTACAAAAACTTTTAAATTTTCAATTACGTGGTCCTGACCTTGAAAATCATCAAAAGATGAGGGTCTTAAATTATTCTCAAACTCTATCTCTTTGTCAGAAAGATTCTCAGAAGATGGATCTAGATTTTCATTCATATAAAACAAATATAAAGAAAAAGCCTTTCTAAAATAGAAAGGCTTTTGTGAAGTTTAAATAATATAAATCTTTTTTTTAATATTCTTCTTCTCCTTTTTTTAGTGGAATATGTTGTGGAACAAAATCTTCTTTGTACCCAGGTTTACTATAATCGTAAGGCCATCTATGAACTTCAGGGATTTTACCTTGCCAATTTCCATGAATGTGTTTTTGAGATGCAGTCCACTCCAACGTAGTTGATTTCCATGGATTTTGTGGAGCCTTTTTTCCGTAAAACATGCTGTATATAAAATTATATAAAAACACTAATTGAACAGCTGCTCCCATAATAGCAAACATTGTAATAATCTGATTCGTATCAGCTAAATCATCGAATAATGGAAAGTTAGAATTTGTGTAGTATCTTCTTGGTAAACCAGCCATTCCTATAAAATGCATTGGGAAAAATACACCATATGCTGATATAGCAGTTACCCAAAAATGAATATAACCTAAATTTTTATTCATCATTTTTCCAAACATAATTGGGAACCAGTGATACATACCCGCCAGCATACCATACAGTGCTGAAATACCCATTACTAAATGGAAGTGAGCAACAACAAAATAAGTGTCATGTACATTTATATCTAAGGCACTATCACCAAGGATAATACCTGTAAGCCCTCCTGTAATAAATGTTGAAACAAAACCAATAGCAAAAAGCATCGGAGGGTTAAACTGTATATTTCCTTTCCATAATGTAGTTATATAATTAAACGCCTTTACTGCTGATGGTATAGCAATTAATAGGGTTGTAAAAGTAAAAACTGATCCAAGGAAAGGATTCATTCCAGTAACAAACATATGATGACCCCAAACAATTGTTGATAAAAAGGCGATAGCAAGGATTGATATAATCATCGCTTTGTATCCAAAAATTGGTTTTCTTGAGTGTGTTGAAATAACTTCTGAAGCAATACCAAGTGCTGGTAATAAAACTATATATACCTCTGGATGCCCTAAGAACCAAAATAAATGTTCAAATAAGACTGGGGATCCACCTTGATAATGAAGTACTTCACCCTGAATAAAAATATCTGATAAGAAAAAAGAAGTTCCAAAACTTCTATCCATAATTAAAAGTAAAGCCGCAGAGAGTAGTACTGGAAACGAGATTACTCCAATAATAGCAGTTACAAAAAATGCCCAGATTGTCAAAGGCATTCTTGTTAATGACATTCCCTTAGTTCTTAGATTAAGAACTGTCACAATATAATTTAGCGAACCCAACAAAGAAGATGCAATAAAGAATGCCATCGAAACTAGCCAAAGCGTCATTCCTAAACCAGATCCAGGCTGGGCAAGTTCAAGAGCACTTAAAGGGGGGTAAATGGTCCATCCTGCAGCTGCAGGTCCGGCCTCAACAAATATCGAGATCACCATTAATACAGTAGATACAAAAAACAACCAGTAAGCAACCATGTTTAGAAATCCTGAAGCCATATCTCTAGCTCCAAGCTGTAATGGAATTAATAAATTACTAAAGGTTCCACTCAATCCAGCGGTCAAAACGAAAAAAACCATTATGGTTCCATGCATCGTTACCAAAGCTAAATATATGTCAGCATCCATGACTCCTTCAGGAGCCCATTTTCCAAGCAAGAAATCAAAAATTAAATTAGGCTCTTCAGGCCATGCAATTTGCATTCGCATTAATATTGACATTAAAATTCCAATAATTCCCATGAAAAATACCCCAGTAAATAAATATTGTTTAGCAATCATTTTATGATCTTGACTAAAAATATATTTAGTTATAAAGGTTTCTTTATGGTGATGTGCATGATGATCTTTATCAAATTCTATATATTCTGCCATAATATTAGTTTTGAGCAATTAATGAATTCTTAAAAACTGTTTGTTGATTGTACCAACTTTCAAACTCTTCCTCGGGTTCAACAATAATTTTCATTTGCATATTATAATGAGATTTTCCGCAAATTTTATTACATAGAAGTAAATAATCAAACTCGTATGGGTCAAGAGGTTCTTCGCCTTTCGTAGCAAGTTCTTTACTTTTATCTTCTCTAATATTGTTAATATTAATAACCTTGTCAATCATAGACGGATTTTGTCTCATTTCCTCTGTTGTGACCGTTGGCGTAAAAGCAAATTTTGTAACCATTCCAGGAACACAGTTCATCTGAGCTCTAAAATGAGGCATATAGGCAGAGTGAAGTACATCTTGAGATCTCATGACAAATAGAACAGGTCTATTTACAGGAAGATGTAACTCGGTTGTAATAACATCATCAGCTGAATATACATCACTTTCATCAACTCCTAAAATATTAGCTCTGTCTATATCAATTAATCTAACATTTGATTTGCCTAAAACATTATCTTTACCTGCGTATCTTGCCTTCCAGTTAAATTGTTGGGCGTATAATTCGACTATCATTGGATCATCATTTTTTTGCATATTCATAACATCTGACCATGTTAATAGTCCATAAGTAATGAAACCTGTTAAAACGATAGCAGGAATGATAGTCCAAAGAAGTTCTAATTTATGATTATCCGTATAAAATAAGGCTCTATTATTTTTCTTTCCCTTGTATTTGTAGGCGAAGTAATACAATAAGAATTGTGTTATTGTTTGAACAATGAAAATCAAAACCATTGTCCAAATCATTAATGTATCAATCTGCTCTCCGTGTTCAGAAGCTGCGTTAGAAATTAGCGGAAACTTTCCATATTTTACTAAGGAAAAAATTGTTATTGCATAAATAAAAGCAAGAAAGCCAAGCATTAATTTTGCTTGGGTTTTATTGTCCTTATCATTTGCAATTTGTGAATCATCAACTTTAATACCCGAAATAGCTCTTGATAAATCAAAAATCTTGATCATTTGCCATATGGCAATGGTAATAAAAGTTAATATTAAAACAATAAATAAAGTCGTCATACTATCCGTTCAAGTTTAATAATGAAAGTTTTCACTTTCTTTAATCATTGGGTTTCTCTTAGCTAATAATTCTTCTTTTGATAATGAATAAAAAACAAGCAACAAAAATAAGCCTAAAAATATTAATATGGAACTAAATTCAGCAATTCCAAAACCGTAACGATCAATTACTGTTGCAGGCATAATCATCATATATACATCCATGTAATGACCAATTAAAATTATTACTCCAGCCATGATTATAAAAATAGGGACTCTCTTATAATCGCTATTCATCAAAACCAAAAATGGGAATAAAAAATTCAATGCAAACATTGTAAAAAATGGAATTGGATACATTTCAATTCTTGTAACAAAATAGGTTACTTCCTCAGGGATATTAGCGTACCATATTAACATAAACTGAGAAAACCATAAGTAAGCCCAAAATACACTAAAACCAAACATGAATTTTGCAAGATCATGTAAATGACTATCATTGACATACTCCAATAAACCTTTTGATTTAAGATAAATGGTAATTAAAGCAATTACGGTTATTCCACTTACAGCCATACTTGCAAAAACATACCAACCAAAAAGTGTGCTAAACCAATGCGGATCAACACTCATAATCCAATCCCATGACATCATGGATTCTGTATACATAAAGAAAACTAAGAATCCTGCAGAGATTTGAAAATTTCTTTTAAAGTTTTTATTATCATTTGCCTGATCTTGGGCTATAGAGAATTTTCTTGAAAAATATCTGTAAAGAGACCATCCACCAATGTAAATCAATGCCCTTATTAAAAATGATGTTTTATTAAGCCATCCTTCTTTTCCTTGAATAATTTCATCATGAGCAACAACTTCAGGATCCATCCATATAAAAATATGTTTATCCCCAACATAAGCTATAAGTAATACGATAAGAGCACCAGGAAGCAAATAATATGTGATGGCCTCCATAACTCGAAACAAAACAGGTGACCATCCAGCTTGAGAAGCATATTGAATAGCGTAAAATGCTAAAACCCCAAGTGAAATCATCATAAAGAAAAATGCAGCAACATATAAAGCAGCATAAGGTCTATTATGTATTTGATGTAAAACATGTTCGGCATGCTCATCTTCGTGACCATGTGCATCATCAGAATGCCCATTATGATCTCCTTCATGATGTATATCAGTATTATGGTGCTTCTCATTAGAATTTTCCATAGAATGGGTTGTATCAGAATGAGAGCCATGATGCGATTCTTCAGCTAAAAGCTCCTTAACTTGATCTAACGTAAGATGAGACGTAGAATAAGAATAGTACCAACCTAGTGAGCCTAAAATTATCAAGGATATAGAAAAGATTTTTAATCTGTTAGATAAGATATACATATTTAATTCTATTTACTTAAGTCTGATTTTAATTTCATTACATAGCTAGTTACCATCCATCTTTCCTTTTCATTCAATTGATTTGCATATGAACCCATTGTGTTTTTTCCATAATAAATGACATGATAGGTACTTCCGGAGGTAATTGCTCTTCCTGGATCTGCGTAGCTTGGGATACCAAGAATTTTTTCTCTTTTTACAAGAATTCCTTGACCCGCACCCTTACTTCCATGACATACGCCACAGTATACAGTATATAATTCTTTTGCTTTTAACATTTCTTCTTGATTCAGAATGTAAGGATTTGTTAAATTCTTTTTTGCTGATTCATATCCTTCATTTGTGTCTTCATAGTCGTATAACGAGTATCCTCTTGGAATTGTACCTTCTACAGGTAATCTAGCTGACAAATTATCCTCAAATAAATTATTTTCTGAATATGATTCATAACTTAAAGATTCATACATATTAGGCATATATTCATAATTGGGAGCACCCCTATCACCCCAGCATGACTGCATTAAAACAGCAATTAGAAATAAAATTTTTATATTAAACTTCATGCTAATGTTCTTTAGGTTTTACTTCATTAATTTCTACAGCGCCTGAATCTTTTAATAACTTTTTTAAAGCTGCAACAGGCTTATCAGTGCTTATTTCAATCAAAAAATGATCATCTGTAGTTCTTGGGTCAGGATTTTCAGCCTTCTTTAAAGGCCACATTCTACTTCTCAAATAAAATGTAATGACCATTAAATGCGCTGCATGAAAAACAGTCATTTCAAACATGATAGGCACAAAAGCAGGCATATTTTCAAGGTAGCTAAAGCTGGGTTTTCCACCAATATTTTGTGGCCAGTCAGCAATCATAATATAATTCATCATTAATGTGGCAACAGTGATACCTATACAGCCATAAATAAACGCTGCAATAGCAATTCTGGTGGGCTCTAATCCCATAACCTTATCTAAACCATGAACAGGAAAAGGTGTATATACCTCTTCAATTTCATAATGCTTTTCCTTAATAGCCTTTACTGCAGAAAGCAATATGTCATCATCATTATATAAAGCATGAAATGTTTTTGTTGATCCCATATTACTTTTTATTTTTTTTGATTTTTGATGTTCTTGGATCAGCTCCCGTACCAACCAATGATTTTCCGCTATCTCTTAATTTCTTGTATTTTTCGCCTGAGCTTTTTAATATAGTTTTTACTTCAGCCTGGGCAATTACCGGAAAAGTTCGGGCATATAATAAAAATAACACAAAGAAGAATCCAATAGTTCCTACAAAAATACTTATGTCTATAAATGTTGGAGAAAACATAGTCCAAGATGAAGGTAAATAATCTCTATGTAAAGATGTTACAATGATAACAAATCTTTCAAACCACATACCAATATTAACGACAATAGAAATAAAGAATGAGAACATAATACTTGTTCTTAATTTCTTAAACCACATAAATTGAGGAGAAAAGACATTGCAACTCATCATTGCCCAATAAGCCCAAGCATAAGGTCCAGTTGCTCTGTTTAAAAAGGCATATTGTTCATATTCAACCCCAGAATACCATGCAATAAATAACTCAGTTATATAGGCTACACCAACAATAGAACCAGTAATCATAATAACAATATTCATTAATTCTATATGTTGAAGAGTAATGTATTCTTCCAGATCACATACCTTTCTCATGATAATTAATAATGTATTCACCATTGCAAATCCAGAAAATATTGCTCCAGCAACAAAATATGGTGGGAAAATTGTAGTGTGCCATCCGGGAATAACAGATGTTGCAAAATCAAAAGATACAATTGTGTGAACAGATAATACAAGTGGTGTAGCAAGTCCTGCAAGAACTAATGATACTTCTTCGAATCTCTGCCAATCTTTAGCTCGTCCTGACCATCCAAAACTAAGTATACTATATATTCTTTTTTGGAAAGGTTTTACAGCTCTATCCCTAATCATGGCAAAATCTGGTAATAATCCTGTCCACCAAAATACTAATGAAACCGACAAATAGGTAGATATTGCAAACACATCCCAAAGAAGCGGAGAATTAAAATTAACCCAAAGAGATCCAAAACCATTAGGTATTGGCAGCATCCAATATGCTAACCAAGGCCTACCCATGTGTATGATAGGAAATAATCCTGCTTGTATAACTGAAAAAATAGTCATAGCCTCAGCAGATCTGTTAATTGCCATTCTCCATTTTTGTCTAAACAGTAATAAAACAGCAGAAATTAGTGTTCCTGCATGTCCAATTCCTACCCACCAGACAAAATTTGTAATATCCCAGGCCCATCCAACAGTTTTATTTAATCCCCACACGCCAATTCCCGTTGAAATAGTATAAACGATACATCCAAGACCCCATAAAAACATAGCAAGCGATATTGAGAAAACAATCCACCATTGCTTATTAGCTCGGGTTTCGATAGGCTTAGCAATATCAACCGTCACGTCGTGGTAAGATTTTTCTCCAGCGACTAAAGGTCTTCTAATTGGTGCTTCGTAATGGGATCCCATAATTAATATCTAAACTTTATTTTTTGTATTTCTAACCTTTACTTGATAAACTACATTTGGTTTTGTACCAACTGCATCTAGCAAGTGATAGGCTCTCTTATTATCTTTTAATTTAGCAATTTCACTACCTTCTTCATTAATATCTCCAAATCTCATTGCTCCACTTGAACAAGCAGATGCACAGGCACATGTATCATTAAACTCGCCTTTTGCAACCTGTCTTCCCTCAAGCTTAGCTTTTAAAATAACTGCCTGAGTATTTTGAATACAGAAAGAACATTTTTCCATAACCCCTCTTGATCTAACAGTCACATCAGGGTTAATTACCATTCTTCCCAAATCATTATTCATATGATAATCAAATTCATCATTACCATTGTACAAGAACCAGTTAAATCTTCTAACCTTATATGGGCAGTTGTTTGCACAATATCTTGTTCCAACACATCTATTGTATGCCATGTGATTCTGACCTTGTCTTCCGTGGCTAGTTGCAGCAACGGGACAAACTGTTTCACAAGGAGCATGATTACAATGCTGACACATTATTGGTTGGAAGGCAACTTGTGGATTTTCAGAAGGGTTTTCTAACTCTCCAAAAGAGGATAAAGAGCTTCCTAATCCGCTAATATTATCTTTCTTCTGATCATCCTGATAAAATGAGTCCTCAGATGAGTAATATCTGTCAATTCTAAGCCAGTGCATATCACGACTTTTTCTAATTTCACTCTTTCCAACAACAGGTACATTATTCTCAGCGTGACAAGCAATTACACAAGCACCACAACCTGTACAAGCATTTAAATCAATTGATAAATTAAAGTGATGACCAATTGATCTATCAAATTCTTGCCATAAATCGACATCTGGAGAAGATACAGGAGTTTCAATATGATTTAACGAAACTACAGCTTGTGAATTCCAAACTTCAACACTTTCTTTGTTGAATACATCTAAGCTAGTTTCTTTGATTATATCACCTCGACCCATTAAAGTATTTTGTAACTGAATACATGCAAATTCGTGAATTTCATCAGTTGAAATAATCTCAACATGTTGAACTGGGTTGAAATCGGAATATAAATGGTAAGCATTAACCCCAGTCATCATTTCGTTCTTTACTCCCTTAGTTCTTCCATATCCAAAAGCAAGACCTACTGTTCCACGGGCTTGACCTGGCTGAATAATCACAGGTGCCATAATCGTTTTGTTACCTAAATTAATTTTAGCATATTTTCCGTTTAGTCCTCCGTTAGCATCATTACTAGATTGATTAAAAAAGGTGCTAGGTTCTAAAAATAATCCCAATTCTTTTGCATCATACTCAGAAATAGTAAGGTAATTATCCCATGTGGCTCTGGTTAAGGGGTCTGGGAATTCTTGAAGCCAAGGATTGTTAGCATGTTGTCCATCTCCCATTCCAGTCTTAGGATAAAGATTTAATTCATATTTATTTTCATCATGATTTACAATCTTAAAAGTTTGATTAGAATGAATAAAATTAGAAGCTCTTGAAATAATTCTATTTTTTGAGAGCTTAGAAGATTTTTTTACAAAGATTCCGTCATGTAATGCTTTTTTCCAAGACGCATTGTTTAATATATTCTGAATCCAATTAGATTTAATATAATCATGTAGGTTAGATTTATTATCGGTCCACTTTAATAATAATTCTTCAAATTGTTTTGTATCAAATAAAGTTTTTATAACCGGCTGAGTTAACGAATATTCATTGTGAGTTAATTCGTAATCTCCCCAGGACTCTAAATAATGATTTGAAGCAGCAACATAATTAGTTTTTGAAGCTGTTTCGTCACTCTTTGTTGAAAAGCATATTGACAAATCTACTTTCTCCAAAGCATCCAAAAATTCTTTAGAACTAGATAAAGTGTAGCCAGGGTTCACACCTGACATTATGATTGCTCCAACATTACCTCTTGACATTGTTTTTATCAAAGAAGTAACATCTTCATCCTTACCGTTTCTTTTAAATATTATTTGATGTGGTAAAAAGGATTTACTTTTTATTTTTTCATTAATCTCTAGAACGAGAGATTGGTATTTTTCGTCTTTTATACCTGAAATAATTACAGCTCCTTGTTTGCTGGATTTTATTTCAGCAATTGTTTGCTTAACTATTTTGTTAATCTTGTCGGAGATTGATATATCAGATTTGATATTTATATTATTTGAACCTAACAAAGATTTATATATTTCTAATAAAACAAGTTTTTGTTCATTTAGTTTAAGTGGGACTCTATGGTCAGCATTTGCGCCAGAAAGTGTCATGTTTGATTCAAACTGAATGTGTCTCGACATTTTTCCATTATCAGGAATTCTCCCCTTTGCATAAGAACAATCAAATCCTCCACCTTGCCAATCTCCCAAGAAATCTGCTCCAACAGAAACAATCAGTTCAGAATTTGAAAAATCATAATTTGCCAAACCACGAGTTCCGTATCTCGACTCAAAAGCATCAAGAGCCTTAGATTCAGAAATTGCATCGTATATTACGTGTTTAACATTATTATATTTTGCTTTAAAATCTCGAATTAATTTTAATGTTGACGGACTAGCTAATGTTTGGGTTAGTAAAACAATTTCTTTTGATGTTCTAGAAATTTCATCCAATTTTGCCTTGGTTTCATATTCAAAACCGAACCAAGAAATTGGCATATTAGTTTTTGTGGGTTGAGCCAATCTTGCATTATCATAAAGATCCAATATAGAAGCATGAACTCTTGCATTTGCAGCCATAGAGTCAGGAGCCAATTTATTTTTTTCGACTTTAATCGGCCTTCCTTCCCTATTTTTAATAAGAATATTGGCAAAGTCATATCCGTTTCCAATAGTTGTAGCATAGTAATTAGCTACTCCAGGGATAATTTCTTTTGGCTGAACAACATATGGAATAGACTTTACGACTGGTCCCTCACATGCAGCTAGTGTAGCGGCAGCAGTGCTGAATCCAATATATTTTAGAAAGTCCCTTCTTGATGTAGAACTGTCTGTTAGATTGTCCTTATCAGATAAAAATTCATCAACAGGAATTTCTTCTACAAATTCTTTGTTTTGTAACTTGTCAAACACGTCATTATTATCAGAATTTAATTCTGCTAAATTTTTCCAGTATTTTTTATTTTTAGACATATTTAAGTTTGATCTAATTTAATAATGACATTTGCCACATTCTAAACCACCCATCTGAGCAGCTGTTAATTCTTCAACTCCATATTTTTTCGATAATTCTTTGTGAATTCTATCGTAATATTCATTGTCTTTAATATTGACATTTGTTTCTCTATGACAATTAATACACCACCCCATGGTGAGAGGAGAGTGTTGATACATTATCTCCATTTCTTCTACAGGACCATGACATGTTTGACAGTCAATACCGGCAACAGAAACATGCTGTGAGTGATTAAAATAAGCAAAGTCTGGTAGGTTATGGATTCTTACCCATTTAACTGGATATGTAACCCCTGTATACTCCTGAGCTTCGTCATCCCAACCAACAGCTTTATATAATTTTTTTATTTCTCCATCGTAAAATTCTTTGGAGTATTCTTCGGTAGTTTCTCCGTTATACTCATAAATACTTTTGTGGCAATTCATACAAATATTTAGGGAAGGTATTCCTGAATGTTTACTTACTCTTGCAGAGGAATGGCAATAGTTACAATCTATTTTATTATCTCCAGAATGTATTTTGTGTGAGTAGTGAATTGGCTGAACAGGCATATACCCTTGGTTAACACCAACCTGCATTGTCCATCCGTAAAAACCATATGCACTTACCAATAGGAAAATTACTGCAGTGCAAAGCATCAAAAACTGGTTCTCCAAATATGCCTTCCAAATTGGTTTACCTTTTTTCTTTTCTTCAATTTTTACCCCTTTTAATTCAGCAAGATTTTTTAACGTTTTTGCAACTAAGACCAGGCCAATACTTAATAAGAGAAATAAAATAGCAAAAACACCAAGTATGATTTGATCAGACAATCCAAGATCATTGGATGGTACATTTGAAACTTGGGTAGCAGCAGCTACTGCAACAGGCACTACTTTTTCCTGAGCAGTGTAGGCTAAAATATTATTAAGATCAGAGTCCGTCAGCTGGGGATAAGCAGTCATGGCTGACTTGTTATACTCTTCGTATATCTTATTTGCGTAAGCATCTCCAGATTTTATTAAAGCAGAGCTGTTTCTTATCCAGGCATACAACCATTCTCTGTCAAGGCCTTCGTCTTCTAATAGCCTAGTTTCAACATTCCTTAACGCAGGGCCGGTCATTTTTCTGTCTAACTTGTGACATGAGGCACAGTTTGTATTAAACAATGCTTTTCCAGCAAATGGATCACCATCTTGAGCAAAAATTGTTATAGTTGAAGTAAAAAATAGGGCGAGCAAAAGTGGACCAAATATTTTCGTTTTTAGGTTAGATAGTCGGCTAGACTTAAATAATGAAAATTGTCTTCTAAGTTCTTTTTGATCCATTCAGAAATCGCCTGTTAAAAATCAAGCACAAAAATAACATCTAAAATGTTTTTTTTATTCATAAATTCGCTAAATATTAAGTGTAAAATACTAATTTATATTCATTCTAAATAAAAAAAAATAATTTATATTAATTAGTCTTTAACTTATATTATAAATTTTCTAAATTTTGACAACAAAAACTAACATAATATCTCTAATTCTACTTCTTTCATTTTTATCAGGATTTAGTCAAAAAGGAGAAGTTCAAATAAATAAAAGTGAAAAACTTGAAAAAATAATATTTTTAAAAAAAGAGTTGAATAAAAAGATACAAAACTTAAAAATTCAAATTTATAGTGGCAATAGAGATCAAGCAGAAATAATTAAAGAAGAATATGTAAAATTGTTTGATGACTCGACTGCAACGTTGATTTACGAAACTCCAAATTACAAAGTATGGATTGGTAATTTTTTTACTCGCCTTGAAGCGGATAAAAGTCTTTTAAAAATTAGAAAAAAATATAAAAGTGCTTTTATATTTAGACCAGAATATTATGAAATGGAGTTTGAAGAAGAAAGCAAAGATGAAGAAACAGATGAAGAAATTAATTAGATTTTCTTTTTTATAGCAACATTAATATATCCTTCAATCTCATCTCCAACTTTAATGTCATTGTAATCTTTAATTTGGAGACCACAATCATAACCCTTGGTTACTTCTTTTGCATCATCTTTAAATCTTTTTAATGATGATAAAACACCAGTATAAATCACAACACCTTCTCTAATTAATCTAATTTCTGAATTTCTAACAATTTTCCCTTTTGTTACCATACATCCGGCAATGGTCCCAATTTTTGAAATTTTAAATGTTTCTCTAACTTCACAGAGACCTGTAATCTCCTCTTTGAAGTCTGGTGACAACATGCCTTCCATTGCATCTTTAACGTCATTAATTGCTGCATAAATTATCGAATATGTTCTAATATCAATTTGTTCCTTGTCGGCAATTTGTCTTGCGTTGCCCATCGGCCTAACATTAAAACCAACGACAATAGCATCAGATGCTGATGCTAATAAAACATCACTTTCGGTAATTGCACCAACAGCCTTGTGTATAATATTTACCTGGATTTCTTCGGTTGAAAGTTTTTGCAGAGAATCTGTAAGTGCTTCTACAGATCCATCAACATCCCCTTTTAGAATAATGTTAAGTTCTTTAAATTCTCCCAATGCAATTCTTCTTCCAATTTCATCTAACGTAATATGTTTTTGGGTTCTTACCGATTGTTCTCTTTGTAATTGATTTCTCTTATTCGCAATTTGTTTTGCCTCTCTTTCGTCAGAATAAACAGAAAACTTATCTCCTGCCTGAGGAGCACCATCAAGACCAAGAATAGAAATTGGAGTTGAAGGGCCTGCCTCTTTAATTTCATTGCCTCTTTCATCATGCATAGCTTTAACCTTACCACTTGTCTTTCCAGCCAAAACAAAATCTCCAACTTTTAAAGTTCCTGCCTGTACAAGAATGGTAGAAACATAACCCCTACCCTTATCTAAAAATGCCTCAACTACACTACCTACAGCATCCTTATTAGGATTTGCTTTTAATTCTAAAATTTCAGCTTCTAACAGAACTTTTTCTAAGAGTTCATTGACACCATCCCCCTTTAACGCAGAAATGTCGTGGGACTGAATTTTACCTCCCCAATCTTCTACCAATAAATTCATATTAGAAAGACTTTCTTTTATCTTATCAGGATTTGAATTGGGTTTGTCAATTTTATTTATTGCAAATACAATTGGAACAGATGCAGCTTGAGCATGAGAAATAGCCTCTTTTGTTTGAGGCATTATATCATCATCTGCCGCAATCACAATAATAACTAAATCAGTTACCTGCGCACCTCTTGCCCTCATTGCTGTAAATGCTTCGTGACCAGGTGTATCTAAAAAAGTAATTTTTTGACCGTCTTGAAGTTCAACAGCATAAGCTCCTATATGCTGTGTGATTCCTCCCGATTCACCAGCAATTACATTTTCTTTTCTTATGTAATCTAATAGGGATGTTTTTCCATGATCAACATGTCCCATTACAGTGACTATTGGAGGTCTCGGCATTAAATCTTCAGGAGATTCCTCTATTTCTTCAGCTTCTTCCTCAATTTCAGCAGTTACAAATTCAACTTTATAACCAAATTCTTCTGCCACAATCGAGAGAGTTTCAGCATCTAATCTTTGATTTAAGGTCACCATCATTCCTAAGGTCATACATGCAGAAATAATTTCGGTTGTAGAAACATCCATCATGGTTGCAATTTCATTAGCTGTTACAAACTCCGTAACCTTTAAAATTTTACTTTCCTGTTCTTGGGCTGCTATCTCCTCTTCAGACTTTTGCTTATGTTGATCTCTTTTATCTTTTCTATATTTTGCAGCTTTTCCTTTTGATGATTTTCCCTGGAGCTTTTCAAGGGTTTCTTTAATTTGTTTTTGAACTTCCTCTTCGCTAGGTTCTTCTTTAACAACCCTGTTTGGCCTACCTTTTTGTTTAAATTTTGTGTTTCCAAAATTATTTTGAGGGGCATTGCCTTTATTGGAAACAATTCTTTTCCTTTTCTTTTTTGATTTTGCTTCAGAAGAAACAGTTTCTGGTTTTTTAAATTGATTAAGATCTATTTTTTCACCAGTGGATTTTAATCCAGTTAATTTTTTATAATTATCTTTTTTGACAGAATCATCACCTGATTCGTCGGGGCTTGAAGGTGATTGTTCTTTTATTTCATTTGTAGGCTCTTTTTGAGGTTTATAATCAACTTTTTCAGCTTTAATTTCTTTTTTAGTCTCAAGATCTATTTTGCCAACTTTTTTAAATTGAAAAACCTTAGAAGAAGCTTTAATAACTTCGTTTGAGTTTGAAATAACTGAATTTTGTTCTTTTTCCTGTTTTTCCCTGATCTCTTCCTTTTCTTTATTTTTTGCCTCAACTGCTTCTTTAGAAGCTAGCTTTTTGTCTGCATCAATTTGAAACTCATCACACAATAAGTTATATAGATCTGTAGAGATTTTAGTTGTAGGTCTTTTCTCAATAACGTGACCCTTGGACTCTAAAAACTCCGCGACTCTGTCAATTGAAATATTTAATTCCCTTAAAACTTTATTTAACCTTATTGTATCTGCCATATAATTGTCAGTTTTTAATCTTCAAATTCTTCTTTTAATATTTTAAGAACATCATTAATCGTTTCTTCCTCAAGATCGGTTCTCTTAACCAAGTCTGCTGCATCCTGTTCAAGAACACTTTTTGCTGTATCAAGACCTGCTTTTGCAAGTTCATCAATAATCCACGAATCTATTTCATCAGAGAATTCTGTTAATTCAACGTCTTCTTCAGCTCCCTCTCTAAACACATCAATTTCGTAACCTGTCAATTGTCCAGCAAGTCTTATATTATGACCTCCCCTACCAATTGCTTTACTAACTTCCTCGGGATTTAAAATCACTTCAACTCTATTATTGTCTTCATCAATTTTCATTGAATTCACTCTTGCCGGATTAAGTGCTCTGGTTATAAATAATTGAAGGTTGTTAGTATAATTAATAACATCGATGTTTTCATTTCCAAGCTCCCTAACAATACCATGAATTCTTGATCCTTTCATTCCGACACAAGCTCCAACGGGATCAATTCGGTCATCATAAGAGTCAACAGCAACTTTTGCTTTTTCTCCAGGTATTCTTACAACTTTTTTTATTGAAATTAGTCCATCAAAAACTTCAGGAATTTCCTGTTCGAACAATTTTTCTAAAAATATCGGAGAGGTTCTGGAAAGTATTATCGATGGTTTTGTTCCTATTAATTCAACACTTTCGATTACTCCTCTAATATTATCGCCTTTTCTAAAAAAATCAGAGGGTATCTGTTTGTCTTTAGGCATAACGATTTCATTGCCTTCATCATCAAGTAAAATAATTGCCTTATGTCTAATGTGATGTACTTCAGCGGTATATATTTCACCTTCTAATTCTTTAAACTTCTTATAAACATTTGTGTTATCATGCTCATGTAATTTTGCAGTTAAATTTTGTCTTAGAGCTAAAATAGATCTTCTTCCAAGATCAACTAACTTAACTTCTTCTGAAACATCCTCGCCAACTTCAAAATCTGGTTCAATCTTTCTTGCTTCAGTAAGGGCAATTTCTATATTATCATCTTCAACATTGTCATCCTCGACAACAATTCTATTTCTCCATATTTCTAAATCTCCCTTATCAGGATTAATAATTACATCAAAATTTTCATCATCTCCATATTTTCTCCTTAGAGTTGATCTAAAAACTTCCTCAAGAATCGCCATTAGTGTGACTCTGTCAATTAATTTATCATCTTTAAATTCTGAAAACGATTCAATTAGTGTTAGATTATCCATATTCTAAAATTTTACTTTAACTTTTGCTTCTTTAATTTTTTTGAAATCAATATCAATTGATTTTTCTACAGTTACTTTACCCTTACCTATCGGTTTTGGTTGTCTTTCTTTCCATACAAGATTAATCGACTTATCGTCAGTACCAGTAAGTCTTCCTTCATAAAATTCATTATCTGTTTTAACCGATAAAATTCTTCCACAATGCTTAGAATATTGTCTGGCAATAAGTAAAGGAGAAGTGGCTCCACAGGATGCTACTTCCAAAGAAAAATCTAATTCTTCTCTGTCAAAATTTCCTTCAATTGCTCGACTTATAAACATGCAATCTTCAACTTTAACTCCATTATCTCCATCTATTATAACCTTTATTTCGTTGCTTTCCGAAACGGAGAAATCAATAAGAAAAAGATCACTTCTTTGATCAAAACAGTCAATTAACAATAATTCTATTTTTTCCTTCAACATGTTCTATAAAAAGAGGGGACTCTTAGTCCCCTCTTAATTTTTTAATATTAATCAGTGATGCAAATATACAATAAAATATTTATTGATTAGCCATTTGCATTTAGTTGGCCTACTAGGGCTCGAACCTAGACTCTTCTGGACCAAAACCAGACGTGTTACCAGTTACACCATAGGCCATTGAGGATGCAAATTTAAAATAATTTTTATATCAGCAATATAATTTCATTAATTATGTTTAATATTTACTATTCTAAAGAATATTTAATTAATAAATTTGAAAAAAAAATATGAAATTAGACGATTTTAAAAAACTTAATTTACTTCTTGGATGGATATGTTTTTTAGTATCTTTTTGTGTCTATTTCTCCACTGCTGAGCCAACGGTTAGTTTCTGGGATACAGGGGAATATATTACTACATCTTCAAAACTACAAGTAGGTCATCCTCCTGGGGCCCCGCTATATCAAATGCTTGGAGCAATATTCTCTGTTTTTGCAATTGATAAAGAGAATATTGGTTTTACGATGAATTTAATGAGTGGATTTAGTAGTGCATTGACAATAGCTTTTATGTACTGGAGTATTGTTTTAATTCTCTTAAAAATAATCAGTACTGATAAATTTACATTAAACAGGCAACTTGCAATTTCTGGAGCAGGATTGGTCGGTGCATTGAGTTTTTCATTCACAGATAGTTTTTGGTTTAACGCTGTGGAAGCAGAGGTTTATGCCATGGCTACTTTAATAATGTCAATATTATTTTATTTAGGCTTGCGATGGGAGGCTGATATGAATAAACCTAGAGGTAATAAATGGTTGATACTTATTTGTTTTGTTATCGGATTATCGTTTGGAGTGCATTTTATGGGGCTTTTAACAATTCCTGCCATTGTTCTGATCTTTTATTTTAAAAACCAAAAAACAATTCGAAGTAGCTTAAAAATAAATTCTTTATACGGGTTCTTGTTTGCAAATATTTTAGGACTATTAATTCTTATGGGGATTTTTAAATTGATCCTTCCATATACATTAAGGTTTTTTAGTATGATTGAATTGTTATTTGTAAATAACTTTAATTTACCTTTCAATTCTGGATCTATTGCCGCATTTATAATCATCGCTCTATCCTTCTATTATTTAATAAATTACACTGCGAAAAAAAACTTAGTAACAATCAACACGTTGGTGCTCTGTTTCTTATTTATTTTCATTGGCTTCTCGTCGTGGTTAATTCTTCCTATTAGATCAAATGCAAATGTTGTGGTCAATGAAAATAATCCATCAAACGCAAGAGAACTTTTAGCCTACTATAATCTAGAACAATACCCAAAAACATATCTCTTTTATGGCCCACTATTTACCGACCAGTATTCTGGACTAGACAAGGAGAATCCTTACAAAAATGATAATCCAAAATATGAGAAAGATTTAGATAATAATAAATATGTTATTGTAAATGATTATGAAAATGCAATTCAAAACTACAATTCTGAGCACGCTTCAATTCTTCCAAGAATGTGGAGCTCAGAACATGCCAAAAACTATTTAAATTACACGGGATACCTCAACTTCAAAATAAAATCAAGATATCTAAACGAACCTGGAATTAAAGATTTTGTTTCTGACTTTAAAAATAAAATAAATGAAGGTGAAGTTGATTATGAGGATTTTGAAAAATTTCTAAAACAATATGGTCAATTTTTAGAAATTCAAAAACCATCATTGCTTAGTAATCTGTATTATTTATTTGACTATCAAATTGGTTATATGTATCTAAGATATTTCATGTGGAATTTTGCTGGAAGACAAGACGATATTCAAGGAAAGATGAATTTAAATGGTAATTGGCTAAGTGGGATTAATTTTATTGACGAATGGAATATAGGTGTTTCACAAAAAAATCTTCCTGGAGATGTTTTAAACAATAAAGCAAGAAATACATATTACCTATTGCCTCTACTTTTAGGCCTTATTGGTTTGTATTTTTTATATAATTTAAATAAAGAATATTTTTGGATTCTTCTTGTATTTTTTGTTTTTACGGGGGTTGCAATACAGGTTTACACAAACGTGCGTCCATTTGAACCAAGAGAAAGAGATTATTCATTAGTAGGCTCTTTTTATGTTTTTTCGATGGCAATAGGATTAGGAAGTTTCTACCTATCAACATTATTAGAAAAGATAAAATTAAAAAAGAGCTCCATTTTAACCACCTTGACGTGCTTACTAATTGTACCTGTTAACCTTGCTGTGAATAATTGGGATGATCACGACAGGAGCGGTAGGTATACCGCTTATTCAATGGCTGTAAATTATTTGAATTCCTGTGATAAAAATGCGATTTTATTTACAATCGGTGACAACGATACTTTTCCGCTTTGGTATGCACAAGAAATCGAAGGAATCAGAACAGATGTTAGAATTGTTAACACAAGCTTGTTAAGTACGGACTGGTATATTGATCAAATGAAAAGACAGGCATATGAAAGTGAACCTATTCCGTCAAGTTTAACCCACGATAAATACAGGCATGGTACAAGAGATTATATAATAAAAGAAGCAATAACCAACGACACAATAGATGTTGATGTTTTTCTGGATTTTATTACACAAGATGAAAAAGAATACAAATACGGTGAAATCCTTAAAAGACAAGGTTACGATACTTCTGGACTCAGAAGTCAAGATTTAAATGCCAATTTTCTCCCTACTGAAAATATAAAAATTCCAGTGAATATCGAAAATGTATTAAAATATAATATTGTAAATAAAGACAAATCTGACTTGATAGAAAATGAAATAATTATTAATATAAAATCTCAAGCACTATATAAAAACAGACTGATTATGTTAGATATAATTGCGCAAAATGAATGGAGGCGACCTATTTATTTTACTGGTGGAGCATTTGGAGATGAAGATTATATTTGGATGAAAGATTATTTACAATTAGATGGAATGTGTTATAAACTGATTCCTATAAAAACCGAAGTTGATGAATCTAATCCATATGAAATGGGTATGGTAGATTCACAAAAAATGCTATCAATAGTTAAAAATTGGGAATGGGGTTCTAAGGATTCAAATGAGATTTATTTAGATGTAGAGTCTAGAAAAAATAGCATTACCTATAGAGGCAATATGTCTAGATTAATAGATCAATTAATTTTAGAAAATAAAATAGATGAAGCAGAAAATATTTTGGACATATGTATGGAGAAAATGCCGGTAAATGAATATGGATATTACACTCTTTTAGAACCGTTTTTGAATGCTTACTATTTGATTAACAAACCTAAAAAAGCAAGAAAAATATTTGACGATATCGCAGTAAAATATCAAGAAAGTTTATTCTATTTTAGCACCGTTTCAAATTCTAATAAAAATAGATACGCAGAAGATATCTACATAGATATTGAAAGATACAGGTCATTAGTAGATGTTATTTTGAATCACGAAGAAGGTGAATATTTAGAAACAAGAATGAAAGAATTCAACGATTATTTAGATTTATTCCTTTAATTTTCACAAAAGTCTTTCAATCTGCCGATTAAAGAATTTGCATCTTCATCTCCACTTTGTCTCCATTTCATTTCTCCTCTTTTATAAATCATTAAAGTTGGAGTGCCTTTTATTCTTAAAGCTTCGGCTAGTTTGTTGTTTTTTTCTAAATCAATTTTGATAACTTTTGCCTTTTTACCTAAAGCATTGGCTACATCTTTAAGCACAGGATACATTGTGTTAGAAATTTCATCCTGTTTAATATAGAATTCTAATAAAACAGGTACTTTGATATCAATTAAATCTCCAAATCTGGCCATAAATAAAGCTTGTTTATTTATTAAAGATACTGATTTTATAAAAAATTACTGCTAAAACGATGTTAATCAATTAATTATACGAATTTGTTAAAATCTTTAAAAACCATAGGTAAATAATAAACTTGTTTTTTATTATTTTAGAACTCTTTAACTAACCTAATAAAATTCATGAAAAATCAAAATAATAATTCTGCTTTATATACATTAATCACTGTTTTCTTTTTTTGGGGATTCTTTGGTGCATCAAACGGTGTATTCATTCCCTTTTGTAAAACATATTTCAAAATTGACCAATTTCAAGCACAGCTTGTAGAATTTGCTTTTTATGGGGCGTATTTTATTGGTGCGTTAATACTATTTATCTGGTCAAGTTATTCAAAAAAAGATATTTTAAATAATTGGGGATATAAAAAAGGTATAATTTACGGATTGATTATATCAATTTTTGGTGCATTAATTATGTATCCTTCGGTTAATGGAGCAGAACAAGGGGATACTCAAGTTTTTTACTATGTTCTTTTGGCTTTATTTATTATAGGTCTTGGTTTTTCTTTACAACAAACTGCGGCAAATCCATTTGCTGTCTCCTTGGGAGATCCTTCAACAGGTTCGAATAGGTTAAACCTTGCTGGAGGAGTAAATTCATTTGGAACAGCTATAGGCCCAATCCTAATCGCATTTGTTTTATTTGGTTCTGCCACAGAAGTTAATTGGGATGTTATAGAGTTAAGTTCTGTCCAAGGACTTTATATTGCGGTAGCAGTAGCATTTTTGTTAGTTGCAATATTTTTCTATGTTTCTAAAAATCTTCCTGATGCTAAAAATGATGAGCCTTTTGAGTCGGCTTCAAAAGCGAAAAATATGCTTATTACAATGACTGTAGTTATGACTTTATGTTTTGGATGGATCTTTTATACATATACTCCTGCTTTTGAAAATGAGCCTGTTGAATCCTTAGAAATGACTAGGTTAATTTTAACAAGTGTTTGTCTGATTTTTGTATTTGCTTTAATACTACTTGCAAATGCATCAGCTCGTAAAAATTCTCAAGATTGGGGAGCGCTAAAATATCCACAGCTTGCTTGGGGTATGTTAGCCATTTTTACATATGTAGGTGTTGAAGTTACAATTCAAAGTAACCTTGGGGAGTTATTAAAAGCAGATATTGGGGAAGGACTAAATGCTATAGGTCTTCCTGTTTTAGACGAAGCTCAGAGTGCAAAATATATTGCCCTCTACTGGGGTGGGTTAATGATTGGTAGATGGACAGGATCGATTGGAGCATTTGACATCTCAAAATCCTTGAAACAAATCTTACTTTTTATTACACCCTTTATAGCTTTTGGAGTTGTAATTGGAGTAAATGCACTCAGTAATCCCTTGACTATTTCTGAGATTGGTATTTTTTCACTTTTAATCGTTATTCAAATTATTGGATTTTACTTGGCTAAGGATAATGCTATAAAAATCATGACAATTTTTAGTGCTCTAGGAGTTGTTGCTATGTTAATAGGGATATTTGGGTCAGGAGAAATTGCATTATTTGCCTTTCTGACTGGTGGTTTATTTTGTTCTATCATGTGGCCATGTATATTTTCTTTGAGTATTACGGGGTTAGGAAAATACACATCCCAGGGCTCGTCATTTTTAGTTATGATGATTTTAGGTGGTGCAATCATACCTCCTCTGCAAGGAAAGCTTGCAGATATTTTTGGAATGATAACTTCTTACTGGGTAGCAGTACTATGTTTTGTTTTTCTATTAATATATTCAATAACTACAAAAAGAATTTTGAGTGGTCAAAAATTAATTTAAATAGATGGATAGGAGAAGTTTTATTAAAAGAACCGGGGTAGCTTCCTTAGGAATTGGATTAAACTATCATAAAACTTTTTCAAAAACCAAAAATGGTATTACCCACCCAGTTGTAATTGCAACCTGGGACGTTAAAAAGGCAACCCAAAAAGCTTGGGAAATTCTATTAAAAAATGGGGATTCTTTAGATGCAATTGAACAAGGTTGTAGAATTGAAGAAGCCAATGAAAAAGGTCAATCCGTTGGAATTGGTGGTCTTCCGGACAGAGAAGGTAACGTAAGCCTAGATGCATGTATAATGGATTACAAAGGAAATTGTGGTTCAGTTGTTTATCTCAAAAATATAAAGCATGCCATTTCTGTTGCCAGATTAGTTATGGAAAAAACTCCACATGTTATGCTGGCTGGAGATGGAGCAAAAAAGTTTGCTATTTCAATGGGGTTTAAAGAGGAAAATCTTCTGACTGAAAAATCTGAAACTGATTGGGTTAATTGGAAAAAAAATGAAAAATATAATCCAATAATCAATATTGAAAATCACGATACGATTGGAATGTTGGCCATTGATAAAAACAACAACATAAGTGGTGGATGTACAACAAGTGGTTTAGCTTATAAAATGCAGGGAAGAGTTGGTGACTCGCCTATCATAGGTTCAGGACTATATATTGACAATGAAATTGGTGGTGCTGTAGCAACAGGTTTAGGTGAAGAAGTGATAAAGACAGTTGGAAGCTTTCTTGTGGTAGAACTGATGAGACAAGGTTATTCACCTGATGAAGCCTGCAAAACTGCTATACATAGAATTGTAAATAAACCAGGAAGTAATTATCAAAATTTTCAGGTTGGTTATATCGCAATTAACAAGAATGGAGATACGGGTTCTTATGCAATCCAGAAAGGCTTTAGTATGACAAAATATGATAAGAATGGTAATCAAAATATTAGTTCTTTATTTTTTGACAAAAAAATATAAATGAGTGACAAAAAACGCCTTTTTCTAATAGATGCATACGCTTTAATTTTTCGTGGATATTATGCATTTATAAAAAATCCTAGAATCAATTCAAAAGGGCTAGATACGTCTGCTATTTTAGGTTTTACAAATTCACTTTTTGATGTTATAAAACGAGAAAAGCCAGATTATATGGCAGTTTGTTTTGACAAAGGTGGAAGTCAAGACAGAATTGAAATATTCGAAGATTATAAGGCAAACAGAGAAGAAACACCAGAAGGAATTAAAATTGCTGTACCAATCATTGAGGATATTTTAAAGTCTTTGAATATCTCAATTCTTGTTAAGGAAGGTTATGAAGCTGATGACATAATCGGAACTATTGCAAAAAAGGCCAAAACACAAAATTTTGAAACTTATATGGTAACCCCAGACAAGGATTTCGCTCAACTTGTTGAAAAAGATATTTATATGTATCGTCCTGTTTTTGGAGGTGGATATGAAACATGGGGGGTAAAAGAGGTCTTAGATAAGTTTGAAATATCTCAAACATCTCAGGTCATTGATTTTTTAGCAATGAAGGGCGATTCAGTGGATAATATTCCCGGATTGCCAGGGGTTGGAGATAAAACTGCAAAAAAATTTTTAAAGGAATACGGATCGCTTGAAAATTTATTGGAAAATACATCAGATTTAAAAGGAAAAATAAAAGAAAAGATTGAGGCTAATAAAGAATTAGGAATTCTGTCGAAGAAATTGGCCACTATAATAACAAATGTGCCGATAGATTTTGAGATCAATGAATTTAAGTTAGATGTCAAAAATTTAGAAAAAATTCGTGAAATTTTTGATTTTTTAGAATTTAGAAGGTTAAGTAGTTCCATAAATTCAATTTTTTCAAATGTAGAAAAACCAAATCCAGAAATTCAGAATAAAACAGAAGAGATAATAGAAAATGCGGGTCATGGTCAGTTTAATTTATTTGAAAATACCCAGGAAATAAATGTGGTGTCTGAAAAAAAAGTGATCGATCAAGAGATCATTTCAAATACATCTCTTGTATTATTTCTAAATAGATTAAAAAAGCAGAAGAATGTCAGCTATAGTTTTTTAACCGAAGGAAACAATTTTGCAAATCTTGAAATTAAAAATATATCCTTTAGCTGGGAAAACAACCTTTCATATTCAATTAATGATGAAAATAGAGACTTTGATAAAATATTGAAGATCTTTTTTGAAGATAAAAATATAACTAAAATTTCAAATGATATCAAACAAGATATTAAACTACTTTCCAAAAAAAATATTAAAGTTCGTGGTGGAGTTTTTGACATAAAGCTAGCCCATTATCTGATCAATCCAGATATAAATCATGATATTGTAAATCTCTCTAAAAATTATTTAAATATTAAATCTAGTGATTTAAAAAGTAGTGAAATTTCAGAACTAGCGTATCAATTAAAACCTTTACTGGAAAAAGATCTTGAAAAATACAATCAAATTGATTTATATAACAGAATTGAGATTCCACTTTTAAAAACTTTAGCCCTAATGGAAAATGAAGGCATAAACTTGGATATAAAGTTTTTAGATAAGCTTTCTGAAAAAACTAAAACTGAGGTTAATGACTTAGCTGAAAAAATTTATAAGGAAGCTGGAGCAGAGTTTAATATTTCTTCTCCAAAGCAGCTTGGAGAAATTTTATTTGACCAAATGAAAATCAGTAAAAATCCTAAAAAAACCAAAACAGGCCAATATTCAACTTCTGAAGAAGTTCTTTCAGAGCTAGCTAAGGAAAATTCATTTGTTAAATTAATTTTAGAATATAGGAGCATTTCTAAGCTTTTAAATACATACATAGATTCTCTTCCAAAGCAAATTTCTAGCAGAACTAACAGAATTCATACTCAGTATATTCAAACAGTGGCATCTACAGGAAGACTGAGTAGTATAAATCCTAATCTTCAAAATATTCCAATCCGAACAAATAGAGGTAGGGAAATAAGAAAAGCCTTTATCCCAAAAAACAAAGATTATTTTATTTTGGCAGCGGATTATTCTCAGATCGAACTTAGAATAATTGCATCCCTAAGTGAAGAGGAAAATATGATAAATGCTTTTAAAAATAATGAAGACATACATACATCAACAGCTGCTGCAGTTTTCAACGTTCCTATTAAAGAGGTAAGCAGGGAACAAAGATCTAATGCAAAAGTTGTAAATTTTGGAATAATTTATGGGGTTTCTGCATTTGGATTAAGTAACCAAACCAATTTAAATCGAAAGGAAGCCAAAGAATTAATAGATAAATATTATCTAAAATATCCAAAACTTAAAATGTATATTTCAAATCAGATTTCTTTTGCAAGAAATAAGGGATATGTAGAAACCGTTTTGGGGAGAAGGAGATATCTTAAAGATATTAATTCTAGAAATGGCATCGTGAGAGGTGCTTCCGAAAGAAATGCGGTTAATGCTCCGGTTCAGGGAAGCGCTGCTGACATAATAAAGTTGGCAATGATAAATATTCAAGAAAAAATAAATCAAAATGAATTTAAAAGTAAAATGCTACTTCAAGTTCATGAC
Source organism: uncultured Bacteroidota bacterium (assembly GCA_902557655.1). Lineage (GTDB taxonomy): Bacteria > Bacteroidota > Bacteroidia > Flavobacteriales > Flavobacteriaceae > MED-G13. Next base: position 53,076 of record CACEAZ010000004.1, read on the forward strand.
GAACTGGTTTTTGATGTGTTTAAACCTGAATTAAATAATTTTATGGATATGGTAAAACATGAAATGGAAAATGCATTCCAAATAAAAGTTCCTTTAACCGTTGACGTGAACTATGGTTTAAATTGGCTAGAAGCCCACTAAATGCCTTTGTTTTCTGATTAAAAAAATAATTTCTTTAACTATTTGCTAATAAAATATATAATTGTAGATTTGCATGCTCTTTTAAGAGATGAAAATTTAAATAATTGAATTTTGGATACAATAAGTTTTAAAACAATTTCAGCTAACAAGAACACAGTTACAAAAAACTGGGTTTTAGTTGATGCTGATGGTCAAAATCTTGGAAGATTAGCTTCCAAAGTTGCTATTTTAATTAGAGGAAAGCATAAACCTAACTTTACTCCACACGTTGATTGTGGAGATAATGTTATTGTTATTAACTCTAAAAAAATCAATTTGACTGGAAATAAGTGGGAACAAAAAAAATACATTAGATACACTGGTTATCCAGGTGGTCAAAGATCATTGAATGCTTCCGAGCAATTTCAAAAAAATCCAAATTCTATTATTGAAAAATCGGTTAAAGGTATGCTTCCAAAAAATAAACTTGGAGCAAAGCTGTTTAAAAACTTACATGTTTTTTCTGATAACGATCATAAGTTTGAAGCTCAAAAACCTTCAATTATTGACCTAAACAAAGTAAATTAATGGATACAGTTATACATAAAATTGGAAGGAGAAAAACTTCAGTTGCAAGAATTTATTTAAAAAAGGGTAAAGGTAAATTTACCGTTAACACAAAAGATTGTAAGGATTATTTTCCTACTTCTGCACATCAATTCAAACTAAATCAACCCTTTAAAGTATGTGAAGTTGAAAATAAGTTTGATATGACAGTTAATGTTTACGGGGGTGGAATGACAGGTCAAGTTGAGGCTATTAGATTAGCTATTTCAAGAGCTTTATGTGAAGTTGATGAAAACAATCGTTCATTACTTAAGCCATTAGGTCTTTTAACAAGAGATCCTAGAATGGTTGAGAGAAAGAAATTTGGACAAAAGAAAGCAAGAAAAAAATTCCAATTCTCTAAGAGATAGAATTTTAACTAAAATTAGTTTAGCATCTAAATGCTTAAGGCTTAAATAAAATTTATACCACTTAAGTATTGCTAAAAATAAGAACGTAAACTAAAAATAATGAGTAAAAATCAAGTAAAAGAATTAGTAGAAGCAGGTGTACACTTCGGTCACCTAACAAGAAAGTGGAATCCTAATATGTCCCCATATATTTATATGGAAAGAAATGGAATTCACATCATAAACCTTTACAAAACAGTTGCAAAATTAGACGAAGCATCTCAAGCTCTAAAAAAAATCGCAGCTTCTGGAAGAAAAATTTTATTTGTAGCTACAAAAAAGCAGGCTAAAGATATTGTATCTGAATCTTCCAAAAAGATTAACATGCCTTACATTACTGAAAGGTGGCCTGGAGGAATGCTTACAAATTTTGTAACAATTAGAAAAGCTGTAAAAAAAATGTCATCAATTGATCGAATGAAGCAAGATGGTACTTTTAATTCACTTTCTAAAAAAGAAAAACTGCAAATTGGAAGGCTTAGAGATAAACTTGAAAAGAATTTAGGTTCCATTTCAAACATGACAAGATTACCTGGAGCAATATTTATTGTAGATATTTTAAGAGAAAAGATTGCGGTCAAGGAAGCCCAAAAGCTAAATATTCCAATTTTTGCAATGGTAGATACAAATTGTGACCCAAGAGGTATTGACTATGTAATCCCTTCAAATGACGATGCTTCAAAATCTATTTCAAAAATTTTAGAACATGTTGGTGCGGCAGTATTAGAAGGCTTAGAGGAAAGAAACTCGTCTAAAGAAAAAGAAGAGGATAATTCTAAGACAGAAGAGGCTCCAGCTCCTAAGCAAGAAGTTAAAGAAGAATCAGAAACTAAAAAAGAAGTTAAAAAAGAGGCAAAGTCAAAGGATGCCAAAGAATCATCAGTTGCTGAAGAAAGTAAGGGTACTGACGATAAAAAAACTAAAAAAGCAAAAAAATAAATCATGGTAAAAGTAACCGCTTCTGAAGTAAATAAATTAAGGAAAACGACTGGTGCAGGTATGATGGATTGTAAAAAAGCACTTGTTGAGGCTAATGGTGATTTCGATTCTGCAATTGAAATTCTAAGAAAAAAAGGGCAAAAAGTTGCTGCTAAAAGAGCTGATCGTGAATCATCAGAGGGAGTTGCAATTGCTATTTCTAATAAAGAAAATACTACAGCAGTAGGAATTGTTTTAGCTTGTGAAACTGATTTTGTCGGAAAAAATGCTGACTTTGTAGAATTGGCTCATAAGATTGCAGAAATAGGTCTGACATGTAATTCAAAAGAAGATTTACTTAAAGCTAGTCTAGGTGAAATGAGTGTTGAAGAAAAACTTATTGAACAGACAGGAGTCATCGGCGAAAAAATTCAGATTAATGATTTTGCCAGAATTGATTCAAATTACGTAGGAACATATATTCATGCTGGTAATAAAATTTCTTCTCTAGTTGGTTTTTCTGAAAAAGCTGATAATATCGAAGTTGCTGGAAAGGATATAGCAATGCAAATTGCAGCTATGAACCCTATAGCATTGGATGAAAATAGTGTTGATGCGATGGTAATTGAAAAAGAGATAGAAATTGCAAAAGACCAATTAAGAGCTGAAGGAAAGCCCGAAGAAATGTTGGACAAAATTGCTCAAGGAAAATTAAAAAGATTTTTCAAAGATAACACGTTGGTTCACCAAGCTTTTATAAAAGACAGTAAGGTTAGTGTTTTTCAGTACCTATCAAGCTACAATAATGATTTGACTATCACTTCATTCAATAGAGTTTCTATAGGCTAATAATAAATTTTCTTATTTTTTTTCACAATAAATGTGTAGTATATTTGTTTGAAACACTACTTTCAAATGAAATACAAAAGAATTTTACTAAAACTCTCTGGAGAAGCATTAACCGGTGACAAAAAAAACGGAATTGATCCAGAAATTCTTTTAAAATACGCTGGAGAAATCAAAAAAGTTTATGATCTAGGAATAGAAATTGCTATCGTGATTGGTGGTGGTAATATTTACAGGGGATTTAATAACGAATATAAAATTGATCGGGTCCAAGGAGATTACATGGGTATGTTGGCAACATTGATTAATGGACTAGCTCTACAAAATACACTAGAAAATATTGGACTTCCTACAAGGCTACAAAGTGCAATAAATGTAAATAAGGTGGCCGAACCATTTATCAAAAGAAAGGCAATCAGACATTTAGATAAAAAAAGGATTGTTATTTTTAGTGCAGGAACTGGGAATCCTTATTTTACAACAGACTCTGCTGCAGTTTTAAGAGCAATTGAAATCGAAGCTGATGTTATTCTAAAAGGAACTAGAGTTGACGGAATCTATAATGAAGATCCAAATAAAAATTCAAATGCTTTTAAATTTGAAACTATAACTTTTAAAGAAGCCATAAGCAAGGGTCTTAAAATCATGGATACAACTGCTTTTACATTGAGTCATGAAAATAAACTGCCAATTATAGTTTTTGACATGAATAAAAAAGACAATTTATTAAAGGTTTTAAACGGAGAAAAAGTTGGTACAATTGTAAATTTATAATAAAAATCATGAGTGAAGATTTAGAAATTATTTTTGATTTAGCAAAAGATTCAATGTCTAATGCTATTTCTCATCTTGAAAAAAAACTTTTAAACATTAGAGCAGGAAAAGCTAATCCAAATATGCTTACAAATGTATTTGTTGATTATTATGGAACAAGTACCCCCATATCACAAGTTGCAAATGTTAATACACCTGATGGAAGAACACTTATTATTCAGCCTTGGGATAAATCTATGCTACAGGAAATTGAAAAGGGAATTGAAGTTGCCAATTTAGGCTTCAATCCAATGAATAATGGTGAAAACATTATCATAAATGTTCCCGTTTTGACTGAAGAAAGAAGAAGAGAGCTTGTTAAGCAAGCAAAAATTGAAGTTGAAGAAGCTAAAATAGCTATTAGAAACGCTAGAAAAGACGCGAATAATGAAATTAAAAAGTCTGAAGATTTTTCTGAAGATCTAAAGAAAAATTCTGAATTAGATATTCAGGAAATCACTGATAATAATATTAAAAAAGTTGACACAATTTTTGAAAAGAAACAAAGCGAAATAATGACTTTATAAATAGTTGTTTTTTCAAAAATTGACAGCACTTATTAGTATCTTTACCTTAACAATATTAAAAAAATGAATAAGAGCCTTTTTTCTGGTTTTTGGGAAAAAATTTCCAAAATAATTTTAAAAAATAGAGTTCTTATTGTTTTATCCCTATTAACAGCAACCTACTTTTTTACTACTCATTGGGATAATATTAGATTTACATATACAGAAGCAAATTTACTTCCTGCAACACATCCTGAAAATATTAAATATAAATCCTTCACTGATAAATTTGGAGAGGAAGGAAATCTTATAGTAATTTCTGTAAAAGATTCTACTTTATTTACAATTGAAAAATTAAATGCTTGGAATGAATTGTCTCATTCCTTTAAAGACCACGAAGATGTATCAACTGTAATTGCTTTTGGTGACTTACAAAAACTAAAAAAGAATAAATCTTCTAAACAATTTTATATAGAACCTTTTATTAAAGATTCTATATCTGAAGAATCAGAATTAGAATTATTAAAAAACGAAATTTTTAATAATTCACCTTTCTATGATAAATTTTTAATTAACTCTGAATCAAAAGCGGTAAGAACAGCAATTAATTTAAAAACTGAAGTTGTAAATACGGTTTTAAGAGAACAGTTTGTAAATAATGTTTTACTTCCAAGAGTTTCTGAATTCGAGCAAAAATACAATCTTGATGTTAGAATTTCTGGAATGCCTTATGTTCGGACCAAGTACTCAGAAACAATTAAAGCAGAATTAGGAAAATTTCTTATTCTTGCCTTAATTGTCACCTCGCTTATTTTCTTTTTATTTTTTAGGTCATTTAGAGCTACATTGATTTCAATTATTGCGGTTTCTGTAGGAGTAATGTGGACACTTGGTATAGTTGGAATTTTAGAATATGAATTAACTGTACTTACGGCAATTATTCCTCCTTTGATAATAGTTATTGGAATGCCTAATTGTATTTTCTTGATTAATAAATATCAGCATGAACTAAATAAACACGGAGATAAATCTTTATCACTTCAGAAAGTAATTACCAAGATAGGTAATGTAACCCTTATGACTAATGTAACAACTGCTTCGGGATTCGCAACATTCATTACCACTGACAGTAAACTACTAAATGAATTTGGTTTGGTAGCATCGTTAAGTATCTTATCAATATTTATTTTATGCCTACTGATTATTCCTATTGTTTATAGTTTTCTTCCAAAGCCAGATGAAAAGCATCTTGAGCATCAAAATAAAAAATGGATTAATAATCTTCTTAATTGGATGGTTAGTGTAGTTAAAACTAAAAGAATAGAAGTTTATATTATTTCTGTAATGCTATTAGCTTTAAGTATAATTGGAATATATAAAATTGAAATTTCTGGTAGCTTCATCGATGACATGCCTAGAAATACAGAATTCTTTGATGATATTCTTTATTATGAAAAAGAATTTAACGGTATTTTACCCTTAGAAATATATATAGATTCTAAAAGAAAAAAATCAATCACTAAGCTTTCTACCATTAAAAAAATGGAGATTGTTGAAAATCTAATAACTAAATTTCCTGAGCTATCAAGGCCAATTTCAGTGGTAAGTCTTGTAAAATATTCTAAACAAGCCTTTTATAATGGAAATCCAAAATACTATCAAGTTCCAACTTCACAAGAAAATAGCTTTATTCTTTCTTATGCTAAAAATTCAACTTCAGATGTTGACCTTTTAAACAATTTTGTTGATAGTACCGGCCAGTATACAAGAATTACAACTTTCATGAAAGATATGAAAATTGAAAGGATGGAAAGAATTGAAGAAGAGTTAAATGCTGAAATAGAGAAAGTTATGCCATCAGATAGGTTTGAGGTATTCTTGACCGGAAAAGCTTACCTCTTTCAAAAGGGAACTTATTTTTTAGTTGAAAATCTTGTTTGGTCACTAGGTTTAGCAGTGGTTTTAATTTCTTTATTTATGGCTTATTTATTTAGAAATTTTAGAATGATTATTATTTCGCTCATCCCTAACCTACTTCCGCTTTTAATAACGGCTGGATTAATGGGTTATATTGGGATACCTATTAAGCCTTCAACAATTTTAATATTTAGTATTGCATTTGGAATTTCTGTTGATGATACAATTCATTTCTTGGCAAAATATAGACAAGAACTTCAGGAAAACAAATGGCAAGTAAAAAAATCTGTTTATAACTCTGTTAGGGAAACAGGGCTAAGTATGTTTTATACGTCGATAGTACTATTTTTTGGATTTTCTGTTTTTATAGTTTCAAATTTTGGCGGTACGGTTGCTCTTGGTTCTTTGGTTTCTGGAACGCTTCTGCTTGCAATGCTGTCTAATCTTTTATTGTTGCCTTCTCTTTTATTAACTCTTGACAAGTCAATAGCAAATGAAAAAGTTCTGAAAGACCCTAAAATTAAAATCCTTTCTGATCAAGAGGAATTATAATATTTAGTTGCAAAGACATATATTTGAATAAATTATTTAACGATGAATCATATTTCTATAATTGATATACTTAATTCTGAGGATTATTTCAGTAAAGAAGTCAATATTTGTGGATGGGTAAAAACTTTCAGAGCAAATAGATTTATTGCTTTAAATGACGGATCAAGTATAAAAAATATTCAATGTGTTATCGATTTTGAAAACACAGATCCTGATAAATTAAAAAAAATATCTACTGGTGCTGCATTGTCAATTAACGGGGATGTTGTAAACAGTCAGGGGTCAAAACAATCTATTGAAATTCAGGTCAATAATTTTGAAATACTTGGTGAATCTGATGCTGAAGTTTATCCGATACAGCCAAAAAAACACTCGTTTGAATTTTTGAGAGAAAATGCTCACTTAAGAACAAGAACAAATACCTTTAGCGCTGTCATGAGAATTAGATCATCATTGTCTTTTGCTATTCACAATTATTTTAATTTAAACGGTTTCTATTATGTGCATACACCGATAATCACAGCTAGTGATGCTGAGGGTGCTGGAGAGCAATTTCGAGTTACTACCTTGGATTTGAAGAACACACCAGTTGACGAATCAGGAACGATAGATTTTAAAAAGGACTTTTTTGGAAAAGAAACAAATTTAACCGTTTCTGGTCAGTTAGAGGCAGAGGCCTATGCAATGTCATTAGGAAAGGTTTATACTTTTGGGCCAACTTTTAGAGCTGAAAACTCTAATACTTCAAGACATCTTTCTGAATTTTGGATGATAGAACCAGAAGTTGCTTTTATGGATATCAATGGCAACATGAAATTGGCTGAGGACTTTCTTAAGTATATAATTGATTATGTTTTAAAAAACAATAGTGAAGATCTGGAATTTTTAGAGACCAGATTACTTAACGAAGAAAAGCAAAAACCACAAAATGAAAGGAATGAGCTAAGTTTAATTGAAAAATTAAATTTTGTTTTAGAAAACAAATTCAAAGTGATTACTTATACTGAGGCAATAGATATCTTGAGAAATTGTAAACCTAATAAGAAGAAGAAATTTAAATATCTGATTAATGAATGGGGTACAGATTTACAAAGTGAACACGAGAGATTCCTTGTTGAAAAAGAATTCAAATGCCCTGTTGTAATCTATAATTATCCTGCAAAAATCAAATCATTTTACATGAAATTAAATGAAGATGGCAAAACAGTAAGAGCTATGGATATACTATTTCCAGGAATTGGCGAAATTGTGGGAGGATCTCAAAGAGAAGAAAGATTAGATGTATTATTAAAGAGGATAGAAGAAATAGGAATTGATAAAAAAGAATTATGGTGGTATACCGATCTAAGGAAATACGGAACTGCTGTTCACTCTGGCTTTGGTCTTGGATTTGAAAGATTAGTTATGTTTGTTACTGGTATGTCAAATATCAGGGATGTAATTCCATTTCCAAGAACACCACAAAATGCTGAGTTTTAATAACTATGAAACAATTTTTAAAACTTAAATTATCTCAAAAATTATCTCCTCAACAAATTCAATTAATGAAATTGATTCAACTTCCAACCCTGGATTTTGAACAAAAAATTCAAAGAGAAATTGAAGAAAACCCAGCTCTAGAACAGGGTCAAAATTCATCTGATGAAAATAATGATGAAGGTCAGGATGATTACTCCGATTCAGACGATCTAAATATTGATGATTATATCAATTACGATGATACACCCTCATATAAATTAAGTTCAAACAATTCAGGAAATCAAGAAGATAAAAACATTCCCTTTGCATCAGGAATTTCATTTACACAGCATCTTTTAACACAGCTAAAACCAATTAGTTTAAGTGAAAAGAAGATGAAAATAGCAGAATTTCTTGTTGGTAGTATTGACGAATCAGGATATATAAGGCTTGATCCTGATGAAATAATCGACGATTTAGCATTTACACAAAATCTAATTGTATCAAATGATGAGTTAGAAGAAGTTCTAAAAATTGTTCAAGAATTTGATCCCCCCGGAGTTGGTGCTCTTTCCTTACAAAATTGTCTAATTCTACAATTAAAAAGAAAAAAAAGTTCCGTCTCGATAGATTTAGCAATTGAAATTATTGAAAATTCATTTGAACAATTTTCAAAAAAACATTTTGAAAAATTAATGAATAAATATTCAATTAATGAAGAACAATTAAAGGAGGTGATAACCATTATATCAAAACTAAATCCAAAACCTGGTGGATCGTACTCTGGTGGAGGGAAGCCCGTTGAACAAGTAATCCCAGACTTTAAAATATCAATTGAAAATAATGAACTTATTCTAGAGCTAAACTATAGAAATAGTCCTACACTAAACATTTCAAGAGATTATGACGAAATGCTAAGAGGGTACAAACTTGAAAAAAATAAATCTAAATCTCAAAGGGAAGCAATTCAATTTATAAAACAAAAATTAGATTCTGCAAAGTGGTTTATTGACGCGGTAAAACAAAGACAACAAACACTCTTCATTACTATGCAGGCAATTATGAATTACCAAAAAGAATACTTTATCACTGGTGATGAAAGAAAAATAAAACCAATGATCTTAAAAGATATTGCTAATGAGATTGAAATGGATATATCTACTATTTCAAGAGTAGCTAATAGCAAATATGTTGATACTCCATACGGAACAAAACTTTTGAAAGAGTTTTTTAGTGAATCTATGAAGACAACTAGTGGAGAAGAAATTTCAACTATTGAGATTAAGAAAATTTTAGAAAAGATTATTTCTAACGAAAATAAAAGAAAGCCTGAAACAGATGAAAAGCTTGTAAAATTATTAAATGAAAAAGGCTACAAAATTGCTAGACGAACAGTCGCTAAATATAGGGAGCAACTAAATATTCCTGTTGCTAGACTAAGAAAAGAAATTTAAATAGTACTTTTTAATTCTTATTCAAAGAAACATCACCGATTCTAGTGGTGTAGTTAATCTTTAAGGCATTTACTTTTCTAAGCTCCTGTTTAATATCTCCAATGATACCCATATTTGTCTCTTTATCAACTTTAAGTGCAGTAGTTAAAAAAGGTCTTAATTCTTCTCTTTTTGATTCTCTCTCTGCATATATAAATGCTGGAATATCAGAAACTTCAGAAAACTTATCGTTTAACTGTAGTCTAGCTTCTGTTCCAAACTTAGATTGATATCCAAAATTGGGTTTACCTGCATATATATACATAACCAACTCCTTTTTATCAAGCTTTTCAACTTGATTAGCTGCAGGAAGTTCATTTTTGATTTTTAATTCATTATCTCTCATTACGGTAGCTACCATAAAAAAGAACAAGAGCATAAAAACAATATCAGGAAGAGATGCTGTATTTACAGCTGGTAAATCTCCTTTTTTCTTTTTATTAAATTTTGACATAATTGTTTTCTCTTAATTATTGAACTTCAGAAAGTTTCTGTGGGTACTCCTTACGAAGTCTATTAATATTTTCTTTTAACTTGTCTTTACTTCCAGGCCAATTAACGTCTTTGTAATTTTTCATCATTTCAGAGTAACTTGTTCCATATAATTCTTGAGCTCTGATATTTCTAAGATGGGTGTATGCAGCAACTAATTCATTTTGAACAGAAATATATGTCGCATAAGAAGTTTCCCTCTCGTTTTTTAATGAAATAATTGCTTTATCAGGATTATCAGAAGATTTTTTATCTCTTTCCCCTTTACAGTAATCACAAGCATCCTCACCTGATCCTCCACCATTGTCAAGGAAATTAATTGCAGCTTCTCTTAAGTTCTCTAATTCCATTAACTCATCTTCAACTAAGAGCTGATCTTTACCATTTAACAAAACAGTAAAAATATTTTTTTGTTTAATAACTACATCTTCTTCAGATTCTTCCATTGGTGGAAGTTTCCTACTGATACCTGAATCTGTTTCAATAGTTGTAGTTACTAAGAAAAAAATCAATAATAGGAAAGCAATGTCAGCCATTGATCCTGCATTAACTTCTGGTGATGATCTTCTTGCCATGTTAAATTATTTTCTGTTTTTATAACCGAAAAATAACATTGTACCACTAGCTATTATAATAAGTGAGTAGAACATAAATAATGCTGCTCCTATAAACTTAGAACTAGTAGCTGATAATATTTTTCCCTCTCTCATTAAAGTTTCTTCTCCAGATGCTAAAATAAAACAAAGAGCAAATAGCCCGATAAATGAACCAATCATTTTGAGAGTAGTCATCAAATTAGACTTATCACTAAACATATTCTTGAGTCCAAAATACAATACAGATGATATAATGATGAAAAGAACAACATATGCATTATATAATATCATATCAATACCCGAAAGTATGTCAGACAATATTAACAGGACGAAAACAATTCCAAGAACCGACAAGCCTATTGCCGAAACCTTTAATATTTTATATAAATCCATAGTAAATTTTTATTTCTTATTATTTACTAAAATATCCATAAGTGATATAGAAGCATTTTCCATATCATTAACAATATTATCAATTTTTGCAATAATGTAATTGTAAAAAATTTGAAGGATAATAGCAACGATTAGACCAAATACGGTTGTTAAAAGAGCAACTTTAATACCTCCTGCAACGAGCGAAGGTTGCATATCTCCTGCTGCTTCAATTTTATCAAATGCTTGAATCATACCAATTACAGTACCCATGAAACCAAGCATAGGTGCCAATGCAATAAATAAAGAAATCCAAGAAACATTCTTCTCTAGCTGGCCCATTTGAACTCCTCCATAAGCAATTACTGCTTTTTCAGCAGATTCGATGCTTTCGTTAGATCGATCAAGGCCCTGATAGAAAATAGAAGCTACTGGCCCAGGAGTATTTCTACATACCTCTTTTGCAGCATTTACTCCTCCTGATTTCATTGCAGATTCTACTTCAGCTGTTAATTTTTCAGAATCAGAAGTAGAAAGATTTAAGTAAATAATTCTTTCAATTGCAATAGCTAAACCTAGTATAAGACACAGTAAAACGATTCCCATAAATCCGGGTCCACCCTCGATAAATCTTTTCTTTAATTCTTGGTGAAAGTTTAATTGCTCTTCTTCTAGAGGCTCCTCCATAACAGGCTCCTCCACAACAGGCTCCTCCATTTCTACCGTATCAGCTACTTGAACTGAGTCCTGAACTTCTGTCATTTCCATATCGTCTTGTAATGGAAATGCTTGGATAGGTTGGACAAATAAAATTGTCAATATTCCTAATAAACTAAATAATCTTTTCATCTTTTTTTGTTTAATATTTTTGAGTTGTTAAAGATATAAAAATATATCACATAAATTACATAATCTGCAGAGAGGAAGGGATTCGAACCCTCGATACACTTTTGGTGTATACACACTTTCCAGGCGTGCGCCTTCGACCACTCGGCCACCTCTCTCTAAGCACAGTAAACAAATAAAAAGAAAAAAAACTAATTATGAAATTTAATACACTGTTTTTTGAGAGATTTTATACCCCAAAAACATCTTTTGAATTTTTTGTAGTTATATCTGCAATTTCGCTGATTGAAAGACCGTAAATATCACATAATTTGTCTGCTATTAATGTAATGTTTGAACTCTCATTTCTTTTTCCTCTAAAAGGTTTTGGGGATAAATATGGGGAATCCGTTTCCAAAACAATATTTTTAACATCTATGTTCTTTAAAAATTTATCAATGTTACCATTTTTAAACGTTACAACTCCTCCGATTCCAATTTTCATTCCCATAGAAATAATTTTATTTGCCTGATCTAAAGTTCCGGTAAAACAATGGAAAATCCCTCCATTTTTAGCTGGTAATTTATTTAAAACATTGTAGATTTCATCAAAGGATTCGCGGCAATGAATTACAATTGGAATACCAAAGTCATTAGCCAATATTATCTGTCTTTCAAAAGCTTTTAATTGAATATCCAAATTTGATTTATCCCAATGTAAATCAATTCCAATTTCTCCAATTGCAACTATACTTTTATCCATATTTAAAATTTCTTCAACAACAGAAATTTCTTCAAGATAATTTGAATCAACATAGCAAGGATGAAGACCTGACATTAAAAAAATATTATCAGGATATTTTTTTCTTAATCCTAACATCGATTGATTGTGTTTTGAATTTATTGCGGGTAAAAAAAATCTTGAAACATTATTTGAAATAGCTTTTTTGATTACTAAATCAACATCTTCTTTGAATTCTTCAAGATATAAATGAGTGTGAGTATCTGTCAAGACCATGCTAATAAACTAGATTAACTCCAGGGCCTTTTCAATATTATTATTCATTAATATTTCTGTAGGATTTTCTAAGGCTTCTTTTATATGTACTAAACAACCTACACTCTCCCTTCCGTCAATAATTCTGTGGTCATAAGAAAGAGCTAAATACATTACAGGCCTAACTTCAACTTTTCCGTCTACAGCAACTGGTCTTTGAACAATGTTATGCATCCCTAATATTGCGCTTTGGGGAGGATTTATTATTGGGGTTGACAACATACTTCCAAATACTCCTCCGTTAGAAATAGTAAATGTACCTCCAGTCATTTCGTCAACTGTAATCTGACCATCTCTTGCTCTTTCTGCTAATCTTTTAACCTCAAGCTCTAAACCCTTAAATGATAGTTCTTCAGCACTTCTTATTACAGGTACCATCAGTCCCTTAGGTCCAGAAACTGCAATACTTATGTCGCAATAATTATATGTGATCATATCAGAACCATCAATCATTGAATTTACAGCAGGAAATTCATTTAATGCTCTAACACTAGCCAATGTGAAAAATGACATAAAACCTAAGTTTACCCCATGCTTTTCTTTAAACTTTTCCTTATACTTTTTTCTTAAATCAAAAATTGCTGACATATCAACTTCATTGAAAGTTGTAAGCATTGCTGTCTCATTTTTGACTGATACCAGTCTTTCAGCCACCTTTCTTCTCAACATAGAAAGCTTTTTTCTAGATTCAGATCTTTTTGAATCATCCACTTTACCCATTGCAGGCTTACCTAACAACACATCTTGTTTTGTGATTCTACCTGATTTACCAGTACCTTTTATATTAGATATGTCAATCTTTTTTTCTTCAGCAATTTTTCTCGCAGCTGGACTTAATATTTCAGATTTTGAATCATCTGAATCTGTTTCAGGTTTAACTTCAAGGTTTTTTTCAGGAATATCAGAAACCGTCGGCTTTTCTTTAGAAATTCCCTCAGCCTCAGTATCTATATGACAAACAACTTGACCAACCTCTACAACATCACCTTCTTCAGCTTTTAGAGTAATAACTCCAGATTGCTCAGCTGGTAATTCTAATGTAGCTTTATCACTATCAATTTCAGCAATTATTTGATCTTTATCAACATATTCACCATCAGAAACTAGCCACTGAGCAATTTCAACTTCTGAAATTGACTCCCCTGGTGACGGTATTTCCATTTTTAAAATCATATGAATCTTGTTATCTTTTTATCAGTTTTTCTGTCCGTATTAGATTATTGGTTAAATTATGGAATTATATAAACCTAAAAAACAAATTTTTAAAATTTTTCATGTAGTGAATTTAGTCTGGTAATTGGTTGTTTTTGTTTTTATCAAAAATAAAGTCTATGACTTCCTTGTGTCTTTTTAAATATCTAGCTGAACTTCCAGCAGCTGTTGCTGCATAAAATCTTCTAGCTGCAACTCGAAATTTATTTGCTTCTTTAAAATTAATTAATAAATGAGCATAAGCTCCCATATTAATAGGCTCCTCTTGGGCCCATACAATATCATCTGCATTTTTGTATTTTTTTATGATGGATCTTATATGATTTTTTGGAAGAGGAAAAAGTTGCTCAATTCTTACAATTGCGATGTCATTTCTCCCAAGCCTATTCTTTTCTTCTATTAAATCGTAGTAAAATTTACCCGAAACAAACACAAGACTTTTAGCAGACGAAGAATCAGTCTCATTATCGTCAATTATCATATTGAATTCTCCATTTGTAAATTCATCAACCTTTGAATGAACCATAGGATGTCGGAGTAAACTTTTAGGGGTAAAAATTATAAGTGGCTTTCTGTATTTGGCTTTTAATTGTCTTCTCAAAATATGAAACATATTAGCTGGGGTAGTACAATTCGCTACAAAAACATTATCCTTAGCGCAAAGCTGAAGATATCTTTCCATTCTTGCAGAAGAATGTTCTGCACCTTGACCCTCGTAACCGTGAGGTAAAAATAATACCAATCCATTCTGTGTTTTCCATTTATCCTCACCAGAAAAAAGATATTGATCTATTATTATTTGTGCACCATTACTGAAATCTCCAAATTGAGCTTCCCAAATGGTTAAAGTTTTTGGGTCAGCCATTGCATATCCATATTCAAAACCTAACACACCATATTCAGATAGAAGAGAATTGTAAATTGAAAATTCCCCTTGTTTTTCACTAATGTTATTTAATAGTGAGATCTCTTCTTCACTTTCCTCAACTTTAACAATTGCGTGTCTATGTGAAAAAGTTCCTCTTTCAACATCTTGACCCGAAACTCTAACATTATATCCTTCCTCTAACAAGCTTCCATATGCCAAATGCTCTGCCATTGACCAGTCAAGCTTGTCATTTTCTAACATTAAGGATCTGTTGTTAACTAATTTTTTAATTTTTCTAATAAATTTTTTATCAACTGGCAAATTGGAAATTACATCGACTATTTTTTCAAGTTTTATTCTTGGATAAGTAGTATCAACGGGCTTTATCATTTCATGTTGATTGACCCTTTCAAAATCTAACCACTCGTCGTTCATGAAATCAGTAATTCGGGTTTTTTCACTTTTTTTAGAGTCAACAAGTAAATTTTCAAGTTTTAATTTATAGTTAGACTCTATCTTTAGTATTTCCTCTTCTGAAATCAAAGACTGCTCAATCAAATTTGAGGCATAAATATTCTTTGGATTGGGGTGCTTAGCAATTAACTTATACAGTTTTGGCTGAGTAAATCTTGGCTCATCACCCTCATTGTGTCCGTATTTTCTGTACCCTAACAAATCAATAAATACATCTCTTTTAAATTCCATTCTGAAATCTAAAGCAAAAAGCATTGCATGTACTACAGCCTCAACATCATCTGCATTAACATGCAGAACGGGGGATAGAGTAACCTTACCAACGTCTGTACAATAAGTGCTTGATCTAGCATCTAAATAATTAGTAGTAAATCCAATTTGATTATTAACAACAACGTGAATTGTACCGCCAGTTTGATATCCTTCTAATCGTGCCATTTGAACCAATTCGTAAACCAATCCCTGTCCGGCAATTGCTGCATCCCCGTGAACAATTATTGGTAAAACTTTATTAGAATCTTTATCAAAATATTTATCAAGTTTTGATCTTGAAATTCCTTGAACAACTGACCCAACAGTTTCTAAATGAGAAGGATTTGGGGCAATATTTAAATTTATTTTTTTATTGTTTTTGGTTACTCGCTCACTAGTCCATCCCAAATGATACTTAACATCCCCATCAAATATTTTTTCTTCGTAATCTTTTCCTTCAAATTCACTAAAAACACTTTTTGCAGATTTTCCAAAAATATTAACGAGTGTACTTAGTCTTCCTCTGTGAGCCATACCCATTACAAATTCTTTGACTCCTTTGTTTGCTGCTTCTTCAATTAAAATATCAAGAGCTGGAATTAAGGACTCGCCTCCTTCAAGTGAAAATCTTTTTTGACCCACATACTTTGTATGTAAAAAGTTTTCAAAAGAAACCGCTTCAATTAATTTAGACATTAATTTTTTCTTTTGGGCAAGAGAAAATTTTGGCTGATTGTTATTAATATTTAGTTTGTTTTGAATCCATGAAATAATCTCAGGTTTTCTAATGTACATGTACTCCACTCCAATACTGTCGCAATAAATTTCTTCTAAGTGAGCAATTATAACACTCAAAGGTTGAGGTCCAAGACCGATTATTTCTCCTGCATTAAAAACATTGTCTAA
This sequence comes from uncultured Bacteroidota bacterium, assembly GCA_902557655.1. Lineage (GTDB taxonomy): Bacteria > Bacteroidota > Bacteroidia > Flavobacteriales > Flavobacteriaceae > MED-G13. The sequence continues at coordinate 69,769 of CACEAZ010000004.1, forward strand.
ATCATCTTTGTCAAGTCCAAAATTTTCAATCGATAAGGTAGGTAGATAAGTCCTTCTGTCTCGAACAGGATTTGTTTTTGTAAATAAATGGCCTCTTGATCGATACCCATTTATTAGGTTGATCACTTTAAATTCTTTTTGTAAATCGTCTGGAATTTGTGGGCTAACACCTTCAACAATTTCTCCTTTTAAAAAATCACTGTTTGCAAAATCATAACCTTGAAAAAAAGCTTTCCAGCTTGGCTCTAAAGAGTCAGGATCTTTTAGATATTGTTCATACAATTCAGCAAAGAATCCAGAGTGAGCCGCGTTTAAAAAAGAAAAATTATCCACTTGGTTAAATTACTGAAACAATTGTAATTAATATAAATTTTTTAAATATTTCTTTTCATAAGAGAATTTCCAAAATTAATTAGAAATTCCTTCTTTTCTGCACTAATATTTATATTCTCTAGCATCTTAAATGCAGTAAGGGTAAATTGTTTGATTTCTTTCATCATTATTTCAGGGATTCCACATTTGTTATATAGCTCCTTAACTTCGTTAATTTTTGAATGATCATCCAAAGATTTTGATGAATACAATTCAATTAATCTAGAGCTATCTTTTTCTGAAAGTAACTCTTTTGCTCTTATAAAAAGTAATGTCTTTTTATTTTCTAAAATATCTCCACCTATCATTTTTCCAAACTTTTCCTCTTCCCCAAAAGTATCCAAGAAATCATCCTGAATTTGAAAAGCCATTCCTAAGTTTCTTCCAAATTCATAAATACTGTTTTGTTCTTGCAGAGATGCGTGAGATACTATTGCTCCCATTTTCATCGAAGCCCCAAGTAAGACAGCCGTTTTATATTCAATCATTTTTAAATATTTTTCAGCCGTAACATCATTTGTGTTTGAAAAGTCAATATCCATTTGCTGACCTTCACAAACCTCAATTGCTGTTTTACTAAAGAGCTTGGCAAGCGACACAAAAGTTTCTCCAGAATAATTTTCAAAAAGCTGATAGGCTAAAATTAACATTACATCACCCGAAAGGATGGCGGTACTCAAATCCCATTTTTTATGAACGGTTTCATTTCCGCGTCTCAGAGGGGCTTCATCCATAATATCATCATGAACAAGGGAAAAATTATGGAATACTTCAACTGCTAAAGCAGCATCAAAAGCCTCTTTAAAATTATCATTGAAAAGATCACATGTTAAGAGAGTTAATATCGGTCTAATTCTTTTTCCTTTTAGTCTTAAAATATAACTAACAGGCTCGTATAGATTACTAGGACTATTAGGGGGATTATAATTTTTTAAATAATCTAAAAATTGATTATGATATTCTTCAACGCTTAACATTCAACAAAAATACTAGATATATGATAATTGGATACAACAATTTTCAAAAATTGTGTCAAATAATTTGATATGGAAGAAGTTTATAATAATATCTTACTAAATTTGTTATCATAAGTAATCAAGATGTACAGAACTCATAACTGTGGTGAATTAAGAATTAGCGATTTAAATAAGGAAGTTGAGCTTTCGGGTTGGGTCCAAAAAATTAGAGATAAAGGATTTATCATGTGGGTTGATCTTAGGGATAGATATGGGATTACTCAATTAATTTTTGATCAAGAAAGAACATCAAATGAATTAATTGAATCTGCCAAAAAACTAAACAGAGAATTTGTCATTAATATCAAAGGGTCCGTCATTGAAAGAAAATCAAAAAACTCCTTAATTAAAACCGGAGAAATTGAGGTTTTAGTTACTGAATTAACGATTTTAAACGCTTCAATAACTCCCCCTTTTACAATTGAGGACGAGACCGACGGAGGTGAAGAGTTAAGAATGAAGTATAGGTATCTTGATATTAGGAGAAATCCTATAAAAGAAAATATTATTCTTCGTCATAAAATTACTCAAGAAGTAAGAAAGTATCTTTCCGATCATTCATTTATCGAAGTTGAAACACCGTATTTAATAAAATCTACGCCTGAAGGTGCTAGAGATTTTGTTGTGCCATCAAGAATGAATCCCGGAGAATTTTACGCTTTACCACAATCCCCTCAAACCTTTAAACAACTTTTGATGGTTGCTGGAATGGATAAGTATTTTCAAATTGTAAAATGTTTTAGAGATGAAGATTTAAGAGCAGATAGACAACCTGAATTTACACAAATTGATTGTGAAATGTCATTTGTACAACAACAAGATATTCTTGATACGTTTGAAAATTTAGTAAAGAATCTTTTTCATAATATTAAAAATATTGAACTTGAAAAATTTCCCGTTATAACCTATGACGATGCAATAAAAAATTACGGAACTGACAAGCCAGATTTAAGATACGATATGACTTTTGTTGAGCTAAATAACGTTACTCAGCATAAAGATTTTAATGTTTTTAATAAGTCAGAATTAGTTGTTGGTTTTGTGATTAAGGGAGGAAATAGCTTTACAAGAAAAGACATAGATAAATATACCGAGTGGGTGAAAAGACCACAGATTGGTGCAAGCGGTCTTGCTTACATGAGAATGCAAGATGATGGAACATATAAATCATCAGTAGATAAATTTTACGATCAAGCTGATTTAAAAAAATGGGCAGAAGTTTCCAATGCATCAACTGGGGATATTTTATTTATACTAAGTGGAGAAAAAGACAAGGTTAGAACCCAGTTAGGAGCATTAAGGGTTCATGTAGCTGAAACCCTAAATTTAAAAAACCCCGAAGATTTTAAACCTCTTTGGGTCGTTGATTTTCCTCTATTAGAGTGGGATGAAGAAACTAAAGCATATCACGCAATGCACCACCCTTTTACCTCGCCTAAATTAGAACACCTTTCATTAATAAATTCAGATCCTTCTGCTGTGAGGGCTGATGCCTACGATTTGGTTTTAAACGGAAATGAAATTGGAGGGGGTTCAATCAGAATTCATGATAAAAAAATTCAACAAAAAATGTTTGACTGCCTTGGATTCACAAAAGATGAAGCAGAAAAACAATTTGGATTTTTGATGAATGCATTTGAGTACGGCGCTCCTCCTCATGGAGGAATTGCTTTTGGACTTGATAGACTTGTTGCTATAATGGGTGGTAATGAAATCATTAGGGATTTTATTGCATTCCCTAAAAACAACTCTGGTAGAGATGTAATGATAGATTCTCCATCTTCAGTATCAGCTGATCAACTAAAAGAGATAAATCTCAAGACAACTTTATAATTCTTTGAAAAAGTTAATTTTTATATTATTTATAGTTTCGTTGGGGATGATTTCATTTGGGCTATTTGGAAGCTCAACAAATTCTGAAAAACTAATTGGCTTTGGTATTGTAATTTTATTTTTTATCGTTTTTCCGATTTTTTCCTACTACCGATGGAAGGATAAAAAAATTGAAGACTATTATTTGAACAACGAGAATCTAAGAAAATTCAAAGAGAATAATGATCTCTAATTAAGGTTCCTTCTTGAGATAAAAAATTTATCCAATAATTCCTTACACTCATGTTCTAGTACCCCCTTATGAATTTTTGTTTTGGGATGCATCAAATTTCCCAAAGCTGTAAAACCCCTTTTTGGATCTTCAGCTCCGTAATAAATTTTTGAAATCCTACTCCAGTACAAAGCACCGGCACACATTTGACATGGTTCCATGGTAACATACATAGTACAGTTTTCTAAGTATTTTCCACCTAAATAATTCGCAGCTGAAGTTATTGCTAACATCTCCGCGTGAGCCGTCACGTCATTTAATCTTTCTACTTGATTGTGGGCTCTCGCAATAATTCTATCGTCTGCAACGATTACTGCTCCGATTGGAACCTCCCCCATTGACAGGGCAATTTTTGCCTCATCAATTGCTTTTGCCATAAAATATTTTTCATCAAATTTAATTCTCATAATCTACTATTTATATTCTACCCCCGTTATTTTGTTATATACATTTAAAGCTTTTCTATCTGAAAGGGAAGCTACATAATGACAAATCTCAAGTAATCTGGAATAAAGACTAGATTGATTTAAATTAATTGTAGGAGGTAAAAGCTTTAAAATTAATTTATCATAGCTGTTTGTTTTGCCCTCATAATTTCTGTTAACACATGAAATAAAAGTATCTAACAATTTTTTAATTATGTTATAACCAGCCGCCTCCTTTTCAATTACTTCTTTTGACTCATATATTTTTTCAACACTAATTTTTATGATGTCTGAAATTTGTGGACTGTATTTACTCCTCTTTAAAAGCGATGTTTTAAAATCACCGTTAAGAATATCTTTTTCATTTTCAATAAATATCTGAACTGCTTCATTTATTAATGTGTTTATTGAAAGTGCCCTTAAATAACTAACCCTATCGATCGTGTTATTTAACGTATTATATTTATCAGATTTTATTGAGTCCCTAACTAAATTTATTAAATATTCCAAGGCATACTCTTCTTCAACCAAACCTAAATTTATTCCGTCTTCAAAATCAATAATTGTATAGCATATGTCATCCGCCGCTTCTACCAAGAAAGTTAAAGGATGTCTAGAAAAACATTTACCGTTTTCTTTTTCCAATCCCAGTTCATTTGCAATTTCAGTAAATATGTCTTTTTCATTTTGGAAAAAACCATACTTCTTATCTGCAACATCATTTGTTGGTTTTATAGGTAATGATTCTTTTGGGTATTTTATAAATGCTCCAAGGGTTGCATAGCTTAACCTCAGCCCTCCTTCACGCCCTGGTCTTGATTGAGTTAATATTTTAAATCCGTTTGCATTACCCTCAAAGTCACACAAATCTTGAAACTCTTTGTCATTTAATTTGTCCTTGAATGACTGACCATCACCCGATAAAAAATATTGACCAATCGACTTTTCACCTGAATGACCAAAAGGTGGGTTGCCTATATCATGAGCTAGAGATGCGGAGGCAACAATGGCTCCAAAATCATTTGGCAAATAACCCAATTCATCTTTTAAATGTGGATGTTTTTTTAGAAGCTCAACTCCTACTCTTCTGCCTAAGGATCTACCAACAACACTAGTCTCTAAACTATGGGTTAGTCTGGTATGAACAAAATCACCTTGTGAAAATGGGACAACTTGTGTTTTATCTTGAAGACTTCTAAATTCTGATGAAAAAATTACGCGATCATAATCAACGTCAAAGCCCAGCCTTGTTTCGTCTTGATCTTTTCTATTTCTTTTGAAATCATCTCCAAATCTCTTTAGAGATAGTAATTTTTCCCAGTTCATTTATATTATAATACCCCCAATAATAATAAAAAAGCAATTAATAAAATCATAATTGCAACTAAATTTCTGATATAATTAAGAGTTATTTTTTTAAGAGATTTAAATCCTAAAAAGGATCCTGCTACTGCGGAAAATATTGCAGCGAGACCTAGCACTATATAATTTGAAATATCAAAATCCTTTATGTTTGAGAAATACACGCCTATTCTTGTCAGATCAACAAAAAAAGAAATTACAACAGTTGTTGCAATAAAGACAGTTTTATCTAAATCCATCTTTATCAAAAAAGCACTTCTAAGTGCACCTTGGTTTCCAGTTAGACCTCCAAAAAAACCACTCAATATTCCACCCATTGGTAATATGGATTTATTAAACTTTAGCTTTTTAAAAAATGGTATAAGATCAATTAGTGCGAAAGCTATTAAGATGATTGCTATTATAAATTGTAAGTATGAAACGTTTATTTCATTTTCGATTAAACTGTATGTAAATAAGGTGTCATTGCTTATAAAGAATAAAGCGTAAGATCCAACAAAAGCAAACAGTACAGCTGGGATTCCAAATTTAATTAAGACCTCTTTGTTGAATTGTTTACCAATAATTGAAAGCTTAAATATATTGTTGCAAAAGTGAACAATTCCTGTGAGTGAGATGGCAATTTCAGGTGGAAAAAAAATAAGCATCACAGGTGTGAGTATTGTGCCCAAACCAAAGCCAGAAAAAAATGTTAGTAGTGCCGCTACAAATGCAACTATTGAAATAATTAAAATTTCCATTTTTAATTTTAAATTCTTTTATAATATAATATTCATTTATATTTAATTAAAATTATTTTGAAATGAAAATCAAACTATCACTATTATTATTTCTTATACCATGTTTATTATTGTTTAGCCAAAATAGTGAAGTTTATGAAAGCTGGTCAAAGGTTGGAGTTGAATACAAATTAAATGATTTTGTTAATCTTAATTTTTCAGGTGATCTTAGGCTAAAATCAATCGGGAACTCATACAAGAAATCATTTTTTGAAATCGAATCAGATTTTAAAGTTCAAAAAAACATTACTCTTGGATTAGCATACAGAAACATGGATCAGCTAGACGATCAGGGTGGAATACAAGGCCATGAAAAGTTTAATAGATATCACGCCTACATTAGAAAAGGATTTGATCACAAAAATTTTAATTTTAGATTTAGACTTCAGTATCAAAAGAAGATTCAAAATAAAATTGAAAATCCAGAAGACAGAAATTTCTGGAGATTAAAATTAGATAGTGAATACAATATTAAAAATTGGAAATACGATCCAAGAATAGGATTTGAAATATTTCTTAGAGATGAAATTAACTTTAACGAAAATTATGAAAGATATAGGGTTTATCTCGGAACAAAATTTAATCTGAAAAAAAGAAAAAGTTTGTCAATAAGATATATAATGCAAAAATACTTAACTAATCAAAATCCTACACTACACATCTTAAGGATAAGTTATAATTATGAAATAAAGAAGAAGAAAGAGAAGAAAACAATTTCTTAACATTTATCCCGATATCATTAACATTTAATTAATAATATATTAAGAATAAGGTTATAAAAATCTTTAATTCTGATTGTTTATTTGTGTCATAATTTAAAACTAAAAAAATGAAAAAATATTTATTACTTTTTATTGCAATTTTTGCTTTTTCTGCTTGTAGTGATGATGATCCAGCTCCAGTAGATCCAGTAGATCCAGTAGATCCAGTTTCTGAAACAATTAATGTTACTGGAATGCTTCAAGGTACTCACAATTGGACATCCAATAATACATATGTTCTAAATCAAAAAGTTGTTGTAGACGCTGGTGCAACATTGAATATTGAAGCTGGAACAGTTATTAAGGGTAGTGCGGGTCAAGGTTCATTAGCTTCCGCTTTGGTGATTGCGAGAGGGGGTATGATTAATGCTGTTGGTACAGCTGATGCTCCTATTATAATGACTTCTGTTTCTGATGATTTATCAACTATGGATGATTTAGGCCCAGAAGATCAAGGTCTTTGGGGTGGTTTATTGGTATTAGGTTATGCACCATGTTCATTTAGTGGTGATGTTTCTGAATTACAAATTGAAGGAATTCCTGCTGATGACACGTTTGGTTTATATGGTGGAAATGACCCATCAGATAATTCTGGTACTATTTCTTATGTGTCCATTAGACACGGTGGCGCTGTAATTGGTGCAGACAATGAGATTAACGGATTAACACTTGGTGGTGTTGGAAATGGCACAACAATTAATAATGTTGAAGTTATTGCAAACTCTGATGATGGAATCGAATTCTTTGGTGGAACGGTTGATGTTTCAAATGCATTAGTGTGGGCGTGTGGAGATGATTTACTAGATATCGATCAAGCTTACTCTGGAACAATTTCAAATTCTATTGTTTTGGCAGGTTCTAACTCTGATCATGGAATGGAAATTGACGGTCCTGAAGGTACTTTCTCTGACCAGTTTACTTTGAATAATATAACACTAGTTGGTTATAATGATGCAGAGGGTGGCGAATATGCTGACTATAGATCAAATGCTATGGGAGCATCTAATAATGTAGCTGCATATAACTTCTTTGCAGGAAAAGATGTTGAATTAGATAATGATGGAGTTGCAACTAATTATAACGATGGTCTATTAACTTTCGGTACGTGGGAAATTGAAGTTCCTGAAGGTGATAGCCTAGAAGAAATATTTAATAACAAAGCTGATAATGTTACTGTTACAGGTTTTGGAGCAAATGCTTCAGATGTTGCAGCTGGATCACAAACAGTTGGATGTGACACATCTGCTTTAGCATGGACATTTGCAAATGCTGCTGCTGCTTTGGGTTGGTAATAATTTGTTAACATATAATATATGTTAATTTAACACTATAACTTAACTTAAAGAATAGTTTTGTGCCGGAATAAAATTTTATTCCGGCACTTTTTTTAATACATGCTAAAAATGAAAAACCTTCTATTAAATTTTATATTTATTTTATTTACATCATTCATATTCTCGCAATCTGGTAAAGTAACTGGACTTATTATGGATGGTGAATATGATGAACCAATGGCTTTTGCCAATGTAATTGTTAAAGGTTCAACAATTGGAACTACAACAGATTTTGATGGGAAATATTCATTAGACCTTGAACCAGGTGAATATACTTTAACATTCTCGTTTGTGGGATACCAAACAATTGAAGTAAGCGAAGTATTAATAAAAAGTAATGAAGTTGAACAAGTAGATGTTACACTTTCCTCAAATACCCTAGATGAAATTATAATTACCACAACCGTAAGGAAAAATACTGAGTCTGCTGTTTTAGACATTCAAAAAAAGTCTGCTGTAATGCTTGACGGACTTTCATCTCAAGGGATTAAAAAAGCTGGGGCAAGTAATATTGCAAGCGCTGTAAAATCTGTTCCTGGTGTTTCAGTGCAAGGAGGTAAATATGTTTATGTTAGAGGACTTGGTGATAGATATACTAAATCCATTTTAAACGGAGTTGATATACCTGGTCTTGATCCAGATAGAAATACTATTCAAATGGATATTTTTCCAACTAATATTCTTGAAAATATAATTGTAATTAAAAGTGCGGCGGCGGAATATCCTGCAGATTTTACTGGTGGTGTTGTCGATATTGTAACCAAAGATTTTCCGACAAAAAAAGAAACTTCCTTTTCTATCGGTTCAGCTTATAACTCAGAAATGCATTTTAAAAATGATTATTTAAATGGTCCATCGGAAGGTACTGACTTTTTAGGTTTTGATAATAATTCAAGAAGTCGACCTATAAATAGGTATCAATATATACCAGGTACTTTTGAAAATTATCCATTACTAACCCAGTTGACATCATCTTTTAGTCCTATTTTACAGGCAGAAAGAAAAACAAGTAAGAATAATTTTAATTTTGGATTTACAACTGGAAATCAATTTCTTGTTGGAGATAATGACAAATTAGGTTATCAATTTTCTTTATCTTATCGAAACGAAACTTCATTTTATAAGAACAGAATTGATAACAGACTTACAAAAGATCCAACTAACCCCTCAAATTATAATCTTCTTACAAGTAGACTAAGCACAGGGGATGAAGGGGAAAACAATATAATTCTTAGTGGACTTGCAGGTTTGGTCTATAAAAGGGAAAATTCAAAATATAAATTAAATCTTTTACACATTCAAAACGGCGAATCTGTCGGAGGATTCTTTAATCAGGAAGCCTCACAGGGTGGTGCTGGTGGGGGTATAGAAGAATATACTAAAGATGTAATTCAATACACCCAAAGATCTGTAACTAACTTACTTTTGAATGGTCAACATAATATAGAAGATGGTTGGAATATTGAATGGAAAGTATCACCAACATTATCAACAGTTTTAGACAAAGATCATAGAACCACTGCATTTCAAATTACTCAAGAGGGAGATGCAATTATTGCGCCTAGTTCATCAGGATATCCACAAAGAGTGTGGAGAGATTTAATTGAATTTAATATCGCAAATCAAATTAATGTATTGAAAAAGTATACTATAAAAGATAAACCTGCAAAGTTAAAATTTGGAGGTAGTATGACTTATAAGTTCAGAGATTTTGAATTAGATTATTACATATTTACATCAACAAATCCAGTAGTGCCAAATGGTGATGCTAATAACCTATTATTAACCGAGAATATATGGACTCCAGAATCTCAAGCAGGAACTCATTTGGTTTTTGGAAACCTTTATCAGTCTGCCAATTCTTATGAGGGTGAACAAAGAATTTATGCTGGATATTTTTCAAACGAATTTGAATTGTTTAAAAACTTAAAATCAGTTTTAGGTTTAAGAACTGAACTATTTCAGTCTTATTACACTGGGCAAAATCAAAGTGGAACAGAAATATTTAACAATGATATAATTATCGATAATTTTGATATATATCCCTCTGCAAACCTGATTTATAGTTTAAATGAAAACTCTAATTTGAGATCTTCGTATTCAAAAACTACAGCACGTCCATCTTTTAAAGAAGCTTCCAGGGCTCAAATTTATGATGCAATTTCTGATCGTTTGTTTATCGGTAACCTAGATTTGAAGCCATCCTATATTGATAATATAGATTTAAGATATGAGGTATTTGGAGATAAGGGTGATATTTTAGCATTTAGCGGGTTTTACAAAACATTTAAGGATCCAATCGAATTGACATTTTTTGCTTCAGCCCCAAATCAATTAACTGCTAGAAATCTTGGGTCAGCTGAAGTATATGGCGCTGAATTTGAAATAAGAAAACCCTTAAATTTTATTTCTGATGAAGTGAAAAAGTGGAGATTTTCTTTAAATGCTTCCTTAATAAAATCATCACTTGAAATGTTTGAAGACGAATATAATAATAGATTGAATTCTGCAAGAGATGGTGAATCTATTTCAAGAACTAGAGACTTACAAGGTCAATCACCCTTTCTAATTAATTCAAATATCGAATTTTTAAATGAAGAAACAGGATTTCAATATGGGCTGTTTTATAATGTCCAAGGAAGAACATTGGAGGTGGTCGGTACTGGAATTGTTCCAGATGTTTATACAGTACCTTTTCACAGTCTTAATTTTAATTTGAAAAAATTTCTTGACGATGATGGTAAATCTTCTATAAGTTTAAAAGCAAAGAATATTTTAAACAGTAAAAAAGAAAGTGTTTATGAATCCTTTAATATCTCTGATGAAATTTGGACATCCAGAAATCAAGGTACAGAAATCTCTATCGGCTATAGTTTAAAATTTTAATATAGAGCATCTGTTGGTTAACAAATCTATAATGTTAATTTCATTTTAATTTTAATTTTAATTTACAATTTGAAAATGTTTCGTTGACTTAATAAAAATATTTAGTTAATGTTAGGTTTACATGCCTAGCATTACTTTACTGAAACTAAATATTTTGATAATGAAAAAAATTATATTTCTTTTTGTAACGTTATTTTCTGTTACATTTACGTTTTCACAGTCTAATTTAAAAGGTAGAGTTATTGATTCAAACGGATTTCCTCTTCCTGGGGCAACATTAATTGTTGACGGAGATAAAGGAACAGTTTCTGATTTTAACGGATTCTACAGATTTGTAAATCTGGACTCTGGTTCTGCTGAAATTAAAGTATCCTACATTGGATTTGAAGGAGCTACTGCATCTGTTGAACTAACAGATAACTCAACAACTACTAAAGATTTTACATTAGAGCCATCAGCTACTGAATTAGCTGAAATCGTAGTGTCTGGGTATTCCAGTGGAATTATAAAAGGATTAAATCAGCAAAAAGCTGATTTAAATGTTACAAATATTATTTCTGCTGACCAAGTTGGAAAATTTCCTGATGATAATGTTGGTGATGTACTAAAAAGAGTTGCTGGTGTGTCTATGCAAGGAGACCAAGGTGAAGCTAGGAATATTGTAATAAGAGGTTTTGCTTCAGCACTAAACTCTATAACACTTAACGGAGATAGAATTCCATCTGCTGAGGGTGATAACAGAAATGTTCAACTTGATCTGATTCCTTCAGCCATGATCCAAACAATAGAGGTTAACAAATCAATGACCCCTGAAATGGAAGGAGATGCTATCGGAGGATCTGTTAATTTAGTAACAAGATCAAATCCAAGTACATTCAGGGCATCTGCAACGCTTTCAGCCGGTGATGAACCTATTAGATCGGATGGTTCTAACTCTAATTTTGCTTTTGTAATCGCAGATAAAATGAACGATAAACTTAGTTATTCATTTAGTACGTCAGTTCAAACTAAAAGTTATGGATCTGATAATATTGAATTTGAATGGAACAATCCAGACGATTGGGCTGAAGAAGGCGCTATTGGAGAACATGATATAAGAAGATATGATGTAAAGCGTACAAGAAGAAGCATTGGTTTAAATCTTGATTATGAAATTGATGAAAACAACTCTTTATTTGTAAAGACTATATATAATCACAGAGATGATTGGGAAAATAGATTTAGAGTCAGAGTTTCTAATATTGATGATTGGACAGCTGATCCATCAGAAGGTGTAAGAATTAGGAAACAAACAAAAGGTGGTATTGGCGATGATATAAATGACAACAGAAGATTAGAAGACCAAAGAGTTAGAAAAATTTCATTTGGTGGTGATCACTTGGCTGGAAATTTACAAATTGATTGGAAAATAAGTACATCAAAAGCTAGCGAAGAAAGACCGAATGAAAGATATGTTAGGTTTCAAAATAGTAGTGTTCCGCTAAACTCAATTGATTTAAGTAATCCAGAATACCCTGTATTTAACTTTTCTGGAAACGATTGGAATGATCCTGCTGAATATGGATTTAGACATTTTGAACAAGCACAAAAATATACTGAGGAAGAAAATTCAAGCGCTAAAATAAACTTTGAATTACCTTATAATGATGGAGATGACAAATTTAAGTTTGGTGCCAAGTACAAGGTAAAAGAAAAAATGAGAAATGATTTCTGGGAAGGTTTTGAAGACGGTTTCCCATTTGATACAATGGCTGATGCTGATTATTTTAATGCTTCAATTGACAGCTATGAACCAGGTGATCAATATATGCTAGGAAATTTTGCAACTGCAGAATGGTTAGGAGCACAAGACTTTTATTCTGGTGATGGAAGTGAAATTTTATTTGAGGAATTTGCCGGGGAAATTTATAGTGCTGATGAAAAAGTTGCCGCTGCATACGCTATGGTTACCGACAAATTAGGAGATAAAACAACTGTAGTTGTCGGTGCAAGATTTGAGCATACCGATATAGACTATACAGGAAGAGTTTATGATGAGGATGGTGATTATGATTCAGTTGATGATATCGAAAGTGTTTCCGGGTCAAATTCGTATTCTAATATTCTTCCAAGCTTAAACTTACAACATGAGTTTAGTGATAAATTTATTGCTAATTTAGGATATAGCAATAGTATTGCTAGACCAAATTATTATGACTTGGTTCCTTATCAAGCTATAGTTTCTAGTGATGAAGAAATTGCAGTAGGAAACCCTGATTTAGAAGCATCCCTGTCAAATAATTTTGACCTGATGCTTGATTACTATTTTGGAGGAACAGGATTAATTTCAGTTGGAGCATTCTACAAAAATATTGATAACTGGTTATACACATTTACCACTGAAAACTATGTTTATAATGGTACTCCAGATTATGAATATGAACAAGTAAGAAATGGGTCCAATGCCTCTGTTACTGGTCTTGAATTTGGATTACAAACTAGACTGTTTAAAAACTTTACATTTATGGCTAATTATACTTTTACGGATTCAAGCACTGATGGAATAGAGGGTAGAGATGATGTTCCTCTTGCTGGTGCAATTGAAAATATGTATAATGCATCTTTAGCTTATGAAAGTAAGAAGTTTTTTGTAAGAGCATCTGTGAATTTCGCAGGTGAAGCTTTAGATGAAATTGGAGGTGATTCATGGGAAGATAGATACTATGATGAACAACTTTTTGTTGATTTAAATGCAACCTATAGACTTTCTGATAAGTTGAGTATTTTTGCAGAAGCAAAGAATTTAACAAATCAACCACTAAGATATTTCCAAGGTGTAAAAGAAAGAACAATGCAACTTGAATATTATAGTTATAATTGGAATGTTGGATTAAAATATGATTTTTAATAAATGAATAAATTTACTTTTTTAACTACTTTTTTTGTAATATTAAGTTTAACTACATATGGTCAAGAGCCGGTATTTACTGGCTCTTACACTGTGAAAGAGGTGGTTGCAGATTTAGAAACTGAGCCGGTAATAACTAATGATGATGCAGCTGATGATATCTGTATTTATAATAATTATCAATATCCTGATGATTCTTTAATTATAGCGACTGATAAAAAGTATGGGTTGGTTATTTACGGATTAGACGGTAAAATAATCAATCATTATCCTTTTGGCAGGGTTAACAATGTTGATATAATCAATAAATACAACATAAATGGTGAATCATTCCCTTTAGTTTGTGGATCAAATAGAACTACCAACAGTATTGAATTGTATAAACTAAATACTGAAAATAATTCTCTTGAATTAATTTTAAATAAAAATAACACATCTGATTTGGGTGATGTCTACGGAATTACATTTTATCAAAATGAATTAGATACGTATATTTTTGTTACTGATAAGGATTCAGGAAAAGTTGAACAGTGGAAGTTGAATCAAATTGAAAATAAACTTTCAATTGAAAAAATTAGAACAATAAAATTTAAGACCTTAATTGAAGGACTAGTTTCTGATGAATATTATAATAAACTTTATATAGCAGAAGAAAATAAAGGTTTATGGCAGATAAATGCCGATCCAAATATTCCAGAAGAAAGAAAAATGATATTTAAAGTAAGTAAAATATTCAAAAAAGATTTTGAAGGTGTTGCACTTTATAAAAGAAATGACGGAGAAGGAAGTATTGTTGTATCAGTTCAAGGAAGTAATGGGTATGCATTGATTGACAGAGCAACACTAAAGTTAAAAAGTTTTGTAAAGATCATTGACGGGGCTGAGATAGATGGAACGTCTGACACCGACGGAATTGAGGTTAGTAATTTAGCGACTTCTAAATATAAAAAAGGAATTTTAGTAGTCCAGGATGGGTTTAATGATGACGGCTATCAAAATTTTAAAATAATCGATTGGAATAAGATTTCGAAACAATAAATTTCTCATATTAGAAATAACTATTTATTAAATTTCTCTTAAGAATAAATTTTCAAACTCATCATAATTTTGCTTTATGGTTGAGAAAAACAAAAAGTATAGATCCGTTGATATTATTGTTATCTCTGATGTTCATCTTGGATCCATCGGTTCTAAAGCCAAAGAATTATATTTCTACCTAAAAAGTGTTAAGCCTAGAATATTGATAATGAATGGCGACATCATTGATATGTGGCAATTCAAAAAAAAATATTGGGACATTTATCATACCAAACTAATAAGATTACTTCTTAAATATATGTCAAAAGGTATAAAAGTTCACTATATAACTGGAAATCACGACGAAGAATTAAGAAGATTTGTTGGTTTTAAAATGTCAGGTCTTGAGATATCAAATAAGTTAGTATTAGACTTAAATGGTAAAAAAACTTGGTTTTTTCATGGTGACGTGTTTGATGTCACCATGCAACACTCAAAATGGTTGACACGTCTTGGTGGTTACGGATATGACATACTTATTCTTATGAATCACATAATGAATAAAATATTACTTCTGTTTAAAAAGGAAAAGTATTCTTTTTCAAAAAAAATAAAAGGTAAAATTAAATTAGCAGTAAAATTTATAAATCAATTTGAAAGAACAATTGTTGATATAGCTAGTGACAATAACTATGACTCCGTTGTTTGTGGACACATTCATGAACCATGTATAAAGGAGTTTGAATCAAAAAGTAAAAAGATAAAATATTTAAATTCAGGGGATTGGGTTGAAAATTTAACATCATTAGAGTACAAAAAAAATAAATGGAGTTTATATAGGTTTGAATACAGTGATTTTAATTTGAATGAAGATAATAGACCTATAAATGATTTTTTTTACGATATGCTTCAAGATTATAATTTACTCAAATAATGAAAGTTTTATATGCAATTCAAGGAACAGGTAATGGTCATATTTCTCGTGCAAATGAGATAATACCGATACTTAAAAGAAGGGTAAATCTAGATATTTTAGTAAGCGGCAAAAACTCAAGTTTAAAACTTAATCATCCTATTAAATACAATTTTAAGGGTATTAGTTTTGCATTTGGTAAAAAGGGAGGAATTGATTTTTGGAATACTTTAGTTAACATAAATCTAATTCAATTTGTAAGAGATTTAAAATCATTAAATGTAAATGATTATGACTTGATAATCTCAGATTTTGAACCAATCTCTGCATGGGCATGTAAATTCTATGGAAAAGAATGTATCGGTTTAAGTAATCAGTATGCTATGTTGTGTCCTGAAACCCCAAAGCATAAAAATTATAACTTTTTATGTGCATTATTTTTAAAATATTTTTGCCCCGTAAGCGTTGGCTATGGCATTCATTATCAGAGATTAGGAAAAAATATTTTTTCGCCAGTTATAAAGAAAAAATTAGTAAAAATTAAACCCAAAAAGTTATCCCACTATACAGTTTACCTTCCATCATATTCAGTAAAAAAGATAACTAATAAATTGAAGGATATAGAAAATATAAATTTTCATATTTTTAGTAAAGAAGTATCAAGGTCAAAGACTTATAAAAACTTTATTTTTAAACCTATAAGTCAAAATTTATTTATTAAGAGTTTAGCAACTTCTGAAGGAGTTATATGTAATGCTGGATTCGAAACTACATCTGAAGCAATATTCCTGAAAAAAAAATTATTGGTTATTCCAATGAAAGGTCAATTTGAGCAAAAGTATAATGCATTTTGTCTAAAAAAAATGGGATTTAAGACACTTAAAAAATTAGATTCTACGAAGATTTATAAATGGATAAAGAGTAAAAATCAAATCATAGTAGAGTTAAACCAAGAAACGAGAGATATAGTTGACAGGATTTTAATTGATTATATTAAAAGACTTCCCAAAATATCGATTCTTACAGATGTGCAAACAGGAGTTTAAAACTATCCCCATTAGTTAAAAATTACTTAATCTTTTGTTGACATAAAATAATAACAATTAATATAAATTTACATTGAATTATATTAGTTTTTAGTCCACATCTATTCAAAAAAAAAGACTGTTTAATATTAAACAGTCTTTTCCTTTTTTATAAGTGAACAACTAACCAAATTATTTTACTTTAAAGCAGCAATGTCTTCGTTTAGCTTATTTTTAACTGAGATTATTTTTGAGTTATAATAATCAACAGACTGAACTTCGTTTGGTAAAATAAAATACCATTTTCCTTGCTTTAAGCCGTTGGAATAATTTCCAACACATAATTTTTTTCCACTGATATTATATGAAGTCCATTCACCGTGGGGTAATCCATTTATATTAAAAGAACCTTTTTGTTGAATAACGCCGTTATCATAAAAATATGTTATATCAATTAGCTCGGTAAATTGATTGTATTCAATAGTTTTATTTTCATTTTGTGCTGAAGTGTGTGCAGAATAAGAAAAGATAGATATAGAGATAAATAATAAAAAAATCTTTTTCATAATAATATGTTTAGTAACGTTAACATAACAAACATACTAAATTATTTACATAAAATAAACATTTACATAACATTAAATTAACATTGGAGATATAAACAATTGATTTTCAACACTTTAATTATATTGGAATTCAACGTAAATTCATCAAAAAATATAATAAATCTTAACATTCTACTAATAATAAAAACAATAATAAATGTAATTTTGTCTGAAATAAATTCATTTGGAAAATGTTTACTTATTTTTTGTTTTAGCTCTTGCATTTTTGGCAATTGCTGACCTTATTGTAGGGGTAAGTAATGATGCAGTAAACTTTCTAAGTTCTGCAATTGGATCTAAAGCCGTATCGTTTAAAAAAATAATGATTATTGCCAGTTTAGGTATTGCCTTGGGTGCAATATTTTCAAGTGGAATGATGGAGGTTGCTAGAAAAGGAATATTTAATCCTGAATTATATTACTTTGATGAAATTATGATCATTTTTTTAGCGGTCATGATCACTGATATTCTATTGCTCGATTTCTTTAATACATTAGGTCTTCCTACATCAACAACTGTTTCAATTGTGTTTGAATTGTTAGGTGCGGCAGTAGCAATAGGTGCCTATAAAATTTGGGAAAACAATCAATCAATTGTTGAACTAATCAACTATATAAATACATCAAAAGCTACTCAAATTATATTAGGAATTGTTTTATCTGTATTTATTGCATTTACAATTGGCGCTATAGTACAGTGGATTTCTAGGCTCATACTAACATTTGACTTTGATAAGAATTCTAAAATGATATCGTCAATTTTTGGAGGTATCGCAATCACTTCGATAACATATTTTATTTTAATTAAAGGTTTAAAGGGGACTTCTTACTCTCAAACCACTTTTGATTATTTTAACGGAGAAACTATTAATAGTATTATAGATAAAAACACTACTCAAATTATTATATACCTGACAATAATATGGTCATTGGTTTCCTTTATATATAGTGAGATATTTAAATCAAATATTTATAAGCTTATTATTCTTATTGGGACTTTCGCATTAGCATTGGCTTTTGCTGGAAATGATTTAGTAAACTTTATTGGTGTTCCTATAGCTGCATGGCAATCCTATGAAGCATGGTTAAGTTCTGGTATACCAGCTGATCAATTAACAATGGATGTGCTTTCCTCCAAAGTTGAAACACCAACTCTGATTTTATTTTTTGCAGGAGCAATAATGGTTGTTACGCTATGGTTTTCATCAAGAGCACAAAATGTATTAAAAACATCTATTGATTTATCTGATCAAGGTGAAATAAAAGAAAAATTCAAAGCCAACTTATTAGCTAAATTATTGGTTAAAATTTCTGCTTCAACTAATTCCGCAATCCAAAAAATTATTCCAGCTCGTATTAAAGAAGAAATAGATAATCGATTTATGCCCTCAAATCAACTCTTGCTTTCAAATACGATTATTGAAAAACCCGCTTTTGATATGATTAGGGCATGTATAAATTTGATTGTAGCTTCAATCTTAATATCAATTGCAACTTCATATAAACTTCCATTATCAACAACTTATGTCACATTTATGGTAGCTATGGGAACTTCATTAGCTGACAGAGCTTGGGGAACAGAAAGTGCAGTATATAGAGTTTCGGGAGTTTTAAATGTAATTGGTGGATGGTTTATTACAGCGATAGTAGCATTTTCTGCCGCAGGACTAGTTGCTTTCTTGATGAAATTCAGTCTTTATTTCATGCCTATTCTTTTCTTATTAACATGCTTTTTAATTTATAGAAATTATTTAAGGTATAGTGAAGAGTCGAAAAAAATAAAAATCGAAAAACAAATATTAGAAGTTGAAAAAAATACTGTAAAAGGAGTAATAAATGAAAGTTCCAAAAACATTCAAAATGTTATTAAAAGAAGTCGTAAAATATTCACAATAACAGCTGATGGAATTTCAAAAAGTGATGTTAAATTATTAGAAAAAAATAGCAGGCAAGTAACAAAGTTAAATGATGAGGTTGATCAACTTCAAGATAATATTTTCAAATACTTAAAGGCAAATGATAAGGCAAATGAAAAAGCAACGCAGTTGTATCTCCTTTTGCTAGAAAAACTAACTATAACAACAAAAAACTTAGGTAAGATTTCAAAAAGAACCTTAAAGCACGTTAAGGAAGATCGAAGAAAATTACCCCTTAGTAATATCAAAGTGATTTTAAATCTTGATAATACATTTGATAACGTATATAATCAAATATTAAATATTTTTGAAGAAAAGGATTATAAAAAAATTGAAGAGGTTTTATTAAAAATTATTCAGTCAAATGAAGAAATTCAAGAGGAAATTTCATTTTACAAAGATAGTTTGGAACAAAAAAATAAATATGATGTCCTACACTTAGACATATTATTTTTGAGTTCTGAAATATTAATTTCGCTGAAAGAATTATTAGAAAACTTTTATTCGATAAATACCAGTTCTTAAATTATTGACTATCCTTCACAACTTTCACATTCTTTCTTCTGCTTAAACTTCTGTGCAGCATTCATACTATGCTGATAGTATAAAGATTTAAGACCCAACTTCCATGCAGTTACATGGATCTTATTAACCTCTTTTGTTGTTGTATCAGGATGAATAATGATATTGAGTGATTGACCTTGGTCGATATGATTTTGCCTATTTGCGGCCTGATAGATAATTGACATTTGATCTATTTCAGCATAGGTTTTGAATACTTCTTTTTCTTCTTCAGAAAGGAAGTCTAAATCTTGAACTGAGCCATCTCTATCTCTTATTTGTTTCCACACCTCTGGTGTATCCATTCCCTTTTCTTCAAGAAGCTTTACTAAAAATGGATTTTTAATTGTTGTTTTAATCTTGGCAATATCCTTGACATAAATATTTGACCAGATAGGTTCTATTCCTTGTGAAACCTGACCAAGAATAAACGCAGAGGAAGTAGTCGGTGCCACAGCATTTAAAGTTGTATTTCTTCTGCCATAACCTTTTAATAATTCTGGCTCGCCAAACTTTTCAGCCAAATCTTTGGAAGCTTTATTTGAGTGCTCTTTTATATTTTTGAAAACCTCACTATTTAAATCGTAAGCTCCTTGGCTATCAAAAGGTAACATCTTAGATTGAAGTAAAGAATGCCATCCTAAAACACCCATACCTAAGGCTCTATTTTCCTTTGAGAAATTGTAGGCACGCTCCATAAATAAGAATGTTTGTTGATCGTCTCTATCTTCAGAATTTTTATATACTTCAAGTTTTTCAAGAAACTCTGTGATTACAGCATCAAGAAAATAGATCATAGTTTCTACAGCATCCGTGTCTTTCCATTTATCATAATGTAATACATTGATACTAGATAATACACAAACAAATGACCAGTCGTGATTTGACGGCAACATGATTTCAGTACATAGATTACTTGCGTAAATTGGTAGATTTTTATCTTTGTAAACATCTGCAGCTCCATTGTTTGCATTGTCAGTAAAGAAAATATACGGGTATCCCATCTCTCCTCTACTTTGCAGAACTTTTGCCCACACCGTTCTCTTATCTACATCACCATCAATCATTTGTTGCATCCATTCATCTTTAACAGTAACACCATGTGTTAATTCTTGAATTGGGTTACCTTCCGTTCCAATCTCTAAGAATTCCATAATGTCTGGATGATCAATAGGAAGGTATGGCGAAAAACGTCCTCTTCTAACTGATCCTTGACTCACAACATCCACCATAGACTCAAACAGTCTCATGATGTGAACAGCACCAGATGCTTCTCCATTGTCTTTAATGGCAGCTCCACGATGTCTAATTTTACCAAAATATCCAGAGGTTCCTCCACCCAATTTAGACATCATTCCAACTTCTGACTGTGAGTATAAAATATTTCCAATGTCGTCATCAACATGTGATCCAAAACAACTTATTGGCAAACCACGTTCTTTTCCAAAATTAGACCATACAGGTGAGGCTAATGAATAATATCCTTCCGACATGTAGTGGTAAAATTTTTCTGCAAAACCAGGCATTTCAAGTAGTTGTTCTGCTCTTTCCGCAATGTCTGCTATGCGCTGTTCTGCGCTTACGCTGTCTCCCAGATATCCAGCAGCAAGAAACTTTCTGCTGTTTTCATTTAGCCACTCAAATGATTTTTCTGAATCTTTGTTAAATTTCTTCATTGAACTTTTTCTTGCCTGAATTAAATCTTCACGAGTGTTTGTTTCTTTTTTTTCTGTGGTTAGTTTTTTCTCCATATTCTAAAATAGATCATCACTCGTTATACTTTGGGCTCTTTTACTGTAGTTTATCGATCTCTTAACAAAAAAGTCTCCGTGCTTGGTTCCAATAATTTCATCATCAAACCATTCTGTTTCTAAAACTAATTTTTGATCGATATCAAATATTTTTTCAATCCCTATGCTTTCTAGGGAATTGTTAAATCTATTTTTTAAAAATTCATTTACTACTGCTTTTGGCAAGAAGTCAAGCTCTCCATTTTCAAAAATCCAATCCACAACTTCTTTCTCTGCTTCAAAAGCTTGTTTACACATTTCCTGTATACTTTTATGGTATTCGTCTGTAAACCATTCAGGGTTTTCTTCTTTAAGAATTTTAATTAAGTCAATTCCAAAATCTCCATGTATTTGCTCTTCCTTGGATGTAGCTTCAACTACATTGGAAATACCCTTCAGCATATTTTTATGCTTGTTGAAAGCCATGATGATTAAGAATTGTGAGAATAGAGAAACATGTTCTATGAACAATGAAAATAGTAAAATAGATTCTGCATATTCTCTGTCGTCTTCACTTCTAGAATTTTTGAGAGCTGTTTCTAAATAACGAACTCTTTTCATGATCGCTGGTTTCTTCTTGAGTTCTTTGAACTCAGAGTTCAACCCTAGTATCTCGAGCAAATGAGAATAAGCATCAGCATGACGAACCTCACTCTCTGCAAATGTTGATCCCACAGATCCAATTTCTGGCTTTGGGATTCTGTGGTACAAATCTCCCCAGAATGATTTTACAGCAACCTCTATTTGAGAAATTGCCAACATGGTATTTTTAATAGCACTTCTTTCTGTGTCGGATAATCTCGATTTAAAATCTTGAATATCACTTGTGAAATTAAACTCAGAGTGTATCCAATATGAATGTCTTATCGCAGGTACATACTCATAAAGATGAGGGTACTCATATGGCTTTAGGTTGATTCGTTTTTCAAATATGTCTGACTGCCTTCTTTCCGTTCTTTTATTTCTATAAAGGATGTATGCTTTTGCCGCTTCCTTGAACTTACTTTCCATGAGTTCAGTTTCTACAATGTCTTGAACT
Source organism: uncultured Bacteroidota bacterium (assembly GCA_902557655.1). Taxonomy (GTDB): domain Bacteria; phylum Bacteroidota; class Bacteroidia; order Flavobacteriales; family Flavobacteriaceae; genus MED-G13. The sequence goes on from CACEAZ010000004.1 coordinate 92,560, forward strand.
TCCTCTATTGTTGGAATGTATTCTACGTCATTCTTTTTTCGGTCTAACAATGTTTGATAAACCGAGAAAGCAACGTCCTGAGCATTTTGCTCTGTACCGACTCCAACCGCATCCATTGCCTTTTGGATAGCTCCACTAATCTTATCCAAATGAAAGGGTTTGGTACTATAATCTCTCTTAATTATTTGTTCTATCTCCATGTTTTTTTAAATATTTCTATAGTGAATTCTAAAAATTTTAATTTAACGCAAATGTAAAGTTCTCATTTATTTCATCATCTTTTGTAGCCGTGGCTCTATAAGTTTTTAACAACTTTTTAACATAAAATTTTAGCAAATAAAGCGGTCAAAAAAACAGAATTATTGGGCCAAAAATTTAAAAAAATTAAAACATTGGTAATCGAAAATTCAGCAACTAATATTAAAATCAAAAGCTCTTAACTAATTGATTTTCTATTGGTTGGCCTATAAAAAAACAATCTTATGAAAGGATTGTGTTTAAATCTTAATGTAAAAAAATTAAGATTTTATTGGGCCTGAATTTATCTATAAAAAATTGATTATTTTTTTGACTAAAAAAAATTTTTAATTAAAACGCTTAAAAAAAACTTGGTGATTTTAAGGTTTATAATTATTTACATTTAATTAAATATTTAAAAAAATTATTTATAGATTCGAACTAACAAAGATTGTAAATAGTTCTCGTATTTAAAAGTCTATTTTATTAACAAAGAAGCCAAGTTTTTAACAAATCACAATCCCAAAAAAATGAAAGCACTTATTTACTTAGTATCAATTATAGCTGTGTCAATTATAATATTTAACATGACTCAGATTAATTTTGAAGTTCTTTTTTCTTATGAAAATTTTACCTCTGCGGTAATGATTTTAGCTGGCTTTAGCTGTTTAATAATTATGAGAATTATGTTTTTAAATGAAAAAATAAAAAAGATTCAAAAGAAATAAATTTCAATTCTATATTTCAATCTGACTTACTTCAACCCCTGCTTTTTCTAAAAAATCAAGACCTGACGTGTCTTTATATTGATCCGCGTAAACAACTCTTTTGATCTTTGCCTGGTGAATAAGTTTGCTACAGTCTTTACATGGAGAAAGTGTTACATACAAGGTAGATCCTTCACTAGATTGAGTAGAGGCTGAGACTTTTGTAATTGCATTTGCCTCGGCATGTAATACATACCACTTAGTGTATCCTTCTTCGTCTTCGCATACATTTTCAAAACCGGAAGGAGCTCCGTTGTACCCGTCGGAAATAATCATGTTGTTTTTTACAATAATGGCTCCAACTTGACGCCTCTTACAATAAGAAAGCTTTCCCCATTCACGTGCGATTTTCAAATATGCAACGTCATACTTATTTTGTTTCAATTTAGTCATCTAGATTAAAAATAGAAATTTCTTTTTTAAATTCAGCCAATCCACAATTTAAAAAAGATATATAATCTTCTTCATTAGGTGTATATCCAACAGGGGCATTTAAAACCTTATAATTGTTTGGATTCATCAAGAGATAATACGGTTGTGAATTAACCCCAAAATATTGCGCTTGAAAATAAGCCCATTTATGTCCTATATTTTCTAATTTCCTTAAACCAACTCCAGAGGTTCTATTAACAAATAATTTTTCATTTTCTGCTAATTCTTTTTTATCATCCACGTAAAGAGATATTAGCACATAATTTTCTCTAATAATTTTATCAACCGAGGGTAGCGGCCATACATGCTCTTCCATTTTACGGCAATTAACACAAGCGTATCCGGTGAAATCCAAAAGAACAGGCTTATTCACTTTCTGAGCATAAGTTATTCCAGTTTGTAAATCCTTAAAACAGTCTAAATTATTAGGACAATCTTTTGGTGAAAAATAACTGTATCCAAGGGGCGGAGCTAATCCACTCAATAAAGGCAATGCATTATAGGAACCTTTCTCTTTATCATATAATAAGCCTGAGGCTAAATAAAGGGAAAATCCAAAAACTAATATTGCTGAAATAAGTCTAGTTCTAGATAGTTTTATTTTAGTATCCTCCTTTGGAAATTTTATCTTGCCCAAAAGATAAAATCCAAGTAGTAAAAATATTACAACCCAAAGCCCTAAGAATAGTTCTATTTTTAAAATACCCCAGTGAGCAACCAAGTCAGCATTAGACAAGAATTTAAGAGCCAAGGCAAGTTCAATAAATCCTAAAGTAACTTTGATGGTATTTAACCAACCGCCTGATTTAGGTAATTTTTCAAGAACTCTTGGGAACATTGCAAATAAAGCAAACGGCAAACCAAGAGCTAATCCAAATCCTCCCATTCCTGCGGTTAATTCCCAGGCTCCAGAGTCACCTGTTAATGATCCCGCTAACAAAGTTCCTAAAATTGGCCCTGTACAAGAAAAAGATACAATAGCCAAAGTTAGCGCCATGAAAAATATACCGATTATTCCAGCAGCAGATTCATTATTCGATGACTTATTGACCCAAGAAGAAGGTAGGGTTAATTCGTAAAAACCGAAGAATGAAAAAGCAAATACCAAAAAGATTAAAAAGAAAAATATGTTTAACGAAATATTAGTCGAAATATCATTTAATATGTCAGGGTTAACATTATCTAATAAATGAAAAGGAACACTTAGAGCTAAGTAAACCAAGAAAATAAACAACCCATAAAGTACAGCATTAAAAACTCCGTTATCATTTTTATTTTGTTTGGTAAAAAAACTGACGGTCAGAGGAATCATAGGAAAAACACAAGGAGTCAACAAGGCAAGAAATCCTCCAACCAGGCCAATCAGAAAAATATAGGCAATGGACCTGTCCTTATCCTCAATTACAGTGCTATTACTATTATTACAATCCGCGCTTTGTTTTATAATATCTTCAGGTAAAAACCCGTATAGAAGTAAGTTGTTTTTTATAACATCTTGCTTATTTTGAATTACATTTTTGGCGGCTTCCTTTGTTTCTCCAAAGCTAAAACTAAAATCAACGTCGGTTGGTGGAAGACATTTTGTATCATCACATGTCATAAAGGTCAGAAAGCCAGAAATAGACATGTCTTTGTTTTTCAGTTCAATTGTTTGTCGAAAAACTGCTTGCTTTTCAAACTTTGTCACTTCCATTAAAAAAATGGGGTCCTGCGAAACTTTCTTATTAGTATCTTCTTCAATACCATCCCCAAGAAGGTAAAACTCTTTTTCTGAATCGCTATCTTGATTGTATTCGAATGTTACGGGAACAGGGCAAATTTCAATTTCACAATCAACTCCAGTGTTATAAATATCCTTGGAATATACAGCCCAGCCTTTTTCAATATCAGCTACAAATGTTAACTCGTATTGTTTTTCTGAAATTTGTTTTTTTGAAAAAGTCCATTTAACAGGTTCCAGAATTTGTGAGCTCACAAAAGAGGGTGACAATAAGAAACTAAATATAAGTATGTATAATAACCTCATTTGGTAACCGAAATTAGGGATAGCTAATATAGTAAATGTTTTTTCTCTTTACTCACCCATCCAGCTTGTGATTTATAATCAACAAAAAAAACTTTTAAATCAGCCTGACTTTTGTAATCCACAAAGAAAACTTTTAAATCAGCCTGGCTTTTGTAATCTACAAAAAACCACAATCCTTCGTTTCCTTTTGCTTGACTTTTATAGTCAACTTTGTAAACTAATAGGTCTGCCTGGCTTTTGTAATCCACAACATAAATATTTACTTCTGCTTGACTTTTATATTCTGCAGAGTATATGTTTTGAGCATTTGAAGTTAATGTAAACAAAAAAAATATGGTAATAATTTTTTTCATATTAAACAAGGATCAATAGTTATGCCACGAGGTTAAATAAATTTATTAGCTTTAACATAATTCTATATAATGAATAGTAAGCTACACTGGGAGAATATTTATAAGTCTAAGGAAATTGACGGAGTTAGTTGGTACCAAGAGACACCTACCGATTCTCTAAATTTAATTAAAAGATTTTCAAATAATAAAAAAGATAAAATAATTGATGTTGGTTGTGGTAAGGGATTTTTAGTTGATAATCTAATTGACAGCAATTATCAAAACATTACTCTTGTTGATATTTCCGCTAATGCATTAGAGGAGGTAAAAACAAGGGTTAAAAATGAAAATGTAAATTATATTGAAAGTAATGTTTTGGATTTTTCTCTGGATTCAAAATTTGATATTTGGCATGATCGTGCAGTTTTTCATTTTATTACAGACAAAAAGGGTATAGAGAAATATATTTCACTTTGCAATAAATATATCGTCAAGGAGGGAGTGCTAATAATCGGAGCTTTCGCAGAGGACGGCCCCCTAAAATGCAGTGGTTTAGAAATCAAAAGATATTCGATTAAAAATCTAGAAACACTATTTAGCGAAAACTTTGAATTGGTTGAAGGGTTTAAAATGTCTCACAAAACTCCGTTTGATACTCAACAAAAATTTACCTTTTGTGTATTTAGAAAGATTTACTGATCGTTGACACAACAATTTTCATCAGCACACTGACAATAATTTAGATTATAAATATGCAAGGCTGAAAGGGAAAATGCAGAAATAAAGGTAAAGGTTTCAGCAATTCGAAAAACCCCAAAAGATTCATTTAAAATTAAGAATAAAAGAAAACTCCAAAAAACAAAAAATAATACTTTTACAATCTTATTTGTTGTATTAAGAGCAGACTTGTAAACAGCAAAAAATGATATAATCAAAAACAGATAACCTATCATTTGTAAACCAAACAATGTGTTTTTGGTTGCTAATTCAGCATTTATGAAAAATAGTAAAGGAGTAATTATACAATGTATAATACACAAAATACCTGCAACAGCGCCTAGGTAATCAGAATTTTTTGTTGTTAGTGTCATAATTTGAGGCACGAAAATATAAATTAATTTTTAAATCCTTATTATTTTAACGATGTTTTAATTTATCCTTAAGTTTTTGTAGTTCTATTTGTTGTTCTTTAATAGCATTAATCAGTACAGGTATCATTCCTTGGTAATTTATAGAAAGTGTTCCTTCTGCATCTCCTTCTTGCTTAACCAATTCTGGGAAAGCTTTTTGAACTTCCTGAGCCAATAATCCAATCTTTTCAATTGCCTCATTTGACTTCATAGTATAACTCTTACCATCAATCAATAATAATTTCGAAAGAGTATTTCCAAGAGTGGTAATGTTAGTCTTTAGCCTGGTGTCAGATTCCACAGTAAGCTCTCCAGAAAGAGTTGCTGAACCATCATAGTTTACAATAAATGCATTTGACGGATTGTCTCCAGCATTTCCAGTTGAAGAATTTACATCTCCATTACCTACAACAAATGCAACACCGGGATTTGTTCCTGTATACTCTCCATCTGCATAGTAATAACCACCGTAATCATTTGGATCAATAGATGTATCACCAATTCCCGCTGCATTGTTCACACCTACCGCCAACATACCAAAGTTATCCGCAGTGGTTCCCAGCCCAAGAGATGCTGAAGCTTGATTAGTTGCAGAGGTATATTTGTTTGCAGAAAAAGAACTTCTTCCAGATGCAATAGTACCGTGGCCAATGGCAGTTGCACTACCTGCTGTTCCAACAGGTGCGTTTATGTCTCCCGCAATATTTTGATATCCAGCTGTAAAATTAGTTGTTCCCCAAGCTACACTTTCTTGACCAAGAGCTACTGATCCTGCTCCTGCTGCATGATTCTTAAATCCAATAGCAATTGTACTTGCGCCTTCAGCCCAGTTTTCTTTTCCTAAGGCAATAGAAGAATCTCCAGTTGCATAGTTATAGTTACCCAAAGCCACCGTAGCAGTTCCTGAAGCTGTATTTCTAAATCCAGTTGCAGTTGAAATATTTCCAATTGCTCTAGATGCCCAACCTGCAGAAAATTGTCCAACGTTACCGCCGTCAATACCACCTGCAGCTCCCACTTGAGGACCTGCAATCGTAGTAAATCCAAGAGCTACCGAGCCTAACCCTGAAGATCTATTGTATGCATTTGCAGCAAAAGACCCCCAACCAATTGCACCCATACCCTCATGGATCGTAGACCAGTTTCCGTCACCATTACTGTAAAGAGGGTGACCTGATTCTGTAAATCCACCGTGTTGTTGTGCGGCTTGCTCTGGAGTTTTTTCTGAAACTACAAAGTCAACACTCCAGTCTCCTGGATTGCCGAATGCAGCATTTGAATTTCCGTTTCCATTCCTAGAGGCACCACGCACAGATGATGCGTAGATTTTTCCGTTAAATACATTTCCGTTACCGTCTTCAACAAAAACAATCGCAGGCTTCTTATCCTGATCGGCAGAAATAATTCCTGTTTCTTGACCTTCAAAAATTTCATTTAAAGCAAATTCAACATTAACAGGGGTAAGTTGCGTATGTATCTCATTTTGCTCGGGCATAGACCACGCTTCAAATGGTGTATTATCTGGGTTATCCATGTATTCGTACCAGTTATTAGTAAAATAATCCATTGCACTTACTGCGGGGATAAAAGTAAAATAGCTTGTAGCCAACTGACTAGTAAACTGAGATATAATTGGGTCTTCACCGGTAAAATCACTTGTGATTGAAAGAGTATCAAAGAGGCCACCAGGCGCTGAGTCAACTCCATCAGTATGACCATGAGATTGTGCAAGTGCTTGAGCTTCAATATCACAAAAACAAAACCACGGAGCATCGATATAAACATTACTAACAGGAATAGACTGATTTATATAAGGGGTATACCAAGCATCTAAGTATGCATCAACCCCATTGGTTACATCAGGCATAATTGCATCTAAAGAATGGAATCCTGGATTGACGGGATTTCCATTGATGTCAAAATAGGGATTTAAAGACCCACTACCGTTAATTATACTAACATTTCTTGTATTTTGAGGATACTCAAAAGAATTTACAGAGTTGATTTCGTTATAAAATGTTGAAAAAAACGGATGCGGCTGAGGCAAAGCATTGTTATTGTCAAATTCAGCTACATCATCACTTAAATGAGATTCAAAGTGGTCCCAAAGCATCTGTCTTGCCGCGGGTGATTTTAGCATTCCATCAACAACAGGCCGAAGGGACTCAACACTAAAATCTCCTATCCATGTATCAAGTCCGTATGCCAAATAATTAAACATATGCTGAAATCCTATCGGAACATTTGCTCCGGCATGTGGTGTGTCAAAAGACACATATAATCTAGTTTCGTGATCAACACCAATACTTTCCATGTAATTTAATGCATATCTTGAAATTAGACCTCCCATGCTTGGGCCAATCACGACATTTTCATAATCTCCAACTTTTTGATCATTAATTGATTTTATAAGTTCTACCAATAGCATAGCGTTTCTTTCTATATAATCAGCACCCCCATATACCCATACTTGATCTTGCTCTCTGAAATAAGTAGGAAAATTTAAAACAACTACATCATATCCGTTTTCTCTAACTATGTCACCCAAATTTCCAGAACCAAAATTTAAGGCTTGATATATTGAGTTGATATTTCTTGTATCCAAAGGATCAAAACCATCTATTACAAATATTGGCTTATCTAAGACATTATCATCACTGTAAAAAATCTCCATTTCTCCCCAACCTTTAAAGGGGGTTTCGCCATAAGGTTCAATATTAGGCGGGTCGGTCGTTTCTGACGTGAACCCAATAATGTTCTGATTAAACTTTTGATTTAATTCTTCATTTGAGTAAATAACTTTTAACGAAGAAACAACTTCATTAACCTCACCATTGCTTAAGGTTATTCTAAAAGCAATCTGTTTTTTACCTTCTTCTTCGTATGTAATATCATAATCTTCATCCAATATTATTGTTCTATAACCCAAACTGTCCCCAAAATCAATTTCTAAAAGATTAATTGTTTTATCGCTTGTATTAAAAAATAGAGTTGAGGATAAATTAAAAGTTGCTTCCAAACCTCTTTGCAATGGTTTCAAAGCTGCAGCAGATAAAATTTGGTGATGTTCAAAAATATCTAAATCGCTTTGAATTCTTGCGTACTTATTGTCAGTGCCTTTGTATATTAATTGATTGTTTTTTGCAGCATCATTAAAGGTTTCATATTCAGAATAAATAAGCGCTAATGAAATATTTGTGCTCAATAATTCAGACCTTTCAATGTCTTTTATAATATCTAAACTACCCAATCGT
>CACEAZ010000005.1 GCA_902557655.1 uncultured Bacteroidota bacterium
ATTATAAATTCCATTTTCCTTCCTTATATCTTCAATACTTTTTAATCTAAGATTATTTCTATATAGTTTCTTCCCTGTTTTATAGTCTATTATCCTAACTACACCATCTACTTCATCTATTCTATCAATAATTCCTTTTATTTTATATTTTATTTTATCCTTGGTTATTAAATTTTCAAATTTTTCCTCTATCGAAAGAATCTTAATTTTCTTTTCAATCTTCACCTCTCTTTTGTCTAGTTCTATTACTCTTTCAACATATTTCTTTGCAGTTTCAACAATTATTATATTTTTTCCTTTAATCAAATTCCTTTTATTTATATAATCTTCAAAGCAATCAGTTACTGTTTTTTCTATTTTTTTACTTATTTCATTTAAATCTTTTATTGTAATAATTTTATTTTCAAGAGGTTTATACAATTTTTCTAAGCTGTCATGTATTACATTTCCCAATGTATTATGAGCTATTGTTTCCTCTACATCATCCTCTCTCATCCCAATTATATAGTTTTCAAAAAATTTTGTTTTATCTATAACATACGAAACCAACATAGACGCTGTTATTCCTTTTTCAAATAAATCTGTTATTCTTTCTCTAACTAATTTCGTTTTATTATATGATTCTTCTTTTTTGCTGATTGCCGGTGCCTTGGGGCTCAATGTAAATGTTTTTAACTCATGAATCTTTTCTACATCCATCTGTCTTATAAATCTACTTATCTCTCCTGTGTTCATAGCATCAGGTTCTGTGTTATAGGTTAGCCATATATTTTTAGCTCTTTTTATAATTCTATAAAAATGATATGCAAATACAGCATCTTTTTCTTTATATGTCTGTAGTTCATATGTTTTTTTAATTTCAAATGGTATAAAGCTATTCATTGAATTACCCGCAGGTAATATTCCTTCATTTAATGAAGTTATTATTACATTCTCATAATCTAAAAGCCTGGTTTCAAGCATACCCATTATTTGAAGCCCTTTTATTGGCTTTCCGTTAAAAGGAATTGTATTCATTTCTACAATTTCTTTATACAAGGCCTTTAAAGATTTTATACTCTTAATCGATTTGTATTGATCTTTAAATAACAAGATTTGATTAAATATTTTATATGAACTATGTAATAATTCAATATTCATATCGTCACTTAACTGATTCTTTGAATAATAATTCTTAAGGATTTCAATTAAACTTAAACAGGATAAAATACCATGTTTTGCATCTGTCCATTTAGAAAATATTATCTCATATAATTCACAATTCTTTTCATCTAATCCTATTAAATCATCTTTTGAAATATAAACCATATTCTCTCTTTTCATTAGCATACAGATATCAATATCTTTATTTATTACTGGCTTTATTAGCTCATGAGATAAGATTGAGAAAACATTTTTATAGTAGAATGTTTTTTGTTTTTTAGAATGAATTTGCAATAGAAGACTAAAAAGTGATGAAGAGGAAGAATATTTATAAGGGAATCCCATTGTTACATTTACATCTAATACATTCTTTGGTAAAGAATTAATCATGGGAATTAATAATTTTTCATCAGATAAAATAACGGCTGTATTGTTTAACTGACTATTATTCATTTTACTTATAATTTCTCCAACATATTTTACTTGACCAATATTTTTTGGAGTTCCAATTACAGAAATACTTTTTTTGTTAGAGTATTCTTTTGAAATAATATGTGCTTTGTTATTTTTATGATAGGTCCAATTTTTTAAATAAGAATTAATAAAAAAGTTCGCGTTATTGTATTCTGACTTTATATGTTCATGATCAATATCCCAGTATATTTCTCCTAGTTTGTTTTCAAGTATTTCTTGAATAACCTCACATTCTGACTTACTAAGCGCATTAAATCCAATAAAAATATGTTTTTTGTATTTCTGATTTTCCACATAATGATGAATTTCTTGACAGGCAATTTTATAAATTAATCCCTGATACCCCTTCCTTTTTTTTAATAATATATCTTTGATCCCTTTGTGAAAAATTTTAATTTTCTTCCAAAATGATTTATAGTTTTTAATCAGTTCGGTTTCCTCTTCATAATTTGACCAGTGATTTAAGTCTTTGAGGGCCTCTAAATAATCAAACAATGATTTTGTATCACATAATTCCCTATCGATTTCATTAAAATCCTTTATTAATGTTTTACCCCAGCTTATAAATTCTTCAAAAGATTCCTTGTTATCAACATTTGTGGTTTCTTCATAAACCTTATAGAAATCAAATAACAGTTCAGTATCAGAAACTTTTTCAATCCCTGAAATCAATGACATGAATTCATCAATATCATAAATGAGTGGAGAAAAAATAGTTTTATTAGAAGCTTTGCTGATTTCTCTTTTCAGAAATAATCCTGACCTTTTATTCGGAAGTATAAATGTATAATCAGAAATAGGATATTTTTTTCTGATTAGATCTTGAACTACATTTTCTATAAAGCCGTGCACATACTAAAAATAAAAAACGCCTCGCATATAGCGAAGCGTTTTTTAAATATACTTTAAAGAATTAAAAAACCTATTTTACAAATAAGATTTCTACTCTTCTATTTTTAGATCTTCCAGCGTCATTAACATTTGTATCAATTGGATTGTTTTCGCCAAATCCAACTGCGTTTAATCTGTCAGAAGAAACTTCTTTTGAAGACAAATAGTCTACTACCGCATTTGCTCTTCTTTCAGAAAGCCCCTGATTAAATTCCTTTGTACCTACGCTGTCAGTGTGACCTTCAATGCTAAAGCTAGCATCAGGATATTTTAAAATTATAGAGACGATTGAGTCAATTACTGGTGGAGTTCCATCAGTAAACGTTGCAGATCCAAAAGCAAATTGAATTCCTCTTGAAAGCTCGGTAATCATTTTCATCTCATCTTCAGAAGGACCTTCTGGACAACCATTATTAGCAACAGTTCCAGCAACCTCAGGACATTCATCATCTTTATCAACTACTGAATCGCCATCTGTGTCAGGCCATGGGCAACCTCTATTTCCCCTTGGTCCCGCAACAGTTGGACAAGCATCTTTTGAATCTTCAATTCCATCGCCGTCTGAATCAGGACATCCTCCCATTTCAGCTAATCCAGCAACATTAGGACATCTATCCTTATTATCAGAAACACCATCGCCGTCTGAATCAGGACATCCGTTGTATTCAGCAAGACCAGCATCCATTGGGCAGTCATCTTCGCTGTCTTGGATCCCATCACTATCAGTGTCAGGACAACCGTCGAATTCTTCTAAACCAGGAACCTCTGGACAATTATCATGCTCATCATAGATACCATCACCATCAGTGTCTGTTCCTCCAAATTTTACAGAAAACATAGCTGAATATCTCATCTTACCACCTTCATCGATAAGAGTAGCACCACCCACGTTGTCATAGTTGTGTTTAGCTTCAGCCATAAATGTTAATCCAAAAACATCATTAAACCAGTAATTTACACCGGCAGACATATTCCCTGTCAATCCGTCTTGGTAGTCACCAAACCAAGTCCAGCCTGGCCCAATTCCGACAAAAGGCTCAAGTTTTCCGATTGTGAATAAATCTGATAAATCATACTTTAACATAGCATCAACTGTGAAATAATCATTCGTTGTTCCTTCTAAAGCAAGACTACTGGTGTAGTTACTTATGTTATTGAATGAAGCGCCGATACCCAATGAAACATTGTCACCAACGTATTTTGATAGTGAGAACATAGAAATTGGGGACTTAGCAAGATTCCAATTTTGATCTACATCAAAGAATTCAGGAATTGTAGTCCTTCCGTCAACTTCTATATCAACGGCATTAGTACCAAAGCTAAATTGCCATTGATTGTTTTTGTCTTGTGCATTAACGTTTGTTAATCCAAAAATTAACATAACTGTTAAATAAAGAGTGTAAAGTTTTTTCATAATTTTAAAATTACTTAATAATATTTTTGCAAAAATATGCAATTAAAAGATAAAACTACTCAATTTATATGAGAATTTAATGAAATAAAGCCCTAATTTTTATTCAGAATCTTGGTCAAATTTGAAAGTCAACATAACGGACCATCTCATAGTCCCACCTTCATCCAATAAAATCGAATCTGAAAAATTCTGTTTATATTCAGACATAAATGTCAATCCAAAGGCCTCATTTAACCATATATCTAACCCAATAGATCCATTTCCTGTCATATAAGACTCTTCACTAAAAATTGTCCACCCTGGTCCAATTCCGACAAAAGGATGTAAATCCATATCCAATAACCTTAATGAGATAAGTTTAGAAAGATTATACTTTACTATTGCATCAACTGAAAAATAATCATTTGTTACCCCTTGTAATTCATATTTGGTAGCATAATTACTAATACTGTTAAATGCAGCACTAACTCCAACAGAAAGATTATTGCCAACATATTTAGAAACCATAAACATGGAAACAGGTGATTTTGAAAGGTTCCAATTTTGTTTTACATCAAAAAACTCTGTAAATGAGGTGTTTGAATCAGCCTGAACGTCAACTGCATTGGATCCAAAGCTAAATTGCCATTTGTAATTTTCGTCTTGAGAGTTAACATTAACAACAAATAAGAGAATTAAAACAAAGACAGATAGTTTTATAATTTTTTTCATAACATAATATTTATAATTAAATATATGCAACTAATCTTTCCTGCAAAGATTTTTTAAAGGACATTATGTTATCTGATATTATGAGTAAAATTCAAAAACATTCAATTTTAATATCATCGGAAACATAAATAATAATTTTTTTTACTGTATTTAAGCCTATTTTTTGAAGTTTAACCCCATAGTCTTTTAACTGATTTAAATATTTTGATTTTTTTGTTCCGGTCTTATAATCAATAAGAACTATGTCTTTTTCGTTAAGAAATACCATCCGATCTGGTATAAAACTTTTGCCATTCTTTTCGATTATTTCTCTTTCATTAAAACTTTTGTATTTAGGATTATAATATTCTTTTATCTCCTTATTATTGGTAATTTTAAAAATTATTTCTTTCAGTTTTTCTTTTTTTTCAATTGAAATTTCTCCTAACTCATAATATTTATTTAACACTAGATTTACATCTTTAACAGAGTATATTTCAGACATGATGAGATGAAAAATATTTCCCTTTTCTTGTGCACTGTCATATTCTTGAAGCCATGATTTCACGTGCTTATTACTGGTTATAATATTTCTTTTAAGCCTTGAGTTAAACACGAATTTTTCTTGCTGAATATTTTTTACTTGATCATTAAAAGTTGATAAATTACTTTTATCTCCAATTTCATATTTGTTTTTTGATGAATCCCAAACATCTATTTCTTTCAGATAGCCGATAAACATTCCTGAAAATAAATTTAATTTCTCATTTCCTTTTTTATCAAGATCTTTTTCCGACAAAATATAAAGTTCATTTTTAGCCCTTGTTAAAACAACATAAAGGAGATTTATATTGTCAATTTCTAGTTTTTTCTTGTAATTATTATAAAGCTTTTCATCGATAACTTCTAGGTCTTTATTTATGTTAATCAATGGAGATTTAATTTCAAATCCGATTTTATTTTTAAAATCAATCCATGCTTTTGGATTAAGATCATTGTGAATGTTAATATTCGCATAAGGATATATAACGACTGGAAATTCTAATCCTTTAGATTTATGTATAGTAATTATTTCAACAGCATTAATTTCACTTGGACTTATTATGTTTAGTTTATCTCTTTTTTCTTTATAATGATCCAAAAACTCTATAAAGCTTGTTTGATTTTTATTTGAATATTCATTCGCAAAATCTAGTAGAAATTGAAGATACGAATTACCACTTTCAGCTAATCTAAAGCAATCAATTATGTATTCAATTGCTTCATAGATTGATTTAGTTTTTAATATAGATAGCTCTAAGGAAAAATCATTAATAACCAGTTCTTTTTTAATGCTTTCAAAATCCATATTTAAAATTTTGATAAAGAAATCTTCTTTTACTCTTTTAATTAAGTTCAATTCAAAAAGAGATTTACATAGTCTCATTTTTGAGGAATTAGATTCGCTAACCGAATATTCAAGAAGATTTATAATTAAGTTTACCGATGGACTAGAAGATAAATTTAAAACCTCTGAAGAAATTATCGGGATTTTATTATCTGATAAATAGTCTCCAATTTCTTTTCCTTCTTTTTTCTTTCGGACAATTACACATATATCTCGAAAAGAATAATTTCTCTTAACTGTGTCATTAATTTTTTGTAAGACTTTTTCTTGGTAATATTCATTTAATGTAATTGTCTGGTCACTGTCATAAAAATCAATAGTTACATTTCCAGTGGAGTCTTTAAAATATTTTTGAACAGGAAAATCAAATATTTTATTAAGCTCATTATTTTTTGAATACCTGTTCTTTATGTACCTAAACAGTTTGTTGTTAAAATTTACAATCTCTTTTGAGCTCCTATAATTTATGTCTAGTTCGAAGTTTATTTTATCACAGTAAAATGGAGATTTGTTTTTTATTAATCGAATAAATTCGTCAACATCTCCTCCTCTCCAGCTGTATATCGCTTGTTTTGGATCTCCAGCAATTGTTAATGAAGAGTTTTCAGATGATAAAGAATTTTCTATTAATGGTTTAAGATTTTCCCATTGCATTTTTGATGTGTCTTGAAACTCATCGATAAAAAAGTGACTATATTTTACACCTAATTTTTCATAGATAAAAGGTGCAGGTTGATTTTTGATTTCATCATTAATAATTTTATTGAATTCTGAAATCACAATAAAATTATCATCAACTTTCATTTCTTCAAGCTCTTTTTTTATTAAACTTAAAATTGAAAGAGGTGAAAGATTGCTAAGGATATTTGTAAATAATTTTAAATTGTAAATATTTTTTTTGCATTCTTTATAAATCTGTAAAAGCTCATTTCTAATTTGATTAATTTTTAGAATGTCTTGTTCTCTAGCTTTTGATGAGTGAAGAGCCCCATTATTTAGATTTTCTTCAAGTTGATTTGTATACAACCTTTGATAATTTTCGGCACTAATTTTCTTAAAATGATTTGGAAGTGTTTTTCTTCTAAAACAATCTTCGTTAAGCTTACTTTTTTTGATTAGTTCTAATGCCTTTTCTGCTAGTTTGGTGGTTGTTTTTTTTAAACTTTTTACAGAAGATTTTAATATTTTTTTTGAATTTTTAAAATCACTGGGGCTAAGTTCTTTAATCAATTCTAATTGATTATAATTGTTTTCACTTAACAACAATTTGGAAATATTTTGTAGGTCTTTAGTTATGTCCCAGCTTTTATCATCGTCTGTTTTTTCAAAAGAGAAATCAATTATTTCTGAGAAATAGGAATTGTCAATTTCAATTTTTGAAATTAGCTTATCAACAGCCTTTTCAAGTATTTCATTTTGATCAATTTCAACTTCGTATTTACTGTCAATTCCCAGCTCATATGTAAAGCCTCTTACAATTTTTTGAGTGAGTTTATCAATTGTAGAAATTTCAAATGAAGTGTAATTTTTAAGTATATTTTTTAAAATTTTAGATGACTTTATAAAAATTTCGTCTTCGTTAAGTCCAGTTTCTTTTTTTATTATGTCTGTTACTGCGGGGTCAATTGAAATACGATTAGTATAATTTACTAAGAGGTTAATAATCCTATGCTTCATTTCATTTACAGCTTTATTTGTAAATGTAACTGCCAAAATATTTTTGTAAAGTGAAATGTTATCACTTTTAAGCAAAAGAACAATATAATCTTTTACCAAGTTGAAAGTTTTACCTGTTCCCGCAGACGCGTTATAAATCTTAAAATAATTTAATTGACTCATGCTTATTACAAGTTAATAATAGTAGTTGATTATTAGATACTTTAATTGTAAATTTGATAAATTAAATTTGATTAAAATGAGCTTTACTTTACCACAACTAGATTACGCTTATGATGCACTTGAGCCTCATATAGATTCAAGAACCATGGAAATTCACCACTCTAAGCATCATCAGGGTTATACAAATAAACTTAATGCGGCTATCGAAGGGACCAATCAAGAATCAAAAAATATTCGTCAAATACTTACAGATTTAGATATGAATAATATGGCTTTAAGAAATAATGCTGGAGGCTATTTTAATCACAAGCTATTTTGGGAGATTATGAATCCTAATAACAAAACCGAAATATCTAATGACTTAAGCTCAGCAATTGATAACTCGTTTGGTAGTTTTGATAATTTTTGTGCTTCCTTTTCAAATGCTGCAGCCACAAGATTTGGTTCTGGTTGGGCATGGCTATGTGTAAAAGATGGGATATTAGAAATATGTTCCACATCTAATCAGGACAATCCATTAATGCCGTCAATTGGTTGCGGTGGAACTCCGATTTTAGGAATCGATGTATGGGAGCATGCTTACTATTTAAATTACCAGAATAGAAGGCCCGATTATGTAAGTGCATTTTTTAATGTGATAAATTGGGGTGTAGTTTCAGAAAAGTTTATTCAAGCTAGTTAATAGGCTCTTTTTTTATTTCCTTCAAAAAAATTAACAAAAGCTGTATTTACAACTCTATTACCGCCGGGAGTTGGATACTCACCAGTAAAATACCAATCTCCCTTTGAAGATGGGCATGCTTTGTGTAAATTTTCAATAGACTGAAAAATAATTTTCACATCTCGGTTTTCAATGTGTGAACTTAATAGTTCGGTTATTTTATCCGAAATTTCCTCAGCTGAAAATTGATTATAAATTTCTTTAACATGATTCACCATTTCATCATCATTTAAGTCAAGTTCCTTTTTACACTTTTTATAAACCCTATCAATAATAGACCCTTCTCCTTTTTCTTTTAGAAGACTAAGCGCTGCATTGAATGCAATAAGACTTTCTAGGTTAGCCATATCAATCCCATAACAATCAGGGTATCTTATTTGTGGAGCAGAAGAAACAATGATAATTTTTTTAGGATTTAGCCTATCTAACATTTTTAATATACTTTTTTTCAAGGTAGTGCCTCTAACAATACTGTCATCAATAATTACAATAGTATCAGTTGACTTAACAACACCATAAGTGATATCATATACATGCTCTACTAAATCATCTCTACTATCATCTTCAGTTATAAATGTTCTAAGCTTAACATCTTTAACTGCAATTTTTTCGATTCTGGGTCTAACAGAAAGTATATTCGTTATTTTATTTTCAGAAAGATTTTTTTTACCAATTATTTCATTGGTTTTTTTTGAATTTAAAAATTCTTCAACGCTTTCAATCATCCCGAAAAAAGAGGTTTCAGCAGTATTTGGTATGTATGAAAAGACAGTGTTTTTGATATCAAAATTTATTTCTTTTAGAATAGCTGGCATAATAAACTTTCCTAAATTTTTTCTTTCCTGATAAATATCTGAATCATTTCCCCTTGAAAAATATATCCTCTCAAAAGAGCATGATTTATTTTCTTTTTGTTTGATTACAGACTCAATTTTAACGGCCCCATTACTTTTCACAACTATAGCGTTTCCTGGGGTCAATTCTTTTATTTCATGAATATTTAAATTAAATGCGGTTTGAATTGCAGGTCTCTCTGATGCAACTACAACTACTTCATCATTTTTAAAGTAAAAGGCGGGTCTTATCCCGCTAGGATCTCTCATCACAAATGAATCGCCATGTCCTAATAAACCACCTATTACATACCCTCCGTCCCACCTTTTTGAAGCTTTTTTAAGAATTTTAAATATGTCTAATTTTTCTGAAATGATTGAAGAGCATTCTTGTTTAGATAGACCTTCTTTTTTTAATTCTTTGTACATTTTTCTCACGGCATCATCTAAAAAATGTCCAATTTTTTCCATTATAATTACCGTATCTGTATATTCTTTCGGGTGTTGACCTAATTCAATCAGACTATTAAATAATTCTTTTGAATTTGTCATATTAAAATTTCCGGCAAGAATCAAATTTCTGTGTTTCCAGTTATTTTGTCTCAAAAAGGGATGTACGTTTTCAACACTATTTCCTCCAAATGTTCCGTACCTAACATGGCCAAGTAGTGACTCAGCCAAATAAGGAACATTGTTTTTTAGTTTACTAATATTGTTAATAAGAGAAGGAGCTAATTTGAGTTCTTTATTTATTCTTTCATTTATTTTGCTAAATACATCCTGAATGGGTTGCTTTTCAATTGAGCGAATTCTACTAATAAATCTTTTTCCTGGTTCTACGTCAAGTTTAATACTTGCAAACCCAGCTCCGTCTTGACCTCTGTTATGCTGTTTTTCCATTAGCAGATACATTTTATTTATTCCATAAAATGCACTACCATATTTTTTCTTATAAAATTCTAGTGGCTTAAGTAATCTAATGTGGCCTATACCACATTCGTGTTTTATAGCATCACTCATTGTCTAATTAGTAAGCATACAAAAAAACAAAATAAATATTTAAAAATATACATTTAGAGGTTATGTTTTTTTATATAATTTATTCTTTCATCAATTTCATTTTTTTTCAAATCAAGCATGTTTTCAACTCCAAATTTTTCAACCGAAAATGAAGCTATTACATTTGCATAAATTAGCGCATTTGAAATTGAATTAAAATCATAATTTTTTGATTTTGCCAAATAACTAGCAAAGCCACCTGCAAAAGAATCTCCTGCGCCAGTGGGATCGATAACATTATCTACCGGATAACTTTTGCAAGTGAATTTATTTGAAGAAGAATAAACGCTTGCTCCATATTCACCTCTTTTCATGATAATATATTTTGGGCCCATAGTGAGAATACTTACGACTCCTTCATTCAAATTATCACAACCTGAAAGCTGTAAAACTTCTTCATCATTAATACATATTAAGTCCACTTTTTTTATAACTTCTTTCAAAGATTCTAAGCTGTTATCCATCCAAAAGTTCATCGTATCAAGCATCGTAAAATCAGGTTTTTTATAAAATTGTTCAATGACTTTTATTTGAACCTTAGGGTCTAAATTACCAAGAACAAGTACGTCGATCTCTGTGAAATTATCCGGTAACTCAGGATTAAATTTTTCTAGCACATTTACTTGTGTATCCAATGTATCTCTTGATTTCATATTTTCATGATATTTTCCTTCCCAGAAAAAAGTTTTACCGTTCTTATCAATTTGGACTTGAGAAACATCAATTCCTCTATCCTGAAAAAGATCAATATATTTTTTTGGAAAATCGCTTCCAACAATTGAAATAATTGCACATTCTACATCTCTTGTTTTTGCAGCCAGACTTGCAAATGGTGCTGACCCTCCCAACACTCTTTCTACTTTTCCAAATGGAGTTTCAATGGTGTCAAAGGCTAGGGTACCTACTATGATTATTTTACTCATATTTTAAATATATAAATGATAATTTTATAATTGAAATAAAGAAGCTTATTTTCTTCCAAAGTCAGCAGGAATTTCCCCCCACAACTTGGTTTCCCATTTTTTTATTTTAACTGAAAAATTATTTTTTTTGATCCACAAAATGGCTCTTTCAATTAAAATAAAAACATCATTATTTTCTTCATTTCTTTTTAATTTTGTTTGACACTTCTTCTTATTAACCCAGCTGATTGCTGTTATAGAATCTGAATATATAATTTTCTTTTTCTTTTGATTTTCCATCATTGCAATGCCATGAACCAATGCTAAAAATTCTCCGATATTATTTGTTGCATTTTTGAACGGACCCATTTTAAATAAAACTTCTTTAGTTTTAGTATCTACTCCTTGGTACTCCATTAATCCTGGATTACCACTTGATGCCGCATCGACTGATATTGAGTTTAAATCTGGACCATCATCCAGAT
The DNA here is from genome assembly GCA_902557655.1 of uncultured Bacteroidota bacterium. Taxonomy (GTDB): domain Bacteria; phylum Bacteroidota; class Bacteroidia; order Flavobacteriales; family Flavobacteriaceae; genus MED-G13. The sequence goes on from CACEAZ010000005.1 coordinate 11,839, forward strand.
TTTTAATATTCTTTGATTTCTTATAATTTTCATAGCCATTCGAAAAAGCATCTCTTGCCTCCTCTAAATTTTTAAAGCTTTTATACAAAGCTCCTTTCACATTTTTAATTTCATTTTGACACTCAGTCCATGAAAAATATACACCAGGATTATTTCCCTTCCAAACCACATAAAATTTTTTATTTCTCATCACTTAAAACTTTTATTATATCTTCTATAATTTTCGGAAAAAACTCCATTTCAAGGTTATGTATATTTTTTGCAAGTTCTTCAGAACTACAAGGATATTGAATGGTTAACTTTTTTTGAAAAATAATCTTACCTTCATCATAATTTTTATTTACATAATGAATAGTTATTCCACTCTCCCTTTCTAAATTTTCAATAATCTTATTGTGTACATTCATTCCATACATTCCTTTTCCACCATATGCTGGTAATAAAGAAGGGTGAATGTTTATAATTTTATTGGGAAACCTTTCTATTATATTTTCTGAAATTTTTAATAAAAACCCTGCTAATATTATTAACGAGGGATTAAATTTTTCGATTTCAATTAATGCACTGTTACTATTAAATTGATCTTTGTTTAAAATTAAAAAAGGAATATTTAATTTTTTTGACTTTTCTATGACACCTGCCTTATTATTATTTGTTATTATGCACCATTCAATTTCATAAAATTTATCTCTAAAATAATTGATAATGTTTTCTGCATTTGATCCGTTACCAGAAGCAAGAATCAAGATCTTAACTTTTTTTGGTGAATTTATGTTCACAAATTTTTTTTTGAATGGGTTAAATTAAAATAAAGTTTTTTATTTTTGCACTCTAACTAAATATAAATAAAAAATTAAAGTTATGTCAGATATCGCATCAAAAGTAAAAGCAATTATCGTAGATAAACTAGGAGTAGATGAAAGTGAAGTTGTTAACGAAGCAAGTTTCACAAATGACCTGGGAGCAGATTCACTTGACACAGTGGAATTAATTATGGAGTTTGAAAAAGAATTTGATATTCAAATTCCGGATGATCAAGCTGAAAATATTGCAACCGTTGGTCAAGCGATTTCTTATATAGAGAACTCATAATTTTTTTCTTATGGCTTTAAAACGAGTAGTTGTTACTGGTCTTGGAGCTCTTACACCAATCGGGAACAACCTTAATGATTTTTGGACTGGTCTTATTGAAGGTAAGAGCGGTTCAGCCCCCATTACTTATTTTGACACAGAAAAATTTAAAACAAAATTTGCCTGTGAACTAAAAAACTTTGATGTTTCGTTACACTTGGATAGAAAGCAACAAAGAAAAATGGATAGATTCACCCAGTACGGTATGGTCTCTACTGAAGAGGCAATTAATCATTCTGGTCTTGATTTGGAAAAAATTGATAAATTAAGAGTAGGAGTAATATGGGGATCAGGAATTGGCGGAATTGAGACATTTCAAAATCAGATGCTAGATCATGCTTCGGGCGATGGTACTCCAAGATTTAATCCCTTTTTTATACCTAAAATGATTGCAGACATTACCCCTGGATACATATCAATGAAATATGGCTTTATGGGGCCAAACTATACAACAGTCTCTGCATGTGCGTCATCTGCCAACGCAATGGTTGATGCATTAAATTATATTAGGCTTGGCTATTGTGATGTTATAGTAACGGGAGGTAGTGAAGCAGGGGTAAATATTGCTGGAATGGCAGGATTTAATGCAATGCATGCACTTTCAACAAGAAATGACGCCCCCGAATCTGCGTCAAGACCCTTTGACTCAACAAGAGATGGTTTTGTATTGGGAGAGGGAGCAGGCACATTAATTCTAGAAGAATATGAGCATGCAAAAGCAAGAGGTGCAAAAGTTTATGCAGAATTTCTTGGTGGAGGTTTATCCTCTGATGCACATCATATAACCGCACCACATCCGGAGGGTAACGGTGTGAAAGCAGTGATCAAAAATTGTTTAAGGGATGCCAATATAAAATTAGAAGATGTAGATCTAATTAATACCCACGGTACTTCTACGCCTTTGGGTGATGTAGCTGAATTAAAGGCTATTGATTATATTTTTGGCGACCACGCTCCAAACATTAATATTAATTCAACGAAGTCTATGACTGGTCATTTACTTGGAGCCGCTGGAGCAGTTGAAGCAATTTCTGTTATTTTATCTTTAAACAATGGAATGGTTCCTCCAACAATTAATCATCAAAATATAGATGAAAATATAAATCCTAAATTAAACTTAACTCTCAATAAGCCTCAAAAAAGAGACTCTAAAATTGGAATGAGTAATACATTTGGGTTTGGTGGTCATAACGCCTGCGTATTGTTTAAAAAGTGGGATTAATATGGTTTTTAATTTTAAGGAGTTATTCAATTTAAATAAAGACCCTTTTTATAAACCAATAAAAAACCTTCTTCAATTTCAACCAAAATCATTAAAGTATTATAAGCGTGCTTTTACTCACAGATCTCTTAATAAAAAAGATTTAAACGGTATAGCTGTGAATTACGAACGTTTAGAGTTTTTAGGAGACTCAATCTTAAGCTCTATTATTTCATCATATTTATTTAAAAATATTCCTACTGGTTCTGAGGGATATTTAACGCAAATGAGATCTAAAATTGTAAGTAGAAGTCATTTAAATGAATTGGGTTTAGAACTAAACTTATTACAATTCGTTGAGTCAAATATTTCAGAAGAAAACTATGGTGATAATATACATGGTAATTTATTTGAAGCATTAATAGGGGCAATTTTTTTAGATCGTGGTTACGCTTATTGTAAGAAATTTATTTTTCAGAAAGTAATTGATCCACATGTAGATTTAGAAAAGTTAAAAAACAAAGTAATTAGCTACAAGAGTCTTTTTATAGAGTGGTGTCAAAAAAATAAAAAGATTTATAACTATGAAACTTTTGAAGATAGTGGTAATGATCCCATTAAACACTTCTCTGTTAAACTTTCTATTGACAGTAAAATTATTTCAAAAGCGAGAGATACTTCAAAGAAAAAAGCCGAAGAAAAAGCTTCCAAAAGAGCCTTTTTTATGTTTCAAGAGGATATTTTAAAATATCAAAATCAAAATTCCTAGAATAAGCGTATCTTTACAGAGAAACTTTTCATTTTGAACAACCATAAATTAAGTTTAAATCAATTTTCTGATAATTATCATCTAATTGCAATTCACTCAAGCCTTGAAGAGTATAGGCTAGCATTCTTTTTAAATGAAAAATTAAATATAAACTTAAAAAGAAAAAATAATGATATCAGTTTAAATGAAACAAAGGCAAATTATTCAGCCTATGAGTATTTGGAAGAAGCAATGTATTTAAATTGGATTTTTTTTTCTAACAAATCATTAGTTTCAGAAGAATCAATAAATGAAGCATCAAATTTATTTAACCAAGAAAGTTTTGTTCAAAATGAAATCTGTCTTATAAATCAACCAAAAGGTGTTGATTATTTTTTAATTATTGAAAATGTAAAAAATAAGACATATGTTGAAAAAGTATTAAAAAAAATTTCAGAAATTAGAGGAGTAATTACTTCTTTTATTTCTGAAAAAAAATTAGAAAATAAAGAAAACTTGATTTTTTCATGAGCAAAATAAAATTTAAAAAAACAAAAATCGTTGCAACTCTTGGGCCAGGTTGTAATAACAAAACAACTCTATCTAAATTGATTAGATCGGGAGTAAATGTGTTCAGAATTAACTTTTCCCACGCTACTTATGATGAAGTAGATCAAAATATAGAATTGATAAGAAATCTTAATAATGAGCTTGGTTCAAATGTTGCAATACTTGCAGATCTTCAGGGTCCAAAAATAAGAGTTGGAAAAATGGAAGAAGGTGTTATTTTTAAAAAAGGAGACCTATTTACACTTAATAGTTCAAAAGATTTTATTGGAAATAAAGAAAGCGCATCTCTTTCTTATAAAGATTTTGCAAAAGATGTAAAGAAGGGCGATAAAGTTTTAATTGATGATGGAAAATTAATGTTTGAAGTTATTTCAACAAACAAAAAAGATGAGGTTAAATTAAAAAATATACAAGGAGGTATTCTATCTTCAAAAAAGGGAGTTAACCTTCCAAACACAAAAATTTCCACCCCTTCTTTAACCAAAAAAGATAAAAAAGATTTGCTTTACGCTATTGAAAACGAGTTAGATTGGATTGCGCTATCATTTGTCAGAGATGCTAAGGACATGATAAATCTAAGAAACATAATCGAAAAAGAATCCGATGAGAAAATACCTATAATAGCTAAGATCGAAAAACCTGAAGCAATAGAAAATATCGATGAAATAATTCAAAATTCTGATGGAATTATGGTAGCTAGAGGAGATTTGGGAATTGAAATACCATCCGAGGAAGTACCCTTAATTCAAAAGAGAATTGTTTACTTAGCCAAAAAGCATAGAATTCCTGTGATCATTGCTACCCAGATGATGGAAAGCATGATTGACAGTCTTAAGCCTAGTAGAGCTGAAGTAAATGATGTTGCAAATTCTATAATGGACGGAGCTGATGCTGTTATGCTTTCTGCAGAAACATCTGTTGGTCAATATCCAGTAGAAGTAGTTTCTCAAATCGCAAAAATTATTTCGTCTGTTGAATATTCGGATATGATTTCAGTACCAGAATCTCCACCTAAAATTAAAACAAATAGATATACCACAAAATTCATTTGCTATCACGCTGCACAAATTGCAAATGAAACAAATATTGCTGCAATTACTACATTAACTCAAAGCGGTTACACTGGATTTCAGGTTTCCTCATGGAGACCTCATTCAAATATTCTTGTATTTACATCAAATAAAAGAATACTATGTAGATTAAATTTACTCTGGGGAGTTAAAGCTTTTTACTACAATAGAAGTGTTTCGACCGATAAAACTATTGAAGAAATTAATGAAATTGTAAATAAAAAAGGATTTGCAAAAAAAGGAGATAGGGTTATTAATCTTGCTGCAATGCCTGTAAAGGAAAGTGGTATGGTAAATACACTTAAAATTTCAGAAATAAAGTAATCTAATTTTTATAAAGCAAAATCTGTTTTTGCCCGTCTTTGTTTACATAGGCCCTATACATTCCTGGGGTATTAAAATCCATAACAATATTTGAATATTTGTCAATTCCAATCATTCCGCCATCACCTCCAATTCCTCCTATCTTTAGATGAACTACCTTTGACATAGCTTTTTCCAAATCAAAATCATGATTTTCTAGCAAGGACGAAACTTGATAGGCAGCAACCGTTCTTATAAAATATTCACCCGATCCAGTGGATGAAATACCACATGTATTGTTGTTAGCATAAGTCCCAGCTCCAATTATCGGTGAATCTCCAATTCTCCCCCATTTTTTATTTGTCATACCACCAGTTGAGGTACCAGCTACAATATCTCCGTTATGATCGATAGCAACGCAACCAACGGTTCCGTATTTATTATCTTCTTTTTTATTTAAGAGTTGATTGTATCTAAATTTTGTGTGAAAATATTCATTTTCAACAATCTCAATATTTCTATCTTTTGCAAATTTTTCAGCTCCTTTTCCAGAAAGAAACACGTGATCAGAATGATTCATCACATCTGCCGCAAGTGTAATAGGATTTTTAACATTCGACGTTCCAGATGAGGCACCCGCATTAAGATCGTTTCCCCTCATTATTGATGCGTCATTTTCCACTCTTCCTTCACTATTAAAAACACTTCCTTTTCCTGCATTGAATAGCGGTGAATCTTCTAAAATTCTAATTGTTTCAATAACAGCTAATTCACTAGATTTACCTTCATTTAATAGTTTCCAACCCTTTGAAATAGCTTCGTCTAGTTTGTTAATTATTGAATCTTCTTTTGACTTAGAAATATTTTCCTTTAAAATAATTCCGGCTCCTCCATGTATAACAATTGCAATCCTATTTTCATCATTATTATTGCAGCTAAAAAGTAGAATAATTAGAAGACACAAATATTTTTTCATAACCTTTTAATATAAAGAAATCCTTATCTTCGTCAAGTTAAATAATTTATCATGAATATTGAAAACTCACTAAAAAAATTAGGCTTATCCAGCCACAATATTGGAACTTCAACAGGCAGTAATTATTTCAGCAACGGAGATTCAATTAGTAGCTACTCGCCAGTAGATGGAAAAGAAATTGGAACGGTTTCAACAACAACACATGAAGACTATAATAAGGTTGTAGAAAGCGCCCAATCTGCTTTTAAGTATTGGAGAACTATTCCTGCTCCACAAAGAGGTGAAATTGTAAGACAATTTGGAAATAAGCTTAGAGAATTAAAAGATCCACTTGGAGTTTTAGTTTCCTATGAAATGGGTAAAAGCTTTCAAGAAGGATTAGGTGAGGTTCAAGAAATGATTGATATATGTGATTTTGCTGTTGGTCTTTCTAGACAATTACATGGATTAACCATGCATAGTGAAAGACCTGGCCATAGAATGTATGAGCAATATCATCCACTAGGGATTGTTGGTATCATTTCAGCATTTAATTTCCCTGTAGCTGTATGGTCTTGGAATACGGCACTTGCTTGGATATGTGGTGATGTATGTGTTTGGAAGCCCAGTGAAAAAACACCACTTTGCTCAGTTGCATGTCAAAAGATTATTGCAGATATATTAAAAGAAAATAATTTACCTGAAGGAATTTCATGTTTAATAAATGGTGATTATAAAGTTGGAGAATACATGACCAAGGACAAAAGAATCCCACTTATTTCTGCAACTGGTTCAACGAGAATGGGTAAAATTGTTGCAAGTGAAGTAGGCGCTAGATTAGGAAAATCATTATTAGAGCTTGGAGGAAACAATGCGATTATTGTCACACCGGACGCAGATGTTAAGATGACAGTGATGGGTGCAGTTTTTGGTGCGGTTGGTACTGCAGGTCAAAGATGCACCTCAACAAGAAGATTAATTATACATGAAGATATTTACAATGAAGTGCGTGATGCGGTTGTAAATGCATACAAACAAATTAAAATTGGAAATCCACTTGATCAATCAAATCATGTGGGACCTGTAATCGACAAATTAGCTGTTGATATGTATTCCAAGGCTTTGGATAAGGTAGTTGAGGAAGGTGGAAATATCATTGTTGAAGGTGGTGTTTTAGAAGGTGAAGGATATGAAAGTGGCTGTTATGTGAAACCTGCTATTGCTGAGGCAAAACCAGATTTTCACATTGTTCAAGAAGAAACTTTTGCACCAATTTTATACTTACTTAAGTATTCTGGACCGGTAACCAATGCAATTGAAATTCAAAATAATGTTACACAAGGATTGTCTTCAGCAATTATGACAAACAACCTTAAGGAAGCTGAGAAATTTCTTTCAGCTGCTGGTTCAGATTGTGGAATAGCTAATGTAAATATTGGTACTTCAGGCGCTGAAATCGGCGGTGCATTTGGTGGTGAAAAAGATACTGGTGGTGGTAGAGAATCAGGTTCAGATGCTTGGAAAATCTACATGCGAAGACAAACAAATACAATCAATTATACAGACGATCTTCCTCTAGCTCAGGGAATTAAATTTGATCTTTAATCGCTAGGAAGTTTAAACAAATCTTCCACTTTACAACCAAGTGTTTTAGCAATCTTTAATGCCAATACAGTTGATGGAACATAAATGCCATTTTCAATCGCATTTATGCTTTTCCTTGAGACATTCGCACTCTCTGAAAGATCTTGCTGAGTTAACCCCGCAGATTTTCGAATTTCTTGAAGATTATTTAAAAGATTTTTGTGATTTCTACCCAAAACTATTTCTTTTCAAATTCATCAACGGCATTAGTTAGTTCTTCACTAGTGTTTGGATAAAGGTATCCTGCAATCAAAGTTCCTACACCTATTGCTCCTACCAAAGCTCCAACACCTTTTAATATACTTCCAAGTGCTATATAACCTAAGAAATAGAGACCAACACCAACAAATATTGTTATAACTCCATTTCTGCGATAATCTATTGGCTCATCTTTCCTTTCATCAACAATATGCAAAAGCTCCTCTAATTTATCTGGATCATCTATGTGTTTAGCAATCTCTAGGACAGTTTGTCTCTTATGTTTTGCGTCATGATATAGCCAAAGAAATACAGCTATTGGGACAATTATCCCTGTTAGTATTCCTAATATTGGTATTATATTTTCCATAATTAAAATTTATTTTTTTTCGTAGCTTTCAACTGTGTCGGTTATTTCATCAGGTTGATTTGGATATACATACCCTGCAATCATTTGGCCAAAACCTATAAACATTACGAGTAATCCAACTCCAAATAATACATCTAGACTAAGACCATATTCACCCAAAGCGGCAAGACCGATACCTGTGAAAAGGGTAACTAAGCCAGTTCTTCTCAAATCTTTATTCGATTTTTGACTCTCTTTAAAAGACTTTAAAAGATCTTTTATTTCATCAGGATCTTTTACATTTTTAGAAATTTCGATTAAAGCATCGTATTTGTATTTCTTTTGTTTTGATTCATAAACGAAAACAATTAAAACGATAAATACAGGTAAAAGTATTCCTATAATAGGAATTAATAGTGCCATTTCCCCCACATCAAATAGGTCAATCTGAAGAGGCGATATTGAATTCATAAATTCTAAGGCTTGATATTGAATAGTAAACATAATATTGTAATTTTTTTTTAATGTAACGCAAACGTAACATTTTAATTTATGTTACGCAAAGGTTACATTAAAAAAATTTGTTAAATTTTTTCTTTCATTAATTTATAGTAATCTGAAATGGATTTTTTTTCCTTATTTGGATAACTTGTCTGATTATAATTAACTTTGTAACCAACAGCTAAGTCAATAGCATTCATTACTAAGTCTGTTTCAAATGTTTCTTCTCGACTTTTTACTAGTTTCATAAAACCTCCATAGTTTAGAGACTGTTTAAGTTTTTTTGTAACAATAGATTTTGTTTTTTTATCATATTTTGACTTCCTAGTTTTATCTTTCATTTTAAAGCAAATCCTATCATTAAAATCAATAAAAAGGATAAAATTTGAACAAATTATTCTATCGTATTTATCTTTCTTGTGTGCTGTAACATGAGCCATATGTTTAATTTCACTCCAAGTTTTGGTTTTTTTATATATAGGTAAGAAAAAAAATGTTTTTGAAATGCCTCTTCCGTCCGCGGTATATTTTTTTAGACCTAATATTAAGCAGATTATTGATATCACAATAAATACATTTATATCGTAATCAAACCTTTCAAAAAAATTATATTTTTCACTTACTCCCATATAATATAACCCAGAAAAAACCAGGAAAACAATTAATTCAATAGGCTCGTATAATTTTATATTTCTTTCTAACATTTAATTTTTATTTATGATTGAACTGGTTGCTTGCGCTTGAGGCAGTACCAAAATATCAGCAATATTAATGTGGTTTGGTCTATTTATCACAAATTCTATAATATCAGCAATATCTTTTGCCTCAAGAGCTTTGTAACCTTGATAAACTTTTTCTGCAAGTTCATTATCCCCTTTAAAACGTACATTTGAAAAGTCTGTTTCTACAAGCCCAGGGTTGATTTCGGACACTTTAATTCCTGTTTTATTCAGATCAATCCTCATAGCCTTGGAAATAGCATTTACTGCATGTTTTGTAGCGCAGTAAATATTGCCCTTTTCATAAACCTCTCTTCCTGCAAGGGAACCAATATTAATTATATGCCCACTTTGTTTTTCAATCATTTTTGGAATTACTACTCGAGATACATAAAGTAAACCTTTCACATTACTATCAATCATATTATCCCAATCATCGAGTGAACCCTCTTGAATTTTATCGAGTCCATGTGCATTGCCAGCATTGTTTATAAGAATGTCAATAGAGCTAAATTCCTTCGGAATATTCTCTAAAACTTTATTTACTTCCTTTTTTTCGGAAACATCAAATCGGAGAGTTAAGACATTTGTAATTTTAGAAATTTCATTTGAAATCTCATCTAATTTATGCTGTCTCCTTCCACATAAAATCAACTGATTTTTTTCATTTGCAAACTTTTTAGCAGTTGCTAATCCAATTCCGCTTGTTGCCCCTGTAATTAGTATAGTTTTCAAGTCTTTAATTTTAAGTTGTTTAAAATGTTAATATTTGGTTAAAAATGCTCTTTTTTAACCTAATGTTAACAGAGATATATGTTATGTTTTATCATTTTGCGTAACCAATTTTAAAGTTATAATAATTTTTAGTCATGGAAAATAAAGTTGATATAAAGAAAATTAATGAAAAAATAGAGAAGGAAAGCGCCTTCATAGATTTGTTGAGATCAGAGATGAATAAAGTCATCGTTGGTCAAAAAAATATGGTTGATAAACTTCTAATAGGTCTTCTAGGTAAAGGTCATATTTTACTTGAAGGGGTTCCCGGATTAGCAAAGACCCTTGCAATTAATACATTATCCAAAGCGATTAGTGGAAGTTTTAGTAGAATTCAATTTACCCCAGATCTTCTTCCTGCTGATGTAGTTGGAACTCAGCTTTACAATGTGAAACAATCAAAATTCTCTGTAAAGAAAGGACCTGTTTTTGCAAATTTTGTTCTTGCGGACGAAATAAATAGAGCACCGGCTAAAGTTCAATCAGCATTATTAGAAGCAATGCAAGAAAAGCAGGTAACTATTGGAGAAGAAACATTTAAGTTAGAAGAACCGTTTCTTGTAATGGCAACTCAAAACCCGATTGATCAGGAAGGAACTTATCCTCTTCCGGAAGCTCAGGTTGATAGATTTATGTTAAAAACAGTGATAAATTATCCAGAGATGGATGATGAAAAGTTAATTATGAGAGCAAATCTGGAAAATACTTCTAGTAAAGTAAAGCCAGTTGTGACACTTAAAAAAATTATGACTGCGCAAAAAGTTGTAAGAGAAGTTTATATGGATGAAAAAATTGAATCATACATACTCGATATAATTTTTGCCACTAGATTTCCTGAAAAATATAATTTATCAGAATTAAAACCATTAATATCTTTTGGTGCTTCTCCAAGAGGTAGTATCAATTTAGCTTTGGCTGCGAAATGTTACGCATTTATCAACAGAAGAGGATTTGTAATTCCTGATGATGTAAGAGCAGTGGTATTTGATGTTTTACAACATAGAATAGGGATTTCTTATGAAGCAGAAGCAGAAAATATGTCTTCGGTTGATATTATCACAAAAATTGTAAATGAAATAGCAGTTCCATAAACTTTTTACAATGGAAACAAAAGACCTTCTAAAAAAAGTCAGAAAAATTGAAATCAAAACCAAAAGATTGTCTGATCACATCTTTGGTGGTGAGTACCAATCTACATTCAAGGGTAGAGGTATGGCTTTTAGTGAGGTTAGACAATATCAATTTGGAGATGATGTTAGAGCTATTGACTGGAATGTAACAGCTAGATATAACGACACCTTTATAAAAGTATTCGAGGAGGAGAGAGAGTTAACAATGATGTTGATCATTGATATTTCTGGGTCTAATTTTTTTGGATCTAGCTCCGTTTTTAAAAACGAATATGTAACTGAGTTAGCGGCAACTTTAGCATTTTCAGCTACTAAAAACAATGACAAAGTTGGTTTAATACTATTCTCTGATATTGTTGAATTATATATTCCTCCAAAAAAAGGAAAATCTCATGTTTTGAGAATAATTAGAGAATTATTAGAATTTAAATCGAAGAGTAAAAAAACTAATATTAATGTTCCATTAAAGTTTGTATCAAATATTTTAAAAAACAGATCCATTGCATTTATAATTTCAGATTTTATTTCTATGGATTACTCTAATTCATTAAAAATATTTTCTTCTAGACATGATGTAACTGGGATTAGAATATATGATAAAAGCGAAGAAATTATACCAAACTTAGGAGTCATTGATATAAATGATAATGAGACGGGAAAACGTACGACAGTAAATACCAGCTCAAAAAATGTTAGAAAAAAGTATTCTGAATATTATAAATCTAAAAGAAGTGAATTTGTAGATTATTTTAAAAGGTCAGGTTCAGGTATTATTGAATGTAATACACAAGATGATTATCAAAAAAAATTATTAAAATATTTCAAGAGTCGATGAAACTATTTCTAAATATTTTCATTTTCTGTATTGTTTTTTTACAAAGCATTACAATCAATTCACAAAGTGTAACTGCCTCTGTTGAATCAGATTCAATATTAATTGGAAAAGAACTTAACTATACAATTGATGTCAATGCGGAAAAAGTGGAAAATATTATTTTTCCTGATTCAACTTCCTTTGTTCCTTTCGAATTAATTTCAGAAACAAAAGTTGATACATTAAAGCAAGATAACGGATTTCGATTCTCAAAGAAATATGGGATTACCTCTTTTGATGAAGGAGATTTTATTATTCCCAAAATAAAGATTCAAATTGGAGATAAATTATTTTCAACTGACTCAAAAAAAATCACTGTTAATTTAGTTGAAGTTGATACTAGTAAGCAAGGTCTTTATGATATCAAACCAGCATTTGATAAGTTTTCTTCTATTGAAATTTTAAAACTCAGTTTAAAGAATAACTATCCTGTTATTTTATTCATGATTTTTTTAGTTCTTACACTGTTTTATTTCAGATCAAAAATTATTGAATTTTTCAACCCCTTGTTAAATATTAAACCTACACTAAGACCAATTGAATTAATTAAAAAGAGACTAAGCGATTTAGAAAAAATTAAAATTGATTCGGGTGCTGAGATAAAGTTTTTTTACTCTGAGTTAACATTTGCACTAAGGAGTTTCTTTGAAAAAGAAGTATATGATAAGGCTTTGGAAAGCACCACTTTCGAGTTGATTTTAAAACTAAATAATCTTAGTGAAATAAAATCTTTTGCTATTACTAAGGATTCTTTAAACAAAATTGAAGATATTTTTAAAAGAGCAGACTTGGTAAAATTTGCAAAATATTTACCAGAAAAAAGTGTGATTAAAAATGATTTAAAGACAATTAATGAAGAGGTTAAACTTTTTTCAGCTATACTTCCCGACCCCACAGAGGAAGAAAAATTAAAAAACTTAAATTATCAAAAACAGGCCGAAAAGAAATTAAGAAATGAGAGATTAAAAATAGTTTCAATATCTACGGCATCCTTACTTATTATCTTATTTGTATTCTCCGGATTTCTAAACGGATTTCAATATACTATTGACAAAATAACATTTAATGAAAATTTAAAATTACTCAATAAGATTTGGATAAAATCTGAGTATGGTTCCCCTGGCATATTTACCGAAACTCCAGATGCTCTGTTAAGAATAAACAGTGAGAATGAATTTTTGTATGATGATTTTAGCCTTGACTCTCAATTTTATTTTTCTAATTCAAATCAATCTATTGAATTTTTTATTTCCAATTATTCTTCAGATTCAAAGATTAAACCGGAAAATTTTCAATCAATTTTAGATTCAATTTTAGATGATTTAGAAAGTAGAGGTCTTCAAAATATGCTTGTAATGTATAACGAATTTGAAACTAAAAATAAAGCAAAAGGCCTGCTTATTTCAGGAACTTCAGATTTCAAAATAAGTGATAAAAAGTTTAAGTCAGGAGATTATAATGTGATTGGTTTTTTAACAGAAACTGGTTTTAAAACCATAATTCTTTTAACTCACGAAACAAGATACATGGATAAGATTAAAGAAAGAATTGTAAGCTCAATTGAAGTATTAAAAGAAAAGAAAAAATGAATTTAGAGTTCTTAAATCCTGAGTACTTTATTTTCTTGGTAATTATACCAATAATAATCGTATGGAATTATTTTAACATTGATAAATTAACAAATTCTATCAAATTTTCTAATTCAGAAGCGTTTGGTGAATCTGGTAATTTCTATTCAAAACTAAAATCGATTTTAAAATATTTGAGATTGATTTCAATAATCCTGATCGTTACGGCCTTGGCGAGACCACAAGTCATCGATACCTCAACAAGAGTAAAAACAAACAGTGGAATTGACATAATTATGGCAATAGATGTGTCTGCAAGTATGTTAGCCAAAGATTTAAAACCAAACAGATTAGATGCTTTAAAAAATGTTGCTGAGGAATTTATAAAAAATAGAATTTCAGATAGGATAGGACTAGTTGAATATGCTGGGGAAAGTTATACAAAAACCCCGCTTACCACTGATAAGGGTGTAACTTTAAGATCACTCAAAGACATTAAATATAATAATATTATTGAAGGAGGAACTGCTATTGGGATGGGTCTTGCTACGTCTGTAAATAGGATAAAAGATAGTAAGGCTAAAAGTAAGGTAATTATTCTTTTGACCGATGGAGTAAATAATGCAGGATTCATTGATCCTATGACTGCAGCTGAGTTAGCAACAGAATTTCAGATTAAAATATATTCCATTGGATTAGGAACTAATGGTCTCGCATTATCACCTGTTGGAATTGATTCAAGAGGAAAATTTAATTATGCAAATGTTCAGGTAGAAATTGACGAAAAGTTACTTACTCAAATTTCTGAAATGACAGGCGGAAAATATTTTAGAGCGACCGATAATGACAGATTAAAAGAAATATATTCAGATATTGACGAGTTAGAAAAATCCGAAATCGAAGAGTTTAAATATTATTCTGTAGATGAAAAATATAGATATTTTCTCCTCCCTGCAATCATATTAATCGCATTTGAGATAATAATGAAATTAACAATATTAAGAAGTTTTATATAATGTATGAATTAGAAAACATATTATGGTCTTGGTTGTTTTTGTTGATTATTATAATTAGCATATTGTTCATGTTTGATAGAGCTTGGAAGGTTAAAACTCAGAAATTATTTTTTTCTAAGTCTAATTTGGAGAGACTAAGTCCAAATATCTCAGCTATAAAGCCGATCTTAAAAACACTTTTTATTTTGATTGGGGTTTCAATGTTTATAATAGCAATGATAAATCCCAAAATTGGAACCAAGATTGAAACTTTTCAAAGGCTCGGAGTTGATATAGTTTTTGCTGTGGATGTTTCCAAGAGTATGCTTGCCGAAGACATAGCTCCAAGTAGAATGGATAAGTCCAAACAGCTTGTTGGCCAAGTCATTAATAATTTAGGAGGGGATAGAATAGGAATTGTCGCTTATGCTGGTAAGGCTTTTCCTCAATTGCCTTTAACTACAGATTACTCATCTGCTAAAATGTTTTTACAAAATATGAGTACTGATATGCTTTCATCTCAAGGTACTGCAATTGATGAAGCAATTAGGTTATCTTCGACTTATTTTGATCAAGACCAATCTACGGAGAGATTATTATTTATTGTTTCTGATGGAGAGGATCATAATGATGTTTCATATGAAATGGCAGATTTAGCTGCAAAAAATAATATTACGATTTATTCGATTGGTGTTGGAACTGAAAAAGGATCTCCAATTCCGATTAAGAAAAATGGAATTGTAATGAGTTATAAAAAAGATATAAACGGAGAGGTAGTTATCACAAAACTTAATAAAACTTATTTGGAAAATATTTCTGACAAAACTGGAGGAAAGTTTATTGATGGAACTGTAACCGATGATGTTATAAAAGAGGTGGTTAAAATTTTAGAAAATACAGAAAAGAAAGAGTTTGATACTCAAAAATTTTCAGAATTTGAAGACCAATTTCAATGGTTTATTTTAATGGGGCTTTTCTTAATCGTCATAGATATTTTTATGAGAGATGGTAAAACAATATGGATAAAAAACTTAAATTTATTTAATGAAAAATAATATACTTTTTTGCTTTTTTATTTCTGTTTTTCTTTCGGTAAATATGTATGCTCAGTCTGAAAAGTATGCAAAATATTATAACAAAGGAAATAAGCTATATGAAAATAATTTTGAGGAAGCTGAAAAGAATTTTAGGGTTGCTATTGATGATACACTGAGTGACCTTAGAGCAACTTTTAACTTGTCAAATAAATATTACAACGAAGGTTTATTTGATGAAGCAATTTCTCGACAAATTCAAGCTGCAGAATTAGCAAAAAATAAATCAGAAAAACACAAGGCATTTCACAATTTAGGAAACTCTCTTATGAGTAAAGAAATGTGTTCTGAGGCAGTACAGGCTTATAAAAATGCATTGAGAAATAACCCAGAAGATGATGAAACTCGCTACAACTTAGCTCTAGCAAAGAAGTGCGAAGAAGAACAGCAAAATAAGGATGATCAGAATAAAGACGATCAGAACAAAGATGATCAGAATAAAGACGATCAGAACAAAGATGATCAGAATAAAGACGATCAGAACAAAGATGATCAGAATAAAGACGATCAGAACAAAGATGATCAGAATAAAGACGATCAGAACAAAGATGATCAAAATAAAGACGATCAGAACAAAGATGATCAGAATAAAGACGATCAGAACAAAGATGATCAGAATAAAGACGATCAGAACAAAGATGATCAGAATAAAGACGATCAGAACAAAGATGATCAGAATAAAGACGATCAGAACAAAGATGATCAGAATAAAGACGATCAGAACAAAGATGATCAAAATAAAGACGATCAGAACAAAGATGATCAGAATAAAGATGATCAGAACAAGAACGATCAGAACAAGGACAATCAAAAGAAACCAAAAGAAAATAAGAATCAACAATCTAAACTTTCTCCTCAGCAGGTAAAAAATTTATTGAAAGCTATGGAAAATGCAGAGAAGAAAGTTCAAGCAAAAGTAAATGACAAGAAACAAAAAGGCACAAAAGTTGTTTCTGAAAAAGACTGGTAATGTATAAAATAAAAATTCTAAATATAATTATTTTCTTGATTGGTTTTTCAGCCTTTTCACAGGTAAATTTTACCACAAAATTGAGTAAGGATCGTTTAGGACTTAATGAAAGAGTAAAAATTGAATTCATGGTTGATAAGGACGGAGACAATTTTATTCCTCCTAAATTTGATAATTTTAGAGTTGTTGGAGGGCCTAGTCAATCGATACGAAATTCTTGGATAAACGGTAAAAAATCATATTCTAAGACCTATTCATATTTTTTATCTCCAATTGAAAAAGGTTCTTTTGAAATTGGGCAGGCTTCAATAGAAGTAGACGATGAAATTTATAAAACTCTTCCTGTTCGTATAACGGTTACTTCTGCAGTAGATATTCCTACCGACCCTAATGATCCAAATTATTTAGCCGATAAAAACATTCATTTGGTTGCGGAAGTGTCAAATAAAAATCCGTTTTTAAATGAAGCTATTTCGGTAAGTTATAAGTTATATGTTTCACCTGACACAGGGGTTAATAATTGGAGGGAACTTGAAGCTCCAAGATATGCAGATTTTTGGAGTAATAATATAGATATTAAGTCATTAAATGTTCAAAATGGAACATTTAAAGGAAAGCCTTACAGGTATGTAGTATTACGGAGAACATTATTGTATCCACAGAAAACAGGTGAATTAAAAATTGAGCCATTAACATTAGATATTTCTGTTCAGGTTCCATCCAATAGAAGAGATTTTTTTGGAAATTTAATTTCTTCAAGTGTAAATAAAACAGTTTCATCGGGTAGCTCTATCATAGATGTTAAGTCACTTCCAATTGATAATAAACCAAAGGACTTTTCTGGTGCAGTAGGTTCCTTCAGTTTTGAAATAAAATCTGATAAAAAAGAGCTTTTGACTGATGAAGCTTTTCAATTAAGCTTGATAGTTTCGGGAGATGGCAATTTTAATTTATTTGAGGATCCAAAAATATCTCTACCAAATTCGTTAGAGGTTTATGAGCCTGAAAAAATATCAAATGTTTCTGTTAAAGCAAGTGGAATAAAAGGTAATATAAATAATAAATACACGGTAGTTCCAAATAATCCTGGTAAGTATACAATTCCTGAGACTAAATTTTCATTTTTTAATCCAGTGTCAGCAGAATACAAAACTATTTACTCTGACCCTATATTTATTGATGTTGACGGAGCATACAATAGTTCATTAGGTTCTAGTGATATTACCGAAAAAAATAGAACGAATAAAATTCAATTATTGGAAAATCAATTTTCTTCTTTTAAAACAAAAACAAGATTTTCAAATGTAAATGATAGTATATTTTTTAATTCTAATTATTATTGGATTCTATTTATAACCCCCTTTATAATTTGTTTTATAATTATAGTCTTTTCCAAAATTTTAAGAAATTATAAATCAAAAAAGGTAGATGAATTAAAACTTGCTAGAATTTTAACAAACAAACTTTTAGCTGATTCAAAGGCTTTAATAGGTAATAAAGAAAAATTTTATGAATCTATAGATAAAGCATTAACAACATATTTAAAAACCAAATTAAATCTCAAGAATTCTGAGTTTAAAAATGAGATTATTAATATTAAGTTACAGGAAATGAATCTTGACAAAGAATCGATTGGTTTATTATTTGAGATATTTGAAAACTGTCAGCTTGCAAGATACACCCCGTTAAATATTGATGCTATGAGTGACGATTATAGAAAGGCTAATCAATTTATAGAGCAATTTGAAAAACATTAAATAATGGAAAAAAGATATTTATTTAATACGGCAGTGATTCTCATTATGATGATATTTTCAAACAATCTTCATAGTCAAGACAATAAAGATTTTTCTGTTTTTGAGGATAAATTCAGTGAAGCTAATAATCTATATAATAATTCAAAATATGAAAAATCAATTGAGATATATTTTCAGATCTTAGATTCAGGAGTCCATTCTGCTGAGCTCTATTATAATCTAGGAAACTCTTTTTATAAATTAAATGATATAGCAAATAGTATATTATTTTATGAAAAATCTTTGAAGCTTGATCCGACTGATAAGGATGTAATTAATAATTTAAAAATGGTTAATAATGCCATCATTGACGATATTGCAAAAATACCTGAATCCTTTATTAATAACCAGTTGAGCAAATTATCAAATAATTTTAGTTACTCAACCTGGGGATTGATATCGATAATATTTTCTTTCTCATTCCTTTTAATATTTGTTCTTTATTTCTTTTCAAAGGAACCGATTGTTAAAAGAACTTCGTTTGCATTATTATTTATTTTATCTCTTTTAATTGGGTCTACATTAAAGATAAGTTTAGATTCATATGAAAAAAACCATCTTGAAAAATATGCGATTATTTTTTCATCAAAAATCGAAATCAAAGCTGAACCAAATATGAGAAGTGAGAATTTACTTACCTTGCATATGGGAACAAAAGTTAAGATAATCAACAATTTTAATGATGAATGGTTAAAAATAAAATTAGTAAATGGACAAGAAGGTTGGATTAGTAAAAACGAAATTAAAATAATATGATAACAAAAGATTTAATTCATGAAGCTCAAAATAAATGGGGAGAAGGAATTGTAAAAATTGGAAGTCTGAAAAATAATCAATCGGAGTGTATTGATTTTACAACCTCTTTTTTAAATGATATGTATAATTTTAAAAATGGTGAGGTTTTATTTAAACCAACCAAAGCTGCTAATGAGCAATTTAGACCAAATTTTTCAATGGCATTATCATATTTTTTAGGTGGAGATAATTCTTTTTGTTCTGAAGATGATGGTTTTGCCATGAAGCCCTGGGTTGAGGTAAAATTTGAAAATTCAGGTTTTATCATTGAAAATGACAGAGCAATTGCAATGGGTAATTACTTTTTCACTTCTCAAGATAATCTTACGGTGAAAGTTGAATATACTTTTGGCTATAAATTGAGAAATGGAAAGTTAGTAATAGACCTTCATCACTCTTCACTTCCTTTTTCTGTATAGTTTTTTTCGATAGTCAATTTATTAATTCTTTCAATCTCTGTGTAGATGAAAGATTCTTGTAGTTTATCTTTCTCAATAATATTTACGA
Organism: uncultured Bacteroidota bacterium; assembly: GCA_902557655.1. Taxonomy (GTDB): domain Bacteria; phylum Bacteroidota; class Bacteroidia; order Flavobacteriales; family Flavobacteriaceae; genus MED-G13. Next base: position 31,731 of record CACEAZ010000005.1, read on the forward strand.
CATTATTTATTTTAGAAAAAACAAAAATTATTACACACAGTATTAGTAATGATTTTAAAACACCGAATATTGCTCCAATTATTTTATTTAAAAGCCCTAGTGCAATCAGTTTCAAAAATTTGGTTAAAAAAGATGCAACTATTTTAAATATCATAATAGTCAACAAGAAAATAATGACGGCTGAAATTAATGATAAATAATTAGCTTCAGATTCAAAAAGTAAATAAAGCTTTTGATCCAAAAAAGAATAATAATTTTTTGCTAAATAGATTCCAAAAATAATTCCTAAAATTGAAGCAAGCTCCTTGACAAGTCCCTTTAAAAAACCATTATAGGCACCCCATCCAATTATTATGATTAAAAATATGTCGAGGTAGCTCATAATAAATTCTTTCCGTATCTCAATTTAATAAATATTAACTTCTTTATATTAGTAGAATTAATATTCGTATAAAGTTAATCATTGAATTCCGAGTTAAAAATAAAGTGGGCCAATTTAAAAGCAAAATTATCTAAGGATTTTTCGGATGATCAATTAATTGATTTGGATGCAATTATTTTTTTAATTGGTCTTCAAGAACTGGGTCAATTCCAAAAGAAATTTAACAAACAAAAAAAACTTGAAATTTTACATATAGCTGTATGTAAGTTGTTAAGTGATTATGGATACTATCAATTAGAATTTATCGATCAAGAGGGTTGGCCACATTACAAGTTAAACGAAAATTTACCTAACTTAAAACCTGGAGAACAAACCATACTAATTAAAAAGGCAATAATTAACTATTTCGAGAAATCAAATTATATTGATTAAGTTTTTATAAATTTGACGAATAGATAAGCATGAAGGAAAAAATAAAAAAAAATATAAAAGAGATTGAAAGTTTTTCAGCCCTTTCAAATGAAGAAATAGAAACTTTTAGAATTAAATATCTTGGTAAAAAAGGTCTTATAAATTCTTATTTTATTGATTTTAAGTCATTAGATAATGATAAAAAGAAGGATGTTGGCCAACTTCTTAATCAATTAAAGAATAGTGCTCACTCAAAAGTTGAAGAACTTAAAACACAACTTTCATCTGACAATTCTCAACCAAAATTAAATGATTTAAGTAGGCCAGGTGATCCCATTCAAATCGGTTCCAGACATCCCATTTCAATTGTTAAAAATAGGATAGTGGAAATATTTTCTAATATTGGATTTACTATTAGTGAGGGGCCTGAGATTGAGGATGATTGGCATAACTTTAGTGCTCTAAATTTACCTGAGCATCATCCTGCAAGAGATATGCAAGACACTTTTTTTGTTAACAAGGATCCTGACTTTTTATTAAGAACTCACACTAGTTCTGTACAGGTTAGATTTATGGAAAATAATAAACCGCCCATTAGAACAATATCTCCTGGTAGAGTTTATAGGAATGAGGCTATTTCTGCCAGATCCCATTGTTTTTTTCATCAAATTGAGGGGTTATGTATTGATAAGAATGTAAGCTTTGCAGATCTGAAACAAACATTAGAATATTTTACTACTCAGTTGTTTGGAAAATCAAAAATTCGATTAAGACCTTCATATTTTCCTTTCACCGAACCAAGTGCTGAGGTTGATGTTTACTGGGGGCTTAATAATGAGACTGATTATAAAATGACAAAGGGAACGGGTTGGTTAGAAATTATGGGGTGTGGTATGGTTGATCCTAATGTTTTAGAAAATTGCAATATAGACCCAAACGAATACTCTGGTTTTGCATTTGGATTAGGAATCGACAGAATTGCACTTTTGTTACATCAAATTGATGATATAAGATTATTAAGTGAGAATGATGTGAGGTTTTTGGATCAGTTTAAATCTTCATTTTAAGAAATTACGTCGCTTAATTCTTTAAAAATTTTTCTTGCACTTCTTTTCTTATATAGTATTTTATAAACGGCATCAATTATAGGAGTCTTTGTTTTATTTATTGAATCTTGATTTAATAAAAATGCCTTTTTAGTTGCGATATATCCCTCAGCTACCATTTTCATTTCTAATTGAGCTGCTTTTACTGTATAACCTTTACCTATCATGTTACCAAACATTCTATTCCTTGAAAATGTTGAGTAACCGGTCACCAACAAATCACCGAGGTATGCTGAATTATTAATGTTTCTTTTAATCTTATGTCTTTTTGAAATAAACCTTTTCATTTCTTTTATTGAATTACTCATCAATACACTTTGGTAATTGTCTCCGTAACCCAAACCGTTTGAAATTCCTACTGCAAGGGCATATATGTTTTTGAGCATACTAGCATATTCGATACCTACAACATCATCAGAAGCTTTCACATTTATATATTTACAACTAAAGTCATTGGAAATTTTTTCACATAACTTTATGTTGGATGATCCGATAGTCAAATAAGATAGTTTTTCTAAAGCAACCTCCTCAGCATGACAAGGACCACCGATTACCAGAAAATTATTTTTGGCGACATTAAAAAATTTGTTCATATGCTTGCCAAAAAGAAGATTGGTTTCCTGTACAAGACCTTTAAGGGCACAAATAATAATTTTCTCTGAAATATCAATATTTATTTTTTTCATTTCAGAATTTACGTATTCTGAAGGAATAGCTATAATAATCACATCAGAGTTTTGAGCAACTTTGGAAATATCTTCAGAGATTTTTAATTTACTCAGATCAAGATTAACTGAACTTAAATAATTTGGATTGTGGGAATTAGTTTTTATAAAATCAATATTTTCTGAATTTCTAACATACCAGTTGATTTCTTTAACATTTTCAGAAAGTATTTTTATTAATGCAGTTGCCCAACTACCACTTCCAATAACTCCATATTTATAGTTTTTTTTCATTGATATAGTTTATTGTTATTTATGTATTTCATAACTTCCAATGAAATCAAATCTTTAGGATCACTTTTTTTTGATACTATATTTCGAATGTTTGTTGAACTCAAATCAATTCTAGGACCACCAATATACATTGCATTATCATTTATAATATGAGGACTTTCCTTCAGAGTTCCTTTTCTAGGATAAATATATATTTTATAATCACTCAATATTTTTTTGTAATCTTTCCAGGTATCAAATATTTTATAATTGTCTTCCCCTATTATCAGACTAAATTCGACATTTGTCATTTTATTTGAAACATATTCTAATGTGTCGATTGTATAATTTGGTTTTTTTAAATTTAACTCTAAATCGCTGGGGATTATATTAGCATATTTTTTTGTAGCAATATCCACCATATTGTATCTATGATGAAAATTAGAGATATTATTTTTTAGTTTGATTGGATTTTCAGGGGTAACAACCAGCCATACTTCTTGAGCAAAATTTTCTTCAATTATGTATTTAGCAATATTTAAATGCCCATTATGGATCGGATCAAATGTGCCAAAGAATAAACCTACCTTTTTCTTATTCATTAATAAAATTATTAACCAATCTAAATACTTCTGTATAACTCTTTTCAAGTATATCATTTTCTACAATACAATCAAATTCTGTTGCTAACATCATCTCGTCTTTTGCTTTTTCAATTCTAATTTTAATACTTGAATCTGTTTCAGATTTTCTTTTTTTAAGCCTTAATTCAAGTTCACTAATACTAGGTGGTTTGATAAAAATAGTAAGGGTTTGATTAGGATACTTTTTCTTAATATTTAAACCTCCAACTACATCTATATCAAAAATTATGTTCTTGCTATTTGACACCTCTAACTCTGAAATAAGAGTTCCATAAAAAGTGTCTTTATAAACCTCTTCCCATTCTAGAAATTCATTATTTTCTATTTTTTTCAAAAAATCATCCTTTGATAAAAAGAAATAATTTTTACCATTTACTTCATCCTTTCTTGGTTTTCTTGAAGTTGCTGATATTGAAAATTCTAAATTAAGTTTTACTTCCGTTAATAGTTTATTAACAAGCGTTGTTTTTCCAGATCCTGAAGGAGCAGCTAAAACGATAAACTTTGATTTTTTCATTAAAGAATATTTAAGATATTTTCTTTGATTTTTTCTAGATTATCTTTCATTTCTATTACATATTTCTGGAGGCTTGAATCGTTAGATTTTGATCCGATAGTATTTATTTCCCTTCCGATTTCTTGACATATAAAACCCAATTTTTTTCCAACAGGAGATTTAGATTCAAGGGTTTCAATAAAAAGTTTAATATGGCTTTTTAATCTGATTAGCTCTTCATTGATATCAAATTTCTCAATATAATATATCATTTCCTGTTCTAATCTATTTTGATCAATCTCGATATTTAATTTTTTAAATTCATTAAGAAGTTTAGCTTTCTTATTATCTAATCTGGTTTTTTCAACATTTTCAATGTCTACTAAAAGTGAATTAATTATCGATATTTTTTGTACAAAGTCCTTTTCAGTTTCTTTCCCTTCTTTTAATCTATAATTATCAAGCTTTTCAATTGTTTTTTCGATTGTTTTTTCAATTTCTTCAATTTGATTTTTTTCCAGACTAGATATTGCAGAATCATAAGCATATGGTAATTGCATTGCAATGCTTAAATAATTGTCTTCTAAATTTTTATTAATATCTTTTAACTCTTTAATGTATTCATTTACGACTACAGAGTTAATATTTATTTTTTGCGATTCTTGATTATTTTCAAGATTTATATTTACTTCAATTTTACCTCTTAGTAGTTTAGAGCTTATAAATTTCCTAATATCAAATTCTTTGGCTTTAAGAAACTGAGGCAAACGAATTTTTAAATCAAGAATTTTGCTGTTTACTGATTTTGCTTCAACAATATATTTTGTTGCTTCAACGAAGAAAGATTCACTGGCATAGCCAGTCATTGACTTTATCATTTTTTAATTAGATATGAAGCAAATATATGAATAGATTTTTAAGTTGCTTTAGTTGTTTTTTTAGAAACTAAATAAACACCTGCAAAAACCAGTAAAACTGAGCTAATGTCTGGAATAGTTAACTTATCAGCACCACGGTAAATTGCAAAAAGAATTCCTATAACAGGTTGAAGATAAATAAACATCCCAACCGTGGTAGCTTTTAAATTTTTTAACGCATATAAATTCAACAAATACACTAGGAATGTGGTGCAAAAAACTACATAGAAGATTTTTATAAAAGAAGTATTATTGATTTCTACCCATTCCACCTGCATAAATTCTACTAACCCAAAAGGCATATTTATAAATATAGAAAATAGGAATAACCACTTCATTATGGTAATCATATTATATTTTTCCGTTAGCGGTTTAACCAAGACAAAGTATAATGCATAGGAAATACTATTTATAAAAAGATAAAAATTGCCAAGGTTAATATTTGGAGCATTTTCTAATGATTTTTCATTCAATAGTATTAATGTGAGAGTTCCGATGAAACCTATGAAGACCCCAGTGTATTTTCTTTTAGAGATTTTTTCTTTTAATAATATTACAGAAATCAGAAAAATAAATATTGGAGCAAGCGTTGTAATAATTGAACTATTTATTGGAGTTGAGTTATAGAGTCCGTTAAGCGCTGTAATCATGTTTAGCCCCATTCCAAAAATTGCACAAATAATAATTAGTTTAAAATCTTTAAGTTCAACCTTCTGCCTTTTTGTAAATAAAGAAACAAACCAAAAACATATTGCCGCACCCAATACCCTAGAATACAATAATGCATTAGGAGACAATACGTTAGGCATAAGTTCTTTTGCAATTGTGTGGTTGAATCCAAAAATTGAAGTGGCTACTATTGCTGCAATAAGAGCGAGGATTCTTTTGTCCATAAAATTTATTGAATTTTAAAGATAATCGATACTTTTGTTTGCAACTAATAAGTAACACTTTTATTTAAATAATTATGAAGTTTAATACAAAAGCCATTCACGGAGGTCAAACAATAGATCCTGCATACAATTCTGTTATGCAACCCATATATCAAACATCAACATACGCACAAGAAAGTCCTGGTGTGAATAAGGGTTTTGAGTATTCTCGAACACATAATCCGACAAGAACTGCTTTGCAAAATGCTTTTGCAAGTCTTGAGAATGCAAAATACGGAGTTGCATTTTCATCAGGCTTGGCAGCAATAGATGCAATTATAAAATTGCTTAGTCCTGGAGATGAAGTAATAAGTACAAACGATTTATATGGGGGTACATTCCGTTTATTTACGAAGATCTTTGAGAAATATGGAGTGAAATTTCATTTCACATCACTACACAATATAGCTGATGTTGAATCACTAATAAATGAAAACACAAAAGTTATTTGGGCTGAAACGCCGACAAATCCAATGATAAATGTTTTTGATATTGAAGCACTTTCAAATATTAGTAAGTCTAACGATTTACTTTTAGTTGTTGACAACACATTTGCTTCTCCTTATTTACAAAATCCTTTAGAATTAGGTGCTAATATCGTTATGCATTCCGCTACAAAATATTTAGCCGGTCATAGTGATGTCGTATTGGGTGCTCTGATGTTAAATGATGATGAAATTGCTGAAAAATTATACTTTATTCAAAATTCAAGTGGCGCGGTACCTGGACCTCAGGACTGCTTTTTAACTCTTAGAGGAATCAAAACATTACATGTTAGAATTCAGAGACATTGCGAAAATGCTCATAAAGTTGCACATTTTTTAAACGATCATGAAATGGTGGAGAAAGTATACTGGCCTGGTTTAGAAACTCATAAAAATCATGAAGTTGCAAAAAAACAAATGTCTGACTTTGGAGGAATGCTTTCGTTTAGAATTAAAAACTACACCAAGGATCAAACAGTCAAATTTTTAGAAAGGCTTCATTTATTTACTCTTGCAGAATCACTTGGAGGAGTTGAATCATTATGCGGTCATCCTGCTACAATGACACATGCTAGCATCCCCAAAGAGGAAAGAGAAAAGTCAGGAGTTACAGACTCTTTAATAAGATTAAGTGTTGGTATTGAAGATTCAGATGATTTAATCGATGACTTAAAAAATGCATTTTTATAAGATTGTTAATTAATTCCATTTTTTTTGTTAAAACAACAATTTTAAATTCATAATTTTATTTAGTATTTAATTTCATCCGTAAATAGGATTATAAAATTATTAATTATGAAAAGAAAGATAGATGCATTTTTAAAGATTGTTCGTAAAAGAGACGGTCATGAGCCAGAATTCATGCAAGCTGTTGAGGAAGTAGCGGAAACAGTTATTCCTTATATACTAGAAAATGATATTTATCATGGGAAAAATATTCTTATGAGAATGTGTGAGCCTGAGAGAGCCATAACATTTAGGGTTTCTTGGATGGATGATAAGGGTGAGATTTGGGTTAATAGAGGATATAGAATTCAAATGAATTCTGCAATTGGACCATACAAGGGTGGATTAAGATTTCATCCCAGTGTAAATATGAGTATTCTAAAATTTTTAGCTTTTGAGCAAGTCTTTAAAAACAGCCTAACAACTTTACCAATGGGTGGAGGAAAAGGAGGTAGTGACTTTGATCCTAAGGGTAGAAGTGAAAGTGAAATTATGAGATTTTGCCAGGCATTTATGACTGAATTATACAGACATATTGGACCAGATACTGATGTTCCTGCTGGGGATATTGGTGTTGGTGGAAGAGAGATTGGATATATGTATGGTCAATACAGGAAATTAGCTAATGAGTTTACTGGGGTTTTAACTGGAAAGGGGATTACATGGGGTGGATCGTTAATAAGACCTGAAGCCACGGGATATGGTACTGTCTATTTTGCACAGGACATGCTTGCTTCTGTTAACGATGGTATAAAAGGAAAAAAAGTTGTTATTTCTGGATCTGGAAATGTCGCACAATATGCTGCTGAAAAGATTTTACATTTTGGCGGAAAGGTACTTACTATGTCAGACTCTTCCGGCTACATATATGATTCATCTGGAATAACTGAGGAAAAATTAAAATTCATTATGTATTTAAAAAATGTCCAAAGAGGAAGAATTAGTGAATATGTAAAGAAATATCCAAAGGCTGTATTTAAAAAAGGAAAAACACCATGGACAGTTCCTTGTGACATGGCTCTTCCTTGTGCTACACAAAATGAATTAAACGAAGAGGATGCAAAAAAGCTTGTTGCTAACGGATGTAAATGTGTGAGTGAAGGTGCTAACATGCCTTCTACAAAGGGAGCCGTAGACTTTTTTATAAAATCAAAAATATTATATGCACCAGGAAAAGCCTCAAACGCAGGAGGAGTTGCCACATCTGGGTTAGAGATGACTCAAAACTCATTGCGATATAATTGGTCTAGAGAAGAGGTTGATGAAAAACTTAGAGAAATCATGTTAAGTATTCATAATTCATGTATTGAACATGGAAAGCAAAAAAATGGATATGTTAATTATGTTAAAGGTGCCAACATTGCTGGATTTGTAAAAGTTGCAGATGCGATGATTGCTCAAGGAGTAATTTAATTATATATAATATATATTATACTGGTATATTTGTCGTTTATTACTTATAAGTACTGGTAATTTCATGTTAAAAATTAGATTATTTTTTTCTTTATTATTTTTTACTGTTTCATTTTTTGCTCAAGAATCTAGTAAATTATCAATTGAGTCTTCAACTAATGGTAACCCTAACTGGGATACATATTATTCTTATAATTATATTTCTGGAATTGCTAAAGGTGATGGAAATATTTACTTTTCTTCCACAAATTCAATTTTCTCCCTTTATTCAATTTTATTTCAAGAAGAAAAATATGATACTTTAAGTGGATTGTCAGGTGATGAAATTTCTGTATTTCACTACAGTCTGAGTAAAAATTTAATTGCTATTGGATACAAAAATGGACTAATTCAGATTATTGATCTTAATTCAAGTGAAATACTTAATGTTTATGATATATTAAATAAACCAACGATCCCGCCAACAAATAAGCAAATTAATAATTTTACCGAAAGAAACAACCAATTATTTATATCTACCGATTACGGTATTTCTGTTTACAATTTAGATGCATTTGAATTCGGAGACACTTTTTATATAGGTGATTTTGCAAGCCTCTTAAACATATCCAATACCCTTATTGATGATAATTATATTTATGCATCTAGTAGTGATGGGGGTGGAATTAGAAGAGCTAGTTTAGATTCAAATTTGATCGATTATAATAATTGGGAAGAGATCTATTCAGGAAATTTTAGAGGTATACTTTCGCTTAATGGGGAAGTCTTTTTTTATGACGATCAAAATATCTACAGCATAAACAATACCCAGATTAATAATGTTTTAACCATAGATTCTAATATATTAGATTTAACTGTAAGTGATTCCAAAATAATTATTACATCTGAAAATCAATGCCTAATATATAACGATCAGCTTAATGAGCTTTTACTGTCAATTGACGCAGAGGATTACTTGACTAGTTTTAATAACGCAATCATACAAGGAAATGATATTTTTATAGGAACATCAAGCATGGGTGTTTTAAAAGTAGAAAATTTTAACCCAAGTCTATTTTCTCATCTTCTTCCCAATGGTCCTTTAGATAATAATATTTTTTCTGTAGAATCTTTAAGTAATCAAACCTGGGTTTCCTATGGTGATTACACAGAGTATTTTAATCCCTATCCGTTAAAATTTAACGGTATAAGTAGCTATAGCGAATCTTCAAATAATTGGATAAATATCAGTAAAGATAGCATATCAAATCAAGCGGTAAATCTCAATAATATTGCAATAAGTCCTTTTAATAATAAAGTTTTTGCAAGTTCTTTCCACGGTGGTTTATTGGAGCTTGAAAACTATTCTCAAAGCAATTTTTATAATGAGGTGAATAGTGGATTAGAATCTCTAACTACATCCGATCCCCAATATCGAAGTATAAGAATCTCAGACATAGAATTTGACGATAATGGACTATTATGGATTCTAAATTCAAGAATTGATAGCCCTTTAAAATCGTTTAATTTAGAGTCAAATAATTGGAACAGTTATGATTTTACTCAGATTATTAATGATGGATTTCAAGACGAACTTGGGTTTAATGATATAGAGATTGATGATTATGGAAATAAGTGGATTGCCAGTTTGAGATCAGGCCTAATTGGGTTTAACGAAAATTCAGGCTCATCAATTCAAATTAGAAAAGTTTATAGTCAGGATCAGTCCAATATGCCGTCTTCAAATGTAAAGACCATAGCTGTTGATAATAATAATCATTTATGGATAGGGACGATACAAGGGTTAAGAGTTTTATATAATACTTCAAACTTTTTTGACTCCTCTGTAGTCTCTACTCAGCAGATTGTAATACTTGAAGATGGAATTCCAAGAGAGCTATTAGAACAACAGTATATTTCGGATATCGAAGTGGATGGTGCCAACAACAAATGGGTTGGTACTATAGGATCAGGGGTGTTTTATTTTTCTCCTAACGGACAACAAACTATTTATCATTTTACTAAAGAAAACTCACCTTTACCCTCAAATAATATTAATGATATAAGTGTAAATTTATTAAGTGGTAAAGTATTTTTTGCAACTGATAAAGGACTTGTGAGTTATAATACAGGAAGCTCATCAGCGCTAGATAATTTTTCAAATTCTTATGTATATCCAAATCCTGTACGGCCTTCATTTAATATGGCATTTGATAAAATAAAAATTGACGGATTAACCGATAGTGTAAATATAAAAATCACTGATATTGAAGGAAATTTAGTTGCAGAGGCTCAATCTAACGTAAATAAGAGATATAATGGTTTTAATCTTGAAATTGATGGCGGAAGTGCCTTTTGGAATGGAAAAAATTTAAGAAATGTTAATGTTTCATCAGGGGTTTATATAATTATGTTGTCTGACTTAGACACATATGAAACCAAGATTTTAAAACTTATGGTAGTTAGGTAATGATTATTTCAACAACTGGAATTGTATTAAATAAATTTAGATATAAAGACGCCAGTCTTATTGTGAGAGTAATAACCAGAGAGACGGGATTATGTTCTTTTATTGTAAGAGTTGGAAAAGAAAAAAAGAAAAAAAATATTTTTAATTATTTCCAACCGTTATCAATAATTGAAATTGAGTATAAAACGAATAACAAAAGAGATTTACACTTTTTCAAAGAGGTTGATTTAAAAATTAATTTCAAATCAATTCACAGCAATCATAAAAAATCTGTGGTAATCATGTTTTTATCTGAAATTTTATCAAAAACATTAAAATTTCAAGGAAAAGATTTACAATTATATGATTTCATCGAAGCTTCCTTAATATATTTTGATGAAAGTGAATTTACCCCATATTTTCATTTAATTTTTTTGATCAAGTTAACAAGGTATTTAGGATTTTATCCGGACACTAATAATAAACAGTATACTTATTTTGATCTAGAACAAGGTATTTATTATGATTCAGAAATAGGCAGTTATTCATTAAAAGAAAAAGAGTTGGAATCTTTTAATGATATTTTAGGCACAAATTTTGATGCTAGTAATGAACTAACCTTATCGTCTATGCAACGAACCAAACTACTGGATAATATCTTATTATATTATAAACTTCATATTGAAAATTTTGGCTCCATTAAATCCTTAGATGTTCTCAGAAAAATTTTTGAATAGTGTTAAGAATTATCATTCTTTCAATTTTATTTTTACCCTCATCTTTTGCTCAAATTGTAAATATTGTAGACGAAAGTAATAGTCCAATCGCTGGAGTGTCCCTTTACACGACTGATAATGTGTTTCTTTCTTCTGATGATCAAGGAAATGTAAATCTTGATAAATTTTTTGATACGGATACCATTGTTATACAACAATTTGGTTTTGTCAAAAAAAAAATTATTAAATCCCTTATTCCAAATAAAGTAATACTAAATTATAATAACGAAATATTAAATGAAGTCGTAATCTCCGCTTCAAAATTTTCTCAAAAATTCAGAGAAGTCCCAAAAAAAGTTGTACAAATTAATAAGTCAACTATCGAGTTGACAAACCCGATGACTAGTGCTGATTTATTAGAAAGGGGTGGTAATGTTTTTATTCAAAAAAGTCAGTTAGGAGGAGGAAGTCCAATGATTAGAGGTCTTTCAACAAATAGATTGGTTTTGTCTGTTGACGGGGTAAGATTAAATAATGCTATATATAGAGGGGGAAACATACACAATGTAATCTCAATTTCTCCAATGAATATAGAAAATACAGAAATAATAATGGGCTCTGCATCAGTATTATATGGAAGTGATGCTATTGGTGGGGTAATGAATTTCTATACAAAAAAACCGGTTATTTCAGAAGTAGAATCACCAAGATTAAAGATAAATATTCATTCAAGATATTCCTCAGCTGCAAGCGAAAACATGTATCACTTTGATATTAATTATGGTTTAAAAAAAATAGCTTTCTTTTCAAGTATTTCAAAATCTGATTATGGAAATTTATTGATGGGTAGTAATGGCCCCTCAGAATATCTTAGGCCAAATTATGTTATTCAAAATTCTAATGGAGAAGATATAATTGTAGATAACTCTAATCCCAAGCTTCAAAGAAACACGTCTTATGATCAGTTAAATTTTTTACAAAAGGTTTTATATAAGCCAAATAAAAATTTTCAATATGACCTGGGTATTCACTTTTCTAAAACAGGAGATATTCCAAGATATGACAGATTGATTAGGCAAGACCAAAATCTAGATTTGGTTTATGGCAATTGGTTTTATGGCCCCCAAGAATGGCTATTGATTAATAATCAATTTGCTATTAATTCAAAATCAAACAATGTTTTTGATAAATTAAAAATAACATTTGCTAAACAAAAATTTTCAGAGTCCAGAAATAGTAGAAAGCTTAATGCTTCAAATTTAAATTCTAGAGAAGAGAAGCTAGATATTTTATCTCTAAATATTGATATGATAAAAAAACTAAATTCAAATTCTGATTTAACATATGGATTAGAATACATAAACAATAAAGTTGAGTCACTTGGGTCAAGTACCAATATTTTTGATTTATCAGTTAATTCTATTTCTTCAAGATATCCTAATAATTCATCCTTACAGTCATTTGGCACCTACATGAACTATAAGAGTAAAATTGTTGATGATGTATTTTTTCAAAGTGGAGTAAGATATAGCTTAACAAGACTTCAAGCAGATTTATCTCAGAATAATATATTTTATGATTTTCCATATGCAAATATAAATTTAGAAAATGGTGCATTTGTTGGAGGTATTGGCTTGAGCTGGGTTAGAAATATTTATAATAATTGGAAATTCAATATAAATACTGCCTTTAGGTCACCTAATATTGACGATGTTGCAAAAGTATTTGATTCTGAGCCAGGAAATGTTGTTGTTCCCAATCCCAGTTTAAAACCTGAAAGATCTTTTGGAATTGAGTTTGGAGGATATTTTAGAACAAAAAATAATATTGAATTAGACTTCTCAACATACATAACCTATTTATACGATGCATTAATAAGAGATGACTTTACTTTAGAAAATGGCACTTCTCAAATTATTTATGACGGAGAGCTATCTCAGATTCAAGCATTACAAAATGGCTCTAAATCTCTAATATATGGATTTGAGTTTGGTGCAAATATGATTATAAACAAAAACTTAAGTTTAAAGTCTCAGTTAAATTTAATTGCAGGACATGAATTAAATGAATTGCCTTTTGCATTGCCTGTAAGACACATTCCTCCAAATTTTGGAAATCTTCATTTAATATTTGAAAAAGGCAAATTGAGTTTCGACGCATTTGTTAATTTCAATTCTGAAATATCATATAACAATTTAGCAGAATCTGAAAGAGCTAAGCCCTATCTATATGCTCTTGATGAAGACGGTAATCCATATTCTCCTTCCTGGATAACATATAATTTCAGATCAAAATATTTATTGTCAGACAAATTAAACTTTACTCTTTCATTCGAAAATATTTCGGATAAATTATATCGACCTTACTCATCTGGAATTTCTGCTCCTGGATTAAATTTTATTTTTTCTGTAAATTATGCATACTAGTTTTAGCAAAGAAGAAAAATTAATTCTTGAAAAAATAAAATCCTATTGTCAATATCAGGAAAGGTGTACAAAAGAGGTTAGAAAAAAATTGTATACTCTTAAAACAAGTACAGAATCCACAGAAAAAATTATTTCTTTTTTAACAAATAACGATTTATTGAATGATGAAAGGTTTGTAAAATTTTTTATTCAAGGAAAATTAAGAATTAAAAAGTGGGGTAAAATAAAACTAAAATATGAACTTAAAAGTAGAGGTATAAATTATCAAATAATTGAGACTTCTATAAAGAATATTTCGGACGAAGAATACATTTCATATTTTGAGGAATTCTCGTCTAATAAAATTAAATTTTTAAAGGGAACTTTGGAGCAAAAGAAAAGATCCTTCATTAATTACTTTAACTACAGAGGCTGGGAAAATGACCTTATCTATCAAAAATTAAGAGATATTAATTAATAGAGTATTTAATTCCAACTAAAGAATTGAATCCAGGCATTGGTACTAAATTTGTCTCTGTATAATCTTCATCTAAAATATTATTTAATATAATTGACAAAGTGAATTTCTCATATATGTAAGAGGTTCTGAAATCTATAACTGTATAACTATCGTCGTTTACCCTTTCAGAATTTTTAAAAGTTAAAGTTGAAGAAATAAAATCTCTAATTTGAAACATGTATGTGGCTGTTATTTGATTTTTTAATGAATTTAAAGCATACCTTGAGAAAGTAAAATCAGTTTCTAAAAGATCATCATTAATATTACTGTATCCAATATTTATACTTTGAGGTCTAAATGCACCTAAATAGAATTTGTAACTCATATTTAATTCAAACCCATTGGTGGTTATTTCTCTTATATTGTTTGCTTGCCAAGGCTCAGCTTCATTATTCCTAACATAATCAATTATATCTGACGCATCCCTTTGATATAAAGACATACTAAGATTGAAATTACTTTTTAAATATTTTAATCCAATTTCTTTGGTAAGTGCCTTTTCAAGTTTTAAGTTTTCATTTCCTAGTGTTGTAGGACTTGAATAAAATAAATCTGTATAGGTTGGTATTCTATATGTGTATCCAACATTGCTGTATAGTTTTAGGTTTTTCTTAAATCTATACCCTAAATCCATGCCTGGGTAGAAAAACAAATTATTGAAAAAATTACTTTGATAATTCAGCCTTGAGGAAACATCTGAAAAATATGTAATAGCAATTCCAGGTGTTAAATCAATTTTTTCATTTTGAAATTTAATTTGTTGTTCAATAAACATATTTAACATAGTTCTATTTCTATTACCAAGATTATTACTGGTTAAGGAAACTTTTGATAAATCAATTCCTAACCCTAAATTACCTATGGAGTTTGAAGTAGAAGCATTGACTTCAATCCCAACTTTATTAGAAATATGCAGGTTTCTATAGACGGAAGGATCTTGTCTTAAATATACATACATATCTTGATTTCTTTTCCAATAAAGTTTTGGCTTGATAATTAGATCATCTTTTTTGAAGGCGGTTGTTAGTCCGATTATACTTGCCTGAGTTTCTTCATATTGGTCGATAGCCTCAGGACTTGCATAGAATCCATTTGCACCAAATTTTCTTTCATTAAATGCTCCGATAGCTGACACCTTTTGATCCTTTATTTTAAAATTACTTTTAATGAATAATTCATCATTCTTAAAGTCTGTATTATATCTATAGCCCTCAGATTCTTTTCTATTATAATTAAATAATATCTCTGAGTTTTCAAGTTTTCTTTGAACTGTTAAGCTTCCTCTTTTTTGATCAAAAGAACCACCTGTAAGATCTACACTTAAATTATTTTTAATATTCTTTTTTGTAATAATATTTACAGCTCCTGTAAATGCATTTTGTCCATATATTCTTCCTGCCGATCCCTTCGTAATTTCTATTCTTTCTATCACCTCTAACGGCAGTGTCATATTCATTGTGTGGTGACCGGTTTGAGGGTCTTCTACTTTTATTCCATCAATTAATAATAATGTCTGGTCAAATGAGCCTCCTCTTATATAAAGATCTGCTTGCATCCCTTCAACCCCTCTTCTTCTGATGTCTATTCCTGCTATTTGTTGTAATAATTCACTAACATTAGTAGCTGTACTATTATTAATTTCTTCTTTAGAGATGCTTATAACGCTAATGGAGTTTTGTAAGCTTTCAATTTCAATTCTAGGGCTAGAAAGTATCTCAACTTCGTCTAATTCTATTTCATCTTCGCTTTCTTGCGCATTTAAGTGTGTTACAAATGTGTTAAAAATAAGAATTGATAAAAGTAATTTTTTCATTATTTATTTCATATGATTATATTTTTCAAAAGTACTTATTTTAGATCGTGTAATCAAACTATTTTTTGTTAAATAAGTTCTTGATTTTTTACAATTTTTAAATTGATAAAAACTTATATTTATAATGATGTTTGCCCTAATAGATTGTAATAATTTTTATGTCTCCTGTGAGAGAGTTTTTAACCCTAGTTTAAATGGTAGGCCTGTCATTGTTTTGTCAAACAACGATGGTTGTGCTATTTCCAGGAGTGATGAGGCTAAGAAATTAGGTATCCCAATGGGTGCGCCTATTTTTAAATATAAATCACTTATAAAAAAACACAACATTGTTGTCCTATCTTCTAATTACCCTTTATATGCTGACATGAGTCATCGTGTTATGAATATTATTTCTGACTTTACACCTGATATTGAAATATACAGTATAGATGAAGCTTTTTTAAAGTTTAGTGGTTTTGATAATATTGATCTTTTCACTCATGCTTCTCTAATGAGGAAAAGGATTTTAAAATGGACGGGTATACCCACATCAGTTGGTATAGCCCCAACAAAGTCTCTTGCTAAACTCTCAAATAAGATTGCGCGAAAGTATCCCATTCAAACAAAAGATGTTTACTTACTTGATACTGAATATAAAAGACTAAAATCCTTGAGGTATTTTAAGTTGAATAATATTTGGGGTATTGGAAAAAGATTAACTCGGCGCCTTGAGCTTGTAGGCTGTAAAAATGCTTTAGATTTTGTTAATTTACCAGAAAAATGGGTTAAGTCTAACTTGTCGATTGTTGAACTAAAAATACAACAAGAACTAAAAGGAATTGCTAATCTGAATTTAGAATCTTTTGCCTCAAAAAAATCCATAGCAACTACTCGGTCGTTTGACAATCCTGTTTCTGACTTATATAAGTTAAAAGAAAGGGTGTCAACCTTTGCGCTGTCTTGTGCTGAAAAGCTAAGAAGACAAAACTCGATTTCAAATATTATGATTGTATTTATAAGGAGTAATTTTTTTAGAAAAGATTTAAAACAACACTCCTGTTCCAGGGTCGTTACACTTCCTTATCCAACGAACTCTTCTTTTGTTTTAAATAACTATGCTTTAAAAGCAATTGAAGAAATGTTTGAGCCCAACATAAGTTATAAGAAAGCCGGTGTAATTGTAACGAGTCTTTTGCCTAGTGATAATTATCAATTAGGTATTTTTGAAAATGAAGATTATAGGCACAAGCCACTTATGAAAACAATAGATCGTATAAATTTAATGTATGGTGATAAAATAAAATTAGCGAATCAGGATTTAACAAAAAAATGGAAAATGAAGCAAGAGTTCTTATCTCCAAGTTATACCACTAAGATTAGCGACATAATTAAGATCAAATGAAAAAAAATAATGGCTTAAGTTTTTTTATTCCCAAAAAAGAAATGGGTTTAGACGCAATTTTGATAAACACAGGAATCTCAGCAGGCTTTCCTTCTCCTGCAGGAGATTACAAACAAGAGAGGATTAGTTTAGATAAAGAATTGATAAAGAATCAGGAAGCTACTTTTTTTGCTAGAGTTTCTGGTGAATCAATGGTTAATGCTGGTTTAGAGGATGGTGATTTAATCATTATTGACAGAAGTATAGAACCATCGAATAATAAGATAGCTGTCTGTTATATCGATGGGGAATTTACAGTAAAAAGGCTAAGAGTTAAAAAGGGCAAAATTTGGTTACAGCCGGAAAATTCAAAATATCAACCCATAGAAATAAAAGAGGATAACGAGTTAATTATTTGGGGGATAGTAACGAATGTTGTAAAAAAGTTATAGTCTTATTTATTCAACCAGAGCCGTAACTTTGTTGTTTTTCATTTCAACAGTACCAGAATTAATACTATAAAAATAACCCCTTCCTTCTTTTTTAAAAACTTCTTTTTGTGACTTGTCTAAAGAGATATCTCCGTAAACTTTAATAGATCCCTTTTTGAGGTTTGAAACAATCGCTGCGTGATTATTTAGCATTTCAAATTCTCCGTCAACTCCAGGAACAGCAACCGACGACACCTCACCAGTAAAGACTATTTTTTCAGGAGAAATTATTTCTAAAATCATTGATTCTTTTTTATGCTTCAGCTAACATTTTTTCACCAGCTTCGATAGCTTCTTCAATGGTTCCTTTAAGGTTAAATGCTGCCTCAGGAAGATGATCAAGCTCACCATCCATTATCATGTTGAATCCTTTGATAGTGTCTTTGATATCAACAAGAACTCCTGGAGTTCCTGTAAACTGTTCAGCTACATGGAAAGGTTGAGATAAAAACCTTTGAACTCTCCTTGCTCTGCCTACAGCCTGTTTATCTTCTTCTGACAATTCTTCCATTCCAAGAATTGCAATAATATCCTGTAATTCTTTGTATCGTTGTAATAATTCTTTTACTCTTTGAGCACAATTGTAATGATCATCACCTAAAATTTCAGGTGTAAGAATTCTTGATGTACTATCAAGCGGGTCAACCGCAGGATAGATTCCTAATTCTGCAATTTTTCTTGATAGTACAGTAGTTGCATCCAAATGAGCAAATGTAGTTGCAGGAGCAGGGTCTGTTAAGTCATCCGCAGGAACATATACCGCTTGAACAGATGTAATAGATCCGTTTTTGGTAGAAGTAATTCTTTCTTGCATAGCTCCCATTTCGGAGGCTAACGTAGGTTGATATCCAACAGCAGAAGGCATTCTTCCTAAAAGTGCAGATACTTCAGAACCGGCTTGAGTAAATCTAAATATATTATCAACAAAGAAAAGTACATCTTTACCTTGTCCGTCTCCAGCACCATCTCTAAAATATTCAGCCACTGTTAACCCTGAAAGAGCAACTCTAGCTCTAGCTCCAGGAGGCTCATTCATCTGACCGAAAACAAAAGTTGCTTTAGAATCTTTTAGTGCATCTTTATCAACTTTACTTAGATCCCATCCACCTTTTTCCATGGTTTCCATAAATTCGTCGCCATAGTTAATAATCCCAGACTCTAACATCTCACGAAGTAAGTCATTTCCTTCTCTTGTTCTTTCACCAACACCTGCAAAAACTGATAATCCACCATGTCCTTTAGCAATATTGTTAATTAACTCTTGAATAAGAACTGTTTTTCCAACACCTGCACCACCAAATAATCCAATTTTACCACCTTTTGCATAAGGCTCAATTAAATCAATAACTTTAATTCCTGTGAATAATACTTCAGTTGCTGTTGAAAGATCTTCAAACTTAGGAGATTCTCTGTGAATTGGTAATCCACTATCGCCAGATTTTGGAAGATCTCCAATTCCATCAATCGAGTCTCCAATTACATTAAAAAGTCTACCGTTAATTTCTTTTCCAATTGGCATTTGGATTGGACTATTTGTAGGTTTTGCTTCAGCACCTCTACTTAAACCATCAGAAGAATCCATTGCAATGGTTCTTACCATGTTTTCGCCAATGTGAGCTTGTACTTCTAAAACAAGTTTTGTACCATCTGATTTTTCGATTTCAAGTGAATCATAAATTTTTGGAAGGCCAGACTCTGAACTGAATTCAACATCAATTACAGGTCCTACGATTTGAGCTATTTTTCCCGATGTCATTTTTGAGGATAAAGTGTTAATTTTTACTTATTATAATAAGTCGCAAATATAGATTTTTTATGAAATATATTCAATAGATTTTTTAACAAATAATCAACTATTATAAACAAAAAAAAAGTCTGGAATTAATCCAGACTTTTTTATGTTTTAGTTTGTTTTTTTAAGGGTTATAAACCATTAGGATAATTCGTTGGATATTGACCAATGTCTAATCCTGCATCAGAAAGATTTGATCCCCATGTTGCATCAATTGCTTCCATCATTCTTTTAGCAATTAAAGCACTACCTCTAGAAGTTGGAGTATACCCATCTAAACTAAAGAATCCACCAAACACTAAATCTCCTGTCATGTTGAAACTATCTTCACTAACTCCTGTTGTAACAACATCATTATAAAGAGCCGCCAAATCAAATAATGCCCATCCACTTGGAATAGAAGCAGCAATTGCAGCATTTCCTGCAGCTACTTTTGTTTGGACTTCAGTGATTTCATTCGCAGTTAATACCGCCCAGTCTGGTGCTGGTATTGTAACACCCCAAATTCCCAATGGATTACTTGGATCTGGAACAGTTCCTAAATTGGGTAACGCAAATAGGTTTATTTTATCATTTGCATTTGCCAGCCTTACACTAGGTAAGCCTAAAGCAGATAAATCTGTAAGATCTTCATCTTCGATTAGTATAGGATTATTTCCAACAACAGCATTTAAAGTTCTTAGCGCAACCTCATCAGCACTAATTAAACCAAATGCCTGAGCAGCTGCTAATCCTCCATTGTAAGGAGCTGCTAAAGCAGCATTAAGTTGAGCTGCAAGCCCATCTGTAAGAGGAATTGAATTGTATGGTACAGTATTATATGTTGCTGTGTTTGTAGGATCTGGAAGAGTTGTAATAACTCCATTAGGAACAGCACTACTTAATGTTTGAATTGTTCCTACCACCCCAGCTAACATGCCTGTTGGACCATTTAATTCAAGAGGTCCAAAAGGTAATCCACTTGCTCCAAATAAACCATAATTTGCAAAATCATTTCCAGGTACAAGAGTAACAAATGTTGGTTGTTGCATCATTGCATCGCCCACCATAGTTGCACCATTACTTGAAGCAGTTCTTACATACCAAGGGTTAGCTTGACCAGCCATCAATCCTTCCATACTACCAACACCAGGCGCTACATAAGTTATCGCAGCAGCAAGTGGCATAGCCATGTTAGAGTATGGCCCAGCTTCTACACTTGTAGCTTCCGTAGTAATACTACCTGAAACAAGTGCAGGTCCAGCACCATCAAAGTATGCTCTTGGTCCCCAAAATTGTGTACCACCTACATTAATTCCACCCACATTATCACTAACATATGGTTGAGTAAACTCTCCTCCACCTGCCATTGACATAACTCCAGCCATGATGTTTGGGTATGAATTCATTTGTGCAGCAGCAAACAATGAATTGTCTGAAAAACCAGCAGTAATACTTTCACCCATAGCAACATAAGTGCTAAAATCAGCATCACCAGAATCTATATCTAGATAGGCGTCTGGATAAGTTGCACCAGGGTTTTCTACATCTGTTTCACAAGCCATAAGGCCTAAAAATAAAACAGATAAAAATATATATTTAAATTTCATAATTATTAATATTTAATATTATTAAAAGTTGTTAGCAGTCCATGAAACATAATACTGAGTTCCGATAAATCCAGAACCGAATGCTGTAAAGTATTCGTTATTTCCAATATTAGTTGCTCCAATTTTAACTGTTGACTTCCACTTAGGAAGTGTAAAATTAATTTGTGCATCAACTACGTGAGTTTCAGGAACCATACCATCTCCGAAAGATGCTTGCCATAAGTACTCACTCCAGTATCTCCAAGCTACGTTAAATCCAACTGTTCTATCACTGATTTTGAAAAGGTTTGTATTTCCAAATTGAGCTTTAATCTTGTGCTCAGGTGTATTCCAGTTTGTTCTAAAGTCTGGATAAAGTGATTGTTCAAACTCTAGTTTAGATTTTGTATAGTTAGCAGATAGGTCAAAGTTTCCAAAGATCTTAGTAGCCATTCCTATTGCCATTCCCCAAGAAGAAATTTCTGCAGGAGAATTAGTGTATGAGCTCCAAGTTTCAAAGTCTCCATTAGCCATTGCTAATACAGATAATCCACCGTCACCTACTTCTCCATATAGTGGAGAAAGTACTACTTGAGTATTAATGAAATCTTGGAAATCATTTCTGTAGACTGCAGCATCAATGGTAAAGGTTCTAGATAATTTTCCTCTATAACCAAACTCCATTGATTGCATTTGCTCCGGCTTAACATAGTCAACATCAGCTACGTTAAGAAGTGCAGGATTACCCGCAGCAGCAAAAGCTTGAACAGAACTAGCCTCATATGCATTATTGTAAGCAGCAGCACCACTAATAGTAACACTTGCTGGAATTCCTAATGCTTGTCCAGCAGCACTAATATTGTAATCTCTGATATATCTTTCAGGGTTACCTTCAGCAGATCCAACTAATCTAGCTTGACCCGCATCTAGACCGATAAATAAGTCTTGTGTAGTTGGAGTTCTAAATCCTGTTTGATAAGAAACTCTGAAGTTGTGATTCTTATATTCACCTGCAGTATAACTTAATACACCCCTTGGTGAGAACTGTCCATCAAAGTATTCTGACTTATCAAATCTGATTGCACCTGTAAGAACAAGTCTGTCATCAAACATTTTCTTAACAGCTTGTGAATAGAATCCCATTTCTTGGTATTCAATTGGTCCGTCAACATCCGTAAAGATTGTTCCACCAGAATTAAGCGAATACATTCTTGCAGATCCACCAACTTGAACTTCTGCCCAATCCCACAAGTGTCCAAAGTTATAGTTGTAGTCTAAGTGATAGAATTTAGAATTATCAGTAAATCTAGCACCCGTTGTTAAATCTGGGTCTTGAATTACTTCGGCTAAATTTGTATTAAATTCTTCAGATCCTGGCAACCATCTTCCAGTGTCTGCAGTTTGTCTTGCCAACGCGTGAGCTTGATCAATATTTAGACCAGCTAATTGTCCGTTAACAATACCACCTACATATTCAGCAAACCAGTTAAGATCTGGCTTCCATCTTCTGTTTACATTAATTGCAGCGAATGTCATATCATAAGAATCTCCCGCATCATCTTCAACAACATATCCTCTTACAAACCAGTTGTCATTAGTAACTTCAAGTTTGTGTTGATTCATTGTAAAGTTTTTGATAGCGTATCTATTAATACCTTGGTATAAAGTTTTACCAGTACCCCATTTACCAACGTAAGATAATTCAAGATTACTTCCTTCTACAGGTCTGTAGTATATACCCCAGTCAGCTTTTTTACTTGTAGCCTCTGGCTCTGCCATATCCATTTCATTGTAACCTGTTCTGCTTACAACTTCATTAGGAACTAGTGCTTCAGCACCAGCAGGTAATAGACCTAATTGAACCATAGTCTGAGCAACACTATAAATACTTGTTGCTACCTCATCACCATAGATGTTAATACCATCGTGGTTATAATCTCCTGGGAATACAGTTCTATTTAATTTGTCTGCCTCACTATTTGCAATCCAGTCAGTTCCGATTAAATAACCAAAATTAACTTTCATCGCAAGTTTGTCGCTGAATTTATGTCCCCATCTGATTTGAACATCTTGGAATTGATTATCTCCAGCAGCATCTTGTGAAGTGATCCCTCTTTTGTATTGACCACTAACTCCTTGGTGATCAAAAGGATTTTTACTATTCATTAATAGAATTCCGTTAAAGGCATTTGCACCGTAAAGTGCAGAAGAAGTACCAGGTACTAATTCTACATTAAGAACATCTGTTTCTACCATACCAAGTAAGTTTCCTAGTGGGAAATTAAGTGCAGGAGCAGAGTTGTCCATACCATCTACTAACTGTACGAATCTCGTATTAGCAAATGTTGCAAAACCTCTGGTGTTAATAGATTTAAAAGTAAAACTGTTTACATTTATATCTACACCCTTTAAGTTTTCTAAACCATCATAAAAATCTGCAGAAGCAGTTGTTCTGATGTCTTTTGTACCGAATCTTTCAATTGTAACTGGTGATTCAAAAACTCTTTGAGGAGTTCTAGAAGCAGAAACAACAACTTCATCTAAAGCTGTATTGTCTTCTAAAACAATATTTACTGTTGATGTGCCTGTTACTTCAACTGTAGCAGCTTTAAATCCAACACTACTTGCTTCGATACTAAAAGGAGCATCCATATCAACAGTAATTGAATAATTACCGTCAAAATCAGCTGCAACACCATTTGATGTTCCAACAACAATAATTGTTGCTCCAGATAATGGCTGGTCATTTTTGTCCGTTACACTACCAGAAACCGTAGTTTGAGCATAACTAAAAACACCAACTAACATTATTAAAATCTTAAGAATTGTTCTCATAATTTGTTTATGTTTAATTTTTATGGGTTAAATATATGTTAATAATCTGTTAACGCCATGAATATTGACAAAAAAATGGGGTAAAAAATAAATTTTTATTAAAAATATTCTTAGTATTTTGTTAAATTATCAATTAATTGTGTATTAATTATTAAAAAATGACGCAATAAATCTAATAATTTAACATTTTTATTAAATAATGTTTATCTGGGCTAAAATCACTAAAAATCAATAGAAAAACCAAAAGAAGGGATCATAGACTCCCTATTTACATCAATTTCCACTAGGTTATAAGGAGTGATAATATTTCCACTACCATCCCTTTCCAACCCAAATTCTGACGGCGATGGTATTTTTTGAGCAAGAAGATTTAAAATTTCAATAAAGAAGTTTACAGAAATATTCTCTTTATTCCATTTTTTGTCAAACCTTATATCTACTTGTGAAAAGTTTCCAAGTTTAACATTCCCAAGCTCTGAATAATCTAGGATCATATTAGGATAATTTGCTAAGCTTGCATCCAAATTATAGGGCACATAAGGAGTTTTACCTGAAAAACGCCATCTTGAACTTATTTCCCAATTCTTTTTGAGCTTATAACCTCCACTAAAAGAGGATAGATGTTTACTGTCCCATACGGAGGGTAAATAATTTCCGTTTAAATCTGTAAACTCACTCTTAAAGAACGTGTAAGAAAATATTCCGTAAAAATTATTAGTCAACTTTTGTTGAAAAAGAAATTCTAGTCCTCTTGTTTTTCCTTTTCCGTCTGTTACAATATTTTCATTACCTAAGACTTCAAAATCAGCTCCTTTATTTGCAAGAGATACTCCGTCAACTACAGAAATTGGAAATTGATCATATTTTTTTAAAAATCCCTCAACAGATATTTTTGATGCATTTCCTAAAGCATAGTCAAAGCCCGTTACAAAGTGATTGCTTTTTGTATATTGAGCATCTTGATTAGCAAACTCTCCTAAATTGTTTTTAAATCCAAGAACTGTATAAACAGGAATCTTATAATAGGTACCTAAACTTGAATTCCATTTTAACCTTCTATCTTTTGAAATTGACAGAGAGGTCGATAATCTAGGAGATAAATTGTTTGTTAGTTTAGATCCACTGCTAAAAGTGTCTTCGTCGGAGCGAATTCCGATTGATACATCAAGTTTATTTTCAAAAAAGCTCTTAGAAATATTCCCAAATAACCCATATTTATAAAAATTAAATTTGGCTATATATTCTGCTTGATTATATAGATCAGATGTATTATTGAAGTAATCTGAGTATTGAATATTTCCACCCCATGATATTTTCCAATTATTTACATAATTCACCGTTTTTAATCTTAATTTAGTTTCCCATTCATGAGAATCATTTCTAAAATAAAGTCCATTTAAGTTTTCATTATCAACGTATCTAGAAAAGATGTTTTTTAATTTATTTGTACTAAGAGCTAGGATAAATTGACCCTTTTTTTCCTTAAAGTTTCTGATCCACGAAATACCAGTTGTTGTTGAATTTTGCTGAATTATAGGAACTTGTTCTAAAAATGATTGCTGGGTAAAATCAAAATCATCTGGAGCTTCAACCGAAAAATCATCGATTGCTCCAAGCCCTATAAAATTTATCGAGCTATAATCATCTATTTTGTGGTTTACTTTCCACTGAAAGTCCCAATAATCAGGTCTAATTGGTAGTCCAATTAGTTCAAAAAGAAACTGTAGGTAACTTTTTCTTGCAGAAAAAATAAAAGTGGTCTTATTGTCTTCGCTTTTTGAAAAAGGGCCTTCAATAGTTATTGCGGAATCACTTGCTCCAAATCTAAAATTACCGCTTATTTCCTTTGGATTTCCATTTTTCTGATTGAACTGTAATACACCACTAAGTGGATTGTCATATTCGACTCCAAATGCAGAAGTACTTAAAGTTACCTCATCAATAAATGAAATATTTATCATTCCTTGTGGCCCTCCTGCACTACCTTGTGTGCTAAAGTGATTAATATTAGGAATTTCGATCTCATCCAAATAATATACAGTTTCGTTTGGTGCACCACCCCTAATTATAATATCATTTCTAAATCCTCCAACAGATGGAGAAAGACCTGGCATACTTTGAACTACCTTTGTTACATCATTATCAGCACCAGGATAACTTTCAATCTCAACTCTTGAAAAAGTATTAATTGAAAGAGGAGTTTCTATAGACTTTTTAAAAGGGCTTTCATATAAAATAATCTCTTCAAGCTCTTCAGAAGATTCAACAAGAAGAATTTCAAGAGTTTGATTTCCTTTACTTTTAATTATGATATTAAAAATCTTCTTAGATTGGTAACCTACATAGCTTACAGAAAGGTTATAAGATTTTGGAGAAATGTTTGTGATTTCAAAAAATCCGTTTTCGTCCGAAATTGCACCTTTTTCTGTTCCTTCAATAATTACATTGGCGCCTAATAGAGGTAGTTGGCTTTTCGAATCATATATATAACCATTTATTGAACCATCAATTTGAGAAAATAATAGTGTGGGCAAAACTAATAATAATGATAAAATGTTCTTCACTTTTAAAGATATCACAAATTTTATTCCATGATTTAATCAATTTTGTGTGAACCATCACAAAAGGGAAGTTTTTTGGATTTAGCACAACCACACAATGTAAATCTTTCTCCATGAGGAATTTCATTGCCATTAACGTCAGTTAAATTAACCTTACCATAAACAACTATTTGACCCTTTTCTTTTCTAAATATATGAGTAGTTTTCTTTTCCATTAATTATAAGTTTGAAGTATACTCCATTAGCCATGTACATATCATTGCACCATAAGTACCTACCACATATCCAAATACAGCTAATAACACACCAACAGTTGCCAAAGAAGGATGGAACGCTGCAGCAACAACGGGAGCAGATGCAGCACCACCAACGTTTGCTTGACTTCCAACAGCTAAAAAGAAGTACGGGGCTCTGATTAATTTTGCTACAGCGATAAGCAAAATTGCATGAATTGACATCCATATTAAACCTATAAGAATCAGCTTGGGTTCATCTAGAATTGATCCCAAATCCATTTTCATCCCAATTGTAGCTACCAATATATATATAAAGATACTTCCAATTTTACTTGCACCAACCCCTTCAAAATTTCTCGCTTTAGTGAATGATAGACCAATTCCTATAAATGTTGCAATTGAAATCATCCAAAAAAACTTTGAAGCAAAAGATGATAATCCTGAGCTTTTATCAGCAACGGCTTCAAAATTAGAGGTTAAAAATTCAGATATATATTCAGCACCTAAATGTGAAAAACCAACTGTTCCAAAAGCAATAGCCAGAAGAATCATATAATCTGTTAAGCTTGGAATTCTTTTACTACTATTTGAAAATGAAGTTACTTTTTCTTTTAATTCCTCGATGGCAGAAGTATCAGCTTTTAACCATTTATTAATAGACTTTTTCTTTCCAATTCCAAATAAAATCATAGCCATCCAAATGTTAGCTACCACTATATCAACCAATACCATACCGCCGTACTTTTGAGGATTATACTCAAAAATTTCTAACATAGCAGCTTGATTAGCACCGCCACCAATCCAACTTCCAGCTAGAGTTGACAGCCCTCTCCAAATTGCGTCTGGACCAGCTCCGTTAAATAATTCGGGGAAAAACATTGATAAAATTAAAATTGATATGGGCCCTCCAATTATGATTCCGATAGTCCCTGTAAAAAACATGACTAATGCTTTATATCCAAGATTATAAATTGCTTTCAAGTCTATACTTAGTGTCATCAATAATAAGGATGCCGGAAGTAAGTATCGACTTGCAATATAATAGGTCTGAGATTCTTCAGATGAAATTATTCCCAAAGAATTGAAAATGGCTGGAATAAAATAACACATCAGAAGTCCTGGAATGACTTTGTAAAATTTAAACCAGAATCCTTTATTTTTAGATTCTGTGTAGAAAACAAAACCTAATGAAATCATTAAAATTCCAAATACTATAGCATCATTTGTAAAAGGCATAATATGTTATTTATAATCTTAACAAAAATAGTATCATTTTTTAACTAGCAATTAATTCTTATATTTAATTGTTAATTAAAAGATTTCTAAATTATGAGTGAAAAAGTAATATGGGAGGGAACTCCTTCACAAAAATTAAATTTCTTTTCTTATTTGTTTTGGTTATTACCCATCCTTTGGATGGGATTAGGGTTACTTGTTTCTTTGTGGAAATACTTACAAATTAAAACTTGGAAAATAAAAATCACTAACCAAAGAATTATCGAAGAAAAGGGTATATTTTCAAAAAACGATAAATGAATTAGAATTATTTAGAGTCAAAGATATTATACTTAAAAAATCTTTTTGGGACCGGATACTAGGAATATCACAAATTTATTTGAGAACTTCTGATAAATCAAATCCCCATTATATATTATACGGAATAATTGACGGAGATCAATTGAGAGAAAATCTCAGGAATATTGTAGAGAAAAGAAGAGAAGAAAAAGGAGTTGTTGAAAGAGATTTTGAATAAAATCTATTCAACCGTAACCGACTTTGCTAGATTTCTTGGTTGATCAACGTCTTTACCCAGCAACACTGCAATATGGTAAGAAAGTAGTTGAAGAGGAATAACGGTGATAAAAGGAGTTATAGATTCAACACTATCAGGAACTTCTATAACGTGATCAGCAATTTTTTTAACTTCTTTGTCCCCCTCAGAAACAATAGCTACTATTTTTCCTTTTCTAGATTTAATTTCCTGAATATTGCTTACAATTTTATCATAGTTTATTTTATTGGTAGCAATAACTATTGTTGGCATATCCTTGTCAATCAAAGCAATTGGACCGTGTTTCATTTCAGCTGCAGGATACCCTTCAGCATGGATATAAGAAATTTCTTTAAGCTTTAAAGCTCCTTCTAAAGCAATCGGAAAGTTATAGCCCCTTCCTAGATATAAACAGTTTTTAGATTTTTTGAACTCTTTTGCTATTTTTTTTATTTTATTATTCTTTGCAAGAGTTTTGTGTACATAATCTCCAATTTTTGAAATTTCATAAATATATTTTTGAAATATTTTTTCTGAAATAATGCCCTTTGACTTGCTTAATTTAACTGCAATTAAATAAAGAACAGTCATTTGAGTGGTAAATGCTTTTGTAGAAGCTACTCCAATTTCAGGCCCGGCATGTGTATATGAACCAGTGTCAGATTCCCTGGCTATTGAGGAACCAACAACATTACAGATTCCATAAACAAATGCTCCTTTTGACTTAGCTAGTTTAATAGCTGCTAAAGTATCAGCGGTTTCGCCAGACTGAGAAATAGCAATGATAATGTCATTTTTATCAACTACAGGATCTCTGTATCTAAACTCGGAAGCATATTCAACTTCTACAGGAATTCTTGCTATTTTTTCAAACATGTATTCGGCAACCAAAGCTGAATGCCATGATGTGCCACATGCTATAATTGTTATTTTATTAGCAGATAAAAATTTATTAATGTAATCATCTACACCCGACAATTTGATTATACCTTTTGAAATATTCAATCTTCCTCTTAATGTATCTTCAATGGCTTTTGGTTGTTCATAAATCTCTTTTAACATGTAATGATCAAAGCCCTTTTTTTCTATTTTATCTAAACTTAGCTCTAACCTACTTACAGTTGGAGAAATAATTTTATCATCAACTATCTTTCTGTAAAAGGTTTCTTTATGATTTCTTATAATGGCTAGTTCACCGTCCTCCAAATAAACTACATTTTTAGTGTATTCGATAAATGGAGTTACATCACTTCCAATAAAATATTCGTCATCACCAACTCCAATACAAAGAGGACTACCCAATTTAGCGACCACAATTTCATCAGGTTTGTCATTATCAATAACTGCAATTGCATATGCTCCTATGGCTTGATTTAACGCAATTTGAACTGCTTCACCTAACTTTACATCTTCTTTAGTTTTTACGTATTCAATTAAATTAACCAAAACTTCTGTGTCAGTTTCAGATTTAAATGTGAACCCTTCTTTGACAAGTTTTTGTTTTATTGTTGAGTAATTTTCAATGATTCCGTTATGTACTAGACAAAGTTTATTGGAATTAGAAAATTGAGGATGTGCATTAACATTATTAGGTTCTCCGTGAGTGGCCCATCTGGTGTGTCCAATACCTAAGCCACCTTTTAAATTTTTTCTTTTGGATAAGCTTTTCTCAAGTTTACTTATTTTTCCTTTGGATTTACAGCTAGCAATTGTATCTCCGTTGTAAATAGCTATCCCTGCGCTATCATATCCGCGATACTCAAGCCTTTTTAATCCATTTAAAATTATATCCAATGAATTTCTTCCACCTAAGTAACCTACAATTCCACACATAATATCAAATTAACGGATTTAGTTTTTAACGAATCAATTTTTTAATATGAATTATAATATCCAGCACTAATCTTCAGGCTCAGTATAATATATTTTAATCATTGGTCTTTTTTCAGGATCAACACTTAAATTTCCGTGAATAATAGTGCCTTTTGGGCTTAAAATTATTCCAGACGCTAAGCTTTTATTATCAGACGTATCCTCATCTAAGATTCCGTAATTTTGAACTGAAGCAATGTCTGAGATTACCGCAAGCCCTAGCTTAGCATTGGTGGAGTCTCTAAGAATTAAATTATTGAGGTGTTCTGTAATTCTTACTTTGTATTTTACTCCTCGATTATCTGACAAACTATCTCTTGTTAACGGGACTAAATGATTGATTTTTGCATTTATAGTTGTCGAGCTTACAGATTGGTCGAGAAAATAATCTATTAATGCAGAGTTCTGATCATGGTTGTATATATAAATTCTATCAGGCTCATCATCATTAAGATAATTTTGATTTACAAAGAATTCAATAAAAGCTTCATTTATAATTCTTTTAGGCTGATCTGAAATTTCATCATAGAAATAGTTTTTAAAATGTTCAAATTCACCAACTTCCTCACCAATCTCGTTTATTGCTGTTCCAGAAAATAAATCAAGTTTTGTTATGACTCCTTCCCCTCCATCAAGATAAATATTTTCATTGCCACTAGTCTGATCAATCAAAGATACATCGATAAGATTTTCATTGTCAAATACGTTAAATAAATTACCGGAAAAGTTCATTATATATTCGTGCTGATTTGTTTCAACTTCATCAACAGGTCCGGTATCACTATCTCCGATTGTGGTATTGTCTGAAGTGTAATGTATTGTAAGTTTTGAATTAGAAGAAGCTAAATTTAATAACATCATTGTACCATCTTGACCTACATTTTCAATTTTTATGTATAGTCCCCTAAAAAAATCTTTGAAGTTTGACTCATTTGTTAAAACTGGATTATTTTGATTCTCAAAGAAATTGTTTTCCCAAAAACTATCATTTGGATTATCGAGTTTAAATCTTAATGCTGGAGCAAGCCTTTGTGAAACAAACGTATTTCCAGCTGTATCAATTTCTGTCAAATTAATTTGCTCTTCACTTGGTGTAAAATCTTCAATTTCAAAAAGGAGCTCTCCTTCCAATTGATATGAATCAATTGCTTCTTCTAAAGATAAAGAAGCGTTAGAAAAATAACTTTGACTTGAGTCAAAATCTGCATATGGATCAAAAGTTCTTAGGAAAAAATTATTTCTGAAAACTGAAATTTTGATCGGAGAATCTCCATATACCGAATCAATTTCATATGTAATATCACCTTCCTCACTAGTTTCAACTCCCCTAGAGTAGTAAGGCATTGTAAGCACAACAGAGTCTAGAACAACATTATCCCCAAAATCGTGATTGTATTCATTGGGTACGATTTGGCCAACAAAACTACTTATCGAATTTCCATATTGGGGGTGATTATAACTACCTAATAAGAATGAAGGGAGACTATTCGTTTGAACAGGATTTACTTTTTCAGAAAAATTTTTCAGGCTATATTCAATACTATTGGTGGAGAAATTTATGGCATTTTCAGAATTAATTACTTCAGAATCAAAGCTTACAAAGTCTTTTTCACAAGATGTAATAAGCAATAGAAAAACTAATATTTTAATTTTATTTAGATTCATTATCACTAATCGAACAAATTATTATAGAATTCTAAATATGATTCGGAAAAAGAATCTTTAGGTTGAAAGTTAAGAATAGGATTTTTATAAGATTTTAAATATTCTATAGTTTTTGACGACACATTTTCAGAACCTAAAATAATTCCATCTGAATAATCAATGGCAATTCTCATAAGATTTTCATAAGTGGGCTCTATTAAATCAGAAATATTTTTTTTATCAATTTCGTCAAACAATACTTTATTGATCATATCATTATTCAAGCTTTTTTCAAATTCATTAGCGTATAGTGAAGTGACAATTTTGCTTTTTTGAAAGATCGGCTCATTTTTAAAATTTTCTTTTAGGTAAATTGGTAATAACGCTGACATCCACCCATGAATATGTATAATATCGGGAGACCAGTTTAGCCTTTTAATAGTTTCCAAAACCCCTTTTGCAAAAAATATACACCTTTCATCATTGTCTTTGAACAATTTATCACCAGAATCTTTAAAAGTAGCTTTCCTGTTAAAGTATTCTTCATTATCGATAAAATACACCTGAATTCTTTCTTTTGGAATTGATGCAACCTTTATTATCAAAGGCATATCAAGGTCATTAACCACAAGATTAAGTCCAGATAACCTTATTACCTCGTGCAGCTGATGTCTTCTTTCATTAATATTTCCGTATTTAGGCATAAAAATTCTAATTTGCCCACCCTGTTTGTTAACCATTTTAGGTATTTCAAAAGACATTGAAGAAATTTCATTTTCTGGCAAATATGGAACTACTTCTGAGGATACATATAAAATCTTTCTGTTTTTCATCAATTCTTTTTTTGAAGTGTCCCTTAGAGCAAGCAAAATTACAAAAATTATGTAGATTAATTGCAAAGTATTAAGTTTACATGCTGTTAATTTTTTATTAAAATGATAATTTTTAAGAATATACCAGATTTTAAAAATCATTTAAGAAAATTAAAAAATGATAATTTCAGAATTGGATTTGTACCCACGATGGGGGCATTACATGATGGACATATATCCCTTATAAAAAAATCTCTTTTAGAAAATGATTATTCTGTGGTTTCTATTTTTATAAATCCAACGCAGTTTAATAACATTAACGATTTTGAATCATATCCTAATGATATTTCAAAAGATATTGAGCTCTTAGATTCAATTTCCGAAAATATAATTTTATTTAATCCAGATGCTGACGAAATATATTCAGGAAAGGTGTTTTCAGACTCATATGATTTCGGTGATTTAGATAAATACATGGAAGGGGAACATAGAAAGGGTCATTTTCAAGGAGTTGCAACAGTCGTACATAAGTTGTTTGAAATAGTAACGGCTGATAATGTTTATTTTGGGGAAAAAGACTTTCAGCAGTTAAGAATAATTGAAGATCTCGTCTTGAAAATTGGATTTAAATTAAAAATCACAAGATGCGAAACCATAAGGCAAAATGACGGATTAGCACTTAGTTCTAGAAATAAAAAATTAGATATTTCTTCACAAAATATTGCAACAAATTTGTTTAAAGCCCTTAGTTTTGCAAAAAAGAATTTCGAGACTTTAGATTTAGAAAAAATATATACTAATGTCGAAGACCTTTTTGAAAATTTCCCTCAGATTAGTATTGAGTATTTTGCAATTGCTAATGAAAAGGATTTAAAACCGATTAAGAAAAAGAAAAAAAATCAAAAATATCGAGCGTTTATAGCAGCCGATATTTCTGGTGTAAGATTAATTGATAATATAAAACTATATTGATTTTTAATGAACATTGAAATTTTAAAATCTAAGATTCACAGAGTAAAAGTTACGGGTGCTGATTTAAATTATATCGGAAGCATTACAATTGACAAAGACCTAATGGATGCTGCAAATATTATTGAGGGTGAAAAAATTCAAATTGTAAATAATAATAATGGAGAAAGATTAGAGACCTATGTAATCCCAGGTTCAAGAGGTTCGGGTGAAATTACTGTTAATGGTGCCGCAGCAAGAAAGGTTAGTATCGGAGACATTTTAATTTTAATCACATACGCATCAATGAGTTTTGATGAAGCTAAAAATTTTAAACCAAGTATAATTTTTCCTAACGAAGAAAATAATTTATTAAAATAAATTGAGTAACAATAAAATAAACTTAAAAAATCTCCTTCCAGTTTTTATCGGAGTATTTTGTATTTATTATTCCTTTAAAGACATAAGTTTTTCTGAATTTAAAGAATACTTTACTAAAATAAATTACTTATGGGTTTTTGTAGGGATTTTTTTAGGGGCATTAAGTCATATTTCCAGGTCATATAGGTGGAAATTTTTAATCGAACCTTTAGGTTATAAATTGGGTTTTATTAATAGTGTTTTAACAGTTTTTTCAGCATACCTAATAAATTATACAATTCCTAGGGCAGGCGATATTGCAAGAGCTACAATGATTTCCAAATATGAAAATATTCCTTTTGAAAAAGCAATTGGGACTATTGTAGCTGAAAGAGCAGTTGATGTAATATCAATTCTTGTTATAATAATGATTGGTTTAATCATTGAATTTGATAAAATTTCTAATAAACTTACAGATTTTCTTGAACAATCAGACTTTTCGACATTACTATGGTCATCATTAATCGTATTATTTATAGTTACATCTTTGTATGTAATAATTAAGAGGTTTAAATTTTATAAAAAAATTAAACTATTTCTTACCGGATTAACTGATGGGATTACCATAATCTTTAGAATGAAAAAAAGAAATCAATTTATATTCCACTCCGTTTTTATATGGGTAATGTATGTTTTAATGTTTTATTTTACTTCAAAAGCATTTGTTGGGTTAAACCAAGTTTCTTTTTTTGAGTTGATGATTTCTTTTACTTTGGCTGCATTATCAATTATGTTTTCAAACGGAGGTATAGGAATTTACCCTTTAGCTGTTGAGGAATCTTTAGGATGGTACGGAGTACAGTCAACAATTGGCCTTGCTTTTGGCTGGGTCATGTGGCTATCTCAAACATTGATGGTTGTAATTTTTGGAGGATTATCATTATTTATCTTACCTTTCATTAACAGAAGTAACAGCAAATGAAACAATTGACAATTTTATTTACATTCATAATTTGCTCTAACTTTTGTTTTAGTCAAAATTTAGATTCCTTGTATGTTTCAAAAATTAACGACACAATAGTTTCCAAAATATTATCTGACAAAAGAGCCTTTGAAATTCAACTTCCCAGATCATTTAAAAAAGACGATGAAACCACATATCCTTTGATGATTACAATGGATGGAGATCATCTATTTAATTTAGTTTCTGGCTCAGTTGACTACTTATCATACTGGGGTGATATTCCAGAAAACTTGGTTGTTGGTATAAAACAAAGAGATTCCAGATTTAAAGATTCAAGTATTTTTGATAACATAAATAATACACCCATTACCTCTACTGCAAACTTTTATGATTTTATTGTTCAGGAATTAATACCCTATATGTCAAAAAACTATAGAGCTTCTGAATTTATTATTGTTTTAGGACAGGAAAGAACTGCTAATTTTATTAATTTTTTTCTGTTAAAGAATGATCCACTAATTAGGGGATATATTTCTATAAGTCCAAAATTCTCTAAAGACATGAAAGAATATTTAGTTCAGAATTTAAGTAAGACAAAAGCTAATATTCTTTACACCATTTCTTCGTCAAAACAAGATTTTGAAACAATTTATGAAGATGTCCTGAATTTTTCTAACTCCTTGAATTTGATAAAAAATAAAAGATTAAAATTTAAGTCATTGATTTATGACGAAGAGAATCATTATACTTTACCGACGTTAAGCGTTCCTAAATCTATTCGAGAGACATATTCTCTGTACAAGGATATAGATAAGATTGAGTATGATTCAATTATCTCAAAGCTAGAGTCATCACCTGTTGATTATTTAATAGAAAAATATAAAAATATAAAGAGATATTATGGAATAGATAAAAAAGTCTCAATGAATGATTTTATGGCAATTGAAGAATATATTGAGTCAAAAGAAAAATTTAAATATTACGAGGATCTTTCTGAATATGCATTTGAATATTACCCTGAAACAATATTACCGAGTTACTACAAAGGCAGATTTTTTGAAGAAACAGGAGATCCAGAAAGAGCTATGCAGATTTATAGATCCGCATATAATATGAATGAAGTTCAGGGTTTAACAAAAGATTATTTACTAGAATTAGCAGACAGAATACAAGATGACTTTAATTTATAATTATGTCAAAATTGAAAAGCACCTTTTATTGTCAAAACTGCGGAGCTCAATATGCAAAATGGCAAGGCCAGTGTAACAAATGTAATAGCTGGAATACTATTACAGAAGAGTTTGTACAAGCTTCAAAAAAATCATTGTGGGATCATACAAAATCAGACCTAAATAGCACAAAAAATACTCCAAAATCCATTGACGAAATTAAAATTAAAAATGAATTCAGGATTAAAACAAATGATAATGAGTTTAATAGAGTACTTGGTGGAGGTATAGTACCCGGTTCAATCACACTTTTGGGAGGAGAGCCAGGTATCGGAAAAAGTACATTATTTTTACAACTCTCTTTAAAAATTAAACAAAGAGTCTTATACGTTTCTGGTGAAGAGAGTGAGAGTCAAATTAAAATTAGAGCCAATAGAATAAGTCACTCTAACAAAGATTGTTTAATCTATGCAGAAAATAAATTGGAAAATATTTTTTCTCAAGCTGAAAAAACTAAACCAAACTTATTAATAATTGATTCAATACAAACTTTAACCACAAGTTCAATTGATTCAATGCAGGGAAGCATAACTCAATTAAAAACATGTACTGCTGAATTGATAAATTTTGGGAAAAGAACCTCAATCCCAATAATGTTAATTGGTCACATCAATAAAGATGGTAATATTGCTGGCCCAAAAGTTTTAGAACACATGGTAGACACCGTATTACAATTTGAAGGTGATAGAAATCATTTGTATAGAATTTTAAGAGTTAAAAAGAATAGGTTTGGGTCAACAAATGAAATAGGAATATACGAAATGATCAATGAAGGGCTTAAAGAAATAATTAATCCGTCAGAAATTTTAATCGGCAAATCAGATCAAAAATTAAGTGGTACCGCTATATGTGCATCTGTTGAAGGCACAAGACCATTCCTTGTTGAGGTGCAAGCGCTAGTTAGTTCTGCAGTATACGGCACTCCTCAAAGAAGTTCAACAGGCATAAATTCTAAAAGACTCAATATGTTGTTGGCAGTATTAGAAAAAAGAGCAGGCTTTAATCTAGGGTCAAAAGACATATTTATAAATATTACAGGTGGGCTGAAAGTTGAGGATACAGGAAATGATTTAGCTATAATTTCTGCAATTATGTCTTCAAATAATGACATTAGTATTCCTGAGGAATATTGTTTTGCTGCAGAAGTTGGTCTTTCCGGTGAAATTAGACCAGTTAGTAGAATTGATCAAAGAATTAAAGAAGCCGAAAAACTCGGATTTTCCAAAATATTTGTTTCAAAATATTGTGACGTAATTTCTTCTAAAAAAATCGAAGTTGTTTATTTGACAAGAATTGAGGATTTGATAGATAACATTTCATAATTGTTAAACTAAATTTAGTATTTTCGTTGACTCGGTAAATTTTTCAAATAACCAATGAATTTTAACGAATATAAATATTTAGACCTTCCAAAAATTTCTGAAGAAATACTTTCCTATTGGGAAAAAAATGAAATTTTCAAAAAATCTGTAAGTAAGACCTCAGGTAAAAATCCATATATATTTTTTGAAGGACCTCCTTCGGCAAATGGGCTTCCTGGAATTCACCATGTTTTAGCTAGATCAATTAAGGATATTTTTTTAAGATTTAAAACTATGAAAGGTTTTTATGTGCAGAGAAAAGCTGGATGGGATACACATGGTTTGCCCGTTGAACTTGGAGTTGAAAATAGTTTAGGAATCACAAAGGAGGATATAGGTAAAAAGATTAGTGTTGAGGATTATAATGAGGAGTGCAAAAAAGCAGTCATGAAATACACAGATATTTGGAATGATTTGACTTTAAAAATGGGATACTGGGTAGATGTTAATAACCCATACGTAACATATACTCCTAAGTACATGGAATCTGTTTGGTGGTTGTTAAAACAAATTTATGACAAAGAACTTATGTATAAAGGATATACGATTCAACCATATTCTCCAAAAGCAGGAACAGCAATTAGTTCTCATGAGTTGAATCAGCCGGGTACATATCAAGACGTCTCTGACACAACTGTAACAGCTCAGTTTAAACTTTTAACCAAAAATTTACCTGATTTTTTAAATAGTGATACAGATATTTTTGTAATTGCATGGACAACTACTCCGTGGACTCTGCCAAGTAATACTGCTTTGACCGTAGGTCCAAAAATCAAGTATTCTTTAATAAGATCATTTAATCAATATACAGGAATGAAGGCTGACTATATTGTTGCAGAAGATTTAATTTCAAAACAGTTTTCAACTGTGTATTATGAATCTGATAATTTACAAGATTTAGCAGAATATGAATTCAATGCAAAAAAAATTCCTTTTGTAAAAATAAATTCCTTTTTGGGTAAAGAATTAGAAAATATCAAATATGAACAATTGATTGATTATGCAGTCCCCTATGAAAACCCAAAAGACGCTTTTAGGATAATTTTAGGTGATTTTGTAACAACTACTGATGGTACCGGAATCGTTCATACTGCCCCTACATTTGGTGCAGATGATGCATTAGTAGCTAAATCTGCAAAACCTCCGGTCCCCCCAATGTTAGTAAAAGACTCGAATGGTGATTTGGTTCCCTTAGTCGATTTACAAGGAAAATTTAGACCTGAAATGCGCGAGTTAGCTGGTAAGTTTGTGAAAAACGAGTATTATGAAAAGGATAATACCCCAGAAAAGTCAGTTGATGTTGAAATTGCAATTAAACTAAAAACAGAAAACAAAGCTTTTAAAGTAGAAAAATACAAACACAGTTACCCAAATTGTTGGAGAACAGACAAGCCCATTTTGTATTATCCGATTGATTCTTGGTTTATTAAAGCTTCGTCCTTTAGAGACAAAATGGTATCATTAAACAAGAAAATTAATTGGAAACCAAAATCAACTGGTGAAGGTAGGTTTGAGAAATGGCTTGAAAATGTTAACGACTGGAATCTTTCAAGATCAAGATTTTGGGGCATACCCCTTCCAATTTGGAGAACTGAGGATGGAAAAGAAGAGATATGTATTGGCTCTATTGAAGAGTTGATTAACGAGATTGAAAAGTCTGTTGATAAAGGTTTTATGAAGGGAAATATATTTTCTGAATTCAAATTAAATGACTTGTCAGATGAAAATTACTCAAAAATAGATCTTCATAAAAATGTTGTTGATAGTATAATCTTAGTTTCAAATTCTGGAAAGAAAATGAAAAGAGAAGAAGATTTAATAGATGTTTGGTTTGACTCTGGAAGTATGCCTTATGCTCAATGGCACTATCCATTTGAAAATAAAGAAAATATAGATAGCAATAAATTTTATCCTGCTGATTTTATCGCTGAAGGGGTTGACCAAACAAGAGGCTGGTTTTATACTTTACACGCAATCAGTACAATGGTTTTTGATTCTGTGTCATATAAAAATGTTATTTCAAATGGATTGGTACTTGACAAAAATGGTCAAAAGATGTCAAAAAGGTTAGGAAATGCTATAGATCCGTTTAAAACCCTTTCTGATTATGGACCTGATGCTACAAGATGGTATATGATTTCAAATTCAAATCCTTGGGATAATTTAAAGTTTGACATTAACGGAGTTGATGAGGTTAAAAGAAAATTTTTTGGAACACTTTATAATACCTATTCGTTTTTCGCCTTATATGCCAATATTGACAACTTTAATTATAAAGAAAAAGAAATCAAATTTGAAGAAAAACCTGAATTAGACAGATGGATTATTTCAGAATTAAACACACTTATTTCTAAAGTTGAAAAATCTTACGAGGATTATGAGCCAACAAAAGCAGTCAGAGCGATAACTAATTTCGTTATTGACAATTTGAGTAATTGGTATGTTAGATTAAGTAGAAGAAGATTTTGGAAAGGAGAATATGAGCTTGATAAAATTTCTGCATACCAAACATTATTCACTGTTTTAGTTGATATATGTAAAATTTCCGCACCAATCTCCCCTTTTTTTATGGACAAAATGTTTCAGGATTTAACCAGAAATATTGACGAAAAATTTTCAGAAAGTGTCCACCTTGAAAACTTTCCAGTTTCTGATGCCTGTAAGATTGACAAAGACTTACAAGAAAAGATAAACTATGCACAAATAATTTCTTCTCTGACCTTGTCATTAAGGGCAAAAGAAAAAATTAAGGTAAGACAGCCTTTAAATAGGATTTTAATCCCAGTTGAAAGCTTAAGTAAAAAAAATATAATTAACTCAGTTTCAGAAGAAATTAAGAGAGAGGTTAATGTTAAAAATATAGAATTTATTGAGGGAAAATCTGATTTATTAGTTAAATCTATCAAGCCTAATTTTAAAAAATTAGGTCCTAAATACGGAAAGTTCATGAAAGAAATTTCCTCTCAAACTAATTTACTTGAAAATACCAGAATTCTAAAGTTGGAAAAAACAGGAAAAATTGATTTAATTATTGATAAAAAATCTATAACTTTCACCGTAGATGATTTTGACATTTCCTCTAAAGATATTGATGGTTGGTTGGTAGCTAACGAAGGCAATATAACTGTTGCATTAGATATCAAGATAGATCAAGAATTAATGGAAGAAGGAATTGCAAGAGAAATTGTTAGTAAGATTCAAAATATGAGAAAATCAAACGGTTTTGAGGTTACTGACAGAATCAGTTTAAATTTCTCAGGTGATTTTGAAATTGAAAAAGCTATTAATAACAATATAGAGTATGTAAAATCAGAGACGCTTGCAAATGCTATACAGTTTAATGTCCAGCACGAGGGGGGTCATGAAATATTTTTTGAAAAATTAAAAACTAAAATATTTATAACTAAAGTTTAAAACTATGAGTAAAGATGTAAATATTAGATATTCAGATTCAGATTTAGCCGAATTCAAAAAGCTCATAAATGAAAAAATTGATAAGGCAAAGCATGATCTAGAGTTAATCAAAAGTGCTTATATGAATGACCATAACAATGGTACTGAAGATACCTCCCCAACATTTAAAGCTTTTGATGAGGGCAGTACTGTTATGAGTAAAGAATCAAATTCACAATTAGCCTTAAGACAAGAAAAGTTTATAAGGGACTTAAAAACTGCATTGATTAGAATTGAGAATAAAACTTACGGGATATGTAGAGTTACCGGAAAGCTTATTTCTAGTGAAAGACTAAAACTTGTGCCTCATGCTACTTTGAGTATTGAAGCCAAGAACATGCAGAAATAGCTAAAACCTTTT
Source organism: uncultured Bacteroidota bacterium (assembly GCA_902557655.1). Lineage (GTDB taxonomy): Bacteria > Bacteroidota > Bacteroidia > Flavobacteriales > Flavobacteriaceae > MED-G13. The sequence goes on from CACEAZ010000005.1 coordinate 73,681, forward strand.
TACATAGTAGAAACATTTCGTGGTATATTTGAGTCATGGAAAAGAGTCCTATTTCTGAATATTTAAAAAACATTACAACTTCTCCAGGTGTTTATAAATTTTTGAACAAGTCGGACAGAGTAATTTATGTTGGAAAGGCTAAAAATTTAAAAAAAAGAGTCAGATCATATTTCACTGGAAAAAAAAGTGATGAAAAAACAAGATCCTTAGTTTCTAACATTTCACGCATCTCAGTTGTTTTGGTAGATACTGAATCAGACGCACTTCTTCTAGAAAATAATTTAATAAAGAAATTTAAACCCAAGTATAATATTTTATTGAAAGATGGCAAATCTTATCCTTGGATTTGTATAAAAAATGAAAGATTCCCAAGGATATTTCTAACTCGAAAAATAATTAATGATGGTTCAGAATATTTTGGTCCGTATACAAATATTAAAACGATAAATACTCTTTTGGATTTGATCAATAATATATATCCGATTAGAAAAGGAAACTATAATTTAAATCAAAAATTCATTGACGACTTAAACAATAAAATTTCACTTAGGGTTTTAGAGAAAAAAAGCCACTTTATCATTTTGGGATTTGAAACCGAAAATCATAATTCTAAAAATTTAATTTCAGAAAAAAAATACAATCTCATAATAAACTCTGTAAAAAATATTTTAAAAGGCAGGTTTTCAAAATCAAAAACTCAGTTGAAGCAGCAGATGATAAGCTTTTCAAATAAAGAGGAATTTGAAAAGGCATTAGAATGCAAGAACAAACTAAAAGCATTAGAAAACTATCAATCTAAATCAATGATTGTTAGTTCAAGAATAAAGAATTTAGATATTTATTCTATCATTTCAGACAATAATTATGCTTATATAAATTTTACTCAGGTTTCTAATGGGTTTATTATAAGTTCCTTCAATACGCATTTAAAAAAAACAAATGTAACAAATGACCAACTTATTCTGGAACAGTTGATTTCTCAGATTAAAGTTAAATTTAGGTCAAAATCAAACGAATTGTGTTCAAATATTTTTGTTGATTCGATGGATTATAAAAAATGTATTACACCAAAGTTGGGTGACAAAAATCATTTGCTGCAAATGTCAATTAGAAATATTAAAAATTATAAGATTAATATTTTTAAATCAAACAATAATCTCGAAAATTTAAACTCGTTTCAAAAGATATTGAAAACATTAAAAAATGACCTGAATATGGGCGCTGTTCCAAACCACATAGAATGTTTTGATAATTCAAATTTTCAGGGAAGTTTTCCTTCTTCAGCGTGTGTTGTTTTTAAAAATGGAAGGCCATCAAAGAAAGATTATAGGCATTTTAATATCAAATCGGTTTCTTCTCCAGACGATTTTGCCTCTATGGAAGAGGTTGTTTTTAGAAGGTACTCTAGAATGATAGATGAAAATAAAAGTTTACCGAACTTAATAATTATTGACGGGGGTAAGGGGCAATTATCCTCGTCGGTCAAATCTTTGAAAAAGTTAGGTCTTGAAAAAAAAATCAGCATAATAGGTATTGCCAAAAGACTAGAAGAAATATATTTCTATGGTGAAAGCACACCAGTTTATATTGATAAAAGATCTCCTTCTTTAAAATTAATTCAAAAATTAAGAGATGAAGCACACCGATTTAGTCTGAGACAATATAGAAATAGGAGAGATAATTCTTTTTTAGACAGTGAATTACAACGGATTCCAGGAATAGGAGAAAAAACATTTTTGAATCTAATGAAAAAATTCAAGTCTTTGAAAAACATAAAAACACAAAAAATTGAAGAACTTAAACAAATAGTGGGAAGCAAGAAAGCCAAAATAATTTATGATCATTTTAATTCTTAAAAATACAATAAGATATTTTCTTTTTTTGATAGCATTTTTGGTTTTTGACAATTCCAATTCTCAAAATAAATATGCATTTAAATCAGGAGAATGGTTAAACTATAAAATTTCATATAGTGGTTGGTTTAAAGCTGGCGAGGCAACTGTTAATCTAACTCAAAACAATAAAGACCAATTTCATGCAAAAATGATTGGCAAAAGTACTGGTCCCATAAACCTGTTTTTTAAGGTTTATGACAGATATGAAAGTTACTTCGATAAGAAAAATATTATTCCGATTAAATTTATAAGGAATATAAACGAAGGTGGTTACACCAAGAATTTAGAGATATTATTTAATCATAATTTAAATGAGGCAAGAGTTAACGATTTTAAAAGAAATTCGTCAAACGCCTTTTCTTTGATTGAGAATTCACAGGATATGGTTTCCGTTTTCTATTTTTTAAGAAATTTTTATAGTCCTGAAGATTTAGACCAAAATAATGAGCTAACAATTAATATGTTTTTTGATTCAGAGAATTATAAATTAAAAATCAAGCATTTGTCCACTGAATATATAAATACTAATTTTGGAAAAATTTTATGTTTCAAAATTCAACCTTATGTTCAGTCTGGAAGAGTGTTTAAAAAAGATGAGAGTTTAACCATGTGGATTACTGCTGACAAGAATAGGATTCCAATTAGGATAAAGGCAGATTTAATCGTCGGTTCGTTAAGAGTTGATCTAGAATCTTTTAGCAATCTTAACAACCCTTTTGAAATTAAATTTAATTAAATGAAAAGTGTTTTAAAAGTCATAACAGCTTCAATTTTAATCACACTTTTTTTATACCTGATCTTTTTTCTATTTGGTAAGGCTTCTTCATTAATTTCATCTGAAATAAAGGTAGAAAAAAAGGAAAATATTGAGTTTGGATTAAATTTAGACAATTTTTATGTTTCTAGGGATACAATTAGATTTGGAGATAGTTTTGGCGAGATTTTAATTCAAAAAAAAATGACTTACCCTCAAATCTATAAAATCGTTGAAAAAATAAAAGACTCGTTTGATGTAAGGTGGCTAACAGCAGGAAAGCCATACACAATTCTTTCTTCAAAGGATAGTTTAAGTACACCTCAATACTTTATTTATCAACCTAATCTGTTAAATTATGTGTTAATAGATTTTTCAAATTTTGATTCAATCAATGCCGCTAATAAGAAAAAACCATTCAAAATAATTAAAAAATCTACTTCTGGTGTTATAAATAATAGTTTATCTGAAACAATGGACCAAAATGGTTTGCCATGGGAATTGATCAATCAATTATCAGATATTTATGCTTGGACAATTGATTTTGCAAGAATTCAAAAAGGAGATAAATTTAAAATTATTTACAATGAAAGATATATTGAGGATACAATATTAGTTGGGATTAAAAGTATAGATGCAGCTTTTTTTGAGCATAATAACGAAGAATTATACGCTTTTAATTTTGTTACAGATTCAGTTAAAAAATTAGCAGAGTTTTATGACGAATCTGGAAATAGTTTACAAAGAACATTTTTAAAATCCCCTTTGAGATTCAGCAATATTTCTTCACGATACAACTTAAAAAGAAGAATTGCTTATTATGGAAATAAAGTTAGGCCTCACAGGGGAACTGACTTTGCAGCACCAACTGGAACACCAATCATGGCCACTGCTGATGGTAGAGTGGTTAAGTCTTCATATACTAGAGGAAACGGTTATTATGTTAAAATTCAGCACAATGATACATATTCAACCCAATATTTACACATGCAAAAAAAGGGTAGGATAAAACAGGGGAAATATGTTAAGCAAGGGGATGTTATTGGTAGAATTGGAATGACGGGAAACACGTCTGGCCCTCATGTATGTTATAGATTTTGGAAAAATGGTAAGCAAGTTGATCCATTTAAGCAAAAATTACCGCCGGGCAAGCCTGTTCCTAAAAAATTAAAGTCTAATTTTGATGAAGCTATAATTCCGTTTAAAAAATTATTGGACGAAATAAATTAAATTTTATGCCGCTATCTTCTATAAATCCCAAATTAACCAAAACTTGGCCAAGATTACAAGCTCACTTCAGTGAGCTAAAGGAAGATCATTTTTATGATTATTTCAAAAAGGACAATGAAAGAGCTAACAAATTTAGTATTTCCTGGAACAAATTTTATTTTGACTTCTCAAAAAATAAAATTAATGTAAAAACAATGTCACTTTTTGAAGAGCTTTTAAATGAAATAAACTTTAAGAGCTCCATTGAAAAATATTTCGCAGGAGAAAAGATTAATACTACCGAATCTAGATCAGTATTACATACTGCTTTGCGAGCTGATAAAGATGAAAAGATTTTTATTGATGATTGCAACATAGTTTCTAAAATTTCAGAAGCTAAAAATAAAATGAGGTTGTTCACCGAAAATATATTATCTGGGTCATACAAAGGATTTAAAGGAGATCGAATAGACACCGTTGTTAACATTGGTATTGGAGGATCTGATCTCGGCCCTTCTATGGTAATTGAATCTCTTAGACATTATAAAAATCATATAAATACTCATTTTATAAGTAACGTTGATGGAGATCATGTGGTTAATATCCTTGAAAAAATTAATCCCGAAACAACATTATTTATAATTGTTTCAAAAACATTTACAACAATTGAAACATTGATTAATGCAAATACTGTTAGAGATTGGTTTTTGAAAAATGCTAATCAGGAAGACATACCAAAACATTTTGTTGCTGTTAGCAGTAATATTGAAAAAGCTGTAGATTTTGGAATCGTGCCAGAAAATATATTTCCAATGTGGGATTGGGTAGGAGGAAGATTTTCTCTTTGGAGTACCGTTGGGCTGTCCATTTCTCTTTCATTAGGATATGATAATTTCTCAAAATTATTAGAAGGTGCAAGTAAAATGGATTCTCATTTTAGAAATTCTAAATTCAGTGAAAATATCCCTGTTATTTTAGCATGTCTTAGTATGTGGTATAATAATTTCTTTAATTATTCTACTCACGCGGTAATTCCTTACTCTGAAGATTTAAAAAGTTTTAGTAAATATTTACAACAATCTTCTATGGAAAGTAACGGAAAACAAACAGACAGGTCTGGAAATTTTGTTGATTATCAGACAGGCCAAGTAATATGGGGTCAGACAGGTACAAATGCTCAGCATTCCTTCTTTCAGTTACTACACCAGGGAACAAAAATTATTCCTTCTGATTTTATAGGTTTCAGAAAATCTCAGAAGGGAAATGATTTACACCACGACATATTGATGGCTAATTTCTTTGCTCAAACAAAAGCCTTAATGGAAGGAACAGTGGCAGAGTCACAGAATGACAACCATAAAGAGTTTTTAGGCAATCGCCCAACAAATACGCTATTAATAGATAAGTTAAGTCCTGAAAACTTAGGTTCATTGATTGCTATGTACGAGCATAAGATATTTTCCTTAGGAGTTATATGGAACATATTAAGCTATGATCAGGCTGGTGTTGAGCTTGGTAAAAAACTTGCAAGTAATATCTTAAGTGACCTAAAATCTGGTGATTTTAGCAACCATGATTCTTCAACACAGAGTTTGTTAAAAGAATTCAAATCCAAAGATTAATCACATCGATTTCTTAATATTTTGTTAACAATTCCGGTATAATTTATTCACCAACAGATGGGGATAAGTGATAAATATTATCTATTTTTGCAAGGTAATAATATAATTAAACTTTAAACAAATTATGAAAAACATTACTCACAAATTATTTTTTGTAGCTCTATTGCTTTTTGGAACTACAATTTATGCTCAAGAATCTACCGATGAAGATTGGGACGATCTTGAGGAATTAGAGGAAGTTGTTTTAGTTGGAGGCGGGGTAGTTGACCTTGCTGAAGACAGAGTAACTCCCTTGGCTGTTTCCACAATAACTGGAGAAGAAATTCAAAAGAAAATTGGAACGCAAGACATCACAATGACTCTTGCAAATACACCATCTGTTTACGTGGCAGGTCAATCTGGTGCATTTGGAGATACAAGAATTTCTGTGCGTGGTTTTGATCAAACAAATACAGCTTTCATGTTAAACGGTCAGCCGATTAACGGTATGGAAGATGGTAAAATGTATTGGTCAAACTGGTCTGGTATGAACGACATTGCAAATGTTGTTCAGATCCAAAGGGGTCTTGGAGCTTCAAAGCTAGCTATATCATCTGTTGGTGGTACAGTTAACTTTGTAATGAGATCTACAACTAAAAGTGAAGGCGGATTTGCTTATGCAGGTTTTGCTAACGACAACTACTTAAAAACTACTTTTTCTTATGATACAGGAGAAAAAGATAACGGGTGGTCTACAAGCATGTTATTAACTCACTGGCAAGGTGATGGATATGCTGAAGGAACTTTTGGTCAAGGTCAAACTTATTTCCTTTCATTAGGATATAAAATGAATGACAAGCACAATTTTAATTTCTTAATGACAGGTGCTCCTCAGTGGCATGATCAAAACTTTACTAAGTCTATTGCAACTTACTTAGAGCATGGTAGAAAATATAATAACAACTACGGTTATTATGGAGATAGATACCTTACTGAGAGAAGAAACTTTTACCACAAGCCAGTATTTAATTTAAACTGGGATTATACAATCGATGAAAAGTCTAGTTTATCAACTGTTTTATATGCTTCTACTGGTAACGGTGGAGGTACTGGAGGTAGAGGTAATAGAATTAGAACTGACGAAGGATATATAGATTATGATGCTATTTATGCTTATAATAACTCAACTTCAGGGGCAGGTGGAAACTATGCTGCAGAAGGAGGGTATATTACAAGAGCATCGATGAACATGCATAACTGGTTTGGTTTGGTTTCAAATTACGAAACTGAATTATCAGATAACTTATCTTTTAATGTCGGTGCTGATTTAAGAACTTATTATGGTGAGCACTTTAGAATTGTTGAAAATTTCCACGGTTTAACTTCTTGGCAAGAGAATATTAGATTAAGAGATCCAAATAATAACCACGACACTTATGGTACGTATGGTACTTATAAATATGTAGTTGCTACTGAAAGCATGGGTGCTAATCCTTGGGATGCTACCTTTACAAATTTTGATGAAGATCAAAAAATTGCTTATAGTAATGACGAGAGAATTTCTTATGGTGGATTATTTACTCAATTAGAGTATACTAAAGATGATTTCTCTGCATTCTTCCAAGGTTCGGTTTCTCAGACAATGTACCAAAGATGGGATCACTATCAATACGCTGATCAATCATTAATTGACGGTACATCAACTCAATGGACTGGAGAGGCATTGCCAGAAGGTACAGTTGACGGAGTTGAGTCAGAGCAAGTTGACAACTTTGGTTATAATGCTAAAGCAGGTGTTGGATTTGGTTTAGGTGCAAATGGTAAGGCGTACGTTAATGCTGGATATTATTCAAGAGCTCCTTACTTTGATAACATTTATCTAAATTATACAAACAGAATCAATCCTAATACTTCTAACGAAACAATCATTGGTTTAGAGGCTGGATATATTTACGAAGTAGAAAACTTTTCTGCTAGATTAGATGTATACAGAACATCATGGGCTGACAGGGTAACTTCATCTTCATACATAAGTGATGATCAATTATTCTATGAAGTTTCAGAAGGTGTCAGTCAACTTCACCAAGGGGTTGAGCTTACATTTATGGCTAATCCTCAACCAGATGTTCCTTATACTTTAAAAGGATTCTTATCTATTGGTGACTGGATTTATGAAGGTGATGCAATCACTAGAGTACAAGATGAAGATCAAAATGTACTTGAAACTGAAACACAAGATGTTGACGGTGGAAAAGTCGGTGATGCTGCACAGTTCACTGCTGGTCTTGGTTTAGATGTTGATTTAGCTGACAGACTTTCTTTTGACTCAGACATTAGATTTTACGATGAGTTATATGCTAATGTTGGAGCTGTAAAGGAAAACCTAAAATTACCAAACTACCATGTAGTTGATATGGGACTTTCTTACAAGATGTTTGTAAGTGAAGGTACCTTAGATCTTAGAGTTAATGTAAATAATGTTTTTGACAACGTTTACATTAGTGAATTAAGATCTGCTATTGCTGCTGGTGATGGAACGGGAGTATTATACAATGGAATTGACACCGCTAACCAAGGTTACTTCGGATTAGGAAGAACCTGGAATGTTGGATTAAGATATAATTTCTAAAAGATACTTTTTACAATGAAAAAAAGGCCTGCTTAATGCAGGCCTTTTTTATTTATTTAATTTCTTTGAGTAGATATATGTATGGAGGCA
>CACEAZ010000006.1 GCA_902557655.1 uncultured Bacteroidota bacterium
GAAGTTGGTGGAATGATGTCTTTAGATGTTGCATTTCCTAGAAATGAAAAAGAATGGTTTGAGCAATTACCTGTAGAAATTGATAAACAAATAGAGAAAAAGTTTTATTACGGTCATTTATTTTGTCATGTCCAACATCAAAATTATATTTTAAAAAAAGGAGTTAATTCCGAAAAACTAAAAAAAGAAATCCTTCAAACTTATAAAATAAGAGGTGCAGAATATCCGGCAGAACATAATGTAGGACATGAGTATCAAGCCAAAACTTCATTAATAAATTTTTACAAATCACTTGATCCAACAAACACATTTAACCCAGGAATTGGAATTTCAAGCAAATTAAAAAATTGGAAATAGTTTTAGCTAATGATTTTTAAGGGTTTTGTTTTATTCCAATTGCCTCTTGTGAAATCTGGAAACTTTTGAGGAGCTCCACCGCTATTTATTGAATTTGCACTTAAAGGAGTAACAGCACTCCAAAAACATCCTTCATAGACATTTTGATCGAGTGGTTCTCCATTTCTTAAGCATTCAATGATTCTATATCTCATAATAAAATCCATCCCTCCGTGGCCTACGTGATTTCTCCCACCCATTTTTTCTATAAGTAACTCTAAACGTTTATTTAAGGGATGATCGTATTTTTCATATAATATTTTTAAATTATCTCCTTGAACCCAAGAATGATGATCTTTTGTAATCCCCTCAACTCCATTTTCAAGTGCAACCCTTGTTGGAAAACCAGCTAAAATTCCTTTTGTACCTTGAATTAAATTGTGTCTAGTATATGGTCTCGGACTGGTTTCATCCCATTGAATCATTATGGTTCTTCCCAGATTGGTTTTTATTATTGAAGTATTCATATCCCCATTTGAATAATTTAGTTTATTCCATTTATGACTACTCTCATAATTTTTTTTCGCATATAATTTTCTCCCTAAAGATGGAGATGAATAAGAAACTAAGGAATTAAAATTATCCTCACCCCTACCTAAATTCATATACTGAGATACTGGTCCGAGTCCGTGCGTTGGATACAAATTTCCTTTGCTCTTTGAATAATGATGTGTTCTCCATGATCCAGTTCCTCTTTCCTCTTCTTTCATTTGAAATCTAAGTTCGTGTATATATGCAGCTTCAGCATGAAGAAAATCACCAATAACTCCTTTTCTACACATATTTAAATACATAAGCTCATCTCTACCATAGTTAACATTTTCCATCATCATACAATGCTTTCTTGTTTTTTCTGAGGTGTTAACTATATCCCATAGGTCTTCAATAGATGTTGCCATAGGCACTTCAACAAACGCATGGGCTCCACTTTTCATGGTTTCAATTGCCATAAGGGCATGATTATCCCAATTTGTTGAGATGAATACTGCATCAGGTTTAACTTCCTTAAGCATAGCTATCCATTTATCTTTATTACCTGAATAAATGGCTATATTTTTATGTCTTTTGCCGTTTCCAATCCCTTGGCAGATGATAGATGATTTTTCAGCTAAATCTTTGTAAAGATCACTTATTCCCACAACTTCAGTTCCTTCAATTGCAGCAATCTGTTTAGCATGTCCACTACCTCTTGCCCCAACTCCAATAAAAGCAACCCTAACTATATCTAATTTTGGCGCAGAAAAGTCACCCATATATTGTGAATTGTTTTTTTTATAATCATAAGATTCAATAGAGTCATACAGGTTTACCGCATTGGATTTTAATCCTAATAATAAAGCAGATGCTGAACTTAATTTTAAAAAATCTTTTCTTTTCATTTTATTACTGGTTAATTAGATTTTTATAAATATTCTCATAATTGGGAACTATATTGTGTATGTCAAAATCCTCAGCTCTTTTTCTTGAATTTTTTTTGAAATCGTTTAATATTTGTTCATCAGAAAGTAGATTTATAGCATCATTTATCATTTTTTCTGTATCACCTACTTTACTTAATAAACCTGAAAAATTATCTTTGTTGACTTCCGGAATTCCTCCAGTATCAGATGAAATTACAGGCACACCTGCAGCCATAGCTTCTAGTGCAGATAGACCGAAACTCTCAATTTCTGAAGGAAGTAAAAATAAATCACTGAATGACAAAATTTTATTTGTTTCATTACTTTTTCCGAAAAATACCACCTTGTCCTTGATTCCCAAAGATTTTACTTTTTTTTCAGCTTTCTTTTTTTCAGGCCCATCCCCAATCATAAATAATTTTGATTTGATTTTTTTATTAATCCCATAAAATATATCAATAACATCATTAATTCTCTTAACCTTTCTAAAATTACTTACATGTGTAATTATTTTATCAGTTGAACTTATCAAATTTTTTTTTGAATTTTTATATGTGTATTTATCTAAGTTGACAAAGTTTGGAATGACTTTTATGTCGTTTGAAATATTAAATAATTTTAATGTGTCTTCCTTTAAACTTTTTGAAACAGCTGTTACAAAATCAGAATTATTAATACTAAATTCTACTGCAGTTTTGTATGAAGGATGGCTACCGACAAGAGTAATGTCTGTTCCGTGTAATGTTGTAACGATTGGTATTTCAATATTTTGATCTTTAAGCATCTTTTTTGCCATATAGGCAGCATAGGCATGTGGTATTGCATAATGAACATGCATTATATCTATCTCATATTTCTTAACCATTTCAACTAGCTTTGATGATAAGGCTAATTCATAAGGAGGGTAATGAAATAAAGGATAATCTGGTACATTAACTTCGTGATAATGTACATTATTATCAAGTAATTCAAGCTTAACAGGTTGATTATAAGTTATAAAATGAATTTCATAACCTTTTTTAGAAAGTTCAATTCCTAATTCCGTCGCTAAAACACCGCTACCCCCGAATGTAGGATAGCAAACTATTCCTATTACCATATTTATTCAATTATTGAGTTATATATGATTCTTTGTATTTCACTTCTAATATTTTCTTTAACAAGCTTTGATTGACTAGCTGTTTCACCACCTGGATACGATCTGTTTGATAGGAATACATAAACAATTTCTTTTTCTGGATCTGCCCAAGCAAATGTACCTGTCCATCCAGAATGACCAAAACTACTCATTGATACACAACCACAGGTTGGACCATCGTCCTCTAATTGGGGTTTATCAAAACCTACTCCTCTTCTATTATCCTTATCACAATAATAACAATTATTAAACAAATTAATAGTTTCAGGTTTTAAAATTTGCTGATCAGCATAATTACCATTTTGCAAATACATTTGCATTACTTTAGCAACATTATTAGCATTCCCAAAAAGGCCTGCGTGAGATGAAACACCTCCAAGCATAGCCGCAGCCATATCATGAACATATCCGCTAATTTCTTTATATCTAAAATATTCGTCAATTTCGGTGGGAGCTATATTTTTTGATGAATATTTTAAAGTTGGATTATAATCTAATTTAATTCCAAGTTTTTGAAATATTAAATTGTCAATTATTTTATCCAAACTCTGCGAATAATGATTTTCTATGAATTCTTGTATTATCAGGTATGATAAGTCACTATACTTGTATTTTTTACTTAGTAAATCACTGTCTTTAATTATATTTCTTATAGTATCAGTATAATCGGATCTCAAGAATAAATCTGGTGCAACTTTAACTGAATTTATTTTTGTTTTTTTGAATGTATAATATTCACTGGAAGGTTTTAAATTTTCATCTAACGTCAGCTTATAAAATGGTATCCAAGCTTGAAGTGAGGCGTTTCCAGACAAAAGTTCTTTTATTGAAATTTCCGCCTTATTAGAATCTTTATATCTTGGAATAATTTCTTTTAGTCTTGTTTCAAGGGAAATCACTCCTTCTTCAACCAATTTCATGACAATCGGAGTAGTTACAAGAATCTTTGTAAGTGAGGCTAAATCATAAATCGTGTTATTATTTACATTCAAATTTTCATTATATCTGAGTTTACCAAATGATTTTTCATAAATAATTTTCGAGTTTTTAGCAACCAAAATTTGAGCACCTGGTGTCATTTCATTATCAATTGCATATTCAATTATAGAATCTATTTTTGACAGTTTTATTGCATCAACCCCTACAGATTTTGGATCTCCATAACTTAATATATTAATCTTATCCAGTATTATGCCATCCCCTTCTTTAAATGATTCGTTAATTGTTACAGGTAAAATTCCTTTTACTGATTTTGCCCCATATATTTGCTGAGCTATTGTCTTTTGAAATTCCTGATTATTTTGAAAACCTACTAAAATTGAATTGTATGAATTTAAATTAAGCTGATTTAACATATAGGGATTGGTAAAAGATACTAGTATCTTTTTCTTATGCTGGTTAATAATTTTAAGCATTTCCAAATCAATTGAAGAAAACTTTTTATTCATATTCTCCCACGGAGTATTTGATTTAATGTGTATACTAACAATTATTGTTTCATAATTATTGACTATATCATTTAATTCATTTTCATCAATATCTTGTATTTTTACACTATTTAAATCCTTATATTTATTTAGGTAATTGTTAAACGCACTACCCTTATCATTACCAAACTGTAAGTTTATAACTTTATTAGATTTTGGTTTTAACGGAAGTAAATTGTTTTGATTTTTTATCAGTACAGGAATATTTTCTATTGAAGTATTTATTAAATTTCTAGAGGAAAATTTATTAAGATCATTTACAAGATTAAATTCTTCTATGGGTTGATAATTGTTTAACCCTACTTTATATTTTGCCATTAATATTTTTCTTACAGATCTTGAGAGCCTCTCTTCGCTTATAGTACCTTTTTTATAAGCCTTCTTGATTGATTTTATACCTTTACTTATATCTGAAGACATCAAAAGAATATCATTTCCAGCTAAAAATGCCAAAAGATCAACATTCTTCTTTGTGAAATTTGACACACCCTTCATCTCTAATGCATCTGTGATAATAAGCCCTTTAAACTTTAGTTTTTTAATTAATATTTTCTCGATAATATTTTTTGATAATGTTGAGGGTAGCATTTTCTCCTTTTCAAGTGAAGGAACGTTAAGATGTGCTACCATAATTGCTGACAATCCATTTTTAATTAATTGTTTGTAGGGGTACAATTCAACTTCATTGATTCTTTTTTTACTAAAATCAATAGTTGGAAGAGTTAAATGTGAATCTTTTGATGTGTCTCCATGCCCTGGAAAGTGTTTAGCTGTGGCTAAAATGTTTTTTGATTGAATACCCTTTGTAAAACTTATTCCTTTTTTAGAAACGTTTATTTTATTTTCTCCGTAAGAACGATTTCCAATGATAGGATTTTTTGGATTAGTATTAATATCTACAACCGGTGCAAAATTCATATGAATACCTAATCTGTTAAATTGTACACCAATCTCTTCCCCTATTTTTTCTAAAATCAAATCATTTTTAATTGCACCTAAACTCATATTCCAAGGGAAATTTGGGACAGAATCTAATCTCATCCCTGTACCCCACTCGCCATCGATACTAATCATTAAAGGTATATCGGAGGATTTTTGAAATTTATTTGTAAGATTTACCTGAATAGATGGGTTTCCTGTAGAGAAGATTATACCACCTATCTTGTGATTATTTATATCGTCTAATATCTTTTTTGAATTATTTTCTTTCCTTGATGTGGCTTGAACAAAAAACAGTTGTCCAATTTTCTCATCTATTGATAGGTTGTTATAAATTGAATCCACCCATTTACTTTGATCTAAAAAATCTTTTGACATTAGAGGGTCTAAAGTCTGAGATTCAAGCTTAAAAAAAACTAAACAAATAATAAAAACTAATAAACGATTCATTTCAAGTATTTTTTGTGCCAACTTTCTCTGACATCAACATTCCAATTATGATTTAATTCAAAGATATTTTTAACCAAGTTGTTAAAAACCATTAATTCTTGATTATTTTCTAGACTTTTACAAAGGATTTTAAAATCATTAAGATGCTTTGTTTGAATTTCATCATTTAAAATATATTTAACGTGTAGTTTATCCATCAACTGTAAGTCAAATAAACATTCAAGTTCCTTAATAAATTTAATAAGCGAATCAATTGAGCACCCAGAAACCAAATTACTTTCATCAGCAGCTATTATAATAAATGTATTATTTCTAATTTCAAATGAAGATTTGAAATTCATTTGGTGTGATTTCCAATTATCTAGAAACAATTTTAATTTAGATTTGATCTTTTCAATAGTTGTGTTATCAATCATTTGTATTGACTGAAAAATCCAGACTCTTGAATCCTTACTTAACGATTTAAAATCAACAAACATCTATAAATCTTTTGCCTTAACGATTAGTTCCGCAATATCCATAACTTCAACTTTATCCTCATTTTCAAATGATTTGGTGCCATCTGTTAACATTGTATTACAAAAAGGACATCCGGTGGCAACAATTTTTGCAGAATTATTTTTTATTTCTTCTGCCCGTTCTATATTAATTTCTTTTTCTCCTTTTTCAGATTCCTTGAACATTTGTGCGCCTCCAGCACCACAGCATAATGCTTTTGATTTACATCTTTTTAGTTCAGATAATTCAGCATCAATTTTTTTTATAAGATTTCTAGGCGCATTATACTCATTATTTGCTCTTCCTAAAAAACAAGGATCATGATATGTTATTTTTTTTCCTTTATAGGATCCCCCTTCTATAGAGAATCTATTATCATCCAATAGTTTATTAATAAATTGTGTGTGGTGATAAACTTCATAACTTCCGCCTAAGTCTGGATATTCGTTTTTTAAAGTGTTAAAACAGTGAGGACATGTTGTTACTATTGTTTTAATATCAAAAGAATTTAGAATTTCAATATTTGACATGGCTTGCATTTGAAAAAGAAATTCATTCCCTGCTCTCTTGGCTGGATCTCCCGTACATGACTCATCTTTGCCTAATACTCCAAAACTAATATTTGCAGAATTCAGAATTTTCACAAATGCTTTTGTAATCCTTTTAGCTCTGTCGTCAAAACTACCGGCACATCCAACCCAAAATAAAATTTCAGGGGAAGTACCCTCATTTTGAAATTCTTCAATTGTTTTAATTTTTAACTCAATCATCTTTAAAAACTTCGATTGTGACTTCTTTCTTTATTAAATCTCCAAATGTTCCATTATATCTAGTAGCTTTAACTAAGTGATTATCTATCCAATGATAATTTCCTCCTCTTGGTTTACCCATTAGTAAAGAATGGTATTTAAATCCGTGTTCTCTTAACCAATTTTCAGTGACTATTCTGTGTTCCTCTACCCTAGAGGTGAAGAAACATATCATATGCCCCTCATTATACCATCTATTACAAGTCTCTAGAGCATCATCAAAGGGTAAGCAAGTAGCCATTCTTTCCGGTTCCTCATTTGGCACATCTTCTGTTATTGTTCCATCAATGTCAATCAAATAATTTTTAACTCCCTCAGGCAGAACAGGACTAATTTTTTGACCTGATTCAACTTTTTCATGTAAAATTTTGTCTATCTCTTCTCTATTCATAATTTTTTATTCATTCCAATTTAATCTGTCTTGTTGATTATAGGGCCATGGGGCTCCATTATTCTCAATATTGTTCATCATATTATTTAACTCAACTGGAGCCGATGATTCCTCCATTATTAAATTCCTTCTCATATCCATGATTATAGACAAGGGATTTATACTGATTGGGCATTCTTCAACACACGCATTACATGATGTGCAAGCCCACAATTCTTCTTTAGAAATGTATTCTCCTAATAGTTTTTTATTATCCTCAATAAAGGAGCCATTCCTGTCTATGTTTTTACCAAATTCTTCAACTCTGTCTCTGGTTTCCATCATTATCTTTCTGGGAGACAATTTTTTTCCAGTGATATTTGCAGGGCAAACACTTGTACATCTACCACACTCTGTACATGAATAAGCATTTAAAATCTGTAACCATGATAAATCTGTAACATCAGAAACTCCAAACTTTATATCCTCATTAGTTTCTGGTTCGACAGCTTTACCCATCATAATATTAACCTCATTTGTAACGGTTTTCATATTATTTAGTTTTCCTGAATTTGATATAGATCCGTAAAAAGTGTTTGGAAAGGCAAGAATAATGTGCAGATGTTTTGAATAATATAAATAGTTGAGAAAAATTAATATACCAATAATATGGAGCCACCAAAAAGATCTTTCTAGATAATATAATGTTTGATCAGAAAAACCCTCAAAAAATGGAAATATAAGACCGCTTACAATATTTCCATTGTTCATCATTTGAAACTCAACATCTGTAGCATTCATTAAGAGAAATAAACTCATCAATATTATTTCAAAATATAAGATTAAATCGGCATCAAGCTTTGGCCACCCCACCATTTTATTTTCAAAAAATCTTTTGATTTTTACAATATTTCTTCTGGTCCAAAAAATAATTACTGCGATCAAAACAAGCACAGCAAAAATTTCAAATAAACCAATTAAAACTCCGTATAAGAAACCTATGGATGAAAATATTCTATGAGTCCCAAAAACTCCATCTATTACTATTTCTATAAGTTCAATATTTATTATAATAAAACCTAGATAAACAATTATGTGAAGTAATCCAGCAATAGGTCTACTTACCATTTTGGATTGACCCAGAGCTATTCTAGCCATATTTTTCCACCTCTGAGGCTTATTAGTTATTGGATCTGTTTTACCCTTGCCTAAATTTATATTTCTTCTTAATCTTTTTAGATTTCTAATGAAAAAAGCTAATGATGATATCAAAAGAGCAGAAAAAATTATGTTTGGAATATATTGCAATTAGTTATTCTTTTTAAAGTCTTTATTTTTTTTTCCAAATACCGAAAAATTAATATATCTACTTGGATTTAGTTTTACGTCCTTGATTAATATATTAAGCTCATTAGTGGCTTTTTCAAGATTTTCATATATAGACTTGTCTTGAATTAGCATTCCCATAGTACCGTTAGAATTATTTAAATTTTTAGACACTTTGTTAAGATTTTTGGCAAGTTCATTCAAATTATTGGTTAAATCACTAATATCTTTTTTGGAAACAGAATCAGTTATGGATTTCAGGTTATTACTTGTATCTTTTAAATCATTAATAGTAAGCTCAATGCCTGGTGCACTTTTTTCGATCAAATTTGAAACTTTTTGTGAGGTATTTGAGAGATTCTGAGTTAGTAAAGAGAATTCCTTAATACTCGACTTAAGTTCAGTCTTAGTTTCCTCATCAAATAACTTGTTAATGTTTTCAAAAACTACTTCAGCACTTTGCATTACAGACTCGAGTTGTAACTGAACTTGTGGTAAAATTTGATTTACCAACTCTGTTAGGCCAGGTTTTAAAACTCCCTTTAAAAAATCTCCGTCTAAGGCAATTGTTGAATCATTTTTATAATCAGGGATTATTGCTATTGCCTTTCCCCCAATCAATCCTGTTTCATACAGTTCAGCGGTGCTAGTTTTTGGAAAAATAACATCATTTTCAATAATTATGTCAATTATGAGTTCTCTAGTATTTTCTGGATTAAAATTTATTTTATGAACCTTACCTATTTTAAATCCGTTGAGTGTTACAGGATTTGACATTGATAATCCATCAACTTTAGAATAAGTAACCTTAAATTTTCTATTTTTTTCAAATAAATTTATTCCCTTCAAATAATTATAAGAAAAAACACTCATCATTATTCCGATAATAGCCAAAAAACCAATTTTTATTTCTTTATTGAATTTCATTTAATAATCATCTGTTTATATAAATTTACTTATTTACTAATCAACTTCAAATAGTTTACCATTTTTAAAACCAACGATATATGCATTAGGATAACCGTTGCGTCTTGCAAATTTTTTCTTCTTTTTAATATCTGTAAGGTTTTTTGAACTCGAATAGAAGTACTTATACAAAGAACCTTGTTTTATCCTAGATAAGTCATTTAGACCCTTAAAGTTATATGATTTTAATTCAAGTTTTCTTTTACCCGCAGCTATTTGAACCTTGTATAAAACTACATCAGTATTTTGCGGTTGAGCTATGTTATTTTCATAATAATTAATGGTTTTTTTGTATTTTTTTATGGCTTTGTAAATGCTATTTGAAATTTCAGCTTGCCCTTTTTTTGAGTTTAAATAGTCACCTTCTTTTTTATTAGTCATAAAACCAGCTTCAATTAAAATACTAGGCATATATGTGTTATGAAGTACCCAAAAACCAGATTGTTTTACTCCTCTGTTTTTGATTTTTAAATCTTTTGTAAAGTTTTCCTGAACAAAACTCGCAAGCAAAATACTTTGATCAAGATATTCCTCTTGCATTAGAGTTGTTCCAATTAGAGATTCAGTTGATGTTGGATTATAAGTTTCTTTATCCATTTGATAATGATCGTCTAAAAAGACAATTTCGTTTTCCTTTTTAGCAATATTAAAATTAGCATTACTAACATGCAATCCGTAAACAAAAGTTTCTGAACCATGAACTGAACTGTCATGAAATGCATTACAATGTATTGATATAAAAAGGTCGGCATCAACATCATTTGCAATTTTAGCTCTTTGTCTTAATGTTAAAAAGACATCTTTATCTCTAGTATAAATAACCTCATCACCACTATTTTCTAACTTCTTTCCTAAATCTAAGGCTATTTTTAATACAATGTCTTTTTCTTTAATCCCACTTTGATTCGGTCTTCCAGGGTCTTTTCCACCATGTCCAGCATCAATTACTACTCTAAATTTGTTTTGAGAATCAAGTTCGTTTATGTTTGAAAGACCTAAAGCAAAGAACATAATTATTCCTTTCGCTGTTAAACTAAGGTTAAAAAAAAGGGAGTTTAAGTAAACTTTAGTCATAAATTATGTATTATAGCCTTAAAATATACGTAAATTTATAGCTGTTTTTCAGTTATACTAATATACATTCAATAGGTTGAAATCAAACTTTTTCAAATTAATTTTATTGTTAAGTTATACATTGTTTATAAACATGAATAATTATGCATTCATACGTAATTATTCTATTGACACAATTGTTAAAAATGATTCAATTAATCAAAAAGATAAGTTGCTTTTAAGCAAAATCACCTATGAAGCTACCGACACAACTGCGATAAGCCCAAAAGATAAATTAATTAGATTATATAATAATGCCAAAATTACCTATGGGGATATGGAGATAACATCCGGAATTATTCTTGTAGATTATGAAAAAAATGAAATTTACGCCGGAAGAATTAAAGACTCTCTTGGTGAGTATACTCAATTGCCGATATTTAAACAAGGTCAAGATGAAATAAGGCCAGATTCATTAAAATTTAACATGGATACTAAAAAGGCAATTATTTTTAATTCTAGAACAGAAGAAGCGGGTTTGAATATACTTTCAGACAAAACCAAAAAGGAAAATGACTCGGTATATTTTATGAACAGAGCTAAATTCACAACCTCTGCAGACATTGACAATCCAGAATATTATTTTTTACTCAGAAAAGCCAAGGTAATCCCCGGAAAAAAAATTATTACAGGACCCACCAATATGTATATTGCAGACGTTCCTACACCAATTGGCCTGCCATTTGCTTATTTCCCTATTTCTAATAAAAGAAGCTCAGGTATTATATTTCCCTCTTTTGGAGAACAAAATTCCCGCGGGTATTTCATTCAAAATGGAGGTTATTATCTGCCAATAAATGACAACTTAGATTTGACATTACTTGGCGATTATTATACAAACGGAAGTTATGGTTTTAGAGTTGAGAACACCTATTTCTATAGATATAAGTTCAGAGGAAATTTAAGTTTCAGATTTGAGAATTTAATACGTAGTGAAAGAGGTTTTCCAGACTATTCTAAAAGTTCGATATATAATTTGAGATGGTCTCACAGCAAAGACTCAAAATCAAATCCAAATTCAAGATTCTCTGCTTCTGTTAATTTAGGAAGTAGTAAATATTATCAACAATCTGTAAATCAAATGAATGCAGCTAATTTTTTGAATAATAGTTTGTCCTCATCCGTTTCTTATTCTAAAACTTTTCCAGGTGAACCTCAGGTAAATATTAGTTTGTCAGCTACACATTCACAAAACACTAATACCCAGGCCATTAATATGACTTTACCAACATTTCAAGGAAGTATCTCTAGAATATATCCATTTGCCCCGAAAGGTGGAAGCAAACGAGGTGCAATTCAAAATATTAATTTTCAATATAATGTGCGTGGTGAAAACAGAATTTTAACCACTGATTCCTTGTTTTTTAAGAAGGAAATGTTTGAGTCAGCTAAATCAGGTTTTCAGCATTCAATTCCAATTAGTACTAACTTTAAACTATTTAAATACCTAAGTTTTTCTACAAGCGCTAATTTTAAAGAAACCTGGGTTTTTAAAACAATTAACAAGGACTATAACATACAATTACAGGAGGTGGAAACAACCGAAGATCGAGGTTTTGATTCATTTAGAACTTATAATTTCTCAACCTCACTAGGAACCACAGTGTATGGAATGTATAATTTTTCTGAAAAAAGTAAAATTAAAACAATTAGGCATGTTATGAGACCTTCGGTAAGTTATGGTATTTCACCAGCGTTTAACCAGTATTATGACACATATGAAGTAGTTTCCGCAGATGGGTTGACCACTTCTGATATAGAATATTCTAGATTTGAAGAATCTATATTTGGAATACCAAATAAGAATTATGCAAGCTCAATGTCCTTATCATTAAATAATAATATCGAGGCAAAAGTAATTGATAAAGAAAGTGAAGAGAATGAATTAAAAAAAATAGTATTACTAAATAATTTAAATTTTTCTACTTCTTACAACTTAGCCGCAGATTCTTTAAATTTATCTCCAGTTAGAATGAGCGGAGGAACACAATTATTTAAAAATAAAATGAATGTGAATTTTGGAGCAACACTAGATCCTTACACGCTAGATGAAAATAATGTTAGAATTAATAAATTTAATATTAATAATAATGGAGGCTTATTTAGACTAACAAGTGCCAATATAACCTTTAATTATTCTTTAAATAACAGTAGTTTGGAAAAAGAAGAAGAAGAAACAAATGATTCATCAATAAATGAATCACTAAGAAACGGAGGAAGAGATGATGATTTATTCGGAAGGGCTATGGATACCTCATCTTCAGATTTTATGGATACTGAGGATAACGATGAAGAAGTATTAAGTGATTTGTATTCTTATAAAATACCATGGTCATTAAGGTTAGCATATGCAGTAAATTACAACAATTCTATAGGGCAAAATGAAATTTCTTCTCATTCGTTGATGTTTTCAGGAGATGTAGAGTTATCTCCAAAATGGAATGCAGGTATATCATCAGGTTATGATTTTAAAAATCAAGGTATCACATATACTCAATTAAGATTTGAGAGAGACTTACTAAGTTGGAGGATGAACTTTAGCTGGATACCTTTTAGCACAAATAAATCATGGAATTTCTTCATCGGAATAAAAAGTGGTATGCTTAGCGATATTAAATACGATAAAAGAAGACAAAGAGATAAAATATTATAAATTTATACTATGAAAAAAATAATAAAAACGGACAATGCTCCAAAACCAATAGGACCTTATAATCAAGCTGTAATCGCCGGAAATTATTTATTTATTTCTGGACAGATTGCTTTAAATCCAAAATCAGGGGATTTAATTGTTAATTGCATTGAAGATGAAACAAAACAAGTGATGGAAAATTTAAAAGCTATTTTATCAGAAGCCTCATTAACATTTGAGAATGTTGTTAAAACAACAATATTCCTTTCTAGTATGGATAATTTTAAATCTGTAAATGAAATCTATGGTTCTTATTTAAAAGATGAGACTGCACCAGCACGTGAAACAGTTGAAGTCAGTAAATTACCAGTAGGAGTTAACGTAGAAATATCAATGATCGCTATTCTGTAGTTGTCTTTTATGAAAATCTAGTAATCCATCAATTGGTTTTCTAATTATATTACCAGCTTTCAAACCATATTCTTTTAAGCATTTTTTTAGTTCATCCTTCAAATAAAATGAAATTGAGCCAACAAAATGTATTGGAATATTTTTTGCATCAGAAAATTGTAATATTTGTCTTTCAATAAATAGATTAAAACCTCTTTTAATTAGTGATTGTCCATAATCTGAATCTTTATTTTGAATTAAAAATTTAGCAAATGTTGCTAGATATGTGTTTGGGTTAGGTTGCTTATAAAGATTATCTTTAATTGTTTCAGCATCTAAATTAAATTCATTATTAAATTTTTTTGCTGTCTCTTCAGGTATTCTGTTAAAATAATAGTCTCTTAACATTTGTCTTCCAAAATAATTTCCACTTGCGTCATCCATTAAAATATATCCTAATGATATAACCCTTTGATCAATATTTTCTCCATCAAAATATGTGCAATTTGATCCTGTACCTAAAATACAAACAATTGATTTTGATTTTATTTCTGCTGTTGAATATATAGCTGCATATGTATCTTCTTTTATAGAATAATATTCACAGTTTATAAATATATCTTCAAATACGTTTTTAATTAAAACCCTTGGAGGCTCTGTTCCACAACCTGCTCCATAAAAATGTATTTCTTTTACATCTTTTCTAAACTTGTATAATTCAAAGTTATTTACAATTCTTTCTTTGAGTATATGATTTGTTAGCACCTGTGGGTTAAGTCCAAGAGTTTGTGTTTCAAATAACGTTTCTCCGCTTTTATTTATTGAAATCCAATCGGTTTTAGTTGAACCGCTGTCTACAATTAAAATCATATTGATAGCTTATTGGTGGTTAGTTTGTTTAATATAATTATCCTTGGTTATGAATTTTATGAATAAGTTCAACAAGTTTTGTTGAATATCCAAATTCATTATCATACCAAGAAATTATTTTAAAAAATGTAGAACTTAATTCTATACCTGCATTTGCATCAAAATTGCTAGTAAATGGTGAACCAACATAATCTTGTGAAACTACTGCTTCTTCAGTATAGCCTAAAACACCTTTTAGTTGATTTTTACTAGCATTTTTAAATTTCTCTTTAATTTCATCATAAGAGGTGCTTTTTTCTAATACAACAGTTAAATCAATAACAGAAACATTAGCTGTTGGAATTCTGAAAGCCATTCCAGTTAGTTTCCCGTTTAATTCTGGAATTACTTTTCCAACCGCTACTGCCGCACCAGTTGAAGAGGGTATAATATTATTTAATGCAGATCTACCTAGTCTATAATTTTTTGCTGGTCCATCTACAGTCATTTGAGTTGCTGTAGCTGCATGGACTGTTGTCATTAAACCTTCTTTGATAGTAAAGTTGTCATTTAATATTTTTGCCACTGGAGCAAGACAATTTGTTGTGCAAGATGCATTAGAAACTATTTTATGATCTTTTGTGATTTCATCACTATTAACACCCATAACAAACATTGGGATGTCTTTTGAAGGGGCGGATACTGCAACTTTTTTTGCTCCAGCATCAATATGAAGCTGAGCTTTATCCATAGTAGTAAATATTCCAGTACATTCAGCAACAACATCAACATTTAATTCTCCCCAGTTAATATCTAATGGATTTTTTTCTGCTGTGACCCTAATTTCATTTCCGTTAACAATTAAACAATTTTCTTTTGTCGAAATTTGGTCATTTAATTTGCCATGTACTGAATCATATTTCAAGAGGTAAGCTAGGTGTTCTACAGCTAACAGATCATTTATAGCAACAACCTCTATATCATCTCTCTTTAGTATAGCTCTGAATGTTATTCTTCCAATTCTACCAAAACCATTAATTCCTACTCTAATACTACTCATTTTCTTAATTTAATTTATATTGACATTATATCACTGACTTTTAAAAGCTCAGTATTTATTTTTGTAATTCCTTTTATTGCTTTTTTGAAGGGAGTTACTGTAACAACATTATTTTGTAAACCAACCATAATATTACTTTCTCCCTTAATCATTAGTTCAACGGCTTTAACCCCAAACCTACTAGCTAAAACTCTATCAAAGCATGTGGGAGAACCACCTCTTTGCATATGACCAAGTACAGAAACTCTTGCGTCATAATCAGGTAAATGTTTTTCAACATATTTTTTTAATTCATATACATTTTCCCCGGTATCATCTCCTTCAGCAACAACTACTATACTAGATGATTTTCCTGTTTTTTTACTTCTCTTTAAAGATTGGATTAACCTTTGCTCACCCAAATTTTCTTCAGGGATTAATATTTCTTCTGCACCTGAAGCAACACCTGTATTAAGAGCTATGTGACCTGCATCTCTACCCATTACTTCAATAAAGAATAATCGGTTATGTGAACTCGCAGTATCTCTTATCTTATCAATAGCACTCATTACTGTATTACAAGCAGAATCAAAACCAATTGTATGAGAGGTTCCAAATATATCATTGTCAATTGTTGCAGGAATACCAATGACAGGAAAGTTATATTCTTTACCAAAGATCAAACCTCCAGTAAATGTTCCGTCACCGCCAATTGCAATTAAACCATCAATATTATTAGATTTTAAAGTTTTATAAGCCTTATCTCTCCCTTCTTTAGATCTAAAATCTTTAGATCTTGCTGTTTTTAAGATAGTTCCCCCCTTATTAATTATACCCTTAACACTTCTTGCATTTAGCTCAATCATTTTACCATTGATTAAGCCATCGTATCCTTTGTAAAAACCCATCGGGGTTATATCTTTATAAACACATGTACGAACAACCGATCTAATGGCAGCATTCATCCCCGGTGCATCTCCACCAGACGTGATAATACCTATTTTTTTAAGGGATTTTTCCATCCCTGTAAATATAATAATCTATTAGATTAATCATAAGCATTTTTTTAAATCTTTTTTTAATTAAAAAAGTAACTATAAATTTGAAGCATGAATGATGATATTTATATTTTGGCAATCGAAACGTCATGTGATGACACATCCATAGCAATAATGAGTAATAATACAGTGTTATCAAATATTGTCTCTAGTCAGCAAATTCACGAACTTTTTGGAGGTGTAGTCCCAGAATTAGCATCAAGAGAGCATGATAAATTAATTGTACCTGTTCTTAGAGAGGCCTTACATAAATCTAAAATATCCCTAAATCAAATCGATGCTATAGCATACACTAGAGGTCCGGGTTTACTTGGTTCATTGCTAGTTGGAAGCTCATTTGCAAAATCCTTATCTCTTTCTTTAAATATTCCTTTAGTTGAAATAAATCATATGCATGCTCATATTTTATCAATATTTATTGAGGATAACATTGACAAGCCTGAATTTCCTTTTATAGCATTAACAGTGTCTGGTGGTCACACCCAATTAGTTCTTGTTGAAAGTCCGATAAAATTCACTGAAATTGGAACAACTCTGGATGATGCTGCTGGTGAAGCATTTGATAAGTCAGGAAAAATTCTTGGGTTGGATTATCCTGCTGGACCTACAATTGATAAATTGTCTAAAAACGGTGATCCAAAAAGATTTGTTTTTACAAAACCAAAGGTTAAAGATTTAAATTTTAGTTTTTCTGGGCTGAAAACTAATTTTAAAAATTTTATCAATTCAAAATCAGAAGATTTTATTAAAAACAATTTAAACCATCTTTGCGCATCACTACAACACACTATTATTGAAATTTTGATTGAGAAAATATTAAATGCCCAAAAAATACATATAATTAATGATTTTGTCGTTTGCGGAGGAGTTTCTGCAAATTCATATTTAAGACAAAAACTTTTAGATTTAAAAGATTCGCATGATATAAAATCTTACCTTCCCAATGTATGCTATTCGACTGATAATGCAGCCATGATTGGAGTCAATGCTTATTATAAGTTTAAGCATTCTATTTTTGGTGAACTAAGTGATCAAAGCATATCTAGATACCCTGTTTAATGAATTTATTCTATTCTAATAATATTGATAACGATAAAGGACAAATTTCTCTTACTGATCAGGAGAATAGGCATTTAATAAAAGTTTTAAGAAAATCAATTGGTGAAGTAATAAGTGTAACAGACGGAATCGGGAATATATACAAGTGTGAAATAATTAATACTGACAAAACCTCGTCCACCCTTTCGATTATCAATTTTGATAAAAACGATTCAATTTTTCCCAAGCTTAGTATAGCTATTTCTCTAACAAAAAAAACAAATCGTTTTGAATGGTTTTTGGAAAAGGCCACTGAAATAGGAATTTATGAGATTACACCCATAATTTCTGAATATACAGAAAAATCTAATTTAAATATTGATAGGTCAAATAAATTATTGGTTTCTGCAATGAAGCAATCTTTACGATCCAGATTACCAATATTAAACATACCAATGAGTTTTGAGGATTATGTAAATGAGAAAAAATACGCAGAAAATAATTTTATTGCCACATGTAAAAAAAATAATTACTCCTTATTTGAAGAAAAATTGATCAAAGGTTGCCCTGCTAATGTTTTAATTGGTCCTGAGGGTGGATTTTCAAAGAATGAATTAAATTTTGCAAAAAACACTAACTTTATGCCAATATCACTAGGAAACTATAGATATAGAACGGAAACAGCTGGAATTAGCGTATGTATGATTTTTTCACTAATTAATAAATAAAAATATGAATTCAGGAGACCTTGTTAAGTCAGTGATTAAATTATCATTAATTGCTCTTTTAATATTTGTTTTATATAAATTAAAATTAGGTTTATTATACGTATTTATAGCCTTAATTTTAACCTTAATTGTCAATCCTTTAAACAAACTATTTTTTAAAAAACTAAAGCTTAGTAAAACTTTTTCATCTATTATTTCAATTACTTTCCTGATTTCATTTTTTGCTATGATTATCGGATTAATTGTGCCAGTTTTAACCAAACAAGGTCAAAACCTTTCACTCTTGAATAATAAGGAGTTTAGGGCAAATTTTGATTCAACCATTACAACGATAAATAATTATTTTGAAAATCAACAATTAAGTATTTTTGATTTTTTCACAGATTTAAATATTATCTCAGATATTGATTTTAGTTTTGTTACTCAACTTTTCAATTCAATTATTTCACAAATAGGAAGCTTGAGTATAGGTATTCTTTCTGTCTTATTTATTACTTTTTTCTTCTTAAAAGACGGAAATAAAATCTTTGAAAACTTTATAGATTTTTTTCCAAGAAAACAAAGTGCTAAATTAAAAGCCTCTTTTGATACAATAAATATCCTTTTAACCAGATATTTCACTGGTGTTTTGATACAGGTTTTAATTCTTTTTGTTTTCTACTATACACTTCTTCTTATTCTAGGTGTTGAGAATTCATTTGTTATCGCCTTTATTTGTGCTATCCTAAATATTATTCCATACTTGGGCCCTCTAATAAGTGTAATCTTAATGATGGTTTTATCCATAACAAGTAATTTAGATAATATTGTTTTAGATAATTATATATTTAATTCCGTGTTTATTTTTGTTGGTTTTTCAATTATTCAATTTGTCGACAATTTTTTTCTTCAACCCTATATATTTTCATCTTCGGTAAAATCACATCCTCTCGAAGTTTTTATTGTTATTATATTTTCTGGAATTCTTTTTGGTATTTTCGGTTTGATTATAGCAATACCTCTATACACAACGTTGAAGGTAATTTTTGTAAGCTTTTTTGATATTAGGAAAATAATATCAAATCTTGTGAAATAATTTATTATTTCAATTTTGTACTTTTATTTAAAACTAACCAATGAAAAAAACATTTATTCTTGCGAATCTTATTTAATTTTTCTCTTCTCATGTCCAACGTTAATTTTACGTGAGCCATAAGCAAATAATTTAGTGTTAGAAAATGTGCAAACGATGTGCAAACTTTTGTTGATAATCAACGTTTTGACAGACAAAACATAAGCATCCTAAAACAAAAAACCTCCTGAATTAATCAGAAGGCTGTAATCTGTGATCGCGAAAGGATTCGAACCTTTGACCGTCTGCTTAGAAGGCAGATGCTCTATCCAGCTGAGCTACGCGACCTTACTAAAAAATGTCGGGGTGGCAGGATTCGAACCTGCGACCTCCGCGTCCCAAACGCGGCGCGATAACCGGGCTACGCTACACCCCGAGATGGCGGAGAGACAGGGATTCGAACCCTGGCGACGTTTGCACGTCGACAGATTAGCAATCTGCTCCATTACCACTCTGGCACCTCTCCAATACTCTATAATAGTATTTATAAAATGCGGTTGCAAAAATAGTTTTTCATTACAAACAACGCAACTATAAACAATATTTTTTTAATTACTATTTTCTGGGTATTCAATTCTGACGTGATAAATGTTTTTTAATTTTTCTTTTAAAACACTTTTAATGGTTGAAATATTCTTAAAAGTTAATTCACAATCAACAAACTGATCTTCTTCAATTTGCTTATCAATAATAGTTTCAACAAAATTATCAATCTTTGAATTATCAGGTTTTTCTAAACTTTTGGTGGCAGCTTCTACTGAGTCACACATCATCACAAGAGCCATTTCAATACTAAATGGCTTAGGTCCATCATAACAAAACGCATCTTTACTTTTTTCCCCATTCTCATCAAGATGTTTAGAATAAAAATATGATATTAAATTAGTTCCGTGATGAGTTCTTATAAAATCAATTATCCTATCAGGTAATCCTGCATTTTTAGCAATATTAACACCATCTTTTACATGATCTTTTATAATCCCTACACTTTTTTCAGAATTTAGTTTATCATGAGGATTTTGTTCTGAAAGTTGGTTTTCAATAAAGTATGATGGATTGTTTATTTTTCCTATATCATGATGTAATGCGCCAACACGTGATAATAATGCATTTGCATTAATTTTATTTGCACAAGCTTCAGAAAGGTTTGCAACATTTAAAGAATGATGAAAAGTCCCAGGTGCTTTGTCAGATAATTCTTTCATTAGTTTTGAATTTGTATCAGATAATTCTAAAAGGGAAACATCTGAAACCAAACCAAATATTTTTTCATATATATAAATTAAAGGATAGATGAATAACGTTAACAAACCACATAATATAAATAGTAAGAAATTAAACATTGGTAAGTTTTCAATACTTCCTTCATGTATCACATAAAATGAAAAATAAGCTAACATGTAGACAAAAGTTATCTGAGCTACGGCTATAAAAAGATTTGCTCTTTTATATATATTGTCTGAGGTTAAAATGGTTACTACTCCGGCGATAATATTTAGGAAAATAAACTCATAACTATTAGGCACCACAAAACCTAATAACATGATTGTTACTGAATGAATAAAAAAAGCTATCCTAGAATCAAAAAAGGCTTTAAATAATAAAGGAATAATACAAAGAGGTATAATGTAAACATAATTGGAGTTAAAGTCTATTACCCAAGTTGTAATTAGTATGATTAAAGTGATATTAAAATAAACAAAAGCTATTCTGTTATTATTCTCATAAATTTCTTTTTCAAATTTTCTTATGAATAGTACAATCATCAGTAATGATAATATAACCAACAGCGAGTATGCGGTTACAATTAAATAAACATCAGAAAATGATCCATCATTAACTTCATATTCTTTTTTTAAGGATTCTAGTATGTTTAGCTTCTCCCCTTCTACAATTTCTCCTTTGGAAATAATTAATGTTTCTTTTTCAATAAAACCTCTGTTAGGAGATATTTTACTTTCAGATTCCTCCAATGCTTTTATGGATAATGACTCATTAAAACTAAGATTCGGGGATATCAAATCAAACACGACTGATATTATTTCAGATTTATATGTTTCTGTATCGTATTCTAGGATTTTATTATTTACAAATAAAAGTAAACTCTCGGGTTTAATAAGAAGATCAAAATCGGTTAATTTAATCTGTTTGTTGTCTAAAAGAATTGAAATTGTTTGATTTTTACTAAAATCAAAATTCTCGTCTAGTAAGCCAGTATTATAAACATCATTTATAATTTTTATAGAATGTTTTTTAATTATTTCTAGATCAACATTTTTATAATTTTTAAAAAGAGTATCATCTTTTAATTCTCTAAATCTTTTGGAAATTCTCCTATTAGAATTAGTTGCCGATGATGTATCAATTTCAAAAAAAAGTGGAGTATTTAATTTTACATATTCAATCTCACTATTTATTTCATCGGAAGATTTTTTAATAGCAAAATCAAAAGGAGCATACAGATTTTCTGACTGCCAAGGTCTTCCATTCTCAAAGCTATATTTAAATTTTCCGCTTTTTGGAAAGAAATAAATAATTAAAAATGCAGAAAGAATAAAAAGGAGTATTCGAAAAAGTCTTGAAAATCCTTTATTTATTTTATTAAATAGTTTTCCCATAATATTGATTTAATAAATTTACTAAATATTTAAGGGTTTAGTACAATTTTTAATTTATTAACTTTATTGAAAGAAATTTATGATGAACGAAGTAGTTATTGTAAGCGCTGTAAGAACACCTCTTGGTTGTTTTATGGGATCTTTATCTCATTTGTCAGCGGTAGATTTAGGTATTCAGTCTGTAGAAGGTGCATTAAGAAAGATAAATCTAGATAAGTCATTTATTGATGAGCTAATTATCGGACATGTTTTACAAGCTGGATGTGGTCAAGCTCCAGCAAGACAAATTGCTGTTGGGGCTGGTTTAAAGTCTCAAATACCTTGTTTCAGTGTAAATAAGGTTTGTTCATCAGGATTAAAAGCTGTTGATTTAGCTTTTCAGTCCATAGCCCTAGGTAAAAATGAAATAGTTATTGCTGGGGGAGTTGAAAGTATGAGTAATTCTCCTCATTATTTAAATTTAAGAAAGGCTACTAAGTTTGGGAATTCCTCATCAATTGATGGTATGATGAATGATGGTTTGACAGATGTTTACAGTAAAAGCTCTATGGGTGTATTAGCAGATAATTGTGCTAGTGATTATTCTATTTCTAGAGAATCTCAGGACGAGTATGCTATTAACTCATACGTGAAATCAATAAAATCAACAGAAAATAATTATTTTTCAGATGAAATCATACCCGTTTTTTACAAAGACAAAAAAGGAAATGAAATTGTAATTGAGAAAGATGAGCAAATTTCAAAAGTAAAATTTGATAAGATACCTAAACTCTCACCTGCATTCGTTAAAAATGGATCGGTTACAGCTGCTAATTCTTCACCGATTAGTGACGGTGCTTCAATTTTAGTTTTAATGAGTTCAAAAAAAGCAAAAGAAATGGATATCAAACCTTTGGCTAAAGTTATTGATTTTCATGATGCAGCAATTGAGCCTGACAAGTTTACTATAGCTCCTTCAAAGGCCATAAAGGAATTAGCTCTTAAAACTGATAGTAATCTAGAGGATATTGATTTATTTGAAATTAATGAGGCTTTTTCCATGGTTCCAATTGTTAATACGAATATTTTAAGTTTAGATGATAAAAAGGTAAATATTAATGGAGGCGCCGTTTCTTTAGGTCATCCCCTGGGTTGTTCTGGAGCTAGAATACTTACTACTTTAATTCATAACTTACACAGGCTCAAAAAGAAAAAGGGAATTGCTGCCATTTGTAACGGTGGTGGAGGTGCTTCTTCAGTCCAGATTAAAATTTAATTTTCTATGATACTTGGAATTTGTAACCTTAGTATTGTTCCGGTGCGAATTGTAGATTCTGATAAATCAGAAATGATCAATCAATTAATTTACGGAGATATAATCGAAATTTTAGAGGAAAAAGAAAAATGGGTAAAAATAAAGTCAGTATTCGATGATTATATTGGATGGATTGATAAAAAACAATATTTTAAAATTGATGATGATATTGAGTTAAATCTAAACAACCCTGTTTATAGTATAAATTTGGTTGAATTTATCGAAAACAATAACAATGAATTAGTTACAATTCCTATTGGCTCAGATATATCAAATATTTCATTAATGAACCATAAATTTGATGGAAAAACTATTTCTGGCAAAAACAATAGAAATTCTATTGTAAATACAGCTTTATTGTTTTTAAACTCACCTTATTTTTGGGGAGGTAAAACACCTTTTGGTATTGACTGTTCTGGTTTTACCCAGATGGTTTATAAAATAAATGGATATAAGCTTTCTAGAGATGCTAAAGATCAAGCGAATCAAGGGGAAACTCTAAGCTTTATTGAGGAATCAGAAGCTGGTGATTTAGCGTTTTTTAACAATGATCAAGGAGATATAATCCATGTAGGAATTATACTACAAAACAATCACATCATTCATGCAAGCGGAAAAGTTAGGATTGATAGAATTGATCACAGTGGTATTTACAATAATGATCTAAATAAGCATACTCACTCTCTACGTTATATTAAGAAAATTATATAACTATTTATTTTCTAAACCAACAACAATAGTTTTGTACTTGTTTTCGGACTCAACATCCCCAAGTGCTGAAAAAATATTTTTTAGAGTTCTAGCAGCATTAAGATTATCATTTTCAAGTTCATAAACTTTTTCCAAATAAGGGATGGCACTTCGATACAGGTTTTCCCTTTCTATTTTTAGCTCATCATATCTGTTGTAATCTGCTGTACTCATTCCTAAGGAATTCATTTCTTCGATTATCGCACCTTCTTTTTCTAAAGTAAGTGCTGCAGCATTCAAATAAGCTTTGGTGTATGATGGATCCATAGCTATTGCTTTATTATAATAATCAACAGCCTTTTCATGATCCCCTTTGTCTGCGTTTACTACTCCAAGATTAAAAATTAGATCAACATTATTTGGTTCAATTTCTAGTGCTTTAGTAATTAAACTTTGATACATGTCAACTTCACCCATCTCCCACCTAATATTAGATTCAAGTAAAATCAAATTAATGTCAAGTGGATCTATTGATTTGGCTTTTTCTAAAAATTTGAGTGAGTTATCAAAATCTTCTTTAATTCTGTAGATCGCAGCTATAGATCTTAAAATATCAATTTCTACAGATTTAGCCATTTCATCTCTTGGTGAAATATGTGTTGTTAGAACATCTACTGAAAAGTCACGTGATTTCATATCTTGAAAAACCTGCTCTTTACCAGATTCCTTTTCGGTAGCATAGTAATTTATTGAAATTCCTGTATAACCTAAATCAATCAATTTTTCATAAAAGTTTAAAGCTACACCATAAGATTTAGCCTCAGTTGCTACAAGGGCTGCGTTATATAAGTAAAGAGTGTCTCTTTTAGAAACATTATAAGCTGCTTCTAAACTTTTATATGACAATTCATAATCTTTATTTTCAAGAGCAGATCTCGAATCATTAACAAACGAATTAAATAAATTAGTTAAGATATCATCGATTTTTGTAGAATATATTTTCGAACCTTTTTCTTCTATTTCTTTTGAATTATTAAAATTTTCAATACTAGATAATTTATTTTCAAAAGAGCTTTCTCCATTTTGATAATTAGCAAGACCGCTTAAGTAATAAAATTTTGCTTTGGTTTTGTCATCAGCAGAATCTATTAAATCATTTAATGATTCAAGTATATTTATTGCTTCAGTATAATTATTAGATTTTATAAGCTTTTCTACAGTTTTTAGTTCTTTTTTTTGACTAAAACTAAAATGTGTAATACCAATAGTTATCAGAATTAAAATTAATTTTTTCATTATTCTTCGTTTGAATTATTTTCTTCAATTATTTCAATATTTTCTTCATGATTTTCCTCATCCTCTTCATGAACAACTTTTGCAACAGCAGCGATAGAGTCACTTTCCTTCAAATTTATCAATTTTACTCCTTGAGTTGCTCTACCCATAACTCTTAAGTTCTTTACAGCCATTCTAATTGCGATTCCGGACTTATTTATAATCATAAGACCATTAGTATCATCAACATTTTTAATAGCCACTAAATCGCCTGTTTTTTCTGTGATGGAAATCGTTTTTACACCTTTTCCACCTCTATTAGTTATTCTGTAGTCTTCAAGTCTCGATCTTTTGCCATAACCATTTGATGAAACAACAAGTATATTGCTTTCCATGTCATTTACAGAAACCATTCCGATAACTTCATCATTATCATGTTGCAATCTAATACCTCTAACACCAGAAGCATTCCTTCCCATTGGTCTTGTTTTAGCTTCTTCAAACCTAATCGCTTTTCCTGATTTTAATGCAAGCATTACCTGACTATTACCATCTGTTAATTTTGCTTCAAGTAGTTCATCGTTTTCTTTTATAGTTATTGCATTTATTCCGTTTGATCTGGGTCTAGAATATTGTTCTAAAGAAGTTTTTTTAACCTGACCTTTTTTAGTTGCCATTATCACATAATGAGAATTTATATAATCCTCATCTTTCAAATCTTTTGTACAGATAAAGGCTTTAACTTTATCATCTTGTTCAATATTAATTAAATTTTGTATCGCTCTACCCTTAGAAGTCTTACTACCTTCAGGAATTTCATAAACTCTCATCCAAAAGCATTTTCCTTTTTGGGTAAAAAATAACATGTATTGGTGATTGGTTCCAATAAAAATATCTTCAAGAAAATCTTCATTTCTAGTCGTTGATGCCTTTTGGCCAACCCCACCTCTATTTTGAATTTTATATTCGTCTAATGAAGTTCTTTTAATATATCCTGCATGTGAAATTGTAATGACAACTTTCTCATCAGGTATCATATCCTCAATTGAAAGATCGCCACCAGCATATTCTATTACAGATCTTCTTTCATCTCCATACTTGTCCTTGATTTCATTTAATTCATCTGAAATAATATTCATTCTTCTGTTCTCATTTCCAAGAATATCCTTTAAATCTTCAATGAGCTTTTTAATTTCTTCATATTCAGATCTAAGTTTATCTTGTTCTAATCCGGTTAATTGTCTTAACCTCATCTCCACAATTGCCTTTGCTTGGACTTCAGAAAGCTTAAACTTCTTAATTAAGTTATTTCTAGCATCCTCAGCATTTTTTGAAGCCTTTATTAAAGCTATTACATCATCAATATTGTCTGAAGCAATTATTAAACCTTCAAGTATATGACATCTGTCTTCCGCTTTTTTTAATTCAAACTTGGTCCTTCTAACTACTACATCATGTCTATGATCAACAAAATGCTTGATCATTTCCTTTAGATTTAGCATCTGAGGGCGACCTTTTACAAGAGCAATAGTATTTACACTAAAAGAAGACTGAAGTGGACTGTATTTATATAATTTATTTAGAACGATATTAGGGATTGCATCTCTTTTTAAAACAAAAACAATCCTCATTCCATTACGGTCAGATTCATCCCTTATTGTAGAAATTCCGTCTAATTTTTTATCATTAACTAAGTCCGCAATTTTTTTAATCATATCAGCTTTATTGACCTGATATGGAATTTCAGTAACTATAATAGATTCTCTTCCGTTAACTTCTTCAATCTCTGCTTTTCCTCGGATTACTACCTTACCTCTTCCACTATGAAATGCATCTTTAACACCATCATAACCGTGAATAATTCCACCCGTAGGAAAATCAGGGGCTTTAACATATTGCATTAAACCATCAATATCAATTGAATTGTCTTTAATATATTCTAAAGTACCGTTTATAACCTCTGTAAGATTGTGTGGTGGTATATTAGTCGCCATACCCACTGCAATACCAGAAGCACCATTTACAAGTAGCGCTGGAATCTTTGTAGGCAAAACAGTTGGTTCCTTTAAAGTGTCATCAAAATTTAATTTATAATCAACTGTATCTTTTTCTATGTCAGAAAGCATTTCTTCTGAAATCTTCTGCATTCTAGCCTCTGTATACCTCATTGCTGCAGGACTGTCACCGTCAACGGAACCAAAATTTCCTTGACCATCTACTAGCATGTATCTTAAACTCCATTCCTGAGCCATCCTAACCATGGTGTCGTAGATTGCTGAATCACCGTGAGGATGATATTTACCCATTACTTCACCAACAATTCTTGCAGATTTTTTATGAGCTGTTGAAGCTCTAACTCCTAAATCGTGCATTCCATATAAAACTCTTCTGTGAACAGGTTTTAACCCATCTCTAACATCAGGGAGTGCTCTTGAAACTATAACAGACATTGAGTAATCAATGTATGCGGATTTCATTTCATCTTCAATATTAATAGGTATTAATTTTTCGCCGTCATTCATAATAAAAAATTAGTTTAATTATATCATATAAATAGTAGTAAACAAATATAATAATTTAGCCAAATTATTGTTCGCTTAATTGATTGTTAAAATTGATAATTTATTAACAATTTACCATCCATAAATTTTAAATAGTAATAGTGTTGTTTTAAAAAATCTTTATGATTATTTTTATACAAATTGTTTTTGTTATGGATGATAATTTTTCACCTAGAGTAAAAGATGTTATTACCTTTAGTAAAGAAGAGGCTTTAAGACTTGGTCATGATTTCATAGGGACTGAGCATTTAGTACTTGGTATTATAAGAAATGGTGAAGGAAAGGCAATCGATATATTAAATTTTTTAGGTATTGATTTAAATGAATTAAGAAGAAAAGTTGAATCTCTAAATCCAATAAATTTTGATAACGATGTTAAAGAATCGTCTAAAAAAAATCTTCATCTTACAAGACAAGCTGAGCGTGCTTTAAAAACTACATTTTTAGAAGCTAAGCTATTTCAAAGTTCGTTAATCAATACTGCTCACCTACTCTTATGCATCTTAAGAAACGAGAATGATCCTACGGCGAAAATTTTCAATAACATGGAAGTTAATTATAATGTTGTTAAAGATGAGTATAAGTCTATCATAGGAAAAGATGACTTTTCTGAAGAAAGCGAAGCTGATCACTCTGAAACCAGTGAAATTGAGGATCTAAAGTCTTCAAAATCAAGTACGAAATCAAAATCTTCAAAAAAATCAAAAACTCCGGTTTTAGACAATTTTGGAAAGGATCTTACTTTAATGGCTGAAAATAATGAATTAGACCCAATAATTGGAAGGGAAGTTGAAATCCAAAGAGTTTCACAAATTCTAAGTAGAAGAAAGAAGAATAATCCCTTATTAATTGGTGAGCCAGGTGTAGGTAAATCCGCTATTGCAGAGGGATTAGCAATTAGAATTATTAAGAAAAAAGTTTCTAGAGTTTTATTTAATAAAAGAATAATCTCCTTAGATCTTGCCAGTTTAGTTGCAGGAACTAAATACAGAGGTCAATTTGAAGAAAGAATGAAGGCTGTAATGAATGAGCTTGAAAAAAATTCTGATGTTATTCTTTTTATAGATGAAATTCATACAATTGTTGGTGCTGGTGGTGCAACAGGAAGTCTTGACGCTTCAAATATGTTTAAGCCTGCTCTTGCAAGAGGCACGATTCAATGTATAGGCGCCACGACACTTGATGAGTATAGAAACTCTATTGAAAAAGATGGCGCACTTGAAAGAAGATTTCAAAAAATTATAGTAGAACAAACCAATGAAGAAGAAACTTTAGAGATTCTCAAAAATATTAAAGACAAGTATGAAGACCATCATAATGTAATCTATACAGACGAGGCTTTACTTGCTTGTGTTAAACTTACATCTAGATACATGACAGACAGACATCTTCCTGATAAAGCCATTGATGCTCTAGATGAAGCTGGGTCAAGAGTTCATTTAACGAATCTTGATGTTCCTTTGCATATCACTGATCTTGAATCGGAATTAGACAATGTTAAAAGTGATAAAAATCAAGCTGTAAAAAATCAAAAGTATGAACAAGCAGCAAGTTTTAGAGATAAGGAGAAAATTATTGAAAAAAAATTAAATAGTGCACAAATTCTTTGGGAAGAAGAGTGTAAAAAAAATAAAGAGATTGTAAACGAAGAAAGCATTGCTGATGTAGTTTCAATGATGACAGGTATTCCTTTAAACAAATTGAAACAATCAGAGAGTAATAAATTATCTAATCTTACATCAATAGTAAAGAAAAGTATTATTGGACAAGATAAAGCTATTGAAAAGGTAGTAAAATCAATCCAAAGAAACAGAGCGGGATTAAAGGATCCAAAGAAACCAATTGGCTCATTTATATTTTTGGGGCAAACAGGTGTAGGAAAAACTCAGTTAGCAAAGATCCTTGCAAAAGAATTATTTGACTCTGAAGATGCGTTAATTCGTGTGGATATGAGTGAATATATGGAGAAGTTTGCAATTTCTAGATTAATTGGTGCTCCTCCAGGTTATGTTGGTTATGAAGACGGTGGTCAGCTTACAGAAAAGATTAGAAGAAAGCCTTATGCAGTAGTTTTGTTAGATGAAATAGAAAAGGCACATCCAGATGTGTTTAATATGCTTTTACAGGTTCTGGATGATGGGTTTTTGACAGATAGTCTTGGAAGAAAAATTGATTTCACTAATTGTGTGATTATTATGACTTCAAATATTGGAGTTAAAAAGATTCAAGATTTTGGATCTGGAGTTGGATTTGGAACAACAGCAAAAAAATCTCAAGAAGATTCGTTTACCCAAAAGACTATTATGAATTCACTACAAAAAAAGTTTGCTCCAGAATTTTTAAATAGAATAGATGAAGTCATAATTTTTAATTCATTATCTGAACAAAACATTCATTCAATTATTGAAATTGAATTAGAAAAATTATACGAAAGGATTAATGAATTAGGCTATAAAATTAAACTATCAAAAAAGGCTAAAGATTTTTTATGTAAAAAAGGTTACGATAAAAAATATGGAGCAAGACCCTTAAAAAGAACCATCCAAAAGCATGTTGAGGACCTAATAGCGGCAGAGATATTAAATTCTTCTATAAATGACGGAGATACAATTACAATCGACCATGTTTCTAAAAAATCTGAACTATCTATCAAGATAAAAAACTCTAAAGAAACAAAAACATCAAAGAAATAATTTTTTGATTTTATAATTTTTAATAAAATTATTTACTTTTTTAATTTCAACGTACATTATCTTATCATTTGAAATTTTAGAAGAAACAACCCTTAGTTTTTTTAAAAATTCACTGATTATTTTAGAGGATTTAATAATATTAAAGTCTTTAGCTTGTGCTGCAGAAATCAATTCAACAGCTAGAATATCATAAAGATTGGAACATATTTCTCTTAATTGATTTGCTCCGTTAGCACCCATACTTACGTGATCCTCTTGTCCGTTTGAGGAAGTAATCGAATCTATGCTTGAAGGAGTTGAAAGTTGTTTATTAGCACTAACCAAACTTGCTGCAGTATATTGAATAATCATAAGACCGGAATTTAACCCCGGATTCTTTGTTAAAAAAGAAGGTAAGTTTCTTTTACCTGACATTAGATTAAAAGTTCTTCGTTCAGAAATATTTCCTAATTCTGAAAGAGAAATTTTTAAAAAATCAATTATTAATGCCAAAGGTTGTCCGTGAAAATTACCACCTGAAATTATTTTATTTTCATTTGGAAAGATTAATGGGTTATCAGTTACAGAGTTTACTTCTATTTCAATAACCTTAGAGCAGTAATTTATTGAATCTAATGTTGCTCCATGAACTTGTGGAATACATCTAAACGAATAAGGATCCTGAACATCTTCTTTAGAGATTGAACCTATACTGCTACCTTTCAAAAAGCTTAAAACTCTCTTTGATACATCAATTTGGCCTTTTTGTGGTCTAATCTGCGAGATAAGTTTATCAAAGGGCGACAGATCGCAATTAAATGCCTCTAATGATATGCAAGAAATTTTATCTGCTAAATAAGAAATTCTGTATGCATCAAACAATGAATATAATAAAGAAGATAGCATAAACTGTGTTCCGTTAATTAATGCTAAGCCTTCTTTTGAACCAAGACTTATTTTTTTTAGAGAGTATTTCTTAAGAACTTTTTTGGAATTAATAATTTTCCCTTTATATTCAACCTCGCCTTCCCCTATTATTGGCAATGACATATGAGATAAAGGGGATAGATCCCCGGAAGCACCCAATGAACCATACTTATATACCACAGGAAATATATTGTTATTGTAAAAAAATAATAATCTTTCAACAGTTTCTAATTTGATTCCACTAAAACCTTTAGATAATGAAATTATTTTTAGTAACATCATCAGCTTAACAATGTTAGACTCTACTTTTTCACCTGTTCCACAAGCGTGTGACCTAAGTAAATTAATTTGCAGAATTTCTAAATTATCATTATCTATTTTTACATTATGAAGATCTCCAAAACCTGTATTTACTCCATAAAATGGTTTGTTTTCATCTCTAATTTTTTTCTCTAAAAAAGACCTCGACTTGTTAATATTTGAAATAACCGTTTTTGATAGAGATAGTTTTTTATCCTTAAAAACTATATCATATATTTCATCTATTGAAATATTTTTATTTTTTATTGTGTAGTTGGTCATTAAAAATATATTATGAACTAAAAATAGTTAAATTTGTTTCACACTAAAAATTAATTCTCTAAAACATAGTAATTGTGATGAAGAAAACCGCATTGTATGAAAAGCATTTAGAATTAAATGCTAAAATGATTGATTTTGCTGGATACCTGATGCCAGTACAATATGAAGGTGTTGTTGCAGAACATATTTCTGTAAAGAAAGATGTGGGTGTATTTGATGTGTCTCATATGGGGGAATTTTATATTCATGGAGACAAAGCTGAAGAGTTTCTACAAAGTGTTCTTAGTAATGATATTAGTATTCTAAAAAATGGCCAAGCACAGTACAACTGTATTCCAAACGAGTCTGGAGGTATTGTTGATGATTTAATTCTCTATAAATTTGAAACCAACAGATATATGCTTGTTGTTAATGCTTCAAATATCAATAAAGACTGGGAGTTTTTAGCAAATAAAAATGTATTTGGTGTCCAAATGATTAATGTTTCAGATGATTACTCCCTCATTTCTGTTCAAGGGCCCAAATCAAAAAATGTTTTACAATCAATATTTGATTTTGATTTAGAAAGTGTTGGTTATTATCATTTTGTTTTTTTAGACGGTCTTATTATCTCTAACACAGGATATACTGGATGTGGAGGTTTTGAAATATATTGTAAAAATGAATTTGCATCAGATTTATGGGATAAAATTTTTAAGGCAGGAAAAGATTATAAAATCAAACCTATTGGATTAGCGGCTAGAGATACATTGAGATTAGAGATGGGTTTTTGTCTCTATGGAAACGATATTAACGATAATACATCCCCTATTGAAGCAGGATTGTCATGGATAACCAAAACCAATAAAATATTTACCTCCTCCAATATATTTAAAAATCAAAAAGAAAAAGGAGTTAATAAAAAATTAATCGGTTTCAAGATGCTTGAAAAATCCATTCCAAGAAAAGATTATGAAATTTTAAATTCAGATCATAAAATAATAGGGATAGTTACTTCTGGAACCATGTCACCTTCATTAAACTTTGGAATAGGTCTTGGTTATGTTAAAAGTGGCTTTGAAGAAATTGATACCGAGATTTTTATAAAAATTAGAAAGAATATAAAAAAAGCTATAATAGTTAAAACTCCATTCAAATAATTATGGGACGAGCATTTGAATTTAGAAAGGCTAGAAAAATGAAACGATGGTCTGCCATGAGTAAGGCATTCACGAGAATTGGTAAAGATATAGTTATGGCTGTTAAGGATGGTGGTCCTGACCCCGACTCAAATTCAAAATTGCGTGCAGTAATTCAAAATGCCAAGTCTGTTAATATGCCCAAAGATAATGTTGAGCGTGCAATTAAAAGAGCATCTGACAAATCACTTGGGGAATATAAAGAAGTTTTATTTGAAGGATATGCTCCACATGGTGTTGCTGTATTGGTTGAAACAGCAACAGATAATAATACACGAACAGTTGCAAATATTAGAAGTTATTTTAACAAACACAATGGAAATTTAGGCACTTCAGGATCGGTATCTTTTATGTTTGATCATACATGTAGCTTTAAAATAAATAAACTAAATATAGACATTGAAGAATTAGAATTAGAATTAATTGATTACGGAGCTGAGGAATTATTCACTGATGATGAGTCGATTTTAATTTATGCGTCGTTTGATTGTTTTGGAGAAATGCAAAAAATACTTGAGGAGTTAAATCATGAAATAATTTCATCCAGTTTTGATAGAATACCAAACAATTTTAAAGAAGTTTCTGAGATTCAAAAGTTAGAAATCGATAAACTACTGGAAAAAATTGAAAATGATGATGACGTTCAAAATGTATTTCACAATATGAAATAGCCTAGTCTACCCGAAAGCTATTTTTTTCAACTTTACCTACTACCCCACTAAAAAATCCTTCTATGTATTCAAAGTCCTTCTTAATATCTTCACTTGGGTAAAAGGGGTCAGAAATAAAACTTTTTTTGTTTTTATAGTCCATAGTAATCATTATGATCGGGACTTCTGCAGTTTTAGCTATATAATAAAAACCTGTTTTAAATTTTTCAACACTAGCTCTAGTTCCTTCTGGAGATAAGGATATTCTAAACTCTTTCTTTGTATCAAATAGGTTTGCAATGTACTGAACAAGATTGTTTTTTGAAGATCTGTTAACAGGAATTCCGCCATAATATTTTAAAAAAAGAGAGGTCGGAAAAACAAATAACTCTTCTTTCGCTAAAAAATTTGACTTAAACCCAATTGCACCCTTTACGAATAAACCTAAAAAAAGATCAAACCAATGTGTATGGGGAGCAGATATTAATACTGCCTTTTGAACCTTTTCCTTTGAAAGGTTTTTATTACCCGTAATCTTCCAACCTAATAGATAGATCAATATTAATTTAGATAGAGCCTTTTTCATTTATCATTTTTCTTGCCATTTCTAAATCTTCTAATGTATCAATACCGATAAATTTTTCGTCAGATTCAATCATTTTTATAGCTATCCCGTTTTCAACCATACGAAGTGCTTCAATCTTTTCTGCAGTTTCCAAGTCTCCAATTTTTAAACTTGAAAATTTTGTTAAAAAACTTTTTCTAAAAGCATAAACACCAACATGCTTGAAGTAATTTATCGAAGAATCATTTCTTTTAAATGGAATTATACTTCTAGAAAAATATATTGCATTTTGATTTTCGTCTGTTATTACTTTGACATTATTGGGATTTTCTACATCATAATTACTTTTAAACCTTGACATTACAGAAACAACATTTATTGATTTCTCATTATCCTCAAGGAATTTATCTATAATTAATTTTAATGTTTTTGAATTTATAAAGGGTTCGTCACCTTGAATATTGATAATAATTTCTGAATTAATTTCATCAGAAACATCCGCTATCCTATCCGTACCAGTTTCATATTCCTTGTTTTTAAATATGTAATTAACATCATTTTTATTTAATTCTTCTTTAATTAGTTTACTATTAGTAACTACGATTACATCATTAAATAAATTTGATTTCAACGCAGACTCATAAGTCCTAATTATTAGAGATTTACCGCAAATATCCATTAGTAATTTATTGGGAAGCCTACTTGAATCAAGTCTTGCCGGAATAACTGCTGTTATATTCATAAATTAAATGTAGGGGGTTAATTTTTATAAATCAAAAAATTCTTTATTAAATCCTATTAAATGTAATTTATTTTTTGCCCTAGTCATTGCTGTATATAACCATCTGAAAAAATCCTCATCCATTCCATTTGGCAAATAAGGAAATTCTAAAAAAATTGAATCCCATTGACCACCTTGGGACTTATGACATGTAAACGAATATGCAAATTTAACCTGTA
Organism: uncultured Bacteroidota bacterium; assembly: GCA_902557655.1. Taxonomy (GTDB): domain Bacteria; phylum Bacteroidota; class Bacteroidia; order Flavobacteriales; family Flavobacteriaceae; genus MED-G13. The sequence goes on from CACEAZ010000006.1 coordinate 35,710, forward strand.
AAGCATTAAAGTACTTATTTTTTTTAACACTTAAATGTCTTTTATATTTTGTTTTTATATCCATATAATCTTTGAGTATTTCCTGATATAAGTTGGTGGTTTCTGAATATTCTAAAGAAGAGGTATTGATATCTAATGTATCTAGAATTAATACTGTTTCAAACGACTTTATTTTTGGATAGTCAACCATTGTTATTTTAACCTCAGCAAAACGATATCCATACAATTTCTTGATACTGTAAATTTCTTCAATTTTAATGATATCTCCATTTGCAATAAAACCTAAATCCCTTTTATTATTTAACCAATGATAATTGTTTTTTACTACCATTAATAGATCTCCAACGGTAATTATATTTTCGTTCATTAGAATTATTTCCCTGATGTTTTTATTGTAGACATTAGCTCTTTTATTTGATCTTACTATAACTGCTGTCTCATCTATTCCAAATGAATTATATGAGTCATTAAGTAAATTCATTAGATCTTCTCCATCCTCTACTCTAATAAGATCTTTAAATCCTGAGATTTTAAAATTTATATTATCAAATAGATTTGATTCAATTTTATTTCTAATTGATGTAGCGTAAGAAAGAATCCCGGAATTTAAATCTTGTCTTACTACATCTGTAAGCTCCACAGATTCTATCTTTTTATCATACTCTTTTTCAAGGTATTCATCATTTAGGGAGTATGAAATGTTAGATTTTATTGGGGGTAATTGTGCGGAATCTCCAACAATCAAAAGCTTACACTTAAATCCGGAATAAACATATTGAATAATATTATCTAAAAGAGACTGGGAAAAAAGACCAATCCCCTCAGATCTATTAGTTCCAATCATGGAGGCTTCGTCAACAATAAATAAAGTGTTTTTATGTTTATTAACCTTTAATGAAAAGTCAAGGTTGCCGGAAAAATTACTTTTCGCGTAAAATATTTCTTTGTGAATTGTAAATGCTTCCTTTTCACAATATCCAGAAAGAACTTTTGCAGATCTTCCTGTTGGGGCAAGTAATATTACAGATTTTTTAATTTTCCATAAGTTTTTTACAACATTCGATATTATAAATGTTTTTCCCGTTCCAGCATAACCTCTTAAAACAAAAATTGATTCATTTTTTTTATTAGAAATAAACAAACATATTTCCTTTACAGCTTTTTCTTGATTACTGTTTAAAGTGTTGGAGGGAGTATTAATAATGATTGAGCTTAGAGATTCCTCCATTTAACCTAAAATAATTGAATATCAAATATATAAATGTTTTTGTTCTCATAGATTTTTACAAATAAAAAAAAATTGTAGTTTTGCTTATCTTACAATTAAAATTTCCATGATGATGAAAATTCTTCTTTTTCTTTCTATTCCAATAGCAATAGGAATTGTTATTTATATTAGAACATATATGCAAGATAAACACAAACCCTATGTTTTGGGAGTATTATGGTTTTTTATATTGATTTTTAGTTTTTTGTTGTTTTCATCGATTAATAGTGAAATTAAATTTGATCAGATTAAAAACGACAGATATCAGTTAGTAATAAAAAATCTAAAAGATATAAGAGATTCTCAGTTAGCTCACAGAAATGTTAAGGGAATATTTCAAAATAACTGGGACAGTCTTGTAAAGTTCGTTGAAGTTGACTCTTTTACAATAACTCAAAGAAGAGATTCTAGTGTTCTGGACAAAGAAATGACTAAAAGATACGGAGGCGTTAAAACTTATAAAGACATCGTAATTGTTGACACTTTAGGATTTGTTTCAGTTAAGGATTCATTATTTGGTTTTGACAATAGGTATGAAAACATGATGTTTGTTCCATTTTCAGAAGATAAGGATACAAAATTTGACTTAAATGCTGGCTTTTTAAATCAAAATGGTATTAATATTCCTGTTTTTGAAGCTAAAGTAAAAAAGAAAGTAATATTATATGATCAAGCGATAAATCTTGTACTAAAAGAAAATCAAGTTCAATCAGTTGACGGGGTTAATGGTTCCTTTTTGAAGATTGGATCCATGAAGGAGGTTAATACTAATGGAAATTGGCCAAAAAACTACTCTAAAGACAAATAAACCCCAATTTTAATTTTAACAATATGCTTACCATTCACATTAATGATAACTGGTTAGTATTTTGTATGTTTTCAGAAAATAAATTAATTGAATTAAATAAGATTAATTTTTTAGAAAAAAAATCACCCACCTTTTTATTAAAAAGTATCAAAAAGTATTTTAAAAATTCTTCGGAAAAATTGTCTGTTTTGGAAAATGTTAAATTGGTATACTACAATACAAATTCTACATTAGTTCCAACAGACCTTTTTGATGAAAAAAACTCACTTAATTTCTTAAAATTTAATGCAAAAATTCAAGTTGATGATTTTACAGCTAATGATTCACTAATCGATAATGAAATTAAAAACATTTATGTACCATATGTTAATATAAATAATTACATATTTGAAAAATTTAATTCCTTTGAATACCATCACTACTCTACAATATTAATTGAAGAACTTAAGAAGAGACTTAACAGTAACTTTAGTAATGCAGTGTTTTTAAATATAGGAGATAAAAATATCGATATTACTCATTTTAATAAAGGTAAGATTATATTTTATAACTCCTTCGAATTTTCGAATAACGAGGATGTTTTATATTATCTTCTTTACTGTTTAAATGAACTAAATTTAGACACAAAAAAAATATTAGTTTCATGTATGGGGCAAATAACAATTGAATCCGCTTTGTATGAGCTTTTATACACATATATACAAAATATAGAAATTTTGGATTTTGAGTTGAGCGATAATGATCAATACAATAAAATACTGAACTCAAACATTTTATTAAATCTCTATAAATGAGAATTATTTCAGGAGAATTTGGTGGATTAAGAATAAATATTCCTAAAAACTTACCCATTCGCCCAACTACTGACATGGCTAAGGAGGGGGTTTTTAATACTTTAAATAACTTAATCAATTTAGAATCGACAAATGTATTGGATTTATTTTCAGGTTCAGGATCATTAGGTTTAGAATGTTACTCAAGAGGCTCTAAAAATATCACTTTTGTTGAAAAGAATAAAAAGTGCATCAAGCAACTATACAGCACAACTAAATCTCTTAATATTCGTGCTGAAATAATTTTAAATGATGTTTTTAAATACATCAGAAAAACATCCAAGAAGTTTGATTTAGTTTTTGCCGATCCACCATATGATTTTAGTGAACAAGATTATCTTTTATTGATTAAAGAGATTCAAAAAAATATTTTAAGAAATCAAGAAAGTATTTTGGTGTTAGAACATTTTAAAAAGAAAACATTTAGGGAAATTCAAGGGTTTATGTTTTTAAAAAATTACGGAGATTGTTCATTTAGTTTTATAAATCAAAAAAGCGGGTAAAACCCGCTTTTAAGTGAATCTATAAGCCGAATTCTGTACTCATTAAGAGTTCTTGTCATTTATCTTGATATATGATTGCTCATATATTCTAGCTGCCTACCCTCCAACATTGAACGTACAATTCTCAAAAGCTGGTTTACATGGCATTTCACCACACAGAGTTTACCCGATTTCACTACAGCATTACCTGTACATTCTTTCTGTTGCACTTTTCCTAACCTTTCGGCCGATGGCTGTTAGCCACTGTGTTGTACTATGGTGTTCGGACTTTCCTCTATTAATAGCGACAAGACGATTCAATTAGCAAAAATAGATAATTGTTAATATAAATCCATAATAATGCAATTTTATTGATTATTTAATCTTATCAATTTCCTATATTTATTAATCTATCTATTTAACGACATTTGGTTTTATCATATGAGTAATTTTATAATTTCTGCAAGAAAATACAGACCTGTAAACTTTGATGATGTAATCGGTCAAAAGGTAATCACTAATACCTTGAGGGAAGCTATAAAAAACAATAAATTGGCTCAGGCATTATTATTTACGGGTCCAAGAGGTGTCGGTAAAACAAGTTGTGCGAGAATAGTTGCTAGAGAGCTAAACAATTTTGAGATTAGTGATGATAATTCTTATAATATTTTTGAACTAGATGCTGCATCAAACAATGGTGTTGAAGGAATACGAAATTTAATTGAACAAACCAGAATTCCTCCACAAACAGGTAAATTTAAAGTTTACATCATTGATGAGGTTCATATGCTGTCATCTGGTGCTTTTAATGCTTTTTTAAAAACTTTAGAAGAACCACCTGCACATTGTGTATTTATATTGGCTACAACAGAAAAACATAAAATTATTCCAACAATTTTATCAAGATGTCAAATTTACAATTTCAAAAGAATAACAAATGAAGGGATTGTAGATCATTTAAAAAACATATGTAAACTTGAAAAAATAAAGTTTGAAGATAATGCTCTCATACAAATCGCAAATAAAAGTGATGGAGCTATGAGAGATGCATTGCAATTATTTGACAAAGTTGTTGGGGTTAATAAAGAATTGACTTCCAAATTAGTAAGTGAGAACTTGAATACCGTTGATTTTGAAACATATATCAAATTATTTGAATTCATTAACAACAATGACATTCCTAATTTAATTGTTGAAATTAATAGTGTTCTAGATAATGGTATTTCAGGAGATATCTTTATTTCAGGCTTATCCTCTTTTTTCAGAGATGTATTAGTTTGTAAAAATAAACTATCGCAAAATCTAGTGAATTACGATGAAGCTAATTTTAAGTTACTGTTAGATGTTTCGAGTAAAGTTGATTACAATTATTTAATTGAATACATGAATATTTTGAATGATGCTGAAATAAACTTTCAAAAAAGCATAAATCAGAAGCTTTTAATTGAATTAACAATGCTAAAAATCGTCTCATTAGAATATAATGAGGAAAAAAAAAAGTTTAAATATAAACTAATACCGACATTTCGTTTTCAAGAACAAGTTTTTCTACAAGACAGCAATAATGCTCAAAAGCAAAAGAAGAAAACCCCTCTTGCAAATATTAAAATTGAAAATTTTAAAACATCAACTCTTTCTCTAAAAAGTATTCAAAAAAATAAAGAAATTGAATCAGAATCTGAAGTTCAAGATGATCATTTTGAGGAAAAATTGGTTACAATTGAAGATGTTCTAGAATTATGGGATGAATATATACAGATTCAAGAAGATAAGGGTAGATACAATATCGCCTCTATTCTTCGAATTTCTACCCCTACTCTAAAGGAAAATCATATTCATTATAAAGTTTCTAATAATACTTCTGCACTTGAAATTGATTTAGAAAAACATCAATTAGTTCAGTTTTTAAGAAATAGATTAAAAGCTAAAATTGAATTAATACTGACTACTGATAAAACTATTGACAAAAAGCTAACCTACACAAATAAAGACAAATACAATCTTTTAAAAGAAAAGAATCCTTTGATTGAGGAATTAAAGAACACCTTTAAATTATCCATTTAATAATTGACCATAATCATTAATTGTGTCTATATTTCTAATAATCCCATCAGCTAAACCAATTCTCGGGACAATAAAACTTTTAGATTTGCATTTTGACATGGCTAATAAGTAAATTTTAATTGCAGGAATAATTACATCTGCTCTATCAGGGTTAAGCTGAAGATCAGCAACTCTTTGGTTAAAATTTAAATTTTTAATTAAATTTTCAATTCCTGTAAGCTCATTGTAATCTATTATTTCGGTCGTCTTCTTATTAGATATTTTTAATATTTTACTTGCATTACCACCCGATCCAATAACAATAATATTTTGTTTACCAACTGTGTTTTCAACTATCCAGTTTTCAAAAGAAACCCATTCATTTTTATCAATATTATTTTTTAAAGCTCTAACAGTTCCAATTTTAAAAGATTTAGATTTAACAATTTTATCATCAATAATAATATTCAATTCAGTACTACCTCCTCCCACATCAACATATAAGTAATGATTTGAAAAGTTTAGTTTAGAATTAAGAAAAACATTAGCTATTATAGTTGCTTCATCCTTTCCAGAAATTATGTCAATTAAAATATCATGACTTTTAAAAATATCATCAATAATTTTAGATGAATTTAAAGCCTCACGCATAGCGGAAGTTGCTACTGCCTTAAAAGCATCTACTTTATGTAAAATCATTAGTAATTTAAAGGCTTTTAAAGCTTCACCGAGTTTTTTTATACTTTTCTTTGATAGTTTGCCCTTTGAAAAAACATCTTCTCCAAGTCTTAAAGGAACTCTTACAAGGCTAATTTTCTTATATAAGATATCATTAGGCCTTTTTATAACACTCGAAATTAATAGCCTAACAGCATTTGAACCGATATCAATGGCAGCAAGCTTTCTAATAGTATTCATAATTATGGGCTTAATCGATCAATTTTCCATTTTTTATCAATTAAACTGTAACGGATTCTATCATGTAATCTATTATCTCCTCCTTGCCAAAATTCATATTCAATGGGTTTTACAAGAAAACCTCCCCAATTAACTGGTCTCTTGATTTCTTTGTTTGAAAATTCTTTAGTAAGTTTTTTAAATCTTTGTTCTAAAATAACTCTAGAGTCAATTACAGAGCTTTGATTTGAAGAAACAAGGGCACCAATCTTACTCCCTTTTGGTCGTGAGTTAAAATATTCATCACTAATTTTATTCGATGTTTTATCTGCGTAACCTTTAATAATAACCTGCCTCTCTAATTGTTCCCAAAAAAAAGATATAGAAACTTTATTATTATCAGAAATAGAAACAGATTTTTCACTGTTGTAGTTTGTAAAAAAAATAAAACCTTCATCAGAGTAGAATTTAAGTAATACAACTCTTCCTTTAGGGAACCCTTTGTTATCTATTGTTGATAATGTCATTGCATTTGGTTCGAAATCACCTTTAATAGAAGTCGCATCATTAAACCAATTATCAAACAAATTCATAGGAGATTCTGGAACAGAATCTTCATTAATAATGTTTTTTGAATATGATTTTCTAAAATTACTAATATCTCTTTGCATGGTTCAAATTTAAAAAATAAATAACCTATTTTATTAAATAACTATCTTTTTACCTTCCTCTGAAAGCATTACGTCATTAAAAAATTCTTTTGTTTCATTAAAAAATTCTTGAATATCATCATATCTAGATGAAAAGTGACCAATTAATAATTTTTTTACTTGTGCTTTTTGCGCTAATATTCCAGTATCTTTAGTAGTTGAATGAAATGTTGATATGGCCTTATCCTGATGTCTTTGTAAAAAAGTGGTTTCACAATATAATAAATCAACTCCCTTGATTGTATCAATTATAGATTCACAAAAAGAAGTATCACTACAATATGCGTATGATTTTGATTTATCTCCTTCTTTTGTGACATCAAGATAACTCACCTCATTCCCGTTTTCGTCAATGACATTCAAACCTTTTGTAAATTTATTATAGTAAATTTTATCAATTTTTTTATCCTTTAATTTATCTATTAAAAGTTTTCTTTTCTTTGGTTGCTCTTTAATCAGAAAACCGTTAGTGTAAATTGAATGTTTTAATGGGATAGTTTGAACGATATATGATGGGCATTCAAATATTCTTATTGATTTTTCTGATTTTAGCCCATTTAATTTTAGTTCATAACTAAATTTCATTTTTGCATGCTTTATATGAGCTTGAACAATTCTTAAGACCGAAACAGGACAAAATATTTCTAACTTTTTATCTCTCTTTAGTAACGATAAGGTGGTTAGCAAGCCCATCAACCCAAAGAAATGGTCTCCATGAGCATGTGATATTAATATAATTTCAATATTTGAGAGTTTTATTTTATTTCTTCTTAGCTGAAACTGTACTCCTTCACAACAATCAATTAAAATATTTTTATTTCCCACCTGCAATACATGTGAGGAGGAAAAATGGTTAAGCTTTGGGATTGCACCTTGTGAACCAAGTATTGTTAAATTCAATGATTTATATTTTTTTTTGCCAATAGATATATAACTGCCATTCTAATCGCTACTCCATTCTCTACTTGATTTAAAATAATAGAATTATCAGAATCTGCTACTTCGCTAGTTATTTCCACACCTCTGTTAATCGGCCCTGGATGCATTATTATAATTTTCTTGTTTAATTTATTTAATCTCTCCTTCGTAAGACCATAATACCTCTTATATTCTCTAACCGACGGAAAGTAACTTTCAGACATTCTTTCATTTTGAAGTCTTAACATATTTGCAACGTCACACCATTCTAGAGCTTTATCAAGATTATTTTCAACTTTTACACCTAATTCTTTAATATATTTAGGAAGTAAGGTGTTAGGTCCACAAACAGAAACATTTGCCCCTTGTAATTGTAGTGCAAAAATATTTGACAAGGCTACTCTACTGTGAAGAATATCACCAACTATAAGTATATTTCTATTTTTTAAATCACCCAACTTCTCTCTCATTGAGTATGAATCAAGTAAAGCTTGAGTGGGATGTTCATGGGCTCCATCACCAGCATTTATGATTGTAGAATTTACCTTTTTAGATAATAAATGAGGTGCACCTGGATTTGAATGCCTTATCACAATCATATCGACTTTCATGGCTAAGATATTATTTACGGTATCAATCAGTGATTCACCCTTTTTTAATGATGATTGAGATGATGAAAAATTTAATACATCAGCGGATAATCTTTTTTGAGCGAGTTCAAATGATAATTTTGTTCTTGTTGAATTTTCAAAAAATAAATTAGCAATTGTAATATCTCTTAACGAAGGAACTTTTTTAATTGGCCTATTAATTACTTCTTTGAAATTATCTGCAGTCTTAAAAATGAGTTCTAAATCGTTTAGATTTAGATATTTAATTCCTAATAAATGATCAACGCTTAAGCTATCCATTTTCTATATTTTCTAAATAAATATAATTCCCAAATTTTTTATTATTCCAACCAACATTCACTTTTTGATCTTCATAAACGTCTACCTGAATACCTTTATAATCTGGTTGAATGGGTAACTCCCTGCTGAATCTTCTATCAACTAAAACTAATAATTCTATGGTTTTTGGTCTTCCGAAAGTTTCAATGGCGGTTAAAGCCGCTCTAATTGTTCTTCCTGTATACAAAACATCATCAATAAATACAACGTGTTTATCCTCAACTAGTAATTTAAATTCGGTTTTATTTGGAATTAAAACATCTTCACTTCTTCTAAAGTCATCTCTAAAAAAAGTTATATCAAGGTATCCAAAGTTGATATTTGGTAAATTGTATTTTTCACTTAGAATATTAACGATTTTATCACATAACTCTACTCCTCTAGGCTGTAGTCCAACTAGAACTGTATTTTTAAAATCACTGTGATTTTCGGTAAGTTGGCAAGCAAGTCTATCTAGAGAAATCTCTAACTGTTTTTCGTTTAGTAGTATACTTTTACCCATTATGTATTTAATAATACTTTTAATTTAAAAAAAAAGCCTTTCAATTGAAAGGCTTTTATTATTATTTTCCATCCATTTTATTCTTGAGTTCCTGCAATTGCTCATTTGCATCTCCAAGTGTATTTTTAGATGATTCTTTATCCTCCTTCATTTTTTTAGTCATTACTTTCTTATTCATTTCTTCAACATCTCTGAAGGTTTGAGTATGGGATAATACAACTCTTTTGGTGTCTTTGTTGAACTCTATAACTTTTAGGTCAACAACTTCACCTTTTTGAAGTTTACTACCATCATCCTTTATCATATGTCTAGAAGGAATAAATGCAATTACATCCTCATTAAATTGAACTGTAGCACCTTTAGGTACAATCTCTGTAACTTCTGAGTTATGAATAGAATCTAAAGAGAATTCAGATTCGTATTTGTTCCATGGATTTTCAGATAACTGTTTATGTCCTAGACTTAACTTCCTGTTGTCTACATCTAATTCTAGCACAACAACTTCAATGTTCTCTCCAGTATTACAGAATTCTCGAGGGTGTTTAATTTTCTTTGTCCATGAAAGATCAGAAATATAGATTAATCCGTCAACACCTTCTTCAAGTTCAACAAACACACCAAAGTTAGTGAAGTTTCTAACTATACCTTTATGTTTTGAATCAACAGGGTATTTTTTGGTTATGTCAGTCCATGGATCGGGTGTTAACTGCTTAACACCAAGAGACATTTTTCTCTCTTCTCTGTCGAAGGTTAAAATTTTTGCCTCAATTTGATCACCTACATTAAAGAAGTCTTGAGCAGATCTTAAATGAGTAGACCATGACATTTCTGACACATGTATAAGACCTTCTACTCCTTCAGAAATTTCTACAAAAGCTCCGTAATCAGCAATAACAACAACCTTTCCTTTAACAACATCTCCAACTTTTACGTCGTCAGCTAAAGCCTCCCATGGATGTTTACTTAATTGTTTTAATCCCAACTGAATTCTTGATTTATCTTCATCAAAATCAAGAATAACAACTTTTATTTGCTCATCCAGCTCGACTAATTCATTTGGATGATTAATTCTTGACCATGATAAATCTGTAATATGAATCAACCCATCAACTCCACCTAAATCCATAAACACACCATATGAAGTTATATTTTTAACAACTCCTTCTAAAATTTGACCTTTTTCAAGTTGCTTTATAATTTCTTTTTTCTGGAGCTCGATATCAGCTTCAATAAGGGCTTTATGTGAAACAACCACGTTTTTAAATTCATGATTAATCTTAACAACTTTAAATTCCATTGTCTTATTTACATACTGATCGTAATCTCTAATTGGTTTTACATCAATCTGTGAGCCAGGTAAGAATGCTTCGATTCCAAAAACATCAACAATCATTCCTCCTTTTGTTCTACATTTTACAAAACCATTAACAATTTCTCCAGTATCGTGAGCATTATTAACTCTTTCCCAAGCTTTAATAACTCTTGCTTTTCTATGTGATAAAATTAGCTGACCAGTGGCATCTTCTCTAATATCAATTAAAACTTCAACCTTATCTCCAACAGATAAATTTGGGTTGTATCTAAATTCATTTAGAGAGATGACTCCTTCCGATTTGGCATTGATATCTATAATAGCTTCTCTTTCTGTCATATGAACAACAGTACCTTCAACAACATTGTTAGTAAGAGTTTCTACAAAATTTTCTTCAACTAATTTTTCAAATTCTTTTATTTGCTTATCATCAACCTGGTCAATTCCCTCTTCGTAATTGTGCCAATCAAATTTTGATAGATCAACGTTTTCTTCAGTTGACTCAGCTTTTTCAGTTGATATAGTTTCTTCTTGAATTTCAGTTACAATTTCAGTAGTTTCTTCGTTTGTAACTTTCACATCTACTTGTTCGTTTGTAGTTTCTAAAGTAGATTCTTTTTTTTCTGCTTTTTTTGGCATGATAAAAAATTTGTATTCCAAAATTTTCTACTGATTTAACACACAAACCTTGGAAGGCATTTACATTAAATTAAGCATTTGCTTCAGTATTAGGTGACAAAATGCACGCGAAAATAAAAAATATTATGATAAAAACCTTAGGTTAAATATTAATTATTTAATTTTTCTTTAATTAAGGAAGAGATTTTAAGTAATTGATCTTCAATACTTAAAAAACTGTTATCTATCACAACCGCATCCTTTTGGATAATCAAAGGGGAATCTTTTCTAGTGGAGTCTAGGTTGTCTCTATATGTTATATTTTCTAATACTTCATGAAATTCTACTTTTTCACCAGAATCAACCATTTCATTGTATCTTCTTTTCGCTCGAACCTCAGGGGAAGCTGTTAAGAAAAGCTTAAGATCAGCATCTGGAAAAACAACAGAGCCAATGTCTCTACCATCCATTACTATGCCCTTATTTCTGTCAATATTTCTCTGAAGTTTTACCATTTCCTTTCTAATTTTAGGAATTGCCGCTACAACACTTACTTTTTGAGACACCTTTAAGCTTTTAATTTCATTCTCAATATTTCGATCATTTAAAAATATTTCGGAAATTAAATTTTTATTAAACTTAAAATGAATTTTGTTATTATTTAATAGGTTGATAAACTGATCTATATTATTATCAATTAAATCCATTAAATTATTTTCCACAGCATATAATGTAACTGCTCTGTACATTGAACCTGAATTTATATATGTATAACCTAATGAAACCGCCAATTCCTTAGCAATAGAACTCTTTCCAGTTGATGCATGTCCATCAATAGCTATAGTTAGTTTTTTCATTAGTTTAAATCAATTTGAAGTCCTACATAATTAACATTTGACGCACTAGAGTATCTTGCATGACTATAATTGAAACGAAGTTTATTAAATTTCATTCCAAATCCAAAAGATACTCCGGAAAAGTTTCTTTGTTCAAGAATTTTAAGTTCTTCAGACCTTCTAAAACTGTATCCTAACTGAACCGAAAATATGGATTCTGGGAATATTTCCACACCGATGATTGCGTGCCTCAATAGTTCATTAATGAACGATATATTCTCTTCCGTAACATTTCCATCTAGATCAGTTATTATTCTTGAAGGGTTTGATAAGCCAATTGGCCACTTTTGTATATTTTCCAGGGTTAAATGCCATTTAATTGGTGCATTATCAAGTCTTTGAGAAAATCCAAGGTTAACTTCAAAAGGTAATGATTCTCTTACTTCATCATATGCCTTAATTTGAAAACCAATATTTCTAAAAACTAAGGACATATTAATATCATTTTCATCTGTATAGAATAGACCAAAATCAGCAGCCAAACCGTAAGAATTATATTGTTCAAAGGTTGAGGTTATAAATTTTAAATTTGCTCCAATTCGAATGGGTAAATTATTTATGTTATTTGCATACCCAACAGATAGAACAGATTCATTTCCTGTAAATTCTGAGGTGAAATTCCCATACTCATCGTATCCCATAAAATCTCCGTAATTTATATATGAAAAACCAAAATGAATTGTATTTCCTCTATTATCAAGAGTGTATGCATAGGAGAGTGAACCGAAAGAAATATCAGAAAAATAGCTGAAATAGTTTACACTTAAAATATTATCCATTTCAGGGTTAATTGTCGATGGATTATATAAACCTGAAGTAACATCAGAGCCAAAATTAGTAATCGTTTTTCCTCCGAGTGCTAATTGTCTTGGTGAGGTTGATATATTTAAAAATTGATAAGTAGATTCTCCTGCTGATTGACTGTAGACATTATCTAAAAAAACTGTAATTAAAATTAAAATTAATAAAACTGTTCTTTTTAAATACATAAATTCAAAACTACAATAAAACTAATTTATTATAAATTTTTATGATTTTTAACCTTTTGGTTGGTCAGCGCTAATCTAATTACTTCACTCATTTCTGAAACATAATGGAATTTTAGCCCTTTAATATATTTTTTATTGATCTCATTTACATCAGGTTCATTCTGTTTACACAAGATAATCTCTTTAATTTTAGCTCTTTTTGCAGCTAGTATTTTTTCTTTAATCCCACCTACTGGGAGCACCTTCCCTCTTAATGTAATTTCACCCGTCATTGCCATCCTCGACTTGATCCTTTTTTGGGTAAATAAAGAAACTAATGAAGTTAACATGGCAATTCCAGCACTAGGACCATCTTTGGGGGTTGCTCCTTCAGGTACATGAATGTGAATATTGTATTTGTTAAAAATTTCTGAATTTATATTAAATTTAGTAGAGTATGATTTAATATATTCCAAAGCGATTTTGGCAGATTCCGTCATGACTTTACCAAGGTTACCAGTGATTGACAACTTTCCCTTTCCTTCTGTTAAAATTGATTCTATAAATAATATGTCACCTCCTACTCTAGTCCAAGCTAATCCTGTAACAACTCCAGCAATTTCGTTAGACTCATACTCATCCCTTAGAAGCTTTGAAGGACCCAGTATAGTAGTCATATCTTCTAAATTTATATTGGGATCGTATTTTACATCAGTCGCAATATTTTTAGCGCAATTTCTAACGATTTTAGCTATATTTTTTTCCAATCCTCTCACTCCGGATTCTCTTGTGTAACCTTCGATTAGTTTCTCCATAACCTTATTGCTAATTTTTATTTGGTTTGGAATTAAACCGTGTTCTTTTATCTGTTTCGGTAATAAAAATCTTTTTCCAATTTGAATTTTATCCTCAGTTGTATAACCACTAACATTTATAATTTCCATTCTATCTAGCAGAGCGGGCTGAATATTAGAAAGATTATTGGAGGTAGCTACAAACATTACCTTAGATAGATCGAAACCCTTTTCTAAATAATTATCATAAAATTCATTATTTTGTTCTGGGTCCAAAACTTCTAGCATTGCCGACGACGGATCTCCTACATTTGAAGATGTTAATTTATCAATTTCGTCAAGAACAAACACAGGATTTGAAGTGTTTGCCTTCTTTATATTTTGAATAATTCTTCCTGGCATTGCGCCTATGTATGTTTTTCTATGTCCTCTTATCTCCGCTTCATCTCTTAATCCACCTAGTGATATCCTTACATACTTTCTTCCGATAGCTTCTGCGATTGATTTACCAAGTGAGGTTTTTCCAACCCCAGGGGGTCCTTGAAGGCATAAAATCGGAGACTTCATGTCTTTACGTAACTTTAATACCGCTAGATATTCAATAATTCTTTTTTTAACATCTTCTAGACCGAAATGATCTCTATCTAAGATTTTGTTTGCTTTAATCAAATCAAACTTATCCTTTGAAAATTCATTCCAGGGAAGATCTAGTAATAGATCCAAATAATTTCTTTGAACAGAATACTCAGAAACCTGAGGGTTCATTCTCTGAAGCTTTGATAGTTCTTTTTCAAAATGATTTTTAATTTCTTTATTCCACTTTTTTCCTTTAGCTCTCTTTTTCATTTCATCAATTTCAGAATCATGACTGACCCCTCCAAGTTCTTCTTGAATGGTTTTCATTTGCTGATGAAGGAAATATTCTCTTTGTTGTTGACTTAAATCATTTTGAACTTTAGATTGAATGTCATTTTTAATTTTTAATTTTTTAAACTCAACATTCATATGCTTTAATGTTTTTAAAGCTCTTTTTTGTAAGTCATTTATCTCTAGTATAGCTTGTTTTTCTTTAACAGGGAGATTTAAATTAGATGACACAAAGTTTATTAAGAACGATTTGCTTTCTATGTTTTTAATGGCAAATGAAGCTTCAGATGGAATATTTGGATTTCTTTTAATTATTTCTAGTGATAAGTCTTTTATAGAGTCAATAGTAGCACTAAACTTTGAGTTGGTATTTCCTGGATTTTCTTCAGGGTAATCCTTTATATTAGATGTAATATAGGGGGAATCTGAAATAACTCTCTCAATCTCAAATCTCTTCTTTCCTTGAATAATAACTGTAGTATTACCGTCCGGCATCTGAAGAACTTTTAAAATCTTTGCAACTGTACCAATAGTATAAATATCATTTACTTTTGGATCTTCAACACTTTCATCTTTTTGTGCAACTACTCCAATTAATTTATTAAAATTATTAGCGTCTTTTATAAGTTTAATAGACTTATCTCTTGAGGCTGTTATTGGAATTACAACACCCGGAAATAAAACTGTGTTTCTAAGGGACAAAATAGGTAAAGTAGAGGGTAATTCTTCTTTACTAATCTCAATTTCATCTTCCGGCGTCATTAAAGGAATCAACTCTGAGTTTTCATCGATATCTTGAGCTGACAAATTGTCAATATTAAATAGATTTTTTTTAGACATATTAAATAAATATTACAAAATGAGTGATATCTTATCTGGAATTAGAAATTAAAATCATCATTTATAATATATATATTTCAACTACTATGCCATTAAAATAATTAGCTTTTTGACATTTTAAACAGTAAATATATTGATGGAATAAATAATAAGGCAAAAAGTAAAATAGCAAGCCTTATACTTCCCGTAAATATATCCATAGTTGCATATAATGATGTTCCGATAACAATACTTAGTTTTTGTGAAACATCGTAAAAACTAAAGTAGGAAGTTGAATATTTTTCATCAATCAATTTAGAATATGTAGATCTAGAAAGAGATTGTATTCCTCCCATCCCTAAACCTATAAATCCTGCAGCGCAATAGAATTCAAATGGTGTAGAAACAAAATAACCAAACAAACAAATTACAGCCCACAAAACATTTATCACTATTAACGTGTTAATGTTTCCAAATCGATTAGATAATTTAGCTCCGAGATAAGCACCTGCAGCTGCCAATATTTGAATAACTATAATGGCTATTATTAGACCCGATTGCATAGTTTCCTCATTAGACCAACTAATTTCATTTAAATCTGCGCCAAAATAACTTGCCAGCAGAATAATAGTTTGAGTAGGTATGGTGAAAATAAAAAATGAGAGCAAAAATATTCTAAGTTTTTTATTTGATTTTAACTGATTTAAAACATCAATTAACTGATTAAATCCACTCAATAACGTTTTGGACGAGTATAAGTTTGTCTTTTTTATATTATAGTAACTTTTTCCAGGTAAATAGTAAAAGGAATATTGACTAAAAACTAGCCACCAAATACCAACCAAAACAAATGAAATTTTAACAGCTTGGGTTTTTCCATCAATATTGAAATAATCAGGAAATTGAGTTAATAATAGGCAGAAAATTAGAAGTATGATACTCCCAAGATAACCTAAAGAATATCCCTTTGCACTAGTAATATCTTGTTCATCTACAGTTGCAATATCAGGTAAATAAGAATTGTAAAAAACCAAGCTACCCCAAAAACCCACAACTGCGAAGAAATAATAAATCATTCCCAGATCAAAATTATCTAAATCAAAAGTGTATAGTAAAATGCATGAAATTGCTCCGATGTAGCAGAAAATCTGCATAAATAATTTTTTATAACCTGTATGATCTGCAATACCAGATAATATTGGAGAAATTACTGCTAAAATTATAAAAGTAAATGAAGACACATAGCCAATAAATGCGTCGTTTTCAATTGAATTGAGCCAAAGGAAATCAACAGGTTCACCCTTTGTAATACTTTTGAAGTAGATAGGAAAAATTGCTGTAGAAATAACAAGTGGATACACAGAGTTTGCCCAGTCATAAAAGGCCCAAGCATTTAATAATTTTTTATCTCCTTTTTTATAAAGTCTCATTTAATTAAAATAAATTTGCAGTGTTATAAAGAGTTATTAATATAATAATATTTTAATCATTTATTTAACTTAATTATGATGAAAAATTACTTACTGTCATTTATTTTACTTTTTACAGCTACAACTAAACTTATATCTCAAAATAAATCATATTCAAAAGACAAAATAATGAGTGAAAAAAAAATAATTAAATCTGATAAGGAATGGAAAGAAATTCTAAGCGAAGAAGAATTTCATATTTTAAGAAATAAAGGGACAGAATACCCGCATACAGGAAAATACAACCTTCATTTTGAAAATGGTGTTTATAATTGTAATGGCTGCAATACTCCATTATTTGAAAGTGATCAAAAATTTGAATCTGATTGTGGTTGGCCAAGTTTTGACGATGCAATAGAGGGTGCTGTGAAATATGTTGATGATTTTTCTCATAACATGGTAAGAACAGAAATTGTATGTGTTAGATGTGACGGTCATTTAGGTCATGTTTTTGATGATGGACCCACGGATACAGGTAAAAGGTATTGTGTAAATTCAATCAGTATAGATTTTAATAAAAACCCAAATAAAAAATAATATATGAGTAATTATGATGTAATAGTTTTAGGAAGTGGTCCGGGGGGATATGTTACTGCAATTAGAGCTTCTCAATTAGGCTTAAAAACTGCAGTTGTAGAAAAAGAAAGTTTAGGTGGTGTTTGTTTGAATTGGGGCTGTATTCCTACAAAAGCTTTATTAAAATCAGCACAGGTATTTGAATACTTAAATCACGCTGATGATTATGGGTTATCCGCTGACAATGTAACTCAAGATTTTAAAAAAATTATTGGAAGAAGCAGAAATGTCGCATCTGGAATGAGTAAAGGTGTTACTTTTTTAATGAAGAAAAATAAAATTGATGTACTTAAAGGATTTGGCAAAGTGAAAAAAAACAATATCGTTTCGGTGGATGGCAATGAATATACTGCTAAACATATAATTATAGCAACTGGTGCAAGATCTAGGGTCCTACCCTCGATTGAGCAGGATGGAAAACAAATTATCGGTTATCGTGAAGCAATGACTTTAGAAAAACAACCAAAGAGCATTACAATTGTTGGCTCTGGTGCAATTGGAATTGAATTTGCATATTTCTATAACAGTTTAGGTACTGATGTAACTGTTGTTGAATACTTGCCAAATATTGTCCCTTTAGAAGACAGTGATATTTCAAAAGAATTAGAAAAATCATTCAAAAAGAAGGGTATAAAAATTATGACATCATCTGAAGTAATGTCTGTTGAGAAAACCAAAAATAAAGTGATCGCACTGGTTAAAAATAATGGAGAAGAAATAAAGATTGAATCTGAAATTCTCCTTTCAGCAGTTGGAATTAAATCTAACATAGAAAATATTGGATTAGAAGAAGTTGGGATTGCAACAGATAAGGATAAAATCCTAGTTGATAAATATTATTCTACTAATATACCTGGATACTATGCGATTGGCGATGTAGTAGCAGGTCCAGCTTTGGCTCATGTTGCTTCTGCTGAAGGAATACTATGTGTTGAAAAAATTGCTGGTCATAATGTTACTCCTATTGATTATGGAAATATCCCTGGATGTACTTATTGCAGTCCTGAAATATCAAGTGTTGGATTAACCGAGAAACAAGCAATTGAAAAAGGTTATAAAATTAAAGTTGGAAAATTTCCGTTTTCTGCTTCTGGTAAAGCTAGCGCTTCAGGGACAAAAGAAGGATTTGTCAAGGTAATATTTGACGAAAAATACGGTGAATGGCTTGGATGTCATATGATTGGATCTGGTGTTACAGATATGATAGCTGAAGCAGTATTGGGTAGAAAACTTGAAACAACAGGAACGGAAGTCTTAAAAGCTATTCATCCACATCCGACAATGTCAGAGGCTGTAATGGAAGCTGTTGCAGATGCATATGATGAGGTTATTCATCTTTAGTGAATGATTGAATTGCTAAATCATAAGATTTAAGTCCAAAACCACAAATAACCCCCTGAACATTCTTAGAAATTAGAGACTTATGTCTTATTTCTTCCCTGGAGTAAATATTGGAGATATGAACCTCAATCACTGGGGTTTCAATTGCAGATATTGCATCTGCAATTCCAACAGATGTATGTGTGTAAGCCGCTGCATTTAAAATTATGCCCGAATATGAAAAGCCAACTTCCTGTAACTTATCAATTATTTCACCTTCAATATTGGATTGATAGTAATCAATTTGAAAAGCAGGATATGACTTTTTAAGCTCAACAAGATAGTTTTCGAAAGATACGTCGCCATAAATACTGGTTTCTCTTTTCCCTAAAAGATTTAAATTTGGTCCGTTTATGATGATAATATTTTTCATTTCGTAAATTTATTAAAATTAGAATATATTAATACAATATGAACTGGAAAGATTCAATTAATGATTTTAAAGATTATTTAAGAATCGAAAGAGGTTTAAGCAACAACTCTGTTTTAAGTTATGAAAATGATTTAAAAAAGTTAAGTACTTTTTTAAATAGTAAAGGAGAAGAAATAAAACCTGTTGACGTAAATTCAGATTTAATTAAAGAATTTATATACAATGTTTCAAAAGAAATAAAATCTAATTCTCAATCTAGAGTAATATCCGGTATTAGAAGTTTTTTTGACTATCTATTATTTGAAGGATTAATTGAATCAAATCCTGTAATCAATATTGAGTCCCCAAAATTGAGCAGAAAATTACCAAGTACACTTTCAGAAAATGAGATAAATATCTTAATTAAAAACATTGATAAAAATAAAAATGAATCTGAAAGAAATATTGCTATTATTGAAACATTATATGGTTGTGGTTTGAGAGTTAGCGAACTAATTGGATTGAAAATTTCAGATTTGTTTTTTGACGAAGATTTTATAAAAGTAACTGGTAAAGGAAACAAACAAAGATTGGTGCCTGTAAGTCCTGTAAATAAGATCTATATCAACAATTATCTTAATAATTCAAGAAAAAAAATAAAAATTGATTCGTTATTTTCCGATATTTTATTTTTAAACCGAAGAGGTAAGTCTTTAACACGTGCTATGATTTTTACAATTATTAAGGATCTTGCTAAAATTTCAGGAATTAAAAAAAATATTTCACCTCATACCTTTAGGCATTCATTTGCAACACATTTACTTGAAAACGGAGCAGATTTAAAAACAATTCAACAATTATTGGG
The DNA here is from genome assembly GCA_902557655.1 of uncultured Bacteroidota bacterium. GTDB lineage: Bacteria > Bacteroidota > Bacteroidia > Flavobacteriales > Flavobacteriaceae > MED-G13. Next base: position 56,036 of record CACEAZ010000006.1, read on the forward strand.
TCATGAAAGTATTACAACAACTGAAATATACATGCACCTGGATAACAAAGCATTGATAAAAGTAATGAGTAAATTTCATCCAAGATCTAAAACTACTTAGCAATATTTACTGATCTTGTTTCCCTTATTACAGTAACTTTTACTTGGCCTGGGTAAGTCATATCAGTTTGAATCTTCTGAGAAATCTTAAATGACAATTCTGATGACTGATTATCATTTACTTTATCACTCTCTACCATCACTCTAAGTTCTCTTCCGGCCTGTATTGCGTAAGCTTTTTCAACACCATCAAATTCCAATGCAATTTCCTCTAGATTTTTTAATCTCTCTATATATGAATCTAAAACCTGTCTTCTTGCGCCAGGTCTAGCTCCTGACATTGCATCACAAACCTGAACAATTGGTGATATCAAACAGTTCATTTCAATTTCATCATGATGTGCGCCAATTGCATTACAAACATCAGGGGTCTCTCCAAATTTTTCGGCCCATTGCATTCCTAAAATAGCATGAGGAGTCTCAATATCTTTTTCAATACTTGGGACTTTACCTATATCATGAAGTAGACCTGCTCTTTTAGCTGATTTAGGATCTATACCCATCTCAGAAGACATTATTGCACATAGTTTAGCAACCTCTTTAGAATGTTGTAATAAATTTTGACCATAGGAAGATCTGTATTTCATTCTTCCCACATATTTAATTAATTCCGGGTGTAATCGGTTTATACCGAGATCAATAACTGTTCTTTTACCAACATCAATAATTTCTTGATCAATCTCTTTTTTTGTTTTTTTAACAACTTCTTCGATTCTTGCAGGATGAATTCTTCCATCTTTTACTAATTTATATAAAGACATTCTTGCAATTTCTCTTCTAATAGAATCAAAACAGGAAAGAATAATTGCTTCTGGGGTATCATCAACAATAATTTCTACTCCAGTGGCTGCTTCTAATGCTCTAATATTTCTTCCTTCCCTTCCAATTATTCTTCCTTTTAAATCATCCGATTCAATATTAAAAACTGAAACCGTATTGTCGATTGCTTCTTCTGCCCCAATTCTTTGAATTGTATTTAAGATAATTTTTTTAGCATCTTGTTTAACAGATAATTCAGCTTCTTCCATTTTCTCCTTTGCATATAATAGGGCATCGTTTTCTGCATCTTTTTTTAATGATTCTAAAATACTTTCCTTTGCTTCTGACTCGGTTAAGCCAGAGATAACTTCAAGTTGCTTTATTTGCTTTTTTCTAACTATTTCCAACTCATCCTCTTTTTTATTCAGAGCAGATATTTTAGTATCAAGGTTTTTTGACTTTTGCTCTAGTTCAGAATTTAAAAGCTCCTGTTTATTAAGTACGGTTTCAATCTTTGATTCTTTTAAAGAAATCTCTCTTTCAACTATCTTAATTTTATCTTCTCTTGAAAAGATGATTTTTTCATGTTCAGATTTTAATTCTAAAAATTTTTCCTTTGCTTGAATAATCTTGTTCTTTTTGACACTCTCTCCTTTTTCATTAGCATCATCAATAATTCGTTGAGCATCTTTTTTTGCTTTGTTAATTAGCCCTAAAGATTTGTTTTTGTTAAGTAATTTTAAAAATGCCAAACCCAGCACAAAACCTATTAGTAATGAAATAATCACATTTGTTGTTATATCCATATTAAAATTTATTAAATAAAAAACCCACAAAAGTCATTTTATTTAAACTCCATTTTAACAGGTTTAGGGCTACAAGACTGATCAAAAATCTGAGTAAATCAGCACGATTTAACAATCTAAACTCACCCTTCTTAATTGATTAGCGTTGAGTTTACAAAAAAAACTAATGTAGGCAGTTTATTAAACTACAATATAAAACTAGTCAGTTTGATCAAAAGATTTAATTAATTCAGAAATTTTAACTTCCACATCATTTAAAATATTTTTTTCGTCTAAACTTTCTTGTTTTTTACTAGATGCTATTTGCAATGCACACATAGCCAATGCATCTTGTTTGTCCTGAACAGAATAATTCTGTTCAAATTTTTTAATCAAATTATTTATTTGTTGAGCTGCCAGCCTTAAACCTTCTTCTTGTGAAGGGCTTATTGTCAAAGGATAAACCCTATTAGCAACAGAAAGTTTAATTTTTAACTTATTGCTCATAAATTAGTCTGATAATTGAGAAATGCATAAATCTATCTCTTTAATTAATAGATTTATCTCATTTCTTGTCTCATTAATATTATTTTTACTGCCCGAGATAGTGTTAGCTACTTTCAGTGCTTTAAACCTTTCATCTAGTAGTTTAAAATTGTTCACGGCGTCATCTTTTTCATCGGATAATATTACATTTTGAGCTCTTAACTTATCATTCATATTTCTTAGGTTTGATATTTCTAAGATATTTTCTTTGATTTTGTTTTCTAAATCCGCTAAAAGAGCATTAATTTTATCCATAGCAAAACACTATGTAGCAAATTTAACATTCAAAATTAAATTTTCAGAGTTTTTCATTTAATAATTCTATAATAATATTATTTTAGTTTGTAATGAGAGTTGGTTTATTTCTGATTGCCGTTTTAATAAATTTGAACATTTGGTCACAAAATTCTGGTGACTACCCTCTTGATATTCCAATTATTTTGTCAAGTAGTTTTGGAGAATTAAGACCTAATCATTTTCATGCAGGAATCGATATAAAAACAAAAGGAATTGAAGGCTTTAAAATCTATTCCATTGGTGATGGATACATAAGTAGACTTCAAATTACACATGGAGGTAACGGAAAAGCTATATACATCAAACACGATAATGGTCAGTCTAGTGTTTATGCACATCTTCAAAAATTTTCCCCTAGAATTGAAAAGATAGTTAAGGAAATTCAATATACTAATCAATCATATACTTTTAGAAAGTATCCAAAAAAAAATGAGTTTAGAATTTCTAGTAAAGAAATGATTGGGCTAACAGGAAATACCGGCAGAAGCACTGCACCTCATCTTCATTATGAGCTAAGAGATGAAAAGGATAGACCAATAAACCCCATGAAGTTTAAGTCATACTCTGTTAATGACACTATATCGCCAATTCTATTGGGAGTTTTTTATAAAAATTTTAGAATTGACAACAAAGGTGCTTTTCAATATGATCAATCAGGTTTTTCAAAATTAAAAATTAAAAAAATTAACTCCTCATTATATATAGCTGATACTTTAAAAACTAATGGATTTATTAGTTTTGGTGTCAATAGTTATGATAAAATGAATAATACTCAAAATAAAATGGGGTTATCAAAAATCATATCAAAAAATAACGGAAAAATTATATTTGAAATTGATTTTAATAAATTCTCTTTTGACGAATGGCATCATATAAATAATTTCATTGATTACTCCACTTATAAAAAATCAAACTTTAGAATTCAAAAGTTGTTCATCGAAGACTCTAACCCTTTAAGCATGTATAAAAGGGATTTAGGCAATGGAATCATAGAAATTAAAAATGAGGACTTAACCTCTATCTATAATATTAAGTTGTATGATTATAATGATAATTTAACCGAAGTTTTAATCCCGATTACTGCAATTGAAAAAAGTTATGATGAAGGTAAAAAAATTGGTTTAAAAGATATAGTTAAAATTAATAATGATAGTACTTATAAATTTGATTTAAATAATTCATCGATACATATTTCAAAAAACACATTTTATCATAACACTGCTATTGAAATTTACAATAAAGAAGAAATTTTACATGTAGATCAAGATACTATTCCTTTACTAAAACCAATTACAATTAAATTTGATGTAAAACGTTATAATGAATCAATAAAAGACAGAATGTTTGTAGCAAAAATTGGTAAGGAAAATAATTATTCATTTATTTCAAATAAAAGAGATAATGATAAAATTATCGCAAAAATTAAAACTTTAGGCGACTATAAAATTAAATTGGACACCATACCTCCGTCAATTAAAATTTTAAATTTAGAAGACAATCAATGGGTGTCAGACTTAAAAAAATTAAAAGTTTATATTTCTGATAAATCTTCTGGAATTAAATCATATAACGGATGGATTAACGACCAATGGATTCTATTAGAATATAATCCCTCAAAAGGATTGCTTACATATGATTTTAACGACAATATAAATTCATCAAATACTAGAAATGATTTATCTATAAAAATCGAAGATAATGCAGGAAATATTTCAGAGTTAAATAAAGTTTTTTACAGAGAAATCAAATGATAAAATATTGTCTTACATTAATTTATTTTCTACTATCAACCATAGTTTATAGTCAAGAATCTATTATTACAGGGTTGATTTTAGATGAAAATAATTTACCTATACAGAGTGTAAATATTTCTATTGGTGAAAATATTGGTTCGGTAAGTGATGAAAATGGATATTATAAACTTAAAATAAGTTCTGATAAAATACATGAAGTAATATTTACCCATATAAACTTTGAAAAAGTAAAAATATCAGTTCAGTTAGACGATAAAGAAGTATTTGAATTCAACCCTGTGTTAAGTCAAAAATTTGAACAAATTTCTGAAGTTGTTATAAATAGTAATTCCAGGACCAGAATAAAATCAATATTAAACCTCTCACCTAAAAAATTAAGAAATATCAAAGGAGTTCAACCTGGAATTGAAAATATATTAAAAACCTTACCAGGTGTTAGTATAAATAATGAAATGAGTTCTCAATACTCTGTTAGAGGAGGTAATTTTGATGAAAATCTCATATACGTTAATGGAATCGAAATATACAGGCCTTTATTGGTAAGATCAGGGCAACAGGAAGGATTAAGTTTTGTGAATTCTGAAATGACTGAAAATGTAAATTTTTCATCCGGTGGTTTTGAATCAAAATACGGAGATAAAATGTCATCAGTCTTGGATATTAAATATAGGGTGCCAAAGAATAATGATCTCAGATTAAATTCTAGCTTACTTGGTGCAAGTATTGTTTCAGATAATGTGATGAAGGATGGTAAAATAACCAATATGTTAGGAATAAGGTACAGAAATAATAGTTTGCTGGTTAATTCAAAGGAAACTAATTCAAATTTCAGACCTTCTTTCTTTGATGTCCAAAATTACCTAAATTTTAATATTAATGAAAAATTAAATATTGGAAGTATTTTAAATTATTCTAATAACATATATAATTTTAAACCCGTAAACAGACAAACTAATTTTGGTACATTAGAAGATCCCTTAGCCTTAGTTATATTTTATCAAGGTGAAGAAAAAGATAATTATATAAGTTATTTTAATTCAATTTTTGTTGATTATAAGTTAAACCCATTAACTACAATAAATTTAACATCTTCTTATTATAATTCAAACGAGAAAGAATATTATGATATTCTCGCCCAATATAATTTGGCTGAAGTAAACAATAATATCGGAAGTGAAGATTTAGGGGAAATTGAATTTAGTCAAGGCGTCGGAAGTCAACTTAATCATGCAAGAAATGATTTAAATGCTCAAATATTCAATATAGAATCTAAAATTAAACTGATCAGAGAAAAAAATGAATTTAATATATCTTTTAAATATTCTGACGAAAAGATAAATGATAGAATAGTTGAATGGGAAGTTATTGATTCTGCAGGTTATTTAATAGATCCTCCATTCATCATAAATCTATCTGAACAACCTTATGATGCCAACGAAGGCCCTATAGTTCCATTTCAAAATATTAGATCAACAACTAATACAAAAATTAATAGATTTCAATCCTATATTCAATGGGAAAATGAAAGTTATTTAAGTGACAATAAGATCTTTTATAATCTTGGTCTTAGATATCATGCATGGAGGGTAAACTCAAACCGATTTAAATCAATTTTTAGCCCTAGACTACAGATAAGTTTAATCCCAAAAAATAATCCAAATATGATATACAGATTAAAGTATGGGATTTATAACCAGCCGCCATTTTATAAAGAATTAAGAGCAAATGATGGCTCTTTAAACTCAAATGTTGAAGCTCAAAAGTCAACTCATTATGTGTTGTCAAATGAATATAATTTTGATATGTGGAATAGATCATTTAAACTAACATCCGAAATATATTATAAAGACTTAGAAAATGTAAACCCATACACTCTAGAGAATGTTAGAATTAGATATTCAGCCACTAATAATACTGAAGCTTATGCATATGGTTTGGATTTTAGGATTAATGGAGAGTTTGTTAAGGGTACAGAGTCATGGTTTAGTTTTGGGTATTTAAAAACAGAGGAAAATATTAACAACAGAGGCTTCATCTCTAGACCAACTGATCAAAGATTAAAGTTTGGTGTTCTTTTTCAAGATTATGTACCAAACATACCTAAACTTAAAATGTTTATAAATCTAATTTATAATACTGGATTACCTGGCGGGTCGCCTAGTTATTCAGATCCTTATGAGTATTTAAACAGACTGCCTGATTACAAAAGAGCTGATATGGGTATTTCTTATGAAATCTCAAATAAAACAATTAGTAATAGTAATCAAAACTTCATGAATAAAATCGATAAAATTTCTATTGGTTTTGAGATTTTCAATATGTTTAACATGCAAAACTCCATCACTAATACTTGGGTAAGAGATGTTTACACCAAAAGACAATTTAGCATCCCAAATTATCTAACACCAAGAATATTTAATCTGAATTTAGATATTGATTTTTAAGCAATTAAATTTTTAATCTCTTTAACGGTGTAATCAATTTCATCTTTGGTATTGTAAATACTAAATGAAAATCTTAATGAAATTTTACAATTATCCTCTTTGTTTTGTATCTCATTTAAAACATGTGATCCGTTGTCACTACCGCTTTGACAAGCGCTTCCTTTAGAACAAGCAATGCCTTTCATATCTAATTTAAACATAAATAAACCTCCTGTTTTTTTATCAACAGGTAATAAAACATTAACTAAAGTATATGTAGACTTGGATAAATCAGCAGAATTTCCATTAAATTTTATGTTTTCAATTTCATTTGAAATTTTAGAAATAAAATATGACTTAATTTCTGACACATATTGTTTTTCTTTAGATAAATTATTTAATGAAATTTTTAATGCCTCAGACATGCCATATATGTTATGAACAGATTCAGTTCCTGCCCTAAAACCTTTTTCCTGCATACCACCAGTTATAAATGATCCTAATTGGGTATTCTTTTTAACAAATGCAAAACCTACTCCCTTAGGACCATGAAATTTGTGGGCACTAGCTACAAAGAAGTCTAAACCAAGTTCATTAAAATCTAAATCATAATGACCAACAGATTGAACCGTATCACTATGAAATAAGGCATGGTATTTTTTGCATATTTTTGAAATTAATTGAATGTCAGAAATATTTCCTAGTTCATTATTTATATGCATTAAACTAACCAGCGTTTTTACCTTAGAATTTGATAAAATGTTTTCAAGGTCAGTGTAGTCAATATCTCCGTTATTAAGGGTTTTTACATAACTAATTTTCAAATTGTCTATAGTAGATAGATAATCTAGTGTATGGGTTACTGCATGGTGTTCTATTTTAGATGAAACAATATGCTTAATTCCTAAGTTTTTAACACAATTCCTTAAGATCATATTATCACCCTCTGTTCCACCAGAAGTAAAAATAATTTCGGATGAAGAAACGTTTAATAGGCCTGCTATCTCTTTTCTAGAATTCTCAACTATAGCTTTAGATGATCGACCATAACTGTGTGTAGATGAAGGGTTTCCGTAGTCTTTTTTAATTACCTCAGTAATAGCATTAATTACCTCGTCCCTTACTTTTGTAGTAGCAGCATTATCAAGATATACTTTCGACATACAATTTGGTTAGTATTGCTAATTTATAAATTTATACCTCAAATTCCTTTAATGATGATATAATTATATCAATACAATCATCAAGCTCTTTCCTGTTAATAATTAAAGGAGGCGCAAATCTGATAATATTCCCATGGGTAGGTTTTGCTAATAAACCTTTTTCAGCCATATTTAAACAGATATTCCATGCAATATCACTACCCTCTTTATCATTAATAACAATAGCATTCAATAACCCTTTACCCCTAACCTTTGTCACAATATTATTATTATCTGCAAAATCTTGAAGCCTAGTTCTAAAAACCTCCCCCATTAATTGGGCATTTTCGGCTAATTTTTCTTCTTTTATAACATTTAAAGCAGATATTGCAACTTGGCAAGCAACTGGGTTACCTCCAAACGTAGAGCCGTGCTCTCCAGGTTTAATCGTTAACATAACTTCATCAGAAGCTAATATAGCCGAAACCGGAAAAACTCCACCAGACAGAGCCTTTCCTAATATTAGAATATCTGGCTTAAAACCATGATGATCACAACAAAGCATTTTACCTGTCCTTCCAATACCCGTTTGAACTTCATCAGCAATAAATAAAACATTTTTGCTTTTACACATATTATAGGCGTCTAGAAGATAATTTTCATCAGGTACAACAACTCCAGCTTCTCCTTGAATTGGCTCAACCATGAAAGCAGCAACATTTGGGTCTTTTAAAGAATTTTTTAATGCTTCTAAATCATTATATGGAATAATTTCATAACCAGGCATAAAAGGTCCAAATCCATTTGTACTGGAGGGATCTGTTGAGGAAGAGATAGCTCCTAAGGTTCTACCCCAGAAATTACCTTCAACAAATACAATTTTTGCAGAATCTTTTGGGATCTTTTTCACTTCATAACCCCATTTTCTAGCCAATTTTACAGCAGTTTCACCTCCTTCTACTCCAGTATTCATAGGCAAAACCTTATCATAAGCAAAAAATTGGGTTATAAATTTCTCATATTGACCAAGAATATTATTATGAAAAGCTCTAGATGTAAGGGTAAGCTTTTGAGATTGATTTACAAGAGCTGAGATAATCTTTGGATGACAATGTCCTTGATTAACAGCAGAATATGCAGACAAAAAGTCAAAATATTTTTTACCCTCAACATCCCATAAAAAAATACCACTTCCTTTTTCCAAAACAACAGGTAAAGGATGATAATTATGCGCCCCATACCTATATTCAAGTTCAATAATATTTTTAGATGTCAACATAATGATTTGTGTTATTTATACTTTATTTTAGCCCAAATTTATGAATTATATTTCGTTTCATATTTAACAAATAAAAAATTGGGCCGCAAAAGAAAAAAAAATATTATTCTAGAAAAAGTTGAACTAAACGATGCTGGCTCATTAGGTAAAGCTATTTCTAAGTCTGAGAATCAAAAAGTTATTTTTACAAAATTTGGAGTACCTGGTGACATAGTTGATATTCAGGTCAAAAAAAAGAGGAAATCATATATTGAAGGTGAAATTATAAAATTTCATACTTATTCAAAAAAAAGAGAAAACCCAAAGTGCTCTTATTTTCAATTATGTGGAGGGTGTAGTTGGCAAAACATGAAATATGAAGATCAGTTAATTTATAAGAGTAATGAGGTTAAAAATAACCTTTCCAGAATTGCTAAAGTAATCCCTGAAAAAACCCTACCTATAATTAAATCTAATAAAGAGTACTATTATAGAAATAAGATGGAATTTTCCTTTAGTAATTCAAGATGGATTACTGAAGATGAAATAAATTCAAAGAATATTATAGAAAATAAAAATGCTCTTGGTTTTCACAAGTCTGGGATGTGGAGCAAAGTTATAGATATAGATAAGTGCTACTTGCAAACAAATATTTCTAATAAAATTAGAAATTTTATAAAAGAGAAGTCTTTGGAGATTGGATTAGATTTTTTTGATTTAAGAAATCAATCTGGCGACTTAAGAACACTAATGATTAGAACAACTACATTAAACGAAATAATGATTCTCGTTCAGTTTTATAAAAACTCTAAAAAAGCGCATCAACTTTTAAATGAAATTCAAAAAAAATTCCCTGAAATTACATCCATAATGTACGTTATTAATAGTAAGAAAAATGATACTATCTATGATTTAAAGGTTGAGTGTTATAACGGTATAGATTTTATTTCTGAAAAAATAGGAAATCTAAAATTTAGTATTTCTGCAAAATCTTTTTTCCAGACAAACTCATACCAAACAAAAAAACTTTATAATGTTGTTAAAAAGTTTGCTTCCTTAGAGGGGAATGAAACAGTATATGATCTTTATTGTGGAACAGGAACTATCTCGATATTTCTTTCCGAATTTGCAAAAGAAATTATAGGGATTGAGACTGTAAAAGATGCTGTTTTAGCTGCAAAAGACAACGCTAAGTTAAATAAGATAAACAATACAAAATTTATCCATGGAGATGTTAAACATATTCTATCTGGCGGAATTAAGGAGTCTAATAAACCTGATGTAATAATTCTAGATCCGCCCAGGAATGGACTTGAAAAACAGGTTATAAGTTCTGTAATATCGTTAAAACCAAAGAAGATAATTTATGTGAGTTGCAATAGTTCTACGCAAGCTAGAGATTTAATCGACTTTAAAGAATTTTATAAAATAAAATTATCACAACCAATTGATATGTTTCCTCAAACCTACCATGTCGAAAATGTTGTACTTTTAGAAAAAATTTAAATATGAACAGGATTTTTTGGATAATCCCTCTCTTTCTAACTTTACTTTATTGTGAAAGTGATGATATATGTCCTGAGTCTACTCCAACAACTCCTAGGTTAATAATTACTTTTTATGATGTAGAAAATCCAGAATCAAAAAAAAATATTGAAAGTCTTGGTATTTACACAGTTAATAACGGAGAATTAAATATTATTGAAGGAATTAACGGAGTAAATACAGATTCTATAGCCATTCCACTTAGAGATGACGAATCCGTAACAAATTTTAAGTTTTGCAAAGATTTCTCAGAAGATATACCCGTAATTCCAAGCGGTCTTCCAAATCACGTTTATTTTGACTATGAGATTAACGAAATATTTGTTTCAAGAGCATGTGGCTTTATAAATAATTACAATTTATCTATTGCCCTTCCATATGACCCTACGGCTATTCCAGGTCCAACAAATTGGATTTCAGAAATCATCATTTTAAACGACTCAATAACTAACGAAAATCAATCTCATGTTAAGATTCTACACTAGTCTATTGATAATGTTTACAACCTTATATGGCTTTTCATCTGAGAATAAGCAGAAAAATGATACATTAAACAAATACGGATTAAGAGCTGGTTTGGACATACAAAAAATTATAAGATCAGCTAGTAATAAGGATTATAAAGGCCTTTCAATAAATGCAGATATCAGAATAAAAAAACAATTATACATTTCTGCAGAAATTGGAAATGAGGAAAAAAATACTAATCATGAGTATATTAGATCGACATCAAAAGGGAATTATATAAAATTTGGAACAAAATTTAGACTTAATAAAATTATTGCTGGTACGCAAAACCTAACATATTCTGGAATAAATGTTGGTTTTAGTTCATTTAATCAAACGATAAATAATTATACAATTTACAATATTAATAACTCCACTTGGGGTGAGTCTTACATCAATACCCCAATATATTCCCCGGATCTCAGTGCATTTTGGTTTGAATTAGTATTTGGATTAAAAACAGAGATTTTTAACAATCTATTTTTAGGTTTTGAATTGCAACTTAAATCTACATTATCTCAAAAAATGCATAACGAAATAACAAATTTTTATATTCCTGGCTTTAACAGAACATATGATGGCTCAAGTATCGGAGCTGGTTTTAGATACACAATTTCTTACCTTATTCCAGTAGTAAAAAAATAAAATCTAATTTTTTACCTTTTTTGTTCCTGGGTAAATTTTATAGTTAAGCAGTCTAGATTCTAAATTTGAATTAAATAACTTTATTTTTTTTGAAGTTTTTAACCCAATAGACTTTATAGCCTCTAAATTGGCTGTAATAATCCATACATCAGAAAATTGATAATTGTTCTTTAAAGTATCACCTATTGATTTGTATAAGGACTTTACATCTGCTGAAATTCTTTTATCATAAGGTGGGTTGATAATTATAAATAAATCATCTTGATCTTCTTTAGAAGATTTTAAAAAATCCTTTGTTAAAACTTCAATATCAACATCGACCTGACTTATTTCAATGTTTTTCTCTGCTTTTTTTATCATAGAAAGTGATATATCAAAACCATATAGCTTATTATCAAAATCAACTATTTTACCCAAAACCGATTTCTCAATTAATTCAAAAAGATCTTCATCCCAATCTTTCCATTTTTCAAACGCAAAAAAAGAACGGTTAAGATTGGGAGCAATATTCCTAGCGATCATTGCTGCTTCTATTAAAATAGTACCTGTACCACACATAGGATCTAATAAATCAGATTTTTTATCCCATCCAGACATTAAAATTATTCCTGCAGCTAATACTTCATTTAGAGGTGCATGAGAATTGTATTTTTTATACCCCCTTTTATGAAGAGAATCTCCTGAACTATCAATAGAAATTGAACATAAATTTCTATTTACATGAATTTCAATTTTTAAATCAGGATTTGAGGAGTTAACATCAGGTCTTTTTTTAAATGTATCTCTAAATCTATCTACAATTGCATCTTTAGCTTTTAAGGATGCATATTTTGAATTGTTAAATGTTTTTGAATGAAATACAACAGAGTTTATAACAAAACTTGAATCTACATCTATTAATTCCTCCCATTTGAAATTATTTATGTTTTTATAGTAATCTTCAATATCCTTAAACTTGAAGTGAAAAATTGGCTTTAATATTCTAAGAGCAGTTCGAAGGCATAAATTTGATTTGTATAAAAAACCTTTGTCTCCATAAAAACTAACATTTCTTAAGCCTTTTTCGATCTTTTGAGCACCAAGTTCAAGCAATTCTCTTGCTAAAACATCTTCAAAACCATAAAAGGTTTTTGCAATCATTTTAAAATTTTCAGACATATTTTTTATTTATCTATTGTTTTTAATTCCAAATATTTTTAAGCTCAAACAAGTCATATTTGAAAGTCGGCTCGCTGTATTTAATAATATTATCCCTAATCGATCTTTGAATAATATCTTCAATATAATAATCAGATAAATCGGAATTAGGAAGAAACTCTTCTTTTAAATTCATATTAAAAAATTTAGCAGTTGTGTTGTAAAGAAATGCTTTTATCCCATTTCTTAAACTTTTCACAAGGTTGTAGGTGGTTCTTCCAGTTTGCCTATGAATTAATTTAATTAAAATCTGGCCTTCTGTTTGGGTTAGTTTGCTTAACTCCTCGGTAAATTCTTTTTCTAAAAATTTTTGAACTTTTTTAGTATATCTCTTTTTTTTTCTTTTCCTCTTAATCTCACTTAATTCCAAATTCAAAGAGTTTAATCTATCTGAAGCCATAACTGCATAAGGATAAACTTTTAAGGTTTTTCTTTTAAGAATTAAATATTTTCTAATCTGATTAGAGTTCTTGTAAGGACGTTTTGGAAGCAAAACAACTTCACCCAATTCAATTGGTCCTTTTACAATTGTATCTCCAGTAATTTTTATGTATTCTTTATTAATTAGGTCATCGGTTTGTTCTTGAGAGAAAACCAAATGGAAAAAAAACAAACCAAAAAAGAAAAAATATAATTTCAAATGAGAACAAATATTTAATAAATGATAAAATTATATATAATAAATAAAGAAATCATTATTATTTTTACATATATAAAAAAATAAACTTAATAAAATGAGCAATAAAAGCATATTGAATAAGAAATCCATGAAGTTTTTAGAGGAGTACTTAAACAACCCCTCTCCAACTGGTTATGAATGGGAAGGTCAAAAAATATGGATGAATTATTTAAAGCCTTATGCTGATGAATTTATCACAGATACCTATGGTTCTGCGGTAGCTGTAATTAATCCTGACCATAAATATAAGGTTGTAATTGAAGGTCACTCAGATGAAATATCTTGGTATGTTAATTATATTTCAGAAAAAGGACTTATTTCTGTTATTAGAAACGGGGGAAGTGATCATCAGATTGCACCAAGTAAAATTGTTAATATCCACACTGACAAAGGAATTGTTAAAGGCGTATTTGGTTGGCCAGCAATACATACGAGACTAGCATCCAAAGAAGAAGCTCCTAAGCTTGATAATATTTTTATTGATGTGGGGTGCAAAACAAAAAAAGAAGTAGAGAAACTTGGTGTTCATGTTGGTTGTGTAATTACATATCCTGATCCTTTTCACGTACTAAATAAAGAAAATTTTGTGTGTAGAGCACTGGATAACCGTATTGGAGGTTTTATGATTGCTGAGGTTGCAAGATTAATAAAAGAAAACAAGAAGAAGCTGCCTTTTGGTTTGTATGTAACCAATTCAGTACAAGAAGAAGTAGGCTTAAGAGGAGCTGAAATGATAACCCAAACTATTAAACCTAATGTTGCAATTGTCACAGACGTTACACATGATACTACTACCCCAATGATTAATCAAAAAAAACAAGGTTATTGTGAATTAAACAAAGGACCTGTGGTAACATATGCTCCTGCAGTACAACAAAAACTAAGAGATCTGATTTTAGATACTGCCAAGAAAAATAAAATACCTTTCCAAAGAGCAGCATCAAGTAGATACACGGGAACTGACACAGATGCTTTTGCATACAGTAACGGAGGAGTTCCTTCGGCACTAATTTCACTTCCACTTAGATACATGCATACAACTGTTGAAATGGTACATAGAAATGATGTTGAAAACGTAATTAAATTAATATACAACACAATTTTAAACATAAAATCAGGAGAAGACTTTAGCTATTTTAAATAGATGACATCTAAAAGTTTTGAAAATGAGTTTATTGAGATATATGATTTCAATGGTCAAAAAACAGGGGAAAAAGCCTTAAAATCGGTTGTACATAAAAACGGACTTCACCATTCTACTGTTCATCTCTGGATATACACAATTAGAGGAGAAGTTTTAATTCAAAAAAGGTCCTTAAATAAAATACTGAATCCAGGGGTGTGGGATGTTTCTGTTGCTGGACATATTCATTTTGGTGAAACATATAATGACGCTGTCATAAGAGAGACATTAGAAGAAACTGGGATTAATATAGAAAGTTTTAAATTATACAAACTAGGAGTATATCATAGTAAATCTATTCATGATAAAATAACAGATAATGAGTTTCATCATACTTATGTGTTAGAAATCAAAAAAGAATTAATTAATATAGGTTTTAAAAATGATGAAGTTGAAGAATTAAAATTAATTCCAATTAAAGAAATGGAATCATTAATCTGTAAGGGTTTAAAAAACTATTTTATCGGAAAAAATAAAGATTATTATTTAGATGTAATCAGTGAAATAAAAAAAAGAACTACAAAGAATTATTTATAATTTTATTTACTACTTCAGGGTTCAATAATGTACTTATATCACCTAGATTATTAAAATCTCCAGAAGCAATCTTTCTTAATATCCTTCTCATAATTTTTCCTGACCTTGTTTTTGGAAGACCTGCAGTTATTTGAATCTTATCTAGTTTTGCAATGGGCCCTATTTTATTAGAAATAATTTTATTTATATCAGATTTTATAGAATTGTTATCAATAGACGAATCCTTTAATGTTATAAATCCATATAAAGCATTACCCTTTATTTCGTGAGGAAAACCAACAATAGCAGATTCTGCAATATTGGGATGTTCATTTATAGCATCTTCAATCGGAGCAGTTCCAAGATTGTGCCCAGAAACAATTACTACATCATCAACTCTTCCTGTAATTCTATAATTACCATATTCATCTCTATAGGCACCATCACCCGTGAAATACTTTCCTTTAAAGGTTGAAAAATAAGTGTTAATGTATCTTTCATGATTACCCCAAATAGTTCTAGCTATAGAAGGCCATGGGAAATTGATACATAACTTACCTACAATGTTATTATCTTTTAATTCATTTCCATTATCATCAACTAGCATAGGTTGAACACCTAAGAATGGTTTTGTTGCAAACGTTGGTTTATCTGGGATAACATTTGGAATAGATGAAATTAATATTCCACCTGTCTCTGTTTGCCACCAGGTATCAACAATTGGACAGTTGTTTTTTCCAATATTTGTATTATACCAATTCCATGCCTCCTCGTTAATAGGCTCACCAACGGTACCCAAAACTTTTAAGGAGGAAAGATCAATTCCTTGAACAAATTTAACTCCTTGCTTAGCAAGAGCCCTGATTGCTGTTGGAGCCGTGTAAAATTGTGTAACCTTATATTTTTCTACAATAGCCCAAAATCTACTGAAATCAGGATAGCTTGGAACTCCTTCAAACATCAATGTAGTAGCACCATTACTTAACGGGCCGTATAAAATATAACTATGGCCTGTTATCCAACCTATATCAGCCGTACACCAATAAACATCATTATCAGAATATTGAAAAATATTTTTAAAAGTATATGATGTGTAAACCATATATCCAGCGGTTGTATGAACCATTCCTTTTGGTTTTCCTGTTGAACCAGATGTGTATAATATAAATAATGGATCTTCAGCATCCATAATCTCAGGCTTACAGTAATCATCAACATCAGAAATAATGTCATCAAGAAAAATATCTCTTTTTGAAATCATTTTAATAGGCTCCAACGTACGTTTAACAACTAATACCTTTTGTTCGTCATTACATTTTAGCAATGCATCGTCTACAATATTTTTCAAATTCAAAGTTTTAGAACCTCTAAAAGAACCATCTGATGTTATAGTCAGAGAACTATTACAATCATTAATCCTTGTTGCTAATGCATCAGACGAAAAACCAGCAAAAACAACTGAGTGTATAGCTCCTATTCTAGCGCAAGCCAAAACTGAAAAAGCTAATTCAGGAATCATTGGTAGATAAATACACACACGATCACCTTTTTTTACTCCCAAAGACTTTAAAACGTTTGCCATTTTACTGACTTCTACTAAAAGTTCTGAATAAGTGAATGATTTAGGTTTTTCGTTTACATTATTTGGCTCAAATAAAATAGCAATTTTATCAGGATGTGTTTTAACATGTCTATCTATACAATTGACTGTTATATTTAATTTTGCATTAGTAAACCAGTTGATTTTAGCTTTATGAAAATCCCATTCTACCACAGAAGACCATTTATCGTACCATAAAAAGTTTTCTGAAGCAATATCATTCCAGAATTTTTCAGGATTATTTAGCGACTCATTATATGCAGAATTATACTTGTTTTTATTATTAATTAAATAATTATTCATTTTCTGGTATTCTTATATTATCAACAATTTCTTTGATTCGATCAGGGGTGGGTGTGGTGAAATTCATTACAACTATAGAAACAATAAAGTTTGCAGCCATTGCAATAGTTCCAAATCCCTCAGGTGAAATTCCAAACCAATAATCACTTGAATCGCCACCTCCAAAAAAATCAAACTTAAACTTTAGCATATAAAATAACATCAAACTTATTCCAACTAACATTCCAGCAATTGCCCCCTCCTTATTCATTCTTTTATAAAAAATACCCATAACAATTGCAGGAAAAAAAGATGATGCTGCTAAACCAAATGCTAATGCAACAACTGCAGCAACAAATCCAGGAGGATTAATACCAAAATACCCAGCAACGCAAACAGCAAAAAATGCCGAAATTCTTGCGGCTACCAACTCCCCTTTTTCGCTAATTTCTGGATAGATTACCCTTTTAATTAAATCATGGGAAACAGATGCAGAAATTACTAATAACAAACCAGCTGCAGTCGATAAAGCAGCTGCTAAACCTCCGGCAGCTACTAATGCAATAACCCAATTTGGTAGATTTGCTATTTCAGGATTTGCTAATACCATGATATCCCTATCTACATACAATTCATTTTTCTCGTTATTAACATAGTTTATAAGGCCGTCATTATTAATATCATCAAATCTAATTAACCCTGTGTCTTCCCATTTTTTGAACCACTGAGGAACTTCTACGTAAGGTTTATTTGAAATTGTTTCTAAAAGATTTGTTCTTGCAAATGCAGCAACAGCGGGTGCGGTTGTATAAAGTATTGCGATTAACATTAACGCAATACCTGCTGATTTTCTTGCATCAGAAACCTTTTTTACCGTAAAAAATCTAACTATAACATGGGGCAATCCAGCCGTACCAACCATCAAAGCAAGAGTAATCGCAAAAATATCAACCAATGATTTTGTATTTTCTGTATATTCATTAAAACCTAATTCTACATTCAGGTTATCTAATTTCTCTAACAAATAAACCGAAGAACCATCGTTTAACTGATCACCAAAACCTAGCTGAGGAATCGGATTTCCAGTCATTTGAATGGAAATAAAAATAGCAGGAACCATAAATGCAAAAATTAATACACAGTACTGAGCAACTTGTGTATATGTAATCCCTTTCATTCCACCTAAAACAGCATAGAATAGCACTATTAACATGCCTATAATTACTCCGGTATTAATATCTACTTCCAGAAATCTGGAAAAAACTATACCAACACCTCTCATTTGACCTGCAACATATGTGAATGAAACTAGTAGAGCACAAAAAACAGCAACTAACCGAGCATTGTTTGAATAGTATCTATCTCCTATAAAATCTGGAACAGTAAACTTTCCAAATTTTCTTAAATATGGAGCTAGAAGCAGAGCTAATAATACATATCCACCTGTCCAACCCATTAAATATACTGCTCCATCGTATCCAGCAAATGAAATTATTCCAGCCATTGAAATGAAAGAAGCGGCACTCATCCAATCAGCAGCAGTTGCCATTCCGTTAGCCCAAGCACCAACTCCTCCTCCAGCAACATAGAATTCTTTTGTGGATTTTACCCTTGACCAAATAGCAATCCCTATATATACTGCAAAAGTAATTCCCACTATAATATAAGTCCATGACTGTATACCCATCTCTTATCTGTTAAAACCATGTTTTTTATCTAAGTCATTCATTAATTTGACGTAAATAAATATTAGTATTACAAAAACATAAATAGACCCTTGTTGGGCAAACCAAAATCCTAACTTAAAACCAGCAATGGAAAATTGATTTAAAAAGTCTTTAAATACAATTCCAAATAAAAAAGAAAAAACAAACCAAAAAAACAGTAGTATGCTTACATATTTGATGTTTGTTTTCCAATAAATATTTTCTTTATTTTTTGATTTCATATTCTTTTAACTTCGCGACAACTTTTGGTGCTAAAAGCAAAGTTGCAATCATTGTAGGTATAGCCATTAAAGCAAAAAATGTATCAATAAGATTTATCATCATTGATAAAGAAGTTGTTGCTCCAACCATTATGCTGATAATATAAATGTAGTTATATTTTTTTTTGTTTTCATCACCCATTAAAAAAGAAAGACATTTTGTTCCATAATACGAATATGAAAACAAAGAGGATATACTAAAAATCAGTACACAAACCAATAAAATATAATTTCCAAAAATAGGAAATGAAGATTCAAATGCTGAAGCTGTTAATGATACTCCGTTAGCATCGGTTTTCCATACATCTGTCACCAAAATTGCCATTGCAGTCATTGTACAGACAACTAAGGTGTCAATGGCTGGACCAAGCATGGCTACAAAACCTTCTTTAATTGGATTATTTGTTTTTGCAGCGCCATGAGCCATTGGTGCCATACCAATTCCAGCTTCATTTGAAAAGGCACCTCTTCTAATTCCTAGAATTATTAAAGCCCCTAAAACTCCTCCAAAGGCAGAATCACCACTATAATAGTCTGCATGAAATGCATCATAGAATATTAAGTGTATATAATAGGGCAACTTATCAGCATTAATTATAATAATAACAAGAACAGTTAACATGTAAACACCAACCATAAACGGGACAAGCTTAGATGCAACACCGCTTATCCTTTTTAATCCTCCTAAAATCACAATTGATGTGATAATTATAAGAGATAAACCAATAATAACATTAGACATGCTTGTAATGGCAACTCCGTTTGGAATTAACACTATATCATTAATTGCTTGAGTAAGTTGATTTACATTAAACACTGGTAAAGCACCTACCATTCCACAAAAACTAAAAAAAATAGCTAGAGGTTTCCATCTATTTCCTAATCCATTAACTATAAAATACATTGGGCCGCCTTGTTTATTCCCAACAGAATCAACACCTCTATACATAACAGCTAATGATGATGTAAAAAATTTGGTTGACATTCCAATTATTCCACTAATCCACATCCAAAATATTGCTCCAGGACCACCAATCGAGATTGCTACAGCTACTCCTGCAATATTACCCATTCCAACTGTGGCAGAAAGCGCAGTAGTTAAAGCTTGAAAATGACTTATTTCACCATCAGAGGTTTTATCACCATATTTACCTCTAACAATGTCAATAGAATGTAAAAAATACTTAAAAGGAATAAATTTTGAAATGAACAGCAAATATAAACCCCCACCAATAAGTATTATTAATAACGGATATCCCCATACAAAAGATGAGATTTCTGAAATTAATTTATCAAGACCCAAAATAACTATTTAAATAGTTCTCTGTGTTTTTAAAAACCCTTTCAGAAATGTTCATTGTTTCAGATTTAACGAATGATTCTGATGTAATATTTTCAAATAATTCAATATATCTTTCTGAAACAGTAATTATGTATTCATCTGACATTTCTGGAACTTTTTGCCCTTCTAATCCTTGAAAATTATTTGAAATTAACCATTGCCTTACAAATTCTTTAGATAATTGTTTTTGAGGCTCTCTCTTTAATTGTCTTTCCAAGTATCCTTCTTTATAAAAATATCTAGAAGAATCAGGCGTATGAATCTCGTCTATTAAAACAATTTTACCATCAATTGTTTTACCAAATTCATATTTTGTATCAACAAGTATAAGTCCCCTGTCATTTGCTAATTGCGAACCTCTTTCAAATAATAATTTGGTATAATTCTCTAAAATTTCATAATCATCTTTAGATACCAACCCCCTGTTTATTATTTCTTTTTTGCTAATATCCTCGTCATGATTACCAAACTCAGCTTTGGTTGCTGGAGTAATAATCGGTTCAGGAAACTTATCATTTTCATTCATTTCTTCAGGCATGGACACACCACATATAATTCTATTTCCTTTTTTATATTCTCTTGAAGCATGGCCAGACAAATAACCTCTAATTACCATTTCGATTTTAAATGGCTTACAAAGATGTCCAATAGAGACATTAGGATCAGGACTATCAATTAACCAATTTGGAACGATATCATTTGTTTCATTCATCATTTTAACAGCTATCTGATTCAATATCTGACCCTTGTATGGAATTCCTCTTGGCATAACCACGTCAAAAGCTGAAATTCTATCTGAAGCAACCATAACGACAAGATTATCTTCAAAATAATAAACATCCCTTACTTTACCTTTGTAAACATTATTCTGCTTTGGAAAAATAAAATCAGATTTTATTAATGTGTTTAACATGGTTAGTTATTGTTTTGAATAATTTCTGTAGGCATTTACTACCTTTTTGACTAATTTATTTCTGATTACATCAGACTCATCTAATCGTACAATTCCAACACCTGGAGTATTACTTAAAATTAAGATAGCCTCTTTTAGGCCAGAAATTGAATTTCTTGGTAAATCAACTTGTCCAGGATCACCTGTGATAATGAATTTTGCGTTTTTACCCATTCTCGTTAAAAACATTTTCATTTGGGAATGAGTTGTGTTTTGACCTTCATCCAAAATTACAAAAGCATTATCCAATGTTCTACCTCTCATAAATGCTAAGGGAGCAATTTGAATAACTTCATCCTCTAAATATTTTTTTAATTTTTCAGCAGGAATCATATCTTTTAATGAATCATAAAGTGGTTGCATGTAAGGGTCAAGTTTTTCTTTTAAGTCCCCCGGTAAAAAGCCTAAGTTTTCACCCGCTTCTATAGCTGGACGAGTTAAAATAATTTTCTTAACATTTTTATTTTTTAATGCTTTTACAGCCAATGCAATTCCAGTATATGTTTTTCCTGTTCCTGCTGGGCCTATTGCAAAGACCATATCATTTTCTGTAACACTATCAATGATTTTTCTTTGATTTAAAGATCTAGCTTTTATTATTCTTCCACTTACTCCGTGAAGAATGGGCTTATGGCTTAGTGCAGATGTTTCAAGCTCCTTTTCACTTCTTGTCAACAAGGTTTCTATCTCGCTATCAGATAAAATATTATACTTTAAAAAATAACTGATAATCTTATTAATTCTCAATTCAAGCTCAGATAGATCATCAGATTTACCAAATGCTTTGATCTGATTTCCCCTTGCTACAATTTTTAAATCAGGAAAATTGGTTTTTAAAAGTTTAATGTTTTTATTCTGAGGACCAAAAAAATCTTTTGGGTCTATTGACTCGATTTTAATTACTTTT